>NZ_CP035001.1 GCF_002531755.2 Rhizobium acidisoli | reverse complement strand
CTCAGGCGGCCTTGTCGTGATCCCAGAAATAAACGGTCGCCGGCTCCGGCTCCCAGACACGGGCATTCTCGATGCCGGGAAGGTTGACCAGCGCGCGGTATTCCGAGCCGAAGGCGACATATTGGTCGGTCTCGGCCATGACGGCGGGCTTACAGGCGATCGGGTCGCGCACCACGCCGAAGCCGGACTTGGTGCCGACGACGAAGGTGAAGAAGCCGTCGAGATCGTCGAGCGCGCCCGTCAGCGCCTGGCCGAGATCCTTGCCCTTGGCCATTTCGGCCGTCAGATAGGCGGCGGCGACTTCGGAATCGTTCTGTGTCTCGAAGGTCATGCCTTCGCGGATGAGTTCGCGGCGCAGATTGTTGTGGTTGGACAGCGAGCCGTTGTGCACGAGGCACTGGTCGGCGCCAGTCGAGAACGGATGGGCGCCGAGCGTGGTGACGGCGGATTCCGTCGCCATGCGGGTATGGCCGATGCCGTGGGTGCCGCCCATGGCGCGGACGTCGAACCGCTTCACGACGTCTTTCGGAAGGCCGATTTCCTTGTAGATCTCGACGCTTTCGCCCGACCCCATCAGGCGGACCGCCGGACGGATCTCTTCGAGCGCCTTGCGCACGGTTCCAAGTTTGGAGGCATCAAGCTCGATGACCGCGTGCGTGCTCTTGACCGAGACATCGGCTTTGATGCCGGCCTTCTCGAGGTCGGTGGCAAGGCCTTCGAAATCCGCGCCCGGATTGGCGGACTGGATGGTGATTTTCGCCCTGCCCTCGGCAGCACCGCCATAGATCGCGATGCCGGCCGAATCCGGTCCGCGATCGGTCATGGTGATCAGCATATCCGAGAGCAGGTTTCCCAGCTGAGATTCAAGGCTCTTGTCCTTGAGGAACAGTCCAACAATGCCGCACATAGCGCGTGCCTCCGTTCATGTTGAGAAACGAGTAGCAGGTCTGTTTCAGGGCATCAACTGGGAAGAATAAATTTTTCTTTTAAGGCAAGTCAGCTTCTGGAGTTCTGCTGGGGATAACTGATGATCGAGAGGTACTTGCTCGGCAGCTTCACCAGCTGTTCCGGCCCATGCGGCGCATCGGCATCGAAGAACAGGCTGTCGCCCGGCTGCATCTGGAAAAGCTGGTCGCCGTGGCGGTAAATGACCTCGCCTTCGAGCATGTAGAGAAACTCCATGCCCTCGTGCTGAAACGTCGGGAAGACGTCGGAATCGGCGGTCAGCGTGATCAGATAGGGCTCGACGATGACGCCGCTGGTATTGTTGTCGATATGGCCGAGCAGATTATATTGATGGCCGGCGCGCGTGCCGCGCCGTTCCAGCTCGATACCCTGGCCCGCCTTGACGAAGACGGCGTTGCGCGGCTCCTCATAGCGGCGGAAAAAGGCGGTCATCGGCACGCCGAGCGCGCGTGACAGCGATTGCAGCGTCGTCAGCGACGGCGAGATGTTACCGTTCTCGATCTTCGACAGCATGCCGAGCGAAATGCCGGTCGCGGCTGCCAGATCGGTAACGGTGATGCCGAGCTTTTTGCGGTAGGCGCGCACCTCATGGCCGATCGCCATTTCGAGGTTGTTTTCCTTCGGTTCCCGAACCGCGTGCGGATCCTGGGAAAAGGGCGTGCGTCCGGCATGCGCCTCTTCCGGTTGATTTGCCGCTTCTCGCTTGGTTTTCATGCTGCCGCCTTCGCTTTTGTCCGAAGCCGACCCTATCGTCATAGTGAAATTTTCTCAACCGTGAAGAAAACCTATTCCCGCCGCGCCTCGCGCGGAGCGATGCCGTAGGCGGCGCGGAACATCCGGGAAAAATGGCTGAGACTGGAAAAGCCGGTGGCGACCGCAATTTCCGAGACCGAAAGCGGGCTCTGTTTCAGCAGGCGATGGGCATGCTGCAGCCTGATCCTGTGATATTGATCGAGGAAGGTGGTGCCGAGATGGGCTGAAAAGAGCCGGTCGAGATGGCGGGTGGTGACGCCGGCGATGCGCGCCATGGCGGCGCGGCCGAGCGGCATCTCGATCGTCTCCTCCATGCGTTCGAGAACGCTGAGCAGCCCCGGATGATGGACGCCGTAGCGCTCGGCGAGCGAGGCGCGCTGCGGGGCGGCGGGCTCGTTGACCTCGGTGTGAAGATACCAGTCGCTGACGCGGCGGGCAAAATCCGGTCCCATGCGCTCGGCGATCAGCACATGCATCATGTCGAGCGGCGCGATGCCGCCGCCGCAGGTGATCCGGTTGCCGTCGATCATGAAACGCGCCTGGCGTGGCGTGAGGTCCGGGAAGGCCTCGAGAAGGGCGGCGGCATGTTCCCAATGGATGGTAAAATCGCGGCCGGCAAGCAGTCCGGCGGCAGCCATCAAATAGGGACCGCCCGAAATGCCGCCGATCCTCACACCTTCGCGCGCCAGCTGCCTCAGGCAGGCAAGCACGCCGGGATAACGCCAGTCGCGCGGCAAGCCGCCGGCGCAGACGAAGGCCGTGCCGAGGCCGGAGCCCCTGGCCGGAAGAGGTTCGGCCGGCACGCTGACGCCAGATGATGAGAGCGCCGGCGCGCCGTCCGGCGAAAAGATCGACAGGCGATAGATTTCCCGCCCGGCCAGAAGGTTTGCCGCCCTCAGCGGCTCGGTCGCCGAGGCATAGGACATCAGCGCAAATCCGGGGATCAGGATAAAGCCGATCTCCTGGACATTTCTGTTATCGGGCGAGGACATGTCTCTTTTCTAACCATTCATGTCCTAATTGCGCAAGTGGCGCGTCGCCTTTCTGGCATCATGCGCTCGTTCCATTCGGATTGACCCATGCGCTATTCCGCTCTTTCGATTTTTCTCAACGGCCTTCGCGGCAACAAAGGCTGGGCGCCAGCCTGGCGCGATCCCGCGCCGAGGCCGCATTACGACGTCGTCATCGTCGGTGGCGGCGGTCACGGTCTGGCCACCGCCTATTATCTCGCCAAGGAGTTCGGCATCACCAATGTCGCCGTGCTCGAAAAGGGCTATCTCGGCTCCGGCAATATCGGCAGGAACACCACGATCATCCGTTCCAACTACCTGTTGCCGGGCAACAATCCCTTCTACGAACTATCGATGAAGCTCTGGGAAGGCCTGGAGCAGGACTTCAACTTCAACGCCATGGTTTCGCAGCGCGGCGTGCTCAACCTCTTCCATTCCGATGCGCAGCGTGACGCCTATACGCGCCGCGGCAACGCCATGCGGCTGCACGGCGTCGATGCCGAGCTGCTCGACCGGCAGGCGGTGCGCAAGAAGCTTCCGTTCCTCGATTTCGACAATGCCCGTTTCCCGGTCATGGGTGGTCTATACCAGCCGCGCGGCGGCACGGTGCGCCACGACGCGGTCGCCTGGGGTTATGCCCGCGGCGCAGACAGCCGCGGCGTCGATATCATCACCCAGTGCGAAGTCACCGGCATCCGCAGCGAAAACGGTCGGGTGACCGGTGTCGAGACCAGCAGAGGCTTCATCGGCTGCGGCAAGCTGGCGCTGGCGGCGGCCGGCAATTCCACCGTCGTCGCCGATATGGCCGGCCTCCGCCTGCCGATCGAAAGCCATGTGCTGCAGGCCTTCGTCTCCGAAGGGCTGAAGCCCTTCATCGACAATGTCGTCACCTTCGGCGCCGGGCATTTCTACGTCTCCCAGTCCGACAAGGGCGGCCTCGTCTTCGGCGGCGATATCGATGGCTATAATTCCTATGCCCAGCGCGGCAATCTGGCTTCGGTCGAACATGTCGCCGAGGCCGGGGTTGCAATGATCCCGTCCCTGTCGCGCGTGCGCTACCTGCGCTCCTGGGGTGGGGTGATGGACATGAGCATGGACGGCTCGCCGATCATCGACCGCACCCATATCGATAATCTCTATCTCAACGCCGGCTGGTGTTACGGCGGCTTCAAGGCGACGCCCGCCTCCGGCTTCTGCTACGCCCATCTGATCGCCCGCAACACGCCGCATCAGACGGCGCGCGCCTTCCGGCTCGACCGTTTCGCGCGCGGCCATCAGATCGATGAAAAGGGCGTCGGCGCCCAGCCCAATCTGCACTGAGGACATTTAGACGATGGCAAGCCTGATTTCTTGTCCCCATTGCGGCGTCCGGCCCAAGGAGGAATTCTCGATCCGCGGCGATGCCGGCCTTGTCAGGCCGGCGCCGGACGCCGGTGCTGATGCCTGGTTCGACTATGTCTATCTGCGCGACAATCCGCGCGGCCGCCACAGCGAATATTGGCACCATTCCTCCGGATGCCGACGCTGGCTGATCGTCGAGCGCGATACCGTCACCCATGCGGTCCATGGCGTCAGGGATGCTGCCCTTGCGAAGCTCGGCGGAGAACCGGCATGACGAGCTTCCGTCTTTCCTCCGGCGGCCGCATCGACCGCGCCACGACACTCGGCTTCAGCTTCGACGACAAGGCGCTCGCAGGCCATCCGGGCGATACGCTCGCCTCGGCGCTGCTTGCCAACAGCGTCCAGCTCGTCGGCCGCAGTTTCAAATATCACCGCCCGCGCGGCATCCTGACGGCGGGTGCGGCCGAACCGAACGCGCTGGTGACGACAGGCAGCGGCGGGCGCACCGAGCCGAATACGCGGGCGACGATGATCGAACTTTACGAGGGGCTGGCGGCAAGAAGCCAGAACCGCTGGCCGTCGCTCGGCTTCGATGTCGGCGCGGTCAACGGCCTGCTCTCGCCTTTCCTCAGCGCCGGTTTCTACTATAAGACCTTCATGTGGCCGGCAGCGCTGTGGGAAAAGCTCTACGAGCCGGTGATCCGCAAGGCGGCGGGTCTCGGCAGAGCCTCCTATGAGGCCGATCCCGACACCTACGAGAAATGCTGGGCGCATTGCGATCTGTTGGTGATCGGCGCCGGCCCTGCCGGCCTTGCCGCGGCACTGACCGCCGGCCGCGCCGGCGCCCGCGTCATCCTCGCCGACGAAGGCCCGGAACTCGGCGGCAGCCTGCTTTCCCACGGCACTGTCGAGGGCAAGCCGGCCGACGCGCTTCTCGGCGAGTTGCTGGCCGAACTCGAGAGCCTTTCAAATGTGCGCCGCCTACCGCGCATGACCGTTTTCGGCTGGTACGACGACAATGTCTTCGGCGCCGTCGAACGCGTGCAGAAGCATGTGGCGCTCCCCGATCCGGAGCGCCCGGTCGAACGGTTGTGGCGCATCGTCGCCCGCCAGGCGATCCTGGCGACAGGGGCAGAGGAACGGCCGCTCGTCTTCGGCGGCAACGATATACCAGGCGTGATGATGGCAGGCGCCATGCGCAGCTATCTCAACCGGCAGGCGGTGGCGCCAGGCAAAAGCACGGTGATCTTCACCACCAACGATGCCGGCTACCGCACCGCCGCCGATCTCGAGGCGGCCGGCCTCGCCGTCGCGGCGATCGTCGACAGCCGCCCCGATGCCGGCAAGGGCTGGCAGGGCCGCGCCGAAGTGCTGAAGGGCGCCCGGGTGATCGATGCGTTCGGCGGCCAGCGCCTGCGCGGCGTCAGCGTTGAAACCACAGGCGGTATCCGCCGCATCGACGCCGATGCGCTTGCCATGTCGGGCGGCTGGAGCCCGATCATCCATCTTGCCTGCCATCGCGGCGGCAAGCCGCAATGGTCGGACGAGGCCGCAGCGTTTCTGGCGCCGGCCGCGCAGGACGGTCTTGCCGTTGCCGGCGCGGCTGCCGGGCTTGCGCAAACCACGGCCTGCCTCGGCGATGGCGCCGCAAAGGCGGCCGCCGCCCTGAAGGCGATCGGTTTTGCAGCGGCGGACCCGGCCTTTGCCGCTGCCCCGGAAGCGGCTCGAGGCTCAAAGCCGCTCTGGTCCGTCAAGGGCTCGAAGGGCAAGGCTTTCGTCGATTATCAGAATGACGTGCATCTCAAGGACCTCGGCCTCGCGGTGCGCGAAGGCTACGGCCATGTCGAGCTTGCCAAGCGTTATACAACATCAGGCATGGCGACCGACCAAGGCAAGCTTTCCAACATCAACGCCATCGGCATTCTGGCTGAGGCGCGCGGCGTGTCGCCCGCCGAGGTGGGAACGACGACCTTCCGGCCTTTCTATACGCCGGTCTCCTTCGGCGCTCTGACCGGGGCATCGCGCGGCAAGGATTTCCAGCCGGCGCGCAAATCGCCGCTGCATGGCTGGGCTAAGAAGAACGGCGCGGTCTTCGTCGAAGCCGGCCTCTGGTACCGATCGTCCTGGTTCCCGCGCGCAGGCGAGGCGACATGGCGCGAGAGCGTGGACCGCGAAGTGCTGAACATTCGCAAAAATGCCGGCCTCTGCGACGTCTCGACCCTCGGCAAGATCGAAATCTTCGGCCGCGATGCCGCGCCTTTCCTCGACCGTGTCTATTGCAACGGCTTCGCCAAGCTTGCCGTCGGCAAGGCGCGTTACGGCATCATGCTGCGCGAGGACGGCTTCATCTATGATGACGGCACCACCAGCCGCTTCAGCGACGAGCATTTCTTCATGACGACGACAACGGCGCTTGCCGCCGGGGTGCTGACCCATCTCGAATTCTGCGCCCAGACGCTCTGGCCGGAGCTCGACGTCTGCTTCGCCTCCTCGACCGATCAATGGGCGCAGATGGCCGTTGCCGGGCCGAAGTCCCGCGTAATCCTTTCGGAGATCGTCGACGAGGATATCTCGGATGCCGCCTTCCCCTTCATGAGCGCCCGCAAGGTGTCGCTATTCGCAGGCCGCCTCGAAGGCCGGCTCTTCCGGATATCCTTCTCCGGCGAACTCGCCTACGAGCTGGCCGTGCCGGCCGGTTACGGCGAGAGCGTTGCCGACGCCATCATGGCGGCCGGGGAAAAGCATGGCATCTGCGCCTATGGCGCTGAAGCGCTCGGCGTCCTGCGCATCGAGAAGGGCCATGTCACCCATGCCGAGATCAACGGCACGGTCACCCCAGGCGATCTCGGTTTTGGCCGCATGATTTCCAGCACCAAGCCAGATTTCATCGGCAAGGCGATGCTTGCCCGCGAGGGCCTGCAGGATCCCGAGCGGCCGCGCCTCGTCGGCGTCAAGCCGCTCAACCCGGCAAGCGGCTTCCGCACCGGCTCGCATATCCTTGCCGAAGGTGCTGCGGCAACGCTCGAAAACGATCAGGGCTATGTCACCTCAAGCGCCTTTTCGCCGACGCTCGGCCATAAGATCGGTCTGGCGCTCGTCCGGCGCGGGCCGGAGCGCATCGGTGAGAAGGTGACGGTCTGGAACGGGCTGCACAATGAATACACCGATGCGGTGCTCTGCCATCCCGTCTTCATCGATCCCGAAAACGAGAAGCTCCATGCCTGATCTTCCCGAGCATCGACCGGTTCTCGCCGGCGCTAGATATAACGGCATGACAGGGGCCAGTCTCCGGATGGAAGCCTTGCCGGAAGGCCATCTGCTGCACGTGCTCGGCGCGATCGAGCCGCCGGCACTGGCCGCCGAACTGGTCAAGGCCGGCTTTACCAACAGTTCGATCCGCAAGGCCGGCTTCCGCCAATGGTTCATCGCCGGCGACGAGCCGCTTGCTTCAGCCGGTCTCGACGCCCTGACGGCAGCGCTGGCCGGAAAGGCCTTCGTCATGGACCAGAGCCACGGGCGCGTCCGTATCGGCGTTTCCGGCCGATCCTCGCGGCTGCTGCTCTCAAAGGGCACCGCCGTCGATCTCGATCCGACCGTGTTTGCCGAGGGCAGTTCGGCAATGACCATGGTCGGCCATCTCTCCGTGCAGATCGTCCGCACCGGCGATGACGACTTCGAACTCACGGTCCTGCGCAGCTTCGCCGAAAGCCTCTGGGACGAGCTGAGGCATATGGCGGCGAGCGCCGAAAAGGATGGCGGCGCATAGGGCCTGCTCCAGCAACACTAAGCAGGTTTCATTTCTATGTGCCTGAGCAGCCCAACCGCCGGACATTGACAAGGCAATACCAGGCTCCTATGTTACATGTAACGCCATAATGGAGCCAAACATGGCAACGCCGGTCAACGAAAGAGTTCAAAAGCGCCGCGAGGCCTTGCGGGCTGCTGGGCTGCGTCCCGTGCAAATATGGGTGCCCGATACCCGCCGCCCCGGTTTTGCCGAGGAATGCCATCGTCAGTCCGTTCAGGCAGCCCTTGCCGACGCCGGAGATCGCGATTTGCAGGATTTCCTCGATGGCGCACTCGCCGATCTGGACTCCGAAGGTGAGGCGTGAGGCGCGGTGACATCGTAACCGTCGCAATCACCGGCGATTTCGGCAAGCCTCGTCCGGCGCTTATCATCCAGGCAGATCAATTCGACGCAACGGGCACGGTTACCGTGCTGCTGATTTCTGGCACGCTCATCGATGCGCCGATCATTCGGCCAACCATCGAGCCGACAGCACTCAGCGGTTTGCGCAAAGTCTCGCAAGTGATGGTGGATAAAACCATGTCCGTGAAACGGGATAGAATTGGCCCGATAATCGGCCGCCTGGAAGATGATGCTCTCCTGGCGGTCACAAGATCGCTCGCCGTTTTTCTGAGTATCGCCTGACGGCAAATCCTGACCCGCTTTCCAGCAGTGGAGTCTGCCAATAGCTTTCAAGCCGTTTCCCGCGCGGCGGGCGTCATCCATTCGGCGCGCTCCGCGCCTTGCAGCTCTTCCACCGCATCGGCAGCGAAACTCGGCACGACCCCGGTCCAGAGCAATGCGCCGTCGGAATTGGAATGGCCGTCGCCTTCGAGCTTATAGATGCTCTCGACGATATATTGGCCGTCATTGTTCAGGCCCTTGATCTCGGAAATCTCGATCACCCGGCGTCGGCCGGTGCGCTTGAAACGGGCGATCTGCACGACGACGTCGACTGCCGAGGCGATCTGGGCGCGCAGCGGCCGGAGCGGCATGTCGATATCCGACATCAGCGCCAGCGTTTCCAGCCGGTGCAGGGCGTCGTAGGGCGTGTTGGCATGCACCGTCGACAGGCTGCCACTATGGCCCGAGGTCATCGCCTGAATCATATCGAGCGCCTCGCCGCCGCGGCACTCGCCGACGATGATGCGGTCGGGGCGCATGCGCAGCGACGAGCGGAACAGGTCGCGGATGCTGGCGCCGCCGCGGCCGAAACGGTCGGGCTTCGTCACCTCGAGATAGACGACATGCTCCTTGCGGATCTGCAGTTCCGAGGTGTCCTCGATGACGATGATCCGCTCGTGGTCGGCAAAGGCCTCCGACAGCGCGTTCAGCATCGTCGTCTTGCCGGTGCCGGTGCCGCCTGAAATGATGACGTTCTTCTGCAGCCCGACGGCCGCCTGCAGCAGCGACAGCGACGCTTCGGTCAGGCTGCCCTGGGTGACGAGATCGCGAATGCTGCGATGTTCTTTCAAGAAACGGCGGATGGAGATGCAGAGCCCGGTGCGGGCGGCCGGCGGCTGGATCATCTGCACGCGCGAACCGTCCGGCAGGCGGGCCTCGACGCTCGGCTCCTCCGGCGTCAACCGCTTGCCGGAGAATTGCGCGATGCTGCGCGCGGCCGATTCCAGATCCTCGCGGCTGGCAAAACGCGTATCGGCGCGCTCGAGCTTGCCGCGCCTTTCGACGAAGATATCGGATGTCCCGTTGATCAGGATTTCCGACACGCTTGGATCCTCGAGCAGAAAGCGGATCGGGCCCAAGAGCTTGTCCAGCGCCCGGGTCAGGACCTGGAAGGTCGCCTGTTCGGCGGCGTCGTCGGATACGGCCTTCATCAGAGCGGCATCCCCACCAGAACCGTGCTCATGCCGAACAGTGTCGCCATCATTTGAACTGCGGTTGGAAAGAACATCATCAATGGAATGAGGACCAATGCAAGTATCAGGATGCTGCTCATCGTTTCCATGGTTCGTTTCTCCGGAACGACTGAAGGGCGAGGCCCATAATGTCGGAGAAGCTTAATCCAGATCGCCAAGCAACGCCATGGCCGCGTCCCGCGCGAGCGGCCGATAGGGCCTGCGCTGTGGTGTCTATTCTATCGCCTTGAAAGAATTGACCAATTATGGGGCAGTCGGCGACAGTTGGCAAAGCCGTCACAAAGTAGCTTCTTCGGGGTAAAACTATAGTGTCTTCAGGCGGTTAGTTGAAAATTACCGCCGTCAACTCCGTTTCATCAAGAGACACCTCCCAGACAATTGGAACCCTTCGTTCCGTTTGCTTGACGGAGGGCTGGCCTTGGGCGCACTCTTGGGTCTTAATGGTGTTGCTCAACAAGCGTTGGCCGCCGGGGAAGAAAAGCTGAAGCAGAACATATCATTGGAACGAGCAACGTGCTGGTTCGGATCGATACCGTATGCTTGGTAATCTTCTCTCAGGTCTTCGATCCGAAACAAACCTAGGAACGAGGAATACGCAGATGTTTGGAAAACTCAAGACTCTCGCAATTGCACTTCACCAGGACGAACGTGGCGACATGGCCCAGATCGTCCTTGCCGTCGCCCTGATCGTCATTCCGCTGATGCTGCTTCTACTCGCATTCGGCAAACAGATCGGCGAATGGTTCAACGAAAAGAACACGGCTCTCTCCGACGCTGAGAGAATTCCCGAGCCGGGTCAATAAGCGGATCCCGTGTCATGGATATGACCTACGATCTGACCCTGATGCCTGCGGCGGCGGCTCTTGCCGTCGCCTGCGCCACGACCGCGGCGGTGCTCGATCACCGCCAGGGTCACATCCCGAACGCCGTCACCTATCCCTGCCTGCTTGCTGGCTTCATGCTGGCGGCAGCCGGTGGAGGTCTCGCAGGGATCGGCCTTGCCTTTGCCGGCCTGATTGCGGCCGGCATGATCTTCATCATCGCCTTCGCAGCCGGAAGCTGCGGCGGCGGCGATGTCAAGCTGATGGCGGCGCTCGGCGCCATTCTCGGCCTCTGGCCCGCCATCGACGTGACGCTCGCATCGCTAATGGTCGGCGGCGTGATCGCCCTGTTCTCGATGGCGCGGCGTGTTCAGTGGAGCGTGCTGGCCGGGAACGTCGGACTGTTCGCCCTGCTGCTGCCCGCCGGTTTCCGCGATGCCGCTTCGGTGCTGAAGCCGCGCGAAACACATCATACCGTCCGCTTCGGCGTTGCCGCCGCTCTCGGACTTCTCTGGTGCCTGTTCATGCCTGATTTCACCCCTCTTTCACTCGTGAGGTAACGGCAATGCGCGCGGAACTCGAACGCCCCCTCTTCGACGGTGCCTTCTGGAGTTCGATCCTGCACTCGCGGACCTTCTGGATCCCCGAGGATCACGGCGCGCTCTTCGGCACCTTTGCGATCGCGATGATCCTGCTTGCCTCGATGCTGCTGCTGCCGCGGCTTTCCGCCCGCCGGCGCCGGATATCAGAGCTGCACGGCGATAGCTCCGGCAGCACGACGATGATGGATTTCGTGCTCGTCACGCCGGTCTTCGTCTTCTTCATGTTCGTGGTGTTCCAGTTCGCGATCCTGGCGAAAAACCACCTCTTCACCCATTATGCCGCCTATGCGGCGGCCCGCAGCGCCCGCGTCTATTTCTGCCCGGCTTTACCGATCACCATCCGGAGCTTCATCGACGCCAAGACCTGCGATGACGATGCCGCACCTGGAAAAGCCGATCTTGCCGCCCGCCTGGCGCTGATCCCGGCCGCCCCCTACGACCAGCTGAAATGTGTCGGCGCCTGCCAGCCGCCGGAAGAAGCGCTGAAGAGCCTTGCCGATGCCTCCGGCCTTTCGAAGAACTGGCGGGCGATGCGCAACCAGGCCCGCTATATGTTCGACCCGCAGAACGTCACCGTGACCGTCGATCGCGCGCCGATGGCGCTCTATGCCGCCATCAACCGCTCGCCGCACGTGCCGGTGACCGCCACAGTCGAAGCGCGTTTCCTGCTGCTCGAATATGCCGGCTGGGTCTTTGCCCGCGGCCAGAGGAAAGACGGCCGCTACTACACGATCTCGAAGGCGGAGGTGAACCTGCTATGACACCGACCCTCATCAAGCGCCTGCACCGCGACGAGCGCGGCTTCCTGTCGCCGATCATTCTCTACATGACGATCGCGCTCGCGCTGATGATCGTCTGGATCCTGAATACGGGACAGATGATCTACGACAAGCAGCGCACCCAGGACACGGCCGACGCCGCCGCGCTCGTCCATGCCGACTGGGAAGCGCGCTATCTCAACATCATGGCGATGAACAACGTCGCCTCCTCGCAGGCAACCGTCGTCATGGCGACCTCGGTCGCCTTCCAGCTGACCACGGCGGAGCTGGCGCTGCGCTCGACCGCCATTCTGGCGAAACTCGCCGAATATTCCTTCACCGAGGGCTTCGGCCCGGCGTCCCTGCTGCCGCCGATGCCGCCGATGCCCTATTGCCCGGGCTGGCAGAAGGTCCCGATCGTCGGCGGCATCATTTACGGCGCCTGCCTGGCGTTTCAGGGGTTCCGGGCGACCGAAGCCACCATTGCCATTGCATACACGGTGAAAGCACAGATCGATTATGATCCCTGGGGCCTCATCGAAAAGTCCAGCGACATCATCGACGGCATGAACGATCTCAACGACTACCTCGTCGAGAGCTTTCCCCAGCGTGTCGGCAACGAAGCCCTGCATCTGGTGCGCCTGAACAAGTCGGATCATGTCGTCTTCCATCCGCCGTGCGAATCCTGCAACGACGCCGGAGAAGGTGCCGGCGGCAACCTTCCGGTCGATCGCGACGGCGTCAATCCCGCTGCGGCCTATGCCGAAATGTGCCTGGCGATGAGCAGGGGCACCGAGGGGCAGGACCCGTTCCTGATGCGCGGCGAATTCGCCAATCGCGGCTTCCCCAACGGCAAGGGTCCGCTGACCGCAGGCGGCGTCGACGGCAGCCATATCCGCGACTTTGTCAACCACAAGAGCGGCATCGACAATACGCTGGTGAACTTCTACATCTTTTATGAAGCCTTCGGCCCGGCTTACCTGAGCAAGATCCCGTTCAAGGCGATCATCGAGCAATATGCCGATCTGAGCTGGTGGGAGGAACTGACGCTCGATGCCAGCTTCTTCGTGGCAGAGGAGTTCTTCGGCATCGAGTTCGGCGTCGTGAACCCCTTCCAGCTGCCGATCGACGTGCCGCCGCGCTATTCCGACAAGCAGACGAAGGACGAGAATGATTTCACCCGCAAGTTCGACATGATCTGGAACCAGGTCTGCGGGCCTGCCGGTGGGGCGATCTCTGTGGCGGGCGCCGCCCTGCCAGTCATCTCCTTCCCCAAGCCTTACTGGCTGAAGGGACGCATCCCCTTCAACTTCACGCCCTTCGGCGGCGAGCAGCTTGACGACTACCAGACGCTGGCGATCGTTTCGCGTGCGCCGCGGGCCCGGTTGCAGATCCGCATCTTCAAGGACAAGACGCCATCCGCCTACGCGCTCGCGCAGAGCTGGGTCCACAATTACACGGCCTTCGATCTCTATACGCAGGACTGGCTGGCATCGCTTGCGCCCGCCACGCTCGCCGACGATACCGGCGAGGTTTCGAACACCATCAAGCAGAGCCCGGCTGCCGATAGTTTCACCGGCCTGACCCGCGTCTTCGACAAGGGAGGAGCCAATGCCTGGGCTGCCGTCAACACACATTGATCCTGCCGGCGTAGCACCAGCCGGCGGCCTGATGATGCGGCTGCACCGCGACAGGCGCGGCCTGGCCTCGATCGAATTCGTGCTCGCCGCACCCGTCATCCTGCTGATCGTGATCTTCATGATCCATGCCAACAGGATTTCCACCAAGAAGGTCGGCACCATGCTGGCGATGCGCAACGCCGCCTTCGCCGAGGCGAATGGGCTGGACTGCACGTCGGATTTCTCGAACGTCTTTCCGCTCCCCTCTCTGCCGGCGCTGCCCGGACGCGATGCCATGAGCTGCTCGCGCACCCCCTCGCATGAGGGCGACGGCGACCCCCAGCGCACCTTCGTCTGGGACGACGTCAATAACACGCTGAAAAGCGACGGCCGCGACTTCGGCGACATGGTCGGCGACCTCGCCAATGAAAAGCCGCAGCTGGTCACCGCGACGGCCGACCGCGTCTACAAGTTCAGGGATTCCGACGACCTCGATACGATCAGGAGCGTCCGCTGGAAGGATGCCTTCACGGTGGACGATGCAACGCTGTTTGCCTCGCACAACAACGATACGACCCGCCGCGGCTACGACCCGACGCTGCGCCGGGAAATCCGCGATGTGGCTGATGATTCCGGCGATCTTTTCGACGGCGTCTTTCCGGGAGCGAAATAAGATGAGACAGGGTGCGCGCATCTCAATTCGTTTCGCCAGCCATCTCGCCGGCATAACTCTCCTCATCGGGCTTGTCGCCATGGTCGCGGCCACGCCGGGCCGCGCCGAGGTCTACAAGGATTTCCGGGCGACGCTGAATTCGATGCTGGCCGGCATTCTCGGCGCGCCGGAGCGGGCGCCGCGCGATCTCGTCATCAACGGCCAGCCGCTCGAATTCACCCCCTATCAGAGCGATCGCAGCATTTCCGAGATCACCGACGAATGGCTGCGGGTGCTGGCCGTCAATACCCGGCCTGCCCTGCCGAAAAGCAATGACAGGCAAGAACTGACCGCCGTCATCGCCGCCAATATGCTGATCGTCCCGAAGACCAGCCGCATCCGCGACGATCTCGCCGTGGTGGTCCGCTTCTTCGACGGCGACGGCGAGGCAGCGCTCGATTATCTCCGACGGCAGGACGCGGCAAATCCCTCGGCAAGGGCGCCGATCCCCGGCGTCTCGATCATGATCCGCAGGCCTGCCGATGCGCCGGTGACCGAGGTGCTGATGACCCGTTTCGAAGACGTGGCCTCGTCGCTGCCGGCCTTTGCCGCACCCGCCGATGCCGGCAAGCTGCCGCCGTCGCTGCGTCCGCCGGCCGGTGTCGAGGTGCTGAGCGATATCGGCGACCGCGACAAGGGCCACACGTCGCGCACGGTCGTCTCGAAAGGCTCGCTGTCGGCGGTGCGCTGGTCGGATGCGCGCGCCGAGCTTCTCACCCGTGACGGCTTCACCATCGAGGCGCCGCCGGCTCAGCGCGGCGGGGTCACTGCCCTTTACGGCCGTCGCGGCAGCGTCGAGGCCAATGTTCTCTACACCAGCAGCAAGAGCGACGGCCGAACCGTCGAGGTCATTCAAATCAGGCAACCCTTCGTAGGGGGAATAACACCATGAACTGGAAGCTCATCGCGGCCGTCATCGTCGGGCTCATCACCGGCGTTTTGCTCTACTTCTGGACCGAGAGCGTCAAGAACGAGCAGGTGGCCTATGCCTTCATGCGGCTCCAGCCAGACCGGAAGGTGACGCGCGGTCAGGCGATCACGCCCGATATGCTCGCCGAACCGGTCATGCTGCCGGAAAGCTTCGGGGCGCTTGCCAAGCTCGCCGTTCCGGCGGCCAGCGCCTACCAGGAATGGCTGAAGGACAGGACGGCCGCCGCCGACATCCCGGCCGGCTCGGTGCTGCTTTTCCAGTATTTCGACGACAATGACGGCGGCCGCCTGACGACGATGATCGCGCCCGGCAAACGGGCGCTCACCCTTCCCGTCAACGCGGCCGCGGCCGTCGGCCACTTCGTCGAGCCGGGCAGCTATGTCGATATTCTCGGCACGGTCGATGAGCCGGTCGAGCCCGTCGCACCGGCCGCCGCGACTCAGCCGGCAACCCCCGGCCAGGCACCCGCCGTTCCGGGCCAGGCGCCTGCTGCAGCCGGGCAGCCGCAGGCTCCGGCCCAGCCGCCCTCGCCGGTCGAGCAGATGCTGAAGAATTATCTCACCCAATATCCGGGCGCCGACGAGAATGACGTCAACGCCTACCGTAAACAGGCGCAGGATTATAAACTCGGCATCAGCTCGCGCACACGCGTCGTCACCCGCACCTTCCTGCAGAATGTCAAAGTGCTGGCCGTCGGCGCGGCGACGACGGCGGAAGGCGCGGTCACCAAGGCCAACAGCACCTATAACAACGTCACCGTCGAAGTGACGCCGGCGGAAGCCGAGATGCTGATTTTTGCCATGGGCCAGTCGAACGGCAGCCTGAACCTCGTGCTGCGCAATCCGGCCGACAATACCGTCGAGGAACTGCCGAGCATCAACTGGACGCGCATGTGAGCGTTGCGGGGGAATAAGCCATGCTGTTGAAGATTTCTTATGAGGACGGCAGCGGCCGGGAGGTGATCCCGCTCTCGGCAAACGAGACCTATTTCGTCGGCGAAAGCAGCACGCTGACGCTGCCGGCCGGCGCCGGCGTCGTGCGGCTGCGCGGCAGCCACGTCTCCTCGCCGCAATTCGTGCTGCGCAAATCCGGCCAGGGCTGGTCGGTGCAGCATCACGGCCGCAACCCGACCCGGGTCGATGATCAGCCGCTGCGGGCCGGCACGCCGGTTGCGGTTTCGGCCGGCATGTCGATCTGGGTGCCGAACGTCACGATCGAGCTCGTCGAACCGGCCGCGGCGGCCGAAGCGGTGACGCAGTTTCCCGATCAGGAACGCGTGCTCGCCTTGCAGATGGAGATCCACGAGCGACTGCTGAAGGACACGCAGTACGACCGGCTGGTGAAATCCTCCGATTTCGGCCGCGAGGACACGCGAAACCGCATCCGCGAACGGCTCGACATGTTCATCAAGGAGGCTCTCGACGGGGCGCCGCAGGATCTCGTCATCCTCGTCATCAAGAACGCCGTCTATCGGTGGCTGGCAAAACGCATCGCCCGTACCGGGCGGCGCGACGCCTCGTCGACTGCCGCAAGCCTGTCGCGCGAGGAGCAGGACAATCGCCGCCTCTTCGATGTCGGCAAGGCGCTGATCTCGGCGCTGCAGCTCAAGCTGAATTTCGAATCCACCCGCGCCGACTTCGCCCAGCTCGACACGCGCTTCAGCGCCGCCTTCCAGTCCCGCCAGGCGCTGTTCAATGCCGGCGACCGCTACGAGATCGCCCATATGCATCTGCGCTCCAATATCGAGGAGCTGATGTACCGCTGGGGGACGATCTCGGAACTGATGGATCTCGACGTCATCTCGGAAATCATGGTGACGCGTTATGATGAGATCTACGTCGAAAAATTCGGCCTGCTGGAGCGATATCCCTTCGCCTTCGCCAATGAGCGGCAGTTGATGAAGGTGATCGAGCGCATCGCCGTCGATTCCAACCGCTCGATCAACGAGAGCGAGGCGATGGCCGACTTCCGCATGCCGGACGGTTCGCGCGTCAACGCCGTCATTCCGCCGCTGGCGGTCAAGGGCGCTTGCCTCACCATCCGCAAATTCGGCGGCAAGTCGCGGCTCGACATCAGCAAGCTGGTGACCGCAGGGGCGCTCAGCGAACCGATGCGCGCCTTCCTCGAGGCGGCGGTCCGTGCGCGCAAGAATATCGTTGTCTCAGGCGGCACCGGCTCCGGCAAGACGACGCTCTTGAACAGCCTGTCGCAATTCATCCCGATCGGCGAGCGCGTCGTTGCCGTCGAGGATACGTCCGAGCTGCAGCTCGACGGCATCCATGTCGTCTATCTGCAATCGCGGCCGAAGACGGCGGAATCCGAAACCAGCGTCACCATCCGCGATCTCGTGCGCAACGCGCTGCGCATGCGCCCCGACCGCATCATCGTCGGCGAGTGCCGCGGGGCCGAGGCGATCGACATGCTGCAGGCGATGAACACCGGCCATGCCGGCTCGATGACGACGGCGCATGCCAATACGCCGCAGGACATGATGACCCGCCTGGAGGTGATGGTGCTGCAGGGCCAGAGTTCGCTGCCGGTCATGGCGATCCGCCAGCAGATCGTCGCCGCCGTCGAGCTCGTCGTGCAGCTGAACCGCCTGGAAAGCGGGCGGCGCGCGGTCACCGAAATATCCGAGGTGATCGGCATCGATCCGGATACCGGCCTCGTCATCGTCGAACCGATCTTCCATCTCGTCGGCCGCGCCGGCGGCCAGGCGGTGCATGCCTTTACCGGCTATCTGCCGAGCTTCGTCGCCGAGCTCGTCGAGTTCGGCGAAGACGGCGAAATCGAAAAACTCGATATGTTCGTTTAGGCGGTTCAGGTTTCGCGGAAGCGAAGAATTACTTTTGTTTTTAAGGGGGAAGCCATGGATATCAGCATTCTGCAGATTTTTACGGTCGCCCTCGGCGCGGTGACGGCGGGGCTGCTCGTCTGGGGCGCGCCGGTGCGCTGGCCGGCGCCGCTGTTGCGCGCCACCGAACGCGATATTGCGCTCGCCAGCGAAGCAGCACAGGTCTTCGGCCGCGATGCCGTTCCGCCCTATACGATGATCCTTGCCTACGGCATCACGGCAATCGTCGTCTTCCTGGTGGTCTCGCTGATTTTCGGGCCGATCTTCGGCATCGTCATCGCCATCCCGGTCGCTTTCTTCCTGCCCAAGGCGGTGATCCGCTATTTCCTGCAGCGGCGCTGGCTGCAGATCGAATCGCAGCTTCCCTATGCCGTAGACCAGATCGTCTCGGCGGTGCGCACCGGCAAGCCGCTTGCCGTCGCCGTCAATGCGGTAGCCGATACCGGCCAGATGCCGGCCTCGCGCGAATTCGAGCGCATCGCCCGCGAACAGAAGCTCGGCATCGGCCTGGTCGAGGCGCTCGACCGCCACGGCCGCACCGTGCCGAGCCTGCACTTCAAGATGGTCGATGCGGCCCTCGGTCTCTTCGCCCGCCAGGGCGGCGACATTTCCGAGCCGCTGACGGAAATGTCGAAATCCTTCAAGGAAATCTGGAAGCTCGATCAGAAGATCACCACCTCGTCGTCGCAGGCGCGCATGAATTTCCGCGTCGTCAATGGCGGTGCCCTGTTCATGATCCTGATGATCTTCTTCGGCCAGCCCGAGCTGATCGACAAGGTGTTCGGCAACGCTATCGGCATCGTCATCGCGATCGTCGGCGCCATTCTCTATGCCACCGGCTTCTTCTGGATGCGCTCGATGATGAAGGTGTCGGTCTGATGTCTCAGATACCCCTCGCACCCATCGCCGTCGTTTTTGCCGGCATCACCGCCGCCCTCTTCGCCTGGTGGATCGGCGATCTGCTCGGCAGCATCCAGGTGGTGCGCCGGTCCCGCGGCGGCGACGGCCCGCCGCCGAATGTCGTCGACAGCATCGGCATGCGCACGCCGGTCGAATTCGTGCTGCTGCATTTCGAGCCATGGCTCGCCGATTACGGCGCCCAGCTCGAGCAGAAGCTGATTTATGGCGGCCGGCCCTTCGGCGGCGTGACGGGCCGCGAATATATCGCGCTTCTCGTGGTGCTGAGCCTCTTCGGCTTCATCCTGCTCGGGGTGCTGTTCGGCATTGCCAGCGGCAGCATCATCGGCGGCCTGGTCGCCGGGCTGATCCTCGGGCTGATCCCCGCCATCTATTTCTGGGTGGTCGCCGATGACAAGATGCAGGACCGCAAGGAACGCATTTCGCGCGAGTTTCCCTATTTCCTCGATCTCGTCGTCATGACCCAGCAGGCGCAGGCGACACTGCCGGAAAGCCTGAGGCTTTATGCCGAGGCTGCACCCGGCACGGTGATGAGCGAAGAGATCGATCAGACGCTGAAGGACGTGGCGCTCGGCACCGGCATGGTCGAGGCACTGCAGCGTTTAGAGCGGCGCATGACCGCCGAGGAGGTTATCCGCGTCATCCGTGCGGTGATCCAGGGCGAGGTCGAGGGCAGCAACCGCGTCGAACTGTTGCGCGAACATGCGCGCGACCTGCGCTTCCGCCGCTGGGAAAAAGCCGACAGGGCCAGTGAAAAGCTGAAAGCCAAGATCGTCATGCCGGCGATGATGATCGTCGTGTCGATCCTGCTTCTGGTGCTGGCGCCGGCAATTGTCGAGATGATGTCGAGTGGGATGTTCTGATCATGGCCTTTTCCTTCTTTCGCGGAAACAAACCCAGCCTTCTGCAGACCGGTCCCGGCGGCCAGAGCCGCAGCCATGTGCTCGACCGGCCGGAGATGTCGATCGGCCGGGCTGGCAATGCCGATATCGTCGTCGACGATCCGTTCCTGGCGCCGATCCATGCGCGCATCGAAAAACAGAGCGACGGCGGCTTCATCATTCGCCGCATGGGGCTGAATCCGATCATGCTGCGCGGCGAAGCGCTGCTGCAGACGGCCTCGCTGAAAGCCGGCGATAGTTTTCGTCTCGGCAAGGATGTCGAATTCCAGTTCGTCGTCAAAGCCGCCGCCAAGGAAGCGCCGAAGAAGGAGGCTTCCAAGACGGGAGACGACAAGCCGAAGAAGCCGCTGCTCAAACAGCCGGCCTTCCTCGCCGGCATGGGTCTTGCCTATCTCGCCATCGTCGGCATCATCGGCTACGTCATCCTGTCGGACAGCGGCAGCACCGAGGGAGGGCCGACGGCCGAGCGCATCAATGCCGAGGCCGCCCGCATCCCGACTTGCATCAAGAACGCCCGCCGCATGCGCCAAGTCTCCGAAGCAAGCTTCAATGGCGCCGTCGGCGGCCGCGTCGGCCGCGATGGCGACGCAACCTATGCCGCCCTTTCGCTGGCGGCCGAACCATCGGACGACGCGGCACTGGCAAAGGCGGCCGAACCGATCGTCGAGGCCTACAAACGCACGGCACTTGCCGCCCTTGCCTCGGAAAACCGCGGCAACAAGACGCTGGCGCTGAGCCTCTACCAGCAGACCTACGATCTCGTGCCCGACATCAACTGCTCGGCGGCGCGCTTTGCGCTGCAACGTCGGGCGGCGGTGAAGCCGCCGGCGCGGCGGTGACGGCTGCCTAAGGCGCGAAGCCGGCAACGATTGGAGTTGCTGCACCTGTTGTCGGCACACCCGCCTCCGCCCTTCGAGGCCCCTACGGGGCACCTCTGGATGAGGCTCTCGTGGACTCCGGCGCTACTTTCTCCGACCCTCGTGATTTGCATATGCCATCTCAAGCGCCTGTTGTTGGGCGCGGCATCCTCCAACGTCCCTCATGCTGAGGTGCGCAGCCGGAGGGCGAAGCCTCGAAGCACGCCTCAACGCTGCTTCTTGCATGGATCAACGCCTGAACACCCGCCTCGTCCTTCGAGGCCCCTACGGGGTACCTCAGGATGAGGCTCTCTTGAACCCCGGCGCTGCATTCTCCGCCTCCCCGTGATTTGCATATGGCATCTCAAGTGCCTGTTATCGGGGCGCGGCGTCCTCCAACTTCCCTCATGCTGAGGTGCGTAGCCCGAAAGGGCGAAGCCTCGAAGCACGCCGCAACGCTGCTTCTTGCGAATATCAACGCCCCGAGCGCCCGCCCCGTCCTTCGAGGCAGCATTCTGCAGAGCAGACACGATCTCTCACCCAACCGGATGATTGTAATCACTGGTCCGAACTATAGTTTAGAGCAGATTCCGGCGACTCCACGTGAAGAGTCGTCGATTGGGCTCGATCTTCGCGACGAACTCTTTTTTTAAAGAGCATGCCCGAGCAAGCCGATGTGGCTGGTGGAAAGGAACCTTCATGGCTGGAGCAGCCTTGATCGGTCCGTAGGCTCCATGTCACCGGATGATGTTTCCGAGCTAAACGACATGCGCAGAACAATAACAGTCGGCCTGGGCGCCTTGATCGCCATGTATGTTCTCGGCGGCGTGACCGCGAGACATGAGATCTTTCCTTGGCCACAACTTTCCGTGCTGCGGAAAACGTTTGGCGCAGAGAAGGCGGCGCCTCCAAGCCGTTACATTTTCGACGACAAGGAACGACTGATCGGAGATGAAACAAAAACGCCTGTAACCTGCCCGACCCAAACGGATCGAACTGCTGTCTTACTCATTCTTGGCCAATCGAATGCGGCCAACGACGGTGGACAACGGCACCGGTCAAATTATGGCGCTCGCGTTGTAAACGCCTTTGACAAACAGTGCTTTATCGCCGCGTCGCCACTTCTTGGATCGACCGATACCAAGGGAGAGTACTGGACGCTTCTCGGGAACAAATTGATCGCATCGGGACAAAATGACAGCGTCATCCTCGCCCCCCTCGCCTATTCCGGATCCGAGGTCGCCCGATGGGCGAAGGGTGGTGATCTCAATCCTGTGCTGGTCGATACACTGAAACAGCTTCACGATTCCGGTTATCGGATAACCAGCGTTCTCTGGGTGCAAGGAGAGAAGGACCTCGTTATCGGCACCACTGCGGAGGCGTATGGGCAACGTTTGATGTCGATGGTTGGCACGTTGCGTCAGCACGGCGTCGGGGCACCCGTTTACATCTCGATCGCATCGAAATGCCTCGAACCGAGCAACGGCGGCTTCAAGGAGCATATTCCAGACAATGCGATAGTGCGGGCGCAACTGGCCCTGTCAAAAAGCGGCCACGGTATTCGAGAGGGTGTAAATTCCGACGCGTTACTCGATGGAGATGACCGCTACGACGATTGCCATATCGGCGGCACAGGCGCGGAGAAAGTGTCGCAGGCCTGGCTGACCCTTCTGCGCGGCGATCGCCGCCTGGAACCCTCGGGATAGTTTTCCTGAACCGGTTTTCGCGCCTGCGCGAGCTTCGGCATCGTGTCCGCAGTCTACGCTCATCGAAGCGCAGCAACCAGCGCACCGCCAAACGGCATGGTTGCTTCTGGGGCTATCCGGCCCCAAGCAAAGCAGACCTGGCATCTGGCATCCGCCCGCCGACCCTGCCATAAATTGATTTCATGAGGGAGGCACCATGATGCAGAAGAATGCGCCGGACTTCAGCCTTGAGGGCAAAGTGACTTTGGTGACGGGAGCCAGCCGTGGCATCGGTCGGGCTTGCGCGCTTGCCTGTGCCGCGGCAGGCTCCGATATTGTTTTGGGAGTCCGCGATGTCGCAGCGTCGGCGGGATTGGTTGCCGAGCTCGAGGGGACGGGACGAAAAGTTCTCGCTGTTGAACTGGATATTCCCAACAAGGCCCATATCGCCCAAGCCGTCGACGCGGCGCTGACGACATTCGGCCGGATCGACGTCCTCATCAACAATGTCGGCGTGGCGCCGGGCAATCTCGCGGAACTCGTCGAGGAGAAGGACCTTGACGAGATCCTCGATGTCAACATCAAGGGCACCTTTCTGATGACGCAGGCAGTCGGGCGTCACATGATCAAGCGCAACGGGGGGCGGATCATCAACATCAGCTCACAGGCCGGCACGGTGGCGCTGCGCGGCGAGGCCATCTATTGCATGAGCAAGGCGGCGATCAATCACCTGACGCGCTGCCTTGCCGCCGAATGGGCAGCCTATAATGTGACCGTGAACACCGTATCGCCGACTTTCATCCACACCGATGGCACAGCCCCTTTTCTATCCGATGCCGACAATCGCAAAGCGACGCTCGATCACATTCCACTCGGCCGGATCGGTGAAACCGATGATGTGGTGGGGGCTGTCGTCTTCCTGGCATCGCCGGCTGCGAGCCTGATCACCGGCGCCAACCTGCTGGTGGACGGGGGATGGTCCGTCGCCTGACGACCGCCTCATCCCCTCCGCACGGTCGTTCGGCCGCCGAGCCTCACACAGACGATGCAAGATGGCCGATTACGCCGCTGCTGAGCTGCCGATCGCCTGCCTGAGCTGGCGTATGTCGCGCACCGGGGGTACGCCGAATTGCCGGAGATATTCGCGACTGAATTGCGAGGCGCTTTCGTAACCGACTGCGAAGGCCACATCTGAAGCGGTTCGGTCACCGGAGAGCAGCAGTTGTCGCGCCTCCTGCAATCGAAGCTGCTTCTGATACTGGATCGGGCTGAGCCCCGTCAGTGCCACGAAGTGGCGGTGCAGGCTGGCGCGGCTCATGCCGCTTGCGTCGCAGAGGGCTTCGATCCGCAGCCGCCCGTTCTGGTGATCGCGAATCCACTCGACCGCACGCCGGATCCGGCCAAGCGCCCCCTCGGGCCGGGCGATATGGCGCAGCAGGCGTCCCTGCGGGCCTTGCAGGAGACGATAAAGCAATTCGCGTTCCGCCATCGGCGCCAGAACCGGAATGTCGCCGGGCGTGTCGAGCAGCGCCAGCAGGCGCAGCAGCGTGTCGCGCAGCGGCGGGGTCATCGGATTGATTGCGAGCCCGATGCCAGGCGTATCGGCGTCGCGCACCGGCGGCATGGTGGACGCGATCTCGGCCAGCAATGCGGGGTCGAGGACGAGCGACACTGCGACATAGGGCCGGCCGCCATCGGCATCGTGGATCTGGCCGCTCAGCGGCAGATCCAGCGCGCTGACGAGATACTGCGAGGAGTCATAGCGCAACAGGGTATCGTGGATCACCACATCCTTCGACCCCTGCAGGATGAAGCAGATCATCGAGCGGTACAGGCACGGCGACGTGCCTGATGTCGCTTGCCCCACGCCGATCTCCAGTCGCTGGATCGGCGTAACGGTCATCCCCGATCGCACGTGGCGCAGGGCGAGGTCGATATGCGGCTGGAGATGCTCGGTCATTAGCCTTCTATGGCACTGTTTTTCGAACAAGCAAAGAGCCTGAGACAATCAGGCAATAGATTGAGAGCATTGGGCGGGCGGGCGCCGCTCGCCCGGCTTATCTGGTTGGCATCGGAACGACGCCGCAGTGGTGCGGCATTCCGGCGAGACCACTCCAGGAAGGACAGACCATGACCAAAAAGATCGCACTCATCACCGGCGCCAGCCGCGGCCTCGGCCGCAGCATGGCGCTGCATCTCGCCAAGCGCGGCGTTGTCATCATCGGCACCTATCGCAGCGGCGCGGCAGAGGCCGATACGCTGCGCCAGGAGATCGAGGCGCTGGGCGGCAAGGCCGCGATGATCGCGCTCGACGTCAGCAATTCGGCGAGCTTCCTGGCATTTGCCGAGACGGTGGCCGACATGCTGAAGACCCGGTTCGGCCGCGAGCAGTTCGACTTCCTGGTCAACAATGCCGGCCAGGGCCTGTACGCGCTGATGACCGACGCGACCGAAGAACAGTTCGACCAGCTGATCGACACGCATCTGCGCGGCCCGGTTTTCCTGACGCAGAAGCTGCTGCCGCTGATCGCCGATGGCGGGCGCATCCTGAACGTCTCGTCCGGCTTCGTGCGCGTGACGATGGCGGGCTACGGCCTCTATGCGGCGGCGAAGGCGGCGATCCAGACGCTGACCAAGTTCATGGCGGTCGAGCTCGGCGCGCGGCAGATCCGCGTGAACACGATCGCGCCGGGCGCTATCGCGACCGACTTCGGCGGCGGCGTGGTTCGCGACGATGCGAACGTCAACGCTTATGTCGCCGGAACCATCGCGCTCGGCCGTGTCGGCGAGCCCGACGACATCGGCGGCGCGGTCGCGGCCATTCTCTCCGACGACATGGGCTGGGCGAACGGCACCACCTTCGACATCTCGGGCGGTCAGGCGATCTGAGCGTTGCGCCGCCCCTTCATCCGGAATTGCCGTCACATCGAGAGGCTATCATGCCCGACCCCAGCCTGACACTCATCAGCCACCCGCTCTGCCCGTTCGTTCAACGCGCCGCGATCGTCCTTCTCGAGAAGAACGTGCCGTTCGAGCGGATCAACGTCGACCTCTCGGCCAAGCCCGACTGGTTCCTGGCGCTGTCGCCGACCGGCAAGGTTCCACTGCTCAAGGTGCACCAGACCGACGAGGAGGACGCCATCCTCTTCGAAAGCATGGTGATCTGCGAGTATCTGGAGGAAACGCGGGGCGGCGCGGCGATGTATCCCGAGGACGCGCTGTTGCGCGCCCGGCAGCGGGCGTGGATCGAGTTCGCCACGCAGACCCTGGCCGATGGCTGGCAGTTTCTCAACGCCACCGATCCGGTGACCGCGGACGCCAAGCGGGCCGCGTTCCGCGACCGGCTCCGGAAGCTGGAGGCCGAGCTGGGGTCGGGGCCGTATTTCGCCGGCGCCGCCTTCGGCATGGTCGATGCGGTCTACGCCCCGCTCTTCCGCTATTTCGCGATCATCGATCCCGCGGTGTCGCAGCCGATCTTCGAAGGCTTCCCGCGTGTCTCGGCGTGGCGGGCGGCACTTGCGGCGCGCGCCAGCGTGGGGAATGCGGTGGTCGAAGACTATGCCGACCGCTTCAGCGCGCATCTGCGCCAGCATCAGGCTCTTCTTGCGGCCTGATGCCGGCCGCTGGGGCTAAGCACCCGAACATCATTCAAACAAAGGAGTAACATCATGACCGACCATGCATCCAAGGAAGCCGGCGCCAGGAGCGCGCTGATCCTCATCGAATACCAGAACGACTGGCTGGCCCCCACCGGCGGCATCAACGGCCAGTTCCAGGACCGCGAGCAGATCGAGACCGCGATCGCCAATTCGAAGACGGTCCTCGAAGACGCCCGGCGCCGCAACATCGAGGTCATCCACGTCAGGATGGTACTCGAGCCGAACTACCGGGTGCTGGGCGAAGGGAAGTACGGGCTGCGCAAGATGGTGCGCGACTACGGCTCGTTCCTCGGCGAGCAGACCGATTTCTTCCCAGGGTTCGAGCCTCGCGACGGCGAATATGTCATCAGCGAGCGCACGGGCGGCAGCAGCGCCTTTGCCGCCACCACGCTCGACAGCTATCTGCGCAATAACCGGATCTTCGACATCTACGTCATGGGCTTCGCCCTGCGCCAGTGCGTCGAGTCGACCGTGCGCAACGCCCACGACCTCGGCTATCACACCAACGTCATCTACGATGCGTCGGCGGCCTTCACCCGGGAGCAGCAGACCTCGTTCCTGAGCGACATCGCACCTTTCTACGCAAATGCGATCACGACACAGGCATTCATGGCGCAAGCTTGAGCCATGGCGATGCCAAGTTCCGCCGAGGCGGCGGCGGGCATCGTTGTTCCGGTCAGCATGCGAGCTGCCAGCCATCGCTGTTGCGCGTCGCCAGCCCGGTGGCGCGCACGGCCGGCACGCGCGTTTGCCGTCGAGCTTCAGCCGGTGCCTCCGCACCGGCACATAAAGGTGGCTCATCGCGTCCCGCTGGCGATTGCTGACTAGGCTCCGGCTGGTACGGGATTCATCGATCGAACTTTTTCGAGTGGATGAAAAGCCGTTCGTCCGCCCCATGAAATGAAGATTCCGGTCCTGCCCTGAAAAGCCAAGGCGTTTGTGTAATAGCAGTCGTTGGTCAGGATGTCGTAGCGGCCCATCGCGTTGCGAAACGCGAAGGCCGTGCTGCCATAGCCCACACCGATCGACATGAGGATACCGAGCGGCAAGGCGAGCAACGGCAACCTGCGCTGCCGAACATCCGCCAGCCAAAGGCCCGCTGCCGCGAGAATGCCTGGGATGACCGAAAAGGCGAGAAAAACGAGATCAGGTGAAGCGAGTGCTCCGAAGTCGTCGTCTACGTAAAGCGCCCGGCCAAACTCCATCACCACAGGCATGAAGAGCCCAAACGCGATGGACAGAATCAGCACACAGATAATGCGAACACGCACGGGTCCGTTCCCAAGCTAAGCCGTCTTCGGCAATACGGCAATCATACGATCAATTGGCTCCGCTGCCATGGACTTGCACCGCCTGAGTTATTTCGAAGTTAATAGTCCATCTATTGAGCTGCAGGATCGTTTGGCGGGATCGGTGAAACCGATGATGTGGTGGGCGCCGTGGTCTTCCTGGCATCGCCGGCTGTGAGCCTGATCACCGGTGCGAACCTGCTGGTGGCGGTGGATGGTCCGCCGCCGGCAGGTGGAGGCAGCGCAAGTCTCATCCAGAGGAAAACGACAATTTCCCTAGTTTAGGATCACCTTACATCACCGGCAAATGCGATGGCTATCCACGATTTCTATCAGCATGACCTGGAGAACAATGGGTGTGCCCGTTTCCGGGCACTTTCCGCGGAGATAGTCCGCCGGGTGTGGCGCGAAGCGATCATCAAATTTATTGAAAGACAGCTTCGCCGCCTCCTTATCAGCCGCAATGGCAGACCTTGCCATTGCCGCAGAGCAGACTTCCGTTCGTTTTGACGTTAGTGCATCTGGACACGATTTGCGGTCATCCAATCGACACGCCAACGCTGCCCCGGTAGTGCTCCGACTTTCGCAGGCCGGCAATCACGACGAGCAGGCAAGGGATCACCTCAGAGCGAGTCGATCAGTCCTCCGTCCACGCGCATGGAAGCCCCGGTCGTCGCGGATGCCAAAGGCGACGCCAGATAGGTTACGAGGTTGGCGATTTCCTCGACGCTTGCAGCTCGCTGGATGATCGAACTGCCACGATGCTTCTTGACGAAGTCTGCCGCGACCTCCTCGATCGGCTTGCCCGTCTTCGCACGCTCTTCGGCAAGCATCGCCTCGACACCTTCGGATAGTGTTGGGCCGGGGAGGACCGAGTTCACGGTAACGCCCGTACCAGCCATGCGCTTGGCGAGCCCGCGGGCAACCGCGATATCGGCGGTCTTGCTGACGCCGTAGTGAATCATCTCCACCGGAATGTTAAACCCGGATTCCGAAGCGATGAAGATGACACGACCCCAGTCGACCTTCTGCATGCCCGGAAGGTAGGCACGCGAAAGCCTGACGGCCGACATGACATTTACCTGCCAGTGGCGATCCCACACCTCGTCGTTCGCCTCGAAGAAGTCGAGCGGCTGAAAAATGCCCGCGTTGTTGATGAGGATGTCCACATGAGGAACCTTGGCGACGAGAGCATCACACCCTTCAGCGGTTGCGACATCGGCTGCGACGGCGGCTACGGTGCCGCCGGCACCTTCGGCTTTCAGGCGTTCGGCGGCATTTGCGGTCTTTTCTTCGGACCGTCCGTTGATCACCACGTCCGCGCCAGCCCTCGCGAGCTGGCGGGCGATCGCGTAGCCGATACCTTCGGTCGATCCAGTAATAAGAGCGGTCTTGCCTGCGAGGTCGATCTGCATTCTGCTGCTCCTTGTGAGGTTGGATTAGAACGTATGAACTGGCGGTCGGTCTCGCAACAGCCCGCAACGTCGATACCCGATCGAATGCCTGGAAATCGATGGTCTGCTTCGCCTTTGACCGCGTCCGATAAGCGCCGTCATAGCGGTCGTCGAGCCACCGGCCGCCGTTGCTGCAAAGCGGCTATGGCGCAGTGACAACGCGGGTCGCCGTTGGGCCAAAAGCCGCCATTCCGCCCCATGCGGGTGGATTAGATCACGAATTCCTCCTCGTAGGTCTGTGGCTCGGGAACGACCGTAACCTCCACCGGAACGATCCAATTGGCCGCATAGCTCTCGCAGTCGGAATGCGGGAGGTCGGGCTGCACGCACCCGGCCCCATCGATCGCGCGACATCGCAGTATATATGGCCCCACGTCTTCAGGGGTCCACATGTACTCCCACAAGCGCCATGCAAAGGGACGTTCTGTTTCGAGGAGCCTTCCCTCGCGCCAGCCCCTGCCATCTCCGGTGCAGACCTGCACCTGCCGGATAGCAGACTCTCCGCTCCAGGCGGCTCCGAAAATCCGATACGGTTGGCCGGCGATGAGACGCGCCCCCTGCACGGGACGCGCGATCTGCGCTTTGACTTCCATCTCCGCAAGGGGGACCAGCCTGGGTTCCCCGAGGCTGCGCTCCCAACGGAAATAGTCGCGCGCCTGCCAGTAGCCAAGGAACGGTTGCTCCACAACCGTGATATGCGTGATCCACTTGACCCAAGCCATGCCGAACCAGCCACCCACGACCGCGCGTAGCGGGTAGCCGTGATCAGGTGTCAACGGCTCCTCGTCCATTGAATAGGCAAGGATCGTGCTGTCAGCGATGGCCTTCTCAAGCGGTAAACTGCGCGCAAAAGCGATCGGGCCGGGAGAAGCCGTTTTCTTGTTCGTGTCGACGACGCCGCTGTCGGCGCCTGCGAGCAGAACTTCACATGCGGTTCGCTTAACGCCGGCCATTTCCAAAATCTCGCGCAGAGGAACACCTGTCCACGCAGCATTGCCGACGGCTCCGTTCTGCCACTGCAACCCCTCCCTCGGCGGCACATAGTAGACGCGCCCGTTGCCTGCGCACTCGACGACGGCAGTGAACGTCGTGCTCCGCATCGCCTTGATGCTGTCGAGGTCAAGTTCGATCGGCCGCTCCACCGCCCCGCCAACGCGTAATCTCCAATCTCGCGCATCGAGGTCCGGCGATGGGAAATGGTTTCGCACGAAGAACAGCTCGGTTGGGATCAGCCAATCGGAAAGTGACGCAAACGGAAACTCGATGTTTGGTGGGGATTTCTGTCGAACTATTAGACTGGGTAGCTCTGGTGTCGGCATCGTCCTTGTCTCCCCTTCCAAGAGCACAATGTTGGCACTCGGTCGCGCGAATTCCGGTTCGATCACACCGCCCCTCGCAGTGCGTCTGTCGCGTTCCGTCTTCGGCCCCATCCTAGCACATACCGCACGTTCCTCGGATCGACCTCGAACGGCAGCAAAGGGCCCGAGTGCTGCTATAGGCCCACGTCTCTTTCGCGCCCGCTTGTCGTTCGGGCACTACGCCGGAGAAGACCAGCAACATATTGTTGGTGGGCATCTCGATCGTCTCGCGGAGATTAAGCCCAGCGGCCTCACCCATTTGTTCAAGATCAGCGATATCACGCACACCCCAGGATGGGTTACGCTCCCTTAGAGCCGCGTCGAAAGCAGCGTTCGAGGGGGCGTTGTGTGCCCCGTCGCGCATGAATGGGCCGTAGAGAAGAAGAAGCCCACCAGCGTGAAGCAAACGGCCAGCTCCTGCGAACAATCCTAAGCTTGCCGCCCATGGCGCGATATGGATCATATTGATCGACACGATGGCGTCAAAATGCCCGGTTTGTTCGACGCCCCATTGTCCTGAGCACACATCAATATCCCGCGGTGCCAGCACATTCTTCAGCCCTGCAAATTTGATCCAGCTAGACGTGCTGGTGCGGGCGTCGGCATCCGGATCGCTCGGCTGCCAAGTGAGGTCGGGCATTGCTCCCGCAAAACACACGGCGTGCTCGCCGGTCCCGCATCCAATCTCCAGCACGGCGCCACGTGTTGGAAGGACACGTTTTAGGACCGCGAGGATCGGCGCCGAATTTCGCGCAGCGGAAGGTGAGAACATGCGCTGGTCGGCGCTTATATCGCGCTGTTCCAGCGCAACAGGCGAACGGTCCTTCTTCTCTGGGGGCATTGGCCTTGAATCCCCTTTGGGCGATGTCTGCCACCTTATAGATTGAACTCCTCCCTTGCTACGGCTTGGACGGCTTCACCAGGGCCCAAAAGATACGAATATCATTTGTTCCCGGACGGCCAGCTGCCGCGAAACACTCCAGCGGCTTGAGTTCGATTGCGCGTATGTTGGCAACGCCGAGTTCCTTCGTCGAGGCGGTCATCAGCTAAACCGTTCCACCAGGAAATCGATCACCGTCCGCAGCATCGCTGTCGGCCGGCGGTTCGGCGCATAGACGAGGGACATCGGAACAGGCTTGTAGGACCAGTCCGGCAGCACCTGTTCAAGCCGTCCTTCGGCGATATCGGCGGCGAGCAGCAGTTCCGGCTGGAGAACGATTCCTGCGCCGCTGAGCGCGGCCATGCGCAGTGCCGCCCCCTGGTTGGTGGAGAATTTTCCGGAAATCAACACATCACGCAGTTCGCCTCCCGGTCCGACAAGGTGCCAGCGATCCTGCATGCGCCAATAGGAGTGGCCGAGGCAGAGATGGTTGGTCAGAGCCTCGGGCGAGACCGGGCGGCCATGGCGGGCAAGGTAATCCGGCGAGGCAGCGAGAATCCGCCGGTAGGGCGTGAGTGGGCGGGCGACCAGGCTGTCGTCGGATAACGGGCCGATGTGGATGCCGAGCTCGAACCCCTCGCCGACGAGATCGTGGACATTATTGTCGAGCGACAGCTCGATGCTGACGTCGGGATAGGCGTTCTGGTAATCGATCAGCGCCGGCACCAGGATCTGCGTCCCGAAGCTGACGGGTGCCACCAACCGAAGTCGGCCGCGCGGCGCCGATTGCAGCTCGCTCGCCGAAGCCTCGGCCAGCGCCACTTCGGAAAGCGCGCGTTTGCAGCGCTCGTAATAGAGCTGGCCAACCTCCGTGAGCTGATGGCGTCGCGTGGTGCGATGGATCAGCTTGGCCCCGAGCCGGATCTCGATGGTCTTGATGTGCTTGGCTACCATGGCAGGCGACACTTGCGCGGTCTCCGCGGCGGCCGCGAAACTGCCATTGTCGATGACCCGGACGAACATCGCCATGCCGGCCAGCTTGTCCATGATTGCCTACCTCTAGGTTTCGAATGACGATACCAGGAGCTTATTTATCAACCTCAGTATTTGCAACATGGTGGTTATGCCGCGCCAACGGCGACGGATTGCCAACATGACCAAGGAGAAAACATGCCCATTCTTCACCTGCAGATGCATCCCGGCCGCACCGACGATCAGAAACGCGCCTTCGCCCGCGAGGCGACCAAGGCCGCCGTCGAAACGCTGGCGTGCCCGCCGGAATCGGTGGAAATTCTGATAACGGAGATCGCCAAGGATTCCTGGGCGGTCGGCGGCAAGTTGAAATCTGACGGCTGAGAGCTGAGAGATGACCCGCAGCATCGAAGGTTCGAGTTGCGGGACGCCGCCATGCTATTGGGCAGGGCGCCGGCACGCGGCAAAGCGATGAATGGAGCGAAGGGCGATAAGTGAAAGGCGTGCCGTGTGCCCCCTCATCCGACCCTTCGGGCCACCTTCTCCCCGCTGGGGAGAAGAGGGGAGAACGCCGCTTCGGCACCGACCCTATTGAACGAAGTGCCATTAAACAGGCGGGTGCGTTCGAGCAAGGTCGGCGCGCCTTGCTCCCTCTTCTCCCCTCGGGGAGAAGGTGGCCCGAAGGGTCGGATGAGGGGGCCGCAGCCTCGGCACCAACAACGATTAGTCTATCCCATGGACGTCTGCTGCTGGCGCGAAGCGGCCCGAGCAGCTTTGCCGCCTTTCGGAAGATGCGAAACAACTTGGCCTTAGCCGTTCAACTGTTTATCGCGAAATGTACCGGCTAGGTGTTCGCCGCTCTGATCAACAGGTTTCCTATGACACATAGCTCTTTACAAAGCGGCATCCAAGAACGCTCAGATGAGGAAAAAGTGCGCCTTTGTGCCGCTAACAATGCCGACCTGTATCAGGCAATATTCCGTGCCCACGGATTGCCCGATCAGCGAACCAGCGCATTTTGGTCAAGTGATGCAGCCGCACCTCCATACTATTCCAACATGACGACCCTCGACCCAGATGCAACTGAGGAGCAACTGATTGAAATCGATCGGCTGACAGATCGGCTAGGATGGCGGCCTGGTATCAAAGACGGCTTTTCCAGGCTGGATCTCAGCAACAGCGGGTTCCGGTTGTTGTTTTCCGCATCATGGATTTGGGCTGAACCTCAGAAAAGTTCATCGCGTGTGCCTCAAGGCTGGGTACGCGTTCGCGATGCGGCAGCGCTGGATCGCTGGGAACGTTCGTGGAAAGAGTCTGGTAGCCCGACCGATGCCAACGTCTTCACGCCTGCCCTGCTTTCCGATCCCGACATGCATATCTATGGTCGATTGGCCGGCGACGGCTTTGATGCGGGATGCATCGCAAATCGATCGCCCGCGGTTGTCGGTATCTCCAATATCTTTAGCTTGAGCGGTACGCCGCAGGCCTTCCGGGATGCAATCTCAGTGGCTGCCATCGCTTTTGCAGCCGATTTGCCTCTTGTCGGATATGATAGCGGTAAAGCGCTAAACGAAATGACAGAGCTGGGTTTCAAACCCGTCGGCCAATTGCGCATCTGGCTAGCCAATGCGGAGGAATAAACACTTTCTTCCTCTGTTTTTTCATCGGCGTTGTTTACCGGGAAAACAACGCGATGCCCTCTTATCGAAGTCCTCAGGCTGACGGGCATCGGCGATGCTGTTTGCCCGCTACGGCTCGGTCACCACGGCGATTGTGTAGAAAGTCGTCTCGAAAACAGGCTTGCGAATCAGATAAGTGTGTGCTTATGTGTCGGCATGATCGAGAATGACTTTTTTCGGGCTTTGGCGGACCCGACCCGCCGTGCGATCTTTGAGAAGCTGGCGGCGGGGAGCATGAACGCCAGCGCCTTGCGCAACGGCATGGAGATCAGCCAGCCGGCAATGTCGCAACACCTTGCGGTTCTGCGGAGTGCAAAGCTCGTGAGGGAACAACGGCAGGGGCGTTTCGTGAACTACGAAGTCGATCCGGAGGGGCTTGCTCTCATCGCTCAATGGCTGGCGAAGTATCGCGCCTATTGGCCCGACCGCATCGCAGCTCTCAAGGTCTTGCTGAAGGACATGGATCAATGAACGAAGAAAAGACCGAAGAGCAGGATAGCGGCATCGAGCTGGAATTTGACTTGGTCGATCCGCCGCAAAAGGTCTGGCGCGCTATCAGTATGCCCGAATTTCGCGAAAGGTGGCTGCCAAAGGAGGCATTGGCCGATCCCGATGCGATCGCCGTCACTCCTGGCGAAGAGGTCCGCTACAAGCTGCGCGACGACAGCCCGCCATTCCTTGAAAGCACCGTGACGTTCACGATCACACCGAACGCGACGGGCGGAACCTGCCTTCGGATCGTCCACGAACTGACGGATGTAAGATTCGACGGAATGGCAAGAGCGCCGGCGAACAGCAACAGCCCGCTCCTCATGCTCGCCGCCTGACGCGGCGAGCCTCACCCTAAAACTCTGGAAGTTTGGAGGTCGCCGATGCGCGAAGCGATGCAGCTCGTCCCTATGGTCGTAGAACAGTCCAGCCGGGGAGAACGATCATTCGATATTTATTCCCGGCTTCTGCGCGAGCGGATTGTCTTCCTCAATGGCGAGGTGAACGACACCGTTTCGGCCCTCGTCTGCGCACAGCTCCTGTTCTTGGAAGCAGAAAACCCCAAAAAGCCCATCTACCTCTATATCAATTCGCCGGGCGGCGTCGTGACCAGCGGCCTCGCCATGTACGACACCATGCGCTACATCCGCGCGCCGGTTCACACGCTCTGCATGGGCACGGCGCGCTCCATGGGATCGTTTCTCCTGATGGCGGGCGAGCCGGGTGAGCGGGCCGCCCTGCCAAATGCAAGCATCCTGATCCACCAGCCATCGGGCGGTTTTCAGGGGCAGGCGACCGATATGCAAATCCACGCCGAGGAAATCTTGAAAACAAAGCAGCGTATGACACGGCTCTACGCGGAACATTGCGGGCGCTCCTATGAGGATTTTGAAAGCGCTATGGACCGCGACCGCTTCATGACGTCGCAAGAAGCATTGGAATGGGGCTTGATCGACAAGATCATGCAGCTCCGCGAAGTCCCGGCCGATCAGTAAGGATGGCCGCGCACGGCCTACACGCGGCTTGCGAAGTCCCTCAGATGCGCCAGACCCTCTGACCAATCACCCAGTTTGCTTTGACCGTTGATGTGGCCGGCCGCGCCGATCGTTTTCAACTCGCTGCCCCATTGCTCCGCTCGCATTTGGGCATACGGCAACGAACCATAGGGATCATCGGTACTTGCCACGATGAGAGAAGGAAATCGGAATTTCTTCTCGGGTGGCCGTGCAAAACTTGATGCCTGAGTGGGGAAAGCCGGAGACGCCGGATCAGGGACAGCGACCAACATTGCACCCTTGATCGGCAAGTCGGACATCTGGTGCCAATGCGCCACGAGCAGGCAGGCCAGGCTATGAGCCACCAGAACCGGTGGCGTATGCGTGGATTGCACGGCCTGATCCAGCGCTGCGATCCAGTCTGATAGATCTGGCTCGTCCCAACTCGAAGGGGCAAAACGGCATATCGACGGATCGGCCTTCTCCCAAAGGGTGTGCCAATGGAGATCGCCGGAATTGCCGATACCCGGCAGATGAATGATTTCAGTCATGCTTCACCTCTTGGTCGTTCTCCGCCAAGGATGATTGTTTACGCAGGCAGAATAAATTGGCATTCATCGGAAAAGGCGCCCCTGTTCCGATGGATTTAAAGTCAATGGCGAAACAATTCGATACTCACGCTGCGTTCGATCCGACCGACATCTCCATGATCGAAATCTTGCAGGATGATGGCCGCATCAGCGTTTCCGAACTGGGGAGAAGGGTCGGCCTCTCTCAACCCGCAACGTCAGAACGTCTGAAGCGGCTCGAAGAACGTGGGGTCATCAGCGGTTATCGGGCTCTTATCGATCCTGCCGCGGTAGGGCTTGGAATGATGGCGATCGTTCGCCTGCGCACCACACACGAATACATCAAAACCTGCCTCAAGCAGTTTTCAGAGATGCCGCAGGTTATCGAGGTCCTTAGGCTGACAGGAGAGGACTGCTTCCATCTGAAAGTGATCGTGCCGTCGCCAGCAGAGCTGGAAAGCATCGTCGATGCTGTTGCGCGGTACGGCTCGGTCACCACGGCGATCGTGTTACGCAGCGAGCCCACCAAACGTATCGGGCGTGAGCTTATGATAAAGGGATAGTTTTGTGATGGGTTCTTCCAATGCTTTTAGGAAGGCCGGAATGCTGCATAAGTCAGGTTTTCGCCTTTTCATAGGCCATGAGTAGATCGGTTACGAGAACGCCATTGATCCGCATCCCAGTAAAATCAGCATCTTTGATGTCTGAACCTGCTAAGGTGGCGCCGCTTATTGTCAATCGCGATAGATTTGCATTGGTGATGGCGGCTCCAGACAGATTGACGTTGTTAAAGCGCGCATCCGCAAGGCTGATATCGTCAAAAACCGCTTCACTTAAATTGCTGTCGGTGAATTTTGCCTTGGTCAAAACAGCGTAAAACTGTGCGTCTGCGAGGTTTACGCCATCGAAATTAGTGCCTGCCATATCGGCGCGTTCGTAATGCATTCCCTGCATCTGAGGGCCATCAAATGGGTTGTGTTCCTGGTGATCGCTCATTGTCGTTTCCTCTGCGATGCCGGCAATGATCGCTTATGGCGCCAACCTACGTTAGCTTCTCGAAATTCGGACTATCTTTGCGCCTTCGACGGCAGGTCCGGCCGCCGCGCTGCGACGCCCTGCGGGACGAGACAGAGAGCGGCGATACCAGCCTCTTCGGCCGCACGCAGAAGCGCTTCCCGGAATTGTTCCGGGGCAATTTTCCCGCTGATTGCGTCGACGCAGGCTTTCACGGCCGCCACATATTCCTCGCCGTCATCGCAAGGCCAATCGTTCATCAGGAGACGCGCCGCGTCTCCAAGCGTCCATACGATCTTACGAGATGCCGGACCTCGCAAAGCAAAACCGACCGGCGTGAATGCTGCTGATGTGTTCCAGCACATTATCCTCGACCCCTCAAGGCGGGAATACTGCAATCCCCACTTTTAATATACGCGCATTTTATGAAAGGTGGAATTGAAATTTCTTGAATTGTACCGCTTGAGCGCGAGGCTGCCGAATGAAGAAAAAGGGCGCTCTGCGACCTCATGTTCAAGCGCTGCGTGGACAAGTGTTGCACCGATTGAGGCATGCGGGATTTCTTCCTTTTCGATCTCAACCCTTCGGTACAGTCACCGCAATTCCGCGGTCACCCGGAAGATGCCGCCGGCTGAAGCGTCCGAGCAAACGACGAAGGTCGAGCCTTCCTGCGCCATGAAGGCGACGTTGCCGCCGGCTTCGCAGGGCGTGGCGCTCCATTGCAGGAGGATGTCGCCATTGTCGGGCAGTTTTTCCGTTTCCATCTTTGTCGCACTGGCCATCCATTCGGTTGCCGACGGCAGGTGGACCGGGGCGTTCAACTGTTTCGACAGCCAGGCGGTATAGTTCTGCGCCACGGCGAGCGGCACGTCGTCGGCCGGCAGCTCGGGGTTGTCGCTGTATGCCTGGGCGCTAGCGGGATCGGAGTTGGCGGTGTAATAGGCCGCCATCTCGGCGCGGGTGACGGCCTTTGCCTGCATGCAGAAGGATTTTTCGACCTTCACGGCGCCATTGGCGACGCCGAGCATGCCGCCGAGCTCCTTCATCGAGGCGGTCATCAGCCGAACATTCTCCAGCGAATAACTTCCCGCCGGCACTTGCTCGAAGGCAAGGGTCGGCGAAACCGGGCAGAAACCGCGCGCCGACAGCGCCTCGAGATCGGCAAGGATCGGTTTGTAGGCGACGACGGCGAGCTTATAGGCCTCGGCGCTATAGCGGCCATCGGCCTCGCCGATTTTCGGCGCGAGTGCGGCAAGCGTCGGATCGGCCGCGCCGGCGCGGGTGGTGATCGAGGCGTTGAGATCGGCGACCTTCTGCTTCAGCGCCGTTGCCTCGTCCTTCGACGCCATGACGTCGGCGATGAGGGCGTCGAAAAGTTTGGCGGCGTCGCCATAGCCCGAGGTCGCCGCCGGCATCTGCCATTGCTCAGCCTTGGCCTTGGCATCGGTCATCAGGCCGCTCGCCTTGGCGACGTCGGGACTATCGCCGGCGCCGATGCGATTGACGGTCTCGCGTTTTGCCGTTGCGTTCTTTTCGGCCGCCGCCAGCGTGGTCAGCGCCTTGGCGAGATCATCGAAAGCGGTTTTCGAGGCATCGTAATTGTCGATGGCGCCGTGCATCTGTTTGGCGGCGGCGCTGTCGGCGGCGGCCTTCATCTTGGCGTCGGCCTCGGCGAAACTCGGCGCCTTGTCGCCGCCGGCAGCCGAGGCTGACGCTTTCGCCTTCTCGGCACTCTCCTTCGAAATGGCGATCAGCGCATTGCCGAGATTGATGGCGGCAGACTGATAGCCCGGAAGGGCTTTTTCATAGTCCTCGTCCTTGAGCAGCGCATCGGCGGAGGTCAGCGCCGCCGCACCGGTGTCGTAGGAAAGCTTGGCCTGGTCGCTGGCCGGGCGTTCCGGCGCCTTGGCGGCGATTGCCTTCTGTTTGCGGCTTTCGGCTTCCTTCTTCCAGGTGCCGACATCGGCGACGAGTTTCGGATCCGGGCGCAACAGTTTCGGGATCGTGACGACGCCGACGCCGATGCAGATCAACAGCAGCGCTGCGATCATCGAGATTTTGACGGGCGTCCATTTTTTCGGTTTCGCCGCCTCCGGCTGCTGCGGCATGCCGCCGCGCGGATCCCAGGACATCGGCTGGATGCCTGTCGTCACCCTTGTGTATTCGCCGAGCGCATCGGCGCCGGTGCGCGGGCGCTGGGCCGGGTCGCGGCTCAGCATCCTTTCAATCAGGCTTGCAAGACCTTCGGGAAAGCCGGGGATCAGCACGTCGAGGCGGGGAAAGATATTGGAGGGATCGAGATGGATGTTCTTCCAGCTCTGCTCGCGCTGGTGCTCGTCTTCCCAGACCATGACGCTGTCGAAGACGCTGTTATAGGTCTGGCGCGGCAGGAAGAGCTTGTAGGCGATCATGCCCATGGCGTAGATGTCGAGAGCTGATGAGGCGGAGAAGGTGCCGCTGGCATAGATCTCCGGCGCCCCGAACTCCGGCACATAGGGCGGGATGATGTGCTCGCCGATCTTCGAGATCAGGTGCAGGTTGCCGATCCGGACCGACAGGCCGGAATAATCCTCGGAGACGTAGATGCACTGATCCGTCAGCGCATTGTGGGCGTAACCGGCGCCGTGCAGCGTCGCCAGGCCCTCAAGGATGTGGCGGCCGATTTCGGCGGCGCGCTCGTAGGCCACCATTTCCGTTTCGTCGAGATACTGGTGCAGCGTTTTCGACGGCCGCTTCTCGACGATGTAGAAATTGTCGTCTTCCGGCGATGGCGGGATCAGGTCCTCGATTTCGACGAAGCGCCGTGCGGTCAGCGATTTCGCCTCGTTGATCGAGGTCCAGACCCGCTCGAAACGCGCCTTGTCCAGTTTCAACGCCACATCGGGGGCGACAATGAAGACCGCATGGTCCATCCGCTTGTCCTGAGCGGGATAGACGATGAACTCGTTCTCATAGACCGGCTCGCCGATCGTGTAGCGGGCGATCAGATCACTTCTCATGCACGTGTCCCCCTGCAATCATTGGCATTTCTATTCACCGGCCAGAAGCGGATCGCCGATCAGGCCTGCGGCGAGCAGCAGGCCGGTTCTTGTATCTCTCAGCGCAAAGGCAAAACGGGCATCGGCAACGACGCGAACGAGCTTCGGATCGATGCTGCGTTCGGTGATTACTGCCGTGGCTGCCGCTGCCTCCGTGCCGTTTTCGTCGAGCTTGAGCATCGTCTTCTGAAGAACGCGCGACAAGCGAATGTTTTCCTTGGTGAAACCCGGGAAAGCCGCATCCTTGGCCTTTCCGGCCGCCAAGCCCATCTGATTGAGCACCGGCATCAAATCACGCCCGTCGCTCAGGGAAAAGCGGGGCAGGAAGATTTCACCCTTGGCAGGTTCGAATTTTTCCCCCTGCAGCCAGGAGGTCAAGGCCTTCAGGTCGGCGCCGCCGACACCCTTGCCGGAGCGCGCCGCCACCACGACCATGCTGTAGCTTTCGCCGGCATAGGCAAGATCGACGGCCGCGAATTTCTCGTCGAAGCGGAATTTCTGCCCATCGCCTGCGAGATGCATCATCGGCACCGAAATCGTCGAACCATCAGGCCGCTGAAAGGGGCTTGCCGGGCTTTCTTTCTCGAAGGAGGTCTTCCAGCGCGCCTTGAAGGACAGTGCGCCCAGGCTGACGAAGCCGCCGCCGGGCGGCGCGTCGAGCATGACGGGAATGGCGCCCCGCGTCGTCTCCTTGACCCAGCCGTTGATATGCTCGACCGAGTTCGGCCCGTCGAGATCTTCGATTGATGGTTTGATCCGGTGGGCGGCGAGCATGGACAGCGCGTCGGGGACGAGCACCAGCTTGTCGTCAAAGACGATGGCAACCGCCGTCGCCAGAGGCGCATCCGCCGCTGCCGGCTTCTCCGGGGTCATCGCACCAAGCACCGTCTCCGGTCCCTTCACCTCGCTGCCGAAACCGAGGCCCTTGGCGATCGCGGCCTTGCCTTCAGCAGAGGCGCCGAGGCTGGCAAGGCCGAGGGCTGCGGCAAGGCTTGCCGGCGACACCATGATATTGGCTGCACCCTCCTTTGCCAGCGTGCGCTCGATGAGCTCGGCGGCAAGCCCCGCCTGCGCGGCGAGTATCGTTTTGTTGTCGCCGGTGTTGTCGGCATGGGCTGGGGCAAGCGTCATCAGCGAAGCGGCAAGACCCGCCAGCAGAGTGGATTTCGGCATGGGTTCCCTCCTCTTCAGCGGATGCGATAGAATTTGGAATCGAACGACCATTTGCCCTGCGCGCCGGTGTCGTCGTCGCCGACGATCCTCAATGTTCGGGCGAGATCATAGACATAGTTGAAGGCGGCACGCTGGCCGACCAGCGGCGTCGGCACATCCGGCAGGTCGAGTACTTCGATCGGCTTGTCGCTGAGGATGGCGACGACCATGCCGACGCCTGAAGGTCCCTCCACCACATATTCGAAACCGGTATAGGGATTGCGCGCATCGGGCACGACGACCGGCCGGGCGGGATCGAGCCGGTTGTCGCCGCTCTTGGCTGTCGGCTTCAGCCCCATCGAGCGCTTGTTCGGGTAAAGCTGGGTCAGCTTGCCGGAGGCGTCGATATCGACGAGGATCAGGTAACCGGACTTCTTTGTGGAGACCCGCATCGCCACCTTGTCGCCGATGCCGACCGAGGTGCCGGGCAGCACGTCGACGGCGACGCCCGCCTCATTGTCGGTCTTCAAAGTATTCTCGACGGCGGCGACGGGGGTTTTCGCCTCCTCGCCGGTGATGACATCGCGGCCGAGCGCATCCGGCTGGCCATAAAATTGCGGCACCGGGGTGAAGCGGCAATCGTCGGCATGCGTCCGGCAATATTCGTCGGATTTGCGCCGGACATAATCGAGCAGGGCGGCATTGCTGACATTCGGCTTATCGGCGGCACGCGCCACCCCATCCTCGACGCCTTCGATGAAGCGGCGGGTGAAGACGCCAACCGGCGGCTTGGCCTCGCGGTCGACGAGCGCCCATTGGCCTGAATTGACCGCCGACCAGACCATGGCGTTTTCGCCGCCGAAGGAGAATTTCGCCTCCTTGCCCGATTTGTTCGGCGTTTCGAGTGCTGCCAGCGCCGGACCGAGGCAACGCACGTTGCCGCCGCTTGGTGCCGCCACCGCGCTGCGGCTGCCGGGCCCGACATGGCAGGCATCGATCAGCAGCGTGACGCGGCGGTCCTTGAGGCTGTTCAGCCGTGCGGCAATTTCCGTCTCGCGGATCTGGTTGGTGACCGTCACCTTGCCGGCCTCGCGCACCAGCTTGGCGTCGGCCGCGACAAGCGTCGGGCTGGTCGTCGCCTCGGCGCCCATTTCCTCCGAGCCCTGGCCGCTGAAATAGAGGAAGACCCGGCTGCCAGGCGTCGACTGGCGCACCAGCCAGTCGTCGATTTCGGCTAGGATCGCCTCGCGGCTCGCCTTGCGGTTGGTCAGCGTGTGGATCTGTTCCGGGCGGTAGGCGAGCGTCTTCACCAGGAAGAGCTGCATCGCCTTGACGTCGCTGGCGGAGCCGGTGAGTTTTGCCTCGCGCATCTCGTAATCGTCGATGCCGATCAGCAGCGCGCGATCGCCGGGAGAGCTTTGGATGCCGGGCGTTTGGCCATCGGGGGCCTGGACAGCGGGCGTCTCGATGGCGGGCGGCTGGACGGTGGGTTCCCCGGCGGCAGGCTTGTCAGCCGGCGCGGGTTCGACGGCTGATGCGTCGGGTGTTTGGCTCGTGGTGGCAGGGGCGGTATCGCCGGCGGGCGGGGTGGTGATGGCGAGATTGGCCAGTTTCTGGCCGGATTGCCTGAGCTTGGTCCCGGGGCCGGTGGTGGTCGAGGCGACCTGATCGCTGGCCGGCGTTTCGACATTCGGCACGTCGCCATCGGTCTTGGCGGCGATCCAGTCGCGGAAGGCGGCGACGCGGGTATAGACGCCGTAATGTTCGGCCTCGGCGCAGCCTGCGCCCCAGCTGACGATGCCGAGCTGGACCCAGCTTTTGTCGGAACGCTGGGCCACCAGCGGCCCGCCGCTGTCGCCCTGGCAGGCATCCTTGCCGCCTTCGGCATAACCGGCGCAGACATTGCGCTCGTCGATCGGGTTCATCCGCATCGAGCTGTCGCGATAGGCCGCACGGCAATCCTCACGCGGGACGATCGGCAGCTCGACTTCCTGCAGCTCTGTCGGCAGGTATTTGTCGTCCCAGCCATGATCGGCCTTGGTGTAGCCCCAGCCGGTGACGACGGCCTTGTGGCCGGCCGCCTCCACCTCGTCATCGGAGGCCGAGGCGAGAATGGCCGGCCTGGAGACGGCGGGCTCGGCCAGTTTGATCAGGGCGATGTCGTTGGCGAAGACCTTGCGGTCGAAATCCTCATGAATGACGACGTCTTCGACGGCAAGGCCGGGTTTATCCGGCCCGTCGACGGAGATGACCTTGTCGATCTTCGACTTGCCCTCGACGATCAACAGGTCGCGGGCGAAGAGATCCTGCTTGCCGGAGCGGCCGCTGGTGACGCAATGGGCGGCGGTCAGGATCCAGCGCGGCGCGATCAGCGAGCCGCCGCAATGGCCGCCGAAGCGGCCGCGCTGTTCGGGATCGGGCGCCAGGATTTTTACCTGCCAGGGCCATTGGCCCTTCTTCGCCGCCTGGCCGCCGATGACACGGCCGCCATCTTCGCCGGCAAAATCGGTATCCTGCTGGGCAAGGACCGGTGAGGCCAGCAGAAGCATGACGGCCGCAACGTTGAGGATGCTGCTGATCGACGCGCTCATAGCTTGGCTCCAGCGGAGGTATAGAGGACGGTAAAGCCGACGCGGGCGCCCTCGGGCAGGACGTCGCCGAGCCGCCTGGCGATATTGCCGGCGGTGCGGCGCCTATCGTTCTGCTTCAGGAACTCGACGAGTTCGGGCATCGGGGTTTCGGAGGTGACGGCGACGAGCAGATCGGTGCCGAAAGGGGCGACGACGGACAGATCGAGGTCGAAATTCGCCGGCATCTCAGCCTCGGCATCTTTCTCGGCGGGATAGAGGAACTGCACGGTGCCATCGCCGGTGACGTCGAAGAGCACGAGCTTGCGGCTGGATAGATCGGAGACCGTGACGCCGACGCGCTCGCCCTCGCGATGGACGGTATCGGAGGGCGTCACCCGCACGGTCTGCGGATTGACCTCCGACAGCCGCTTTAGCGTGTCGAGCGCGGCCATCCGGTCGACGACGAAAGGCATGTCGCCGGCGCCGATGCCGGAGGCGACGACATCGCCGCCGGCAATCGCCTCGTGCTTTTCGGGATCGAAGACCAGTTCGGCCTTGGCGCCATCCGTCAGCTTGAACGGCGTGACGGCCGGCTCGATGCCCTGCAGCACCGGCTCGGCGCCGAGCGCGGCAACGCTGATCGGCGCGGGCTCGGCGGGCGGCGGAACGCTTGATTTCTCCGCCGCCGCCTGTGCCCCCGCCCCCTGGTAATCATAAACGACGGCGCGATCGAGATCGGTTCCGGGCGGGCTTTGGGTGAAGATATTCTGCCGCTGGTCGGTGAACTGATAGACCGCCTGGCGCACATATTCGAAGAGTTCGCGACGGCTGACGGCGCCGTCGCCGTTGCGGTCGGCCGCCCCTTCGAAGGCGCGGGCGGTGGCATAACTCAGCGCGCCGCGTTTCTGCGGGATGCCGGGAATGGAGATTTCGGGCGATTTGGTGTTGTCGTCGACGGCGGCAAGGAAGGTCAGCCGCTTGAAATCGAAGCCGGTGGAAAGTGCATCCGCCGTCGTCGAGATCGGCGCGAGGTCGTCCTCCTCGATCGTATAGGACGGCGCCTGGCGCCAGGTGATCTCGGCGCCGCGCGGATCGACATCGCGGGTCATGCCGCCGGCATGGCAGGTATCGGCGATGAAGACGACATCGGCGCCCTTGGCCTCCAGCTTGTGGATCAGCACCTTGAACTCGTCGCCGAAGATGCGCTCGCGCGATCCGGGCAGGCGGGTATCGAAGCCGGCGAGCACATAGACTTCGTCGCGGCCGCTCGGTTTCGAGCCCTTGACGCGCTCCGGCTCGCTGGAGCCGTGACCGGCAATGCCGAGCACGACAAGATCGCCGGTCCCTGCCCGTTCCGTCACGGCTTCGATCGCATGGAAGATGCCCTCGCGGTCGGCCTCGCCGTTTTTCAACAGCGTCATGTCCTCGACGCCGACCGAACGCAGGGAAAGGGAAAGGTCCTCGGCATCGGCGACGGCGCCGTGCAGCGGCGGAACGTTGCGGTAAAGATCGATGCCGATCAGCACCGCCCGGACGGCGCCGCGCTCCGGCGCCTCGATGGTTTTTGCCAGGGTCTCTGTCGCCGCCAGGCTGAGGAGGGCGAATGCGGCGGCCATGGAAACGGATGCGGACATGGCCAAACTCCCCTCGCCCCGGCTATTCGCGGCGCCATTCGACGCGGCGGTTCAGCGCGTCGACATCGTCTTCGGTGAGGTTTGCCGTTGCCGTCACATCCACCGGCTCGGAGGCGCCGCGGCCTTCGGCGTCGATCGAGGCATCGATGCCGTGGCTCTTCAGGAAATCGGCCACCGCCTGGGCGCGGCGTTCGGAGAGCTTCTGATTATAGTCGTCGCCGCCGCGCCGGTCGGTGTGGCCGATCAGGATGATGCGGCCGGGCTTCTGCTCCTTCAGCGCCTCCAGCAATTCCTCGGCGGCCTCGGTGCCGATCGAGGTGAAGCTCGACTTGTCGAAGTCGAAGGTGATCGGCACCGGAATGGAGACCGGCACGATGCCGCGGACATTTTCGGAATAGATGCCGCCGAGCACGCCGCTGCGGTGGTCCTTCTCGGCCGGCACGAAGCTGCCTTCAGGGTTGTCGCTCGTCGGATTGGCGGCCAGGATGCGGGCCTGGGCGGCGCGCTGGATGAGATCGGAGATCGTGTCGGCCGGCGGCGCCTTCGGCGTGCGGGTCTCGTTCTTGATGATCTCGATCGCCTGCTGGTAATCGGCGGCGGCATCGGCAAAGCGGCGGGCGGAGAAATAGATCTCGCCGAGCGTGGCGGAGGCCTGCCAGAGCACCTGCGGACTGTCGGCGGCGACCAGCAGCGGCTCGTAATCGGCGACCGGCTGGTTGGCGGCCATCATCTCCTGGGCGGCGGAAAGCCTGAGGGCTGCAACGCGGCGCTGGGCATTGACCTGGAACTGGCCGCATTCGGCGCTGACGGCGATCGCATCGGCCTCGGAGGCGGCGGCATTGATATCCTTGGCGGCGACGGCGGTGTTCAGCTTGTCGAGAAGAGCGGTGCATTGAGGTGTATCGGCATTCGCCACTTCGATTTCCTCGCCGGCCTGGCTGGGTTCGGCCGAGCGGCCGAGGTTGAGCTGCGGCATCTTGATGCTGAAGCCGCCGGGAAGTTTGAATTGCGGCATCTTCAGCTGCGGCATCGGCAGCTTCGGCATCTTCGTCTGGGAGGACTGGGTCGGCTGCTTATACTGCGTTGGCCGAGTGGACGAGGTGGCGTCGGCGGGGCCGATCAATTGCAGCTCGTCGGCGGCAAGCTCCTGGCCGGGCGCCAGATTGGTGACGATCTTGTATTTCTTCGGCGGCTGTTGCGCGGCCTGCTCCACAGGCTTCGGCGCGACCGGCTTTGGCGCTGCCTTCGGTTTGTCGACCGTTTCCGGCTTCTTGGCGGCTTCCTGTTTGATCACCGGTTTCGGCTTCGGAGCGGCTGCCGGTTTCGGCGGCTTGGCTGCCTGTTCGACCGGTTTTGCTGCGGGGGCGGCTGCGACGGGCGGGGTGGCCGCGGGCGGCAGCGCCGCCGGGCTGTCGACCGTCGTCAGCATCAGCGTCTTGCTGCTGATCTTGGTGCCGAGGCTGCGGGCCTCTTCCAGGCTGCGGGACACGGCATCCATGCCGCCGTCGACCGAGCGGAACATGCCGCTGCCGCTGCCGCCGAGATCGGCAAAGATGGTCAGCGGCTTGGAGGAATAGAAGACCTTGATCTGCTCCTGACCCACCGGGCCTGAGACCTGCAGCCGGGCGCCGCTGGCCGGATCCGGCACCTGCACGCGCTTGCCGGGCCCGACGAGGGCATCGGTCTGATATTTATTCGGGAAAAGCTTGATGACGGAGCCGTTCGGCGAGACGTTGAGCACCGTGACATAGCTGTTCTCCGTCGACTGGATGAACAGGCCGACGACTTCGCCGATGGCGTATTTGGCCTCGGCGCGATCGAAGGTGATGCTGACGGGACCGGTCTGGGCCGGCGCTTCGGTCAGTGTGCGTTCGTTCTGCGCCTCGACGGCGGGAACCACCGCAAAGAACGAGAGAAAGGTGGCTGCGGCTAGGATGGCTTTGCGGTGCGACATGGGAAAACCTCCTCTTCGAACAATCTCACACTGTGTTGAAGATGAGAATAGCACCGACCGGCGAAATTGGGATGGCTTTGCCTGTCTTGCTTGAGGGAGGGTTACAAATTATTTGGAGCCGCGAAGAAACCGTCCCGGAAAAGACGTGCGCAAGACTCTGGATCGGCAATATCCGCCACCGGATCTCGTCTTTTCGACTTTGGGCCTGCGTTTAGTTCTTGGGTTTCTGCCCGGCTGATTTCAAAATCGAGATCAGGTCGCTCATCCCTTCGGGCGAGGAATTATAGAGCCAGAGAATATCCGGGTTATCGACCGCGAATTCCTTGCCGGGGCCCGAGCCCATGTCGCGGCCGGGCGAGGTCGCGTCCGGGAGTTTGTCTTGACCGGGTGTCAGCCCCTTGGCGCTTTCGTGTTCTGCGATGATCGCAGTCGCTGCGGCAAAGGCCTTTTCGTCATGCTGGCGCAGCGCCGCCAGCGCGGGGTTGCGAGCCGCCAGCGCATCCTCGGCCGGGCCGGCATGGCCAAGCTGAGGCATCTGCAGCGCCAGCAGCAGGCCGATCGACAGGGGTATGAGCCGGGATTTCGTCATCGTCGTCACATCCGTCTTATGGGCGCTACCGCGCGCGACATGCTTGCGGACAATAGGCAGAGGCCGGAAAGATGGCAACGGCGCTCACTGCCAATTGGTTGGGAGGGGTGAAATAGGCTTGGGAGCGTTCGCCGGACAGATCGCACATTCCGCTGGCGCCGGCTTTGGCCGGCGTCATCGCAGACAAGCACATCGGATCGAAACGATGTTCGCAGGGATAGTATTCTCCCGGGGATTAGTCGGTGTCATCAGGTAGAATTTTCTAATCAAAATTGTCGTCTAGCTTATCCCTCCGCTTCTTAACAATATAGCTGGAAGGAAGCAGGTGAGGCCGGCAGCCAAAGGGCATGGTTGGCGCCGTTGCGCCGGCAACAGGCCGGCGTTCCTGGCTTTGATTTGTATCAAGGACACGAGAGGGCTCGCCAGTCCATGTCATTGTAGAAATGTTCGGCTTTTGCATAATTCCAGGGGGAGGAAAATATGATGAAGTCCCGTTTCATGGCTATCGCGGCGGCTTCGCTTGCGGCGTCGTTCATTGCTCCGGCAAGCTATTCGGCAGAGGGCGGCGATATCGGCACGCTGACGCCTGAGAAGGCCGACAAGGCGTTCGCCGGCAAGCCGGTCTACTCGCCCTATGCCGGGCGCAACTTCCCCACTCGGCCGCTGTTTGGCGATACGCACCTGCACACGGGTGCTTCGTTCGACGCCGGCGCATTCGGCGCACGGTTGACGCCGCGCGACGCCTACCGCTTCGCGCGCGGAGAGGAGGTCATGGCGTCGAGCGGTCAACCGGCAAAGCTGTCGCGTCCGCTCGATTTCCTGGTTGTCGCCGACCACTCGGACAATATGGGGATGTTCACCGACCTCTTCGCCGGCAAGCCGGAGGTGATCGCCGATCCGCAGGCCAAGACCTGGTACGAGGAAATCAAAAACGGGCAAGGGGGCAAGGCGGCGCTGGAGATCATCTTCGCCTTCGGCAAGGGCACGTTGCCGCAGTCGATGATCTACGGGCGGGACACGCGTCCCTACAAGAACGCCTGGCAGGACACGATCAAGGCGGCCGAGGAATATAACGATCCGGGCCGTTTCACGGCCTTCATCGGCTATGAGTGGACATCGAACACGGCAGGCAACAACCTGCACCGCAACGTCATTTTCCGCGACAATGCTGACAAGGCCGAGCAAGTGTTGCCCTACACGACGCTGAAGCCGCTCGGCAGCGACAATCCCCGCGACCTGTGGAAGTGGATGCAGGCCTATGAGGAGAAGACCGGCGGCAATGTGCTCGCCATCGCACATAATGGCAACCTGTCCAACGGCCGCATGTTCCCGTTGATCGAATCCTTCACCAACAAGCCGGTGGACAAGGACTATGTGGAGGAGCGCGCAAGGTGGGAGCGGCTCTACGAGACGACCCAGACGAAGGGGACGGGCGAAGCCCATCCGGCGCTGTCTCCGAATGACGAGTTCGCCGATTTCGAAATCTGGGATTTCGGCAATCTTGACGCGAGTGTGAAAAAGACGCCTGACATGCTCGAGTTCGAATATACCCGCTCGGCCCTTCGCAACGGCCTGAAGCTGGAAGCCCAGCTCGGCACCAACCCCTACAAGTTCGGCCTCGTCGGCAGTTCGGATGCCCACACCGGCCTCTCGGCCATGGAAGAGGAGAACTTCTTCGGCAAGACGACGCCGCAGGAGCCGAGCCCCGAGCGCCTGACCGCGACCTTCGTCAAGGACGACAAGACCGGGATCACGGTGATGGACTGGGAGGTCGGCGCCTCAGGTTACGCCGCCGTCTGGGCAACGGAGAATACGCGTGAATCCATTTGGGACGCGATGCAGCGCAAGGAGACCTATGGCACAACGGGATCGCGCATGATGGTGCGCTTCTTCGGCGGCTGGGATTTCGCGCCGGCCGACGCCGAGACCCGCAATCCCGGAGCGATCGGCTACGACAAGGGCGTGCCGATGGGCGGCGACCTGACCAAGGCGCCTGACGGCAAGGTGCCGACATTCCTGGTCGCGGCGCTGAAGGATCCGATCGGGGCCAATCTCGATCGCTATCAGATCGTCAAGGGGTGGTTGGACGACAAAGGCGACACCCATGAACAGATCTATGATGTCGCCTGGGCCGGCGACCGCAAGCCCGGCGCCGATGGAAAGCTGCCGTCGGTCGGCAGCACGGTCGACATCGGGAACGCCACCTGGACTAATACGATCGGCGCTCCTGAACTGATCGCCGTCTGGACGGACCCGGACTTCGATCCGACGCTGAAGGCCTTCTATTACGGGCGGGTTATCGAGATCCCGACGCCGCGATGGACTGCCTATGACGTGAAGCGGTTTGGCAACAAGCCGCTGGAGGGCACATCGATGACCGTGACCGAACGCGCCTATACCTCGCCGATCTGGTATACGCCCTGACACGACGAGAAAACCGGTGCTGAAGCGCGTTCTCAAAGAACCCCTCGTGCATTTTCTGGCGCTCGCGCTTGCGATCTTCGCCGGCTACGCGCTGGTCGGCGCCGGCGAAAGGCAGGAACGAATCGTCGTTACCGCGCCGAAGATCGAGCAGATGGCGACCTTATTCACCAAGACCTGGCAGCGTCCGCCGAGCGCGGCCGAGCTCAAGGGGCTGATCGACGATTATGTGAAGGAGGAAGTCCTCGTCCGTCAGGCGCTCGCCCTCGGGCTCGACAGGGACGATGCCGTGGTCAGGCGGCGCCTTCGCCAGAAGATGGAGTTCCTGAACACGGCGGACGCCGAGGCGCTGGAGCCGACCGACGCGGAACTCGAAGCCTATCTCACCAGCAACGCCGACGCATTCAGGATCGAGGGCATGCTGGCCTTCGAGCAGGTATTCCTGAGCCCGCAGCGGCACGGCGGCCGGGCCAGAGAGGACGCCGGCTCCATCCTCCAGATTCTGCTGTCCGATCCGAAGGCGAACCGCTCGCTGCTCGGCGACGCCACGCTGCTGCCGCCCGAGGCTGCGCTCTCCGACAGCGCTTCGATCACGCAGACCTTCGGGGCCGATTTCGCCAAGGCGCTCGACCAGGCACCCCTCGATCAATGGATCGGGCCTGTCGTGTCCGGTTTCGGGCTGCACCTCGTGCGGGTGACGGAGCGTGTGCCCGACCGTACGCCCTCGCTCGGTGAAGTGCGTGACGCCGTCGCGCGGGAGTGGACGAACGCCAGGCGCAGCGAACTCGAAGACCAGCAATTTGCGAAGCTTCTCGGGGGTTACACGGTGACGATCGAGAGCCTTGCCGGCAAGGAGACCGGCCGGTGAAGCCGATCGGCAGAATATTCGCCGTCCTGCTCGCCGTGCTGCTTGCGGCGGCAGCCCAGGCGCACGAAGTCCGCCCGGCCTATCTCGACATGCGCGAAACCGCCACCGACACGTTCGCCGTCGTCTGGAAGGTGCCGGCGCAAGGCGAGATGCGCCTCGGGCTTCATGCGCGGCTGCCGGCCGCCTGCGCGGAGAATTCCGAGCCGGTTCGGTCGATCGAGCAGGGCGCCTATTTCGAGCGCTGGAACGTCGCCTGCGCGGGCGGCCTGAAAGGCGGCGAGATCAGCATCGACGGCCTCAAGTCGACGCTGACCGAAGCGCTGGTGCGCATCGAATATGCGAGTGGAGATACCGAGCTTGCGCGCCTCCTGCCCGATCGGCCGCGCTTCGTGGCGGCCGGCACGCAGACGAGCATCGAAGTGGCGCGAACCTACTTCCTGTTCGGCGTCGACCACATTCTCTCCGGCCTCGATCACCTGCTCTTCGTGCTTGCGCTCATCTTGCTCATCCGAAACCGCTGGATGCTGCTCAAGACCATCACGGCGTTTACGATCGCCCACAGCATCACACTGGCTGGAGCGTCGCTTGGATATTTCAGCCTGCCCCAAAGGCCGGTGGAAGCCACGATCGCGCTCAGCATTGCGTTTGTGGCGCGCGAACTGGTCAAGACGGAACCGGGCGAGAGGCGGCTGTCCGAGAGCTATCCCTGGCTCGTGGCCTTCGCGTTCGGACTGCTGCACGGCTTCGGCTTCGCCGGCGCATTGAAGGAAACCGGCCTGCCGCAATCGGACGTGCCGCTGAGCCTCTTGGCGTTCAACCTGGGCGTTGAGGCGGGGCAGCTCATCTTCGTTGCGGCGATACTGGTCCTGTTCAGGATCGGAGCCGCTCTCGTCGCCTTGCCGCCGGCGCCGACCCGCCGGCTCGGCGCCTACGCGATCGGGACGGCGTCGATGTTGTGGCTCGTTCCCAGGATCGCCGGTCTCGGGATATGAGAGATGGCGCCGAGCAAGGATCGGCCGGAACCGGCCGCGCTTTAGCTCTTTGTTTTGATGCATGTCGTTATCCCGGAACCGCTGCACACTTCCAGGCGACATGCATTAGAAGTGTATCACCAGCCCCAACATCGGGCCCTGCTGGACGACGTCGAAGACAAAGTCGTCGTTGCTGTAATCCACCCCGAGCGCGCGGTACCCGGCAACGGCCGAGACGTTGTCGGCGAACCGGTAGCCGATCGCAGCGGCAACGTCCCAATCGAGGTCAGCGCCGCCGGCGCCGACAAGTCCCCAGCCGGTCAGGTAGACCTCCGGGGTAATGGCGTAGGTGCCTTTGAAGCCGACCAAGCCGTCCACCCAGGTTGCGCTATCCGTTCTGGAGCGCCCGTCCAGAATGCCGCCGTGGAAGGAAAGCTCGCTTTCCACGGACCAGACACGCAGGCCGCCGACGACATCCAGCCGCGCGGAACTGTCTTCGAAAACGGCATAACCGGCGCCGAGGAAGCCTGCGAAGGTCTCACTCGAGAGCTCGACATCGGTTGCTAGAAACCCTTTCGGGGTGCCGGCTTGACCCGAAATCTTCGTGTACATCACATCGCCAACAATGCTGTAGGGGCCATAGCGGGCTTCCCCGATCGCCATGGCACCAAAATCCAGATGATCGAAGATCTCGCTGAAGCTCGCGTCGACATGCACCTCCGGCAGCCCGAACTGGGCGACATCTCCTGACAGGCCCGCCATCCACAAGTATGGCGCGAACGAGAATGTCCAGCCGCTTTCCGTCGTGGTCTGCTTAACCTCCGGCGTCATTGGCGAGCGGATGTCCGCTGCCATGGCGCCGCCGGCAAGGAGGCAGCCCGCGACGGCTGCCAGAGTGCGCTTCAAGCGAGATTTCATGAAGTCCCCCGATCATGTTCGCCCCCGCGAACAAACTAGATTGGCATCCCATCCGATCATGCTCGAAGACCCGCGATTTGGCCAAACAATTTTCGAGACGCCGTATTATAGCGTCGCTGCCGGGCTACAGTTTTCCGGGTTTTTCCTGGTTTTGCACTATCTTCGACAATCGAAGGGGCGCGTTACTTGACCGAGGCGCCGGTCGATCCTGCGGGCTCCTTTTGCGCCAGCCGAATGCTTCAATCCGTTGCTTTGGCGCCGGGTCAGAGGATCTTCAATTGCTGCAGGCTGAGGCGCAGGTCCCGCAGCATTTCGCCGAAGATCTCCTCGATCGTTCCCGTCGACCAGACGACCATGGTGCCATAGGGCGAGCGCTTGCGCTGCATGAAGCCGGCCGTCTCGAAATCGATCAGCGTCTTGCGGCAGGTCTCGCTCGACATAACCGCCACCAGGAAACGGGCGAGATTGGACTGGTCGATGGCGCCGGATTTCTCCGCCCAGTTCTGGATCAGCCGCGGCTTGGTGTCGGCGGTGAACATCGAGGCGAGCGCGCGATCCTGCGACAGCCCCAGGCGCTGCAGCTTGGCCGGATCGCGGGTGAGCGAAACCACGTAATCATTGTGCAGATCGGCGAAGCGCTCGATATCCTCTGCCGTGTTGATGCCGAAGACCTTCATCGAATAGAGGAATTCGGCCATCAGATAGGTCGGCTCGGAGCGCAGTTGCGCCAGGTGCTTGTCATCGGTGCTTTGCGAGGCGGCGCAGACGCGATCGGAGAAGCCTATCCTTGCGGCGCGCACCTGCTCCAGCAGGCTGATATCGAGCGCCAGTTCGTCACCGTTCCATTCCAGCATAAGCATTTCCCGCCAGCAAATCTTCGAGACGATGTTCTTGTACTATCGCCGGCGCCAATCTCCAAATCGTTTGGAAAGCAACGGCTTGCTGACAAGGCGCATCTATCTTACCATTTCGAAGACTTGACGGTCAGAGAAGGCCGAGCCGGCCTGACATCGTCCTGTTCGGGGGTCGAGGACATGCGTAGTTTTGGGTCGCATATTCTGATTGCCGCGGCACTTGCGGTCGCCTCGCCGGTTTTTGCCAAAGACACGACGATTATAGAGCTTCGCAGCGGCGATGGCGGCCGCTCGGTCGGCATTATTTCCGCCAGTGAGGAAGTCGAGGCATCGGGACCTGCGGCGATCACCGTCGGCGACGACGGCACCATCTATATTCTCGACCAGAACAATGGCCGCGTGCTCGCCATCGACGCCGAGCGCTCGCAGGCCGAGCCCGAAATCCTGCCGCTGCCGGAAAATGCCACCCCGGAAGATCTCGCCGTCGTCCACAACGAACTCTACCTCTGGTCGGACGGTGTCGTGCCGCTCGAACGCTCCACCGAGGCCGATGGAAGGTCGCAGACGCTGCGCGCGGTCGATGGCGGCGATGCCGACGATTACACCCGCTCGGTCTTCGCCTCGATGGGCTCGGTGCCGCCGGGGCCGCTGAACAGCATCGTCGACGAGATCGGCCGCAGCACCAGCCGGCCGGCGGCCCGCCCGCCGGTCATTCAATATGTGCCGAGCCGCGGGCTCGGCGATATCGTCGCCGAAGTCTCGGCTGCAAACGACAAGGCGGAGATCCTGCTGCGACGCAGCAGCTCGGAGGAGAATTTCCTGTCGCTGCCACTGACTGCCGAGGGCCGCATCGGCACCGTCGAACTTCTCGACATCGACACCACGGGCAGACCCTATGCGCTGGTCGAACTCGTTCCCGCCGATCAGGCGGAGCGCACCGGCATGCTGGTGGTGCGCTTCGCGCCGAACGGGGCGATCGACCGGGTCTACGACCTGCCGATCGACCCCGGCACGGTCTTTTCCAGGCGTTTCGTGGCGATCGGTCCGCGCGGCGACGTGCTCTATCTCAAATCGCAGGAAAGCCGGGCGCAGGTGCTGCGGCTCGACGGCCGCGACCCTGGCCGAAAGCTTGCCGTCGCGCGGCCGGCAAAACCGCTCAATGCCGGCAAGCCGGGCAAGGCGCCGAAACTGGCGATCGTGCCGAAGTCGCGCAGCGACGTCATCGAGCGGGCGATCGGCTTCGAGACGCTGAACTGGCTGGTGACATCAACCGCCTATGGCAAGGACCCGGGCCCCGGCTGCATCAACATGAACCGGCTGCGCCGGCCGATCTATCTGATCGGCAAGCGCGGCCAGACGGTGAAGGGCGTTCCCTATTGCTGGGGCTGCAAGACCCGGCTCGAGGATTTCATGGACGGCGTCGAAAAGGGCCAGACCGCCGGCAATGTCTGCACCAAGAGCGCGCCGCAATCCAATATCCTCGGCGTCGACTGCTCCGGCTTCGTCAGCGACGCCTGGGGCCTGAAGATGCACGTGACGACGCGCGCCATTCCCGGCATCACCAAGCGCCTCTCCGACCCCTGGTCAATGCGGCCGGGCGACGCGCTGAACAAGCCGGGCTCGCATGTGCTCTTGTTCATGCGCTTCACCGCCGATAGGAAGGTGGAAGTGATGGAGGCCTCGCCGAACGCCTGCAAGGGCCGCGTTTGCCGCAACACCTATTCGCTCGGCAGCCTGCTGATGCGCGGCTACCAGCCGGTGCGCTTCAAGGGGCTGGATGGGTAAAGGTGTGGTGGAAACTGGGATCGCACCTTATTATTGGAGGCGAGCGGACCACATTGCTGACGCGGGTGTCCACGCTGTGATTTGCCACTTCCGCTACCTCGTTCTCGGTCATACCAGACCTTGAGCCGAGAATCCACGCGGCCGCCACCGGCGGTTGCGGCATGGGCCTCGGATTCCTTCCGCCTGCCGGTCAGCCGCGTGGTCGAACTGGGGTCGCGTCTTGCTATCTGAGGCGTGCGAACCACCTTCCTAACGCGGGTGTCCACGCTGTGATTGCCTCTTCCGCCACCTCGTTCTCCGTCATGCTCGGCCCTGAGCCGAGCATCCACACCACATCCACCAGCGGTTGTGGCGTGGATCCTCGGCTCAAAGCCGAGGATGACGGAGCTTGGGGGATGCGTTTCCGCCGAACTCACTCACCTACCTCGTGTTTTCAGATGCGCGGCACTGTCGGCGCCAGCCGCAGCTAGGGGCCTGAGGTGATGATGCCGCGATGCCTGAGGTTGATCAAATCGCGGCCCGAAAGCGATGGTTGTCCGGACATCGACTAGGGTAAAAGGTGTAAAGCGTCCAAACAGCGTCGTTTGTCACTGATCTGGCAGGAAACCAAGACTCCGCGTCTCACCGGAGTCTTGTGGGGTCAGTCGACGGCTTTCTCGATCATACTGCGGAGAGAACGAAACCTTCTGAAGATACGGCTTGTTTCCGTCGGCGGCAGCTTGCGGCGTTAACCGAGAGCGCTACCGCTATGGCGCTCGCTCCTGACGTAGCCAGCGAAATACCTTCTTCTAGAGAAACCATATCGATGTCGAGATCTGCATAATTCACCATATAATACCCTGACGCAGTCTGCATGACTGCGTCAGGCCGGATCAAAAGCAAGTCCTGGGCCACTGTTCCGATAAAAAGCGGGCCACCCCAAACATAGCGGAATGCGTAGATTGGAATTCCGGAGGGTGAGGTGCCGATGCGACGAACTTGCGTCTTCAAGCGGCGATCTGAACCGTCCCACCCCCCACTGGGGCCACCGCTGTCTGAACCCCCAGAGTCAGAGCCGCCCCCCATGCCACCGCCAGAACTGGAATTTCCACCAGAACCATTTTCAGAGCGGACAAAAGCCGGTTCATTGCTCCTGGCGGCTACCCTTCTGACGGTGGGCGTTCGTTTTTTCGCTGTCGGCTGTGTATTGACGGTCGGTTCTTCACTGGCGAACAATGTCCGGGCGCCAGGATCGAAGATGCAGCTCTGCAGGATTGCGCCTGAGCCTGCGATGAATGTCGAGCACATTAGCACGCGGATGATTGGATTGCTGTTCATGTAGGGCGCCCCCATGTCGCCTTTTTAGAAGAGATCGTACCTTGGATTTCGCTTGACCCATGTCGCTTTGGCGAGCTTGACGAGCCTGTCATCCAGCGACTTTGACTTGGGAAGTGCTTTTTGCTCCTGAGCACTTAGCTCGGCGACAAAGCTTGCCTCTGCTTTCTTCTTCGCGGCAGTAGGTAGTGACTTGAGTCCCGCTAGAGCTTGGTTCTTCGGATCCCCTGTTCTCGGCATGTTGACGGCGGTTGCGAGCGCAAAATAACGCGCCGCAATTGCCGTGCTCTCCGGGTCTGCGACCTCGTCCTTTGCTAGTCTGGCGCGGTCGAGCGCTCCCCAGTAGTCACCACGTTCTGCGCCCATCTCCAGCCACTTTATCGCGGCCGACTTGTCGGCGACAACGCCGATGCCGTCTCTGTACATGCGGCCGAGGTTGGTCGGCGCATAAGGCTGGCCGCCTTCTGCTGCTTTGGTGAAAAGCTCCAGCGCTTTGTTGAGATCCTGAGGCACGGCTTTTCCGAACCGGTAAACCAAGGCCAGGTTATTCATTGAATAGATATCGTTGCGTTCGAGGCCTGCCTCGTAGAAACGAATGCCGCGCTCCGGATCGGCGGGAACGTTGACTCCATTGAGGAAAATATAGCCGAGTTCGTTCATTGCGAATGTATGGCCGAGATCAGCCGATTGCAGCATGAGCTTGAGACCTTGCTGGGTATCGGCCTTAATTCCGCGTCCATAGAAGAGGCTCTTGCCATAGGCGTATAGTGCGTAAGGGTCGTTCTTCTTGGCTCCTGCCTGGACAATTTCATTCGCTTTCGCGGGATTGGCCGGCACAGACGCACCAACGATATACAGGCTGGCAAGCTGCTCGATCGCCCGGACATGCCCGGCATCCATCGCCTTCTTGATCGTCGCAAAAGCCGTCTTGGTGTCGCGGTTGGCAAGCTGGGCGCGGCCGAGCTGGTAGACGAAGCGCGCCACCTTGGGATAGGCCTTGATCGCGTCGGTGCAGGCCGGCAGGGCCTCATCGGGGTCAATCTCGTTCGGCAGCTTGCCTGCTGTGACGCCCTGCAGGTCGAGGGGGGCGGCGGCGGCGGTGTCGCAGGCGTCGAGCGTCGGCTTAAAGGTGATGGTGGCGGGCGGCAGGTCGTCGTTGGCGGCCTGCAGCGTCAGGGCGAGAGGCTGGGTTTCGGTGCCGATCCCCGGCTCGTAGGAAAGGGCTGGAATATCGGCGGCTTCAAGCACGTGGCCGAGCCCGATCACCCGGTCGCCGGCGCGCAGCGTGCCCTTGTCGGGCAGGGCCGCGACCTTGAAGGTCATCTCGGTGGCCGATGCCGGTACGTCAGGCAGGCCGGCCTCGACCGGGCCGACGCCGATCGTCGTGTCGACGTCGCGCGGCAGCGCCTTCAAATAGGCATCCGCATCGGCAAGCCGCACCTGCTTTTGCTGTTCGAGCTGGGCGAGCTTGGCGCCGGCATCCGCCGAGACGGTGATCGCGACGACGCCTTGCGTCGCCTGGCCGTAGGGATCGCTGACGGTGTAACCGATCAGGCCGACGGTGCCGGCGTTAACGCCTGATGAATCATAGGTCAGCGCCGTCAGCGCTGCGGCCGGCATCTTGGCGCCCTGTTCGACCGGCTTACCGTCGAAGCTGAGCTTGCCGGTCTGCGGCAGCTGGTTGAGGGTGACGAGCAGCGCCGAGCCGGTCTCGTCATGCGGCGGGGCGATCGTCAGCTTCGTGGCGGCAGCCCCTTCCGGCACGCTCACCTGCTGCATCGCCTCGACGCTCGGCGGCGGCGGCGCCGGAATGAAATAGAAGCTGTCCATCAGCGAGGAGTTTTCCCACGGGACCTGCTTGCCGTTGGTCATGGCGATCACGTCGCGGCGCACATCGGTCAGGACCTGGCGGATTTCCTTGTTGGGTTCGCTGGCGCGTTTGATGAAGGATTCGGAATAGGGGCTGAGCGCACCGGTACCGTCGAGCGCCACCTGGCCCGGTTCGGTGGAAAAGGCGATCAGGCTGCCGAGATCGCTGTCGATGCGGGCAAGGCCGCGGGTGGCGCCGACCGGCTCCAGTTTTTCCGCCATCCAGAATTTCTGGGCGTTGAAGGGATTGTTGCGGCAGGCATCGAGGAAGATCAGCTGCACCCGCGAATTCTGCTTGAGATGGTTGAGGATGAGGTCGAGCGGCATGGTCTGCGTCTCGACGTCATAGGGCGTCTCCAATGTCGCATCGACCGGCACCAGGAAATTCTGCCCGCCGACCTGGATGCCGTGCCCCGAATAATAGATCAGGCCGGCCTCGGCATTGCTGGTCGAACGCAGAAACCGGCGCACCGTATCTTCAAGGCCGATGCGGTCGACATTGACGCCGATCGTCACGTCGAAACCGGCCGCGCGCAGCGTCGTCGCCACCTCTTCGACATCATTGGCGGGATTGGGAAGCGAGGGCAGTGTCTTATAGACCGAGTTGCCGATGACCAGCGCGACGCGGCGGCCGTTTTCACCTTCGGTGATGGCGGCATATGCGGTGGCCGTCGACAGCAGTATTGCTGCGATGGTCAGCAGATAGGCGCATAGTCTCCGGATGTGATGAAACTTCGGCATGGCTCGATCGCAAACATTCTATTGTTTAAGTTCAATAAAATTTGCTGGCCTGCTGGTGCTGGGCCCCCTCCGCATTCACCGTTTGAAAATATTCCTCACTGCTAAAAAAAGCAAGCTTCGCCCGCCTCCAAGTGAATTGGAGCAGTCCCGTCAGATTGGAAGCCCGTCGGCTGCGGGAAAGACTGTCGGCGTCAAGACATTAGCCTGCGGCCGGCAGCCGATACGTCAATTCTGATGACCTATTCTTCGGGCCCTTCCTCGGTCAGCTTTGACGCCGCGCACTGAGCTCATGCAGCCGCCAGATATCGTTTCCTCAAGAATGCCGTCTCATTGCGATGGTTTTCCTTGCCGTTCTCGACTAGCCATAGGTGTTATAGTCGTTTCGAATTCGTCGGTCCTTTGGGGGGCAACACTTGCAGAGAAGGCTCGCAGCTATTCTGATAGCGGACGTCGTCGGCTATTCGCGTTTAGTCGAGGCGGACGAAAACGGAACGCTTGCGGCTCTCGGCAGCTTGATGACGTCGTCGATACGTCCGGTCATCGCCGCTCATGCTGGACGTGTCGTCAAACTCATGGGCGATGGTCTGGTCGCGGAGTTTACCTCCGTGGTCGAAGCTGTTTCCTGTGCCGTCGCCATGCAGAATTCCGTGGCGAGCCAACAGCGTCTCGTCGATGCCACCAGCAAGATCGTCTTTCGCGTCGGAATCAATCTCGGCGACGTCGTGGTAGACGGTGACGACATCCTAGGGGATGGCGTCAATGTGGCGGCGCGACTGGAGCAAATGTGCCCGCCGGGAGATGTTCTGATCTCCGGTGCAGCCTATGAACATCTGCAGGGCAAAATCGACGCCACGATCGAGTACGTGGGCGAGCAACGCCTGAAGAACATCGCGCGCTCTATAAAGGCGTATCATCTGCCGTTGAGCGGAGCGAAGTTTGCCGTTGCGAGCGCCCCAAAATCCACCGGCCCAGCCATCGCCGTCCTTCCCTTTGAAAACATGGGCGGTGACCCTGAACAGGCGTATTTCAGCGATGGAATGACCGAAGACATCATCATCGAGCTTGCCAGGTTCACCGAACTCATGGTGATCGCAAGAACCTCGTCCTTCGCGTTGGGCGGCCGGACGGGTGACTTGCGGGAGATCGGTCGCATTCTCGGCGCGGATTACGTGGTCGAGGGTAGCGTCAGACGATCGGGCAACCGGATCCGGATCACGGTGCAGCTTGTCGAAACGAAAGGCGGCACTCATCGCTGGGCCGAGCGCTACGATGCGTCCATGGAGGATATCTTCTCTACCCAGGAAGAGATCGCCCGCAGCATCGTGGCCATGGTCGCCCAACGCGTCATCGACGACAACGAGATCACCTCCCGAAGACGCCGCCTGGAAGACATGCGAGCCTACGATCTCTTCCTACAGGGCAACCGCCTCTCCGACGACTTCCGGCCGGGAGCCCAGGAGCGCGCCGAGGCGTTGTTTGAAAGCGCTGCCAAGGCGGACCCTACCTTCGCACGCGCCCATACCGGTCTCGCCTATATCTACCTTAACCGCGCCTCGGACGGCGGCCTCGGTATCCCCAGGGAACGGGACGATAACCGGATCAAGGCTCTTCGATCCGCCGAAGCGGCATTCGCCCTCGACCCGAGCGATCCCCGGGTGCAGTGCACTCTGGGTTACATTTGTTTGACCTGGCGAGACTTCAAAAGGGCGGAGCATCATCTCGACCTCGCAAAGGCGATGAATCCCAATGATGCGACCATTCTGATCCTGTGGGCGTGGATGCAGGGATCACTGGGGCAGCCGCTCAAAGGCTTGGCCGGCGCCGAGGTCGCGTACCGGCTGAACCCGCTCCATCCCCGTTGGTACAATTACTACAAATCCCGTCTTCTGTTCCTTGTGGAACGATACAGCGAAGCCGCGGCGCTACTGGAGCAGCGAACGTTCGACACGCCCGAGATAGAGCCGCGCGACATGGCATGGCGCGCAGCCGCCTACGGTCACCTCGGTCGGATCGATGATGCCAAGAAGTGCGGACAAATCTTTCTTGATGCGGTTGCGACAAGATGGTGCGGAGCGTCGATGGCAGGTCCCGCCGACTACGTCAACTGGCTCGTCGATGTCTCGTATCTGAGTGACGAGCATGATGTGATGCGGCTCCGCGAGGGATTAAGGCTCGCTGGTTTGCCGGGATGAGCATGCCGCCGTATCGGCGGCGGTTAATACCCGATCCCGCACGACGCCCCCATGCAGCGCGGCGCTAACCCCGAAACGTATAGTTGCTGATCGAGGCCGGTTTCATCTCGATCGAGAAGCCCGACCGAGAGGGCGGCATATAGGCGGCGTTCTCAATCCGGCAGGGGTCGAGGAAGTGTTCGTGCAGGTGATCGACATATTCGATGACGCGGCCGTCCTTGATGCCCGAGACGGCGATGTAGTCGATCATCGACAGATGCTGGACATATTCGCAAAGGCCGACACCGCCGGCATGCGGCCAGACCGGCAGGCCGAATTTGGCGGCGATCAGCAGCACCGAGAGAACCTCGTTCAGCCCGCCCATCCGGCAAGAATCGATCTGGACGATGTCGATCGCGCCCTCGGCGATGAACTGCTTGAACATGATGCGGTTCTGGCACATTTCGCCGGTCGCGACCTTCACGGGCGCGATCGCCTGGCGGATCTTGCGGTGGCCGGCGACATCGTCGGGGCTTGTCGGTTCCTCGATGAAGAAGGGCTTGGCCGGGGCAAGCGCCTTGACCCAGTCGATCGCCTGGCCGACATCCCAGACCTGGTTGGCGTCGATCATCAGGTAACGATCGGGACCGATCACCTCGCGGGCAATCCTCAGGCGGCGGATATCGTCTTCCAGGTCGCGGCCGACCTTCATCTTGATATGGTTGAAGCCGGCGTCGATCGCCTCTTGGCAAAGGCGGCGCAGTTTCTCGTCTTCATACCCGAGCCAGCCGGCCGAGGTGGTGTAGCAGGCATAACCCTCCTTTTCGAGGATGGCGATACGTTCGGCCTTGCCGGTTTCGGCGCGCTTCAGGATCTCGACGGCCTCCTCACGCGTCAGCACGTCGGTGAGGTAGCGGTAATCGACGATATCGGCGATCTCTTCAGGCGACATCTCGGCGACCAGCCGCCAGACCGGTTTTCCCGCCTGTTTGGCAAGCAGGTCCCAGATGGCGTTGACGACGGCGCCGGTCGCCAGATGAATGGCGCCCTTTTCCGGGCCGATCCAGCGCAGCTGGCTGTCGCTGGTCAGATGCCGCCAGAATTTGCCGGGATGGGCGAGCACCTCGGCAAGCTCGGTGCCGACGACGAGATGGCGCATCGCTTCGATCGCCATGCAGCAGATGTCGTTGCCGCGGCCGATGGTGAAGGTCAGGCCGTGGCCGGCAAGATCGGGCGTATCCGTATCGAGAATGACATAGGCGGCCGAATAATCCGGGTCCGGGTTCATCGCATCCGACCCATCCAGGCTTTGCGACGTGGGAAAGCGGAGATCGAAGACACGAAGGTCGGTAATGCGGGTCATGGTCTATTCTCCGTTAACGGGATCGGCTGCAGGAGGGGCCGGATCGGCCGGCTGCGTGCCGGGCCACATCGCTGAATCGGCTCAGATCGTCCAGCCGCCGTCGATGGCGATCGCCTGGCCTGAGGTGTAGGTGGCGCCGGCAAGATAGACGGCGAGATCGGCGATCTCCTCGGGCGAGCCGAGCCGGCCCATCGGCTGGCGGGCGATGAAGGCGGCGCGGGCGGCGTCATAATCGCCCTGCGCGCGCATGCGGTCCTGCAGCGACGGGCTTTCCACCGTGCCGGGGCAGATGGCGTTGCAGCGGATGCCTTCGGCGACATAATCGGCGGCGACGGATTTGGTCAGCCCGATGACGGCGGCCTTGGTGACGCCGTAGGCGAAACGGTTCGGCACGCCCTTGATGCTGGAGGCGACCGAGGCCATGTTGATGATCGAGCCGTCCTTGCGCTCCAACATGCCGGGCAGCACGGCGCGGATGGTGCGGATCATCGCCTTGACGTTGAGGTCGAGGGCAAATTCGAAATCGGAATCCTTCATCTCCAGGATCGAGCCAGCATGCACGAAGCCGGCGCAGTTGAAGAGCACGTCGACCGCGCCGATCTCGGCGACGAGGGCCTTCACCGCATCCTCTTCGAGCACGTTCAGCTGATGGGTGGAAACGCCGGTTTCCGCGGCTAACGTCGCCAGCGCCTCGGTATTGATGTCGGTCGCGTGGACCTTGGCGCCGGCCGCGGCAAAGGCTGTCGCCGTCGCCCGGCCGATACCCTGGCCGGCGGCGGTGATGAGAACGGTCTTGCCGGAAAGTCTGTTTGTCATGTCACGGGGCCTTTTCTGGAATTGTCTGCGCGGAACGATGGAATGCGTTTTGTCTGACGAAGGCGGGGCTCACCCTTTCCCATTTTGCGCGCTGTGACCGCCCTGCGGCAAGAGAATGCTGGCAGCCTGCCGCCTGGTTTCGTTTCGGAAGCGCGCTAGATCTCACCGGATGTCAAGTCACGTCTTCAGCTATGATTTGTCTGTTTATAGACAAACAGACGATTAGCCAAGGGTCAAGCGCAAACTTTTCCTTTTCCGGCTGCTGTTCTGCGTATATGCAGAATGATATTCACAGGAGGAAGGAATGGAGACCGAGGAGTCAGACCGCTATCGCGCTCCGGCGCTCGACAAGGGCCTCGATATCCTGGAATTGCTCGCCGGCGTCGACAGCGGCCTCACCCAGGCCGATATCGCCAAGCGGCTCGATCGCAGCCCCAACGAATTCTACCGCATGCTCGACCGCCTGGTGCGCCGCGGTTACGTTACCCGGCTGGATGGCGACCGTTATTCGCTGACGCTGAAGCTCTTCGGCCTGGCGCAATTGCATACGCCGGTGCGCCGGCTTGCTTCCTATGCGACGCCACTGATGCGCGATCTCGCCCAGCGCACGCGCCAGGCCAATCACCTCGCCGTCTTCGACCGCGGTGCGGCTGTCGTCATTGCCCAGCAGGAGGCGCCGGACTATTGGGGCTTCTCGATCCGCATCGGCGCCCATATCAGCCTGTTCGACACCGGTTCGGGGCACGTGCTGCTGGCCTTCCGCAGCGCGGAGGAGCGGGAGATGATGATCTCGGAACATGTGCGCAGCCGCGCGGAGATCGAACTTGGGCCCGATTTTTACGATCGTCTCGACCAGATCCGCGAACGCGGCTACGAGATGATGGCAAGCGCCCAGACATCGGGTGTCTACAATCTTTCCGCGCCCGTTCTCGGGCCGGACGGGCGCTGTATCGCCGCCCTTACCTGCCCCTTCATCGCGCTTGTCAACGCACCCACCGCGCCCGATATCAGCCAAGCGACCATGCTGGTGCAAAAGGCGGCCCACCAGCTTTCGCTGCTTGCCGGCGCCGACGTCGCAAGCCCAGCCTGAGGGGCGGCAATTTTTATTTGAACAATCCATTCACCAGGGATAGCGTGCGGCACAGCCTGTCCTGGAGGAGAAAAGCGTGCTCATCGACACTCATCTGCACATTATCGATCGCTCGGCGCTGCCCTATCCCTGGCTTTCCCAGGTGGCCGATCTCGATCATGATTTTCTCTACGAGACCTACGCGGCCGAGGCGCGGCGCTGCGGCATCACCACGGTGCTGCATATGGAGGTCGACGTCGATCCCGCCGCCATGCAGGCCGAGACCGACCATATCGCCGGCATCGCCAAAAAGACAGGCAGCCTGATTGCCGGCGCCATCGTCTCTTGCCGGCCGGAGGAAGAAGGCTTTGCCGCGTACCTGGAGCGGCAGCAGGACGATCCGTTCGTCAAGGGGTTCCGCCGCGTGCTGCATGTCGTGCCCGACGACGTGTCGGAAGGCGCCCTGTTTCGCGAAAACATCCGCCGCATCGGCGGCAGCGGCCTAACCTTCGACCTTTGCACATTGCCGCACCAGGCGGGCCGCGTCGCAACCCTCGTCGATCTCGCCCCGGATGTGCAGTTCGTGCTCGACCATTGCGGCGTGCCCGATATCCGCTCCGATGCCTACGAGCCGTGGAAGGCCGGCATCTCGGAGATCGCGAGGCGACCGAATGTCGTCTGCAAAGTCTCCGGCGTCGTTGCCTATGCCGATGCCGAGACATGGACGGCGCAGACGCTCAGGCCCTATATCGAGCATGTCATAGCAAGCTTCGGTTGGGATCGCGTCGTCTGGGGCAGCGACTGGCCGGTCTGCACGCTCGGCGGCGGGCTTTCCACCTGGGTCGCTGCGACCCATGCCGTGCTGTCCGGCAGCAGCGAGGCGGAGCGCTCCAGGCTGCTTTTTGCCAATGCGCAGCGCCTCTGGTCGCTTTGACGTCACAAAATCACATGATGTGCTGTGCCTTACAAAAGTGCTACTCTGGCATGTCTTTTGCTTCTGTAAGGATGAAGCGACGCAGTGTATCGGTTTGGGACGACTTACCGCCGAGCAATTGCTAGCTTTAGCCATCTCAGGTAAAAGTTGTCTGACACGGATTTGGCGAATAACTTCAGTCCGTGTCCTCAGGAGGGAAAAAATGAAAGAAGAACCGCATTCCGTCGACGTTCACGTCGGAAAGACTATCCGTATCCAGCGTCTATTGAGAAAAGTATCTCAGACGGAACTGGGCGACCGTGTCGGCGTAACGTTCCAGCAGATCCAGAAATACGAAAAGGGTTCCAACCGCGTTTCCGCCAGCATGCTGGTTGAAATCGCCGGCGCGCTGAAGGTCGACGTCAGGACATTTTTCGACGATCTGTCGTCCCCCGATACGGCCAACGACAACCCGGCTCCCAGCGAGGAATTCATTATCTCGCGCGAAGGCGTGCTTCTCAATGCGGCGTTCTTTTCGATCAAGAACGAAGCTCTTCGCAAGAAGATCCTGAAGCTCGTCCAGGCGATTGCCCATACCGAACAGTTGGACGGCGAAGCGGCCGAATAGGCCGGTTATCCCCCAGGCGATCCGCATGAGGGTCAGTGGCGATCGATCAGGATCAGATTCTCGCTGGCGTCCTTCATTGCGATCTTGGCTTTGCTGCCGAGCAGTTTCTCGAGATTGACGTCTAGTTCCCTGTCGGGATCTATGCCGTCCCAATCGATCACGACCTGCAGCAGCGCCATGTTCGTCAGGTGCATCAGATTCCGCAGCTGAAGCTTTTCAGCCTCCTCCTTGGCTGCCGACAGCAGCCGGAAGATCCTTGCGTATTCGCTGCCTGTACCTTCGTTGCGTTGTTCAAACATCGTTCCCGCCCCTTTGGCCGTGAAACCGTACGATTCCATTACCAATGCATTTTCCGCGGTGACCGTTATTCGAGCGTTACAGGAACCGCATTGCGCGTGACTTCGGCGTGCAGCAGCTCCCAATGCGAGGTCGCGGCAAAGCGCCAGTCACGGTTGACGGGCAGGAATTCGTCCCGGCGCAGCCAATCCAGCACCAGCCGGGCGTCGTTGCGCTTGCGTTCGACACGATGCTGGCGGACAGCGGCGAGGATCTGGTCGCGGCGCGGCTTGCGGAAATGGCACTCGTCGACGACCTTGGCATAGGTGCGCTCGGAAAAATGCAGGAAACGGCCGGCAAGCAGCAGTTTCTTGCGCTCGCTGGACGAGATCTCACCACTGGTCAGAAGCGCCTCGATCGTCGGCTCGAAATCGACCCAAGGCACGGAGAGCGGCAGCCAGCCAAGCGCCTGCGGCGCATGCACCAGCGCGACGGCCTCATCGTCGAGCAGCCGTCCGGCCTCGTAATCCTCGAAGATCGAGCCGAGCCCGACCATGCCGAACGGCGCGCATTCGGCCGCCCGCAACGCGCCCATGCTGGCCCCGCCGGCAACGGCGACATCGTGCTCGAGCGCGAACAGAATTTCCTTGTGCCAGACCGAAGGCAGATCGCCGAAATATCCGTCGACGAGACCGATGGCGGTGGCGCCGTCGTGAACGGCCTTCAGGATGTCGCCGCAGGCAGCCGGCGGCCGGAAATCGATGCGAGGGGATGTGGCTCTTACCGCGGCGAGATCGCTGCCAAGGCTCGGACCGACGAACAGCACCTTCATGATTGGGCTCCCCTCATGGTGTTGACCGCCCGCATGCCGAGCTGGATGTACTGGCCGGAGATATCGACCTCCAGGCCCGGCACGATGACCCTGACGACGGAGACCGGCAGAGCCTGGTGCTCAAACGGCACGACGACGATCTGCTCGATGCCGGTCGCCGCCAGCCGGCCGGCGATATGGCCGATGGTTTCCTGGATCGTCGCCGGGCGGCTCTGACGCGGCTGGAAGGCGCGCATACGGCCGCCACCCTCGCAAAGTTCGACCACCTGCTGCATCGCCGCGCTCTGGTCGAGCCGCTGATAGACGCGCGGCGAGAAATCGTCGCGGCTGCCGGCAATTGCGGTCAGCCGGCTCTGCGCCGCTTCGGTGATGGCGCGCAGCGCGGCGCGCACGGGATCGGGATGGCAGCCGCAGCCGCCGCAAACATGGGCCCAGCGTGCATCGACACGGTCGGAAAGATTGCCGGGCATGATGACGGCGAGAAAGGCGGGAACGCCGATATCGGTGGTCATGTCGAGGAGCAGCAGCCGCATGCCGGCGCGCGCGATCCGGTCGGTCATGACATCGATGACTGCGTCGCCGAAGGAGGCGGGATCGATGCGGCTCTCCTTCAGCCGCTCGGGCGATTTCAGCTGGGTCAGGGCCCAGGCGTCGCGCTCCACCAGTTCGCAGAGCCCGTGCAGGACGGCTTCGGACGGCGTGTTGCCGGAGGCTAGCCCATCGCTCGACTGCTCGAAACCCGGCGGTCTTTCGCCGCGATGGTCGAGGCCGACAAGCCACCAGGGCACGAAGACGCTGCTGCCGGAAAGGATGTCGAGCCCGGAACACCAGGGAATGGGTCCGCTGCCGATCTCGTCGGGCGCGCAGCGGGCAACATTGTCGAGATCGATCATGGCGGCATTTTCCGCCCGCATACCGGCGACGGTCGCCTGCGTCAGGTCGGCGGGCGGGATTTCGGCGATCCGTGTTTCGATCGCTTCCATGGCGGCCGAGGTCATGGCGGCATCATTGTCGATGCCTTTGCCCTGGAAGACCGAGAGCGTATGGCTGTTCGGCCGCGTCGCAAAGGCAACGGGGATGTTCAAGACGTCGAGTGCGGTCAACAGGCCGACGCGCGTGATGCCGAATTCGCGCAGATGCGGCCTGATGGCCGCAAGTGTCTGAGCCGGCGTGACGGCGCGGTCGTGATAATCGCTGACGCCGGCCGATGATCGTTTGAGGTCACCGGCAAGCGTTTCAAGATCGGTGAAAACAGACATCCGTTTCTGTTCCTTAGCGGAACCTCAGCGCATGCGTCAGGCTCTCGAGCGCATTGGCGGAAACGCTGAGTTCGTCTTGTTTCATCGCTGCTCTGGCAGCTGCAGAGAAGCGCAGGGACTGGGTCTGAACTGCGGTGGTTTCAGCATTCGTCTTCATGTTCCATCTCCGATTGGTTGGGCAGCGCTTGCTGCCGTTAACCATCGGAGGGAAACATTGCCTACGTCATTTAAGCGTTACAGGCTTCGTTAAAAGGCGATGCATCAGGGAAGACCGGCGAGTTGCAGGCCTTTTATCAGCGGTTCTGTGAAGGCGGGATCGCGATCGGGAACGAAATGACGAATGTCCTCGCTGCGGAAATCGGGGAAGTTTTCCAGCACCGTCCGGGCATAGTTCTGAGCCTTGCCGGTATCACCTGCCATCGCATGCGAGGCGGCAAGCAGACGCGCCGTCGCCTGTTTGGACTTTACCGGTTCCAGCGCGTCGATTGCCTTTTCATACTCCTCGCGCATGAAGTGGATGCCGCCGAGGTTCCAGTAATAATAATCCGGCGGCAGTGGATTGAGTTTGAAGGCCGCGCGGCTGAGCTCCAGCGCCCGGTCGAAATCGCCGTCATGGGAAAGCGCGTCGGCGAAATCGGCGAGGATGTCGGCATCGTTGGGATTGAGATCCTGGGCCTGCTGGAAATATTCCAGGCTTTCGTCGAAGCGGCGGCGATAAAGCGCCACAAAACCGAGCTCGCGATAGGCCCGGCCGCTGTTCGGGTCGGACTGCTGCGCAAGGCGGGCAGCACCATTCGCCTCGTCGAGCAGTTCCTTGTCGCGCATGCCGCGGATCAGCCATTCCATGCCGAGCGCCCGCGACACGCCGGCGTGGGCGGCGGAGAAATGCTCGTAGCGATTGAGCGAAGATTTGAACCATTTGCGCGCCTGGCGCAGATGCTGCAGGTCGGTTTGGGCGATCAGCCGCTTGCCTTCGAGATAAAGGCGATAGGCGGAAGCCGGCGCATCGCCGATCGGCATTGCCAGTTCGTGGCGCTCGATCGTGTCGGCGAGCGAGGAGACGATCCGGCGCGTCAGATGCGCGAAGGATTCGCTGATCTTCTGCATCACCAGCGGCAGTTCCAGCGCCCAGATCACCTCCGACGTCGTCGTCCGCGTCAGCCGGCAGGTGGCAAAGACATCCTCGTCGCGGCCTTGGATGGTGACGTAGACCGCATAGTCGAAGCTGAGGTCGAGCGGGCCGGGCACGGCCCGCGCCGGATCGATCGAGCGGCTGAGGATTTCGAGGCTCGTATGCGCGGCGATCACCTTGAAGCCGCGCTGCTGACTGAGGCCGATGGTGACGTCTTCGAGAAGCGCCCGGCCGACACGCTCCATCAGCGGATCGGTGAAGATGCTTTCGGGCGGCAGGATGATGATGCGCGGCTGGCCGAGCAGATTGGTGAACATGCCTGATGCAGACGGGCGCTCCGGTGCAGCTGCCTGCGCTGCCGGGATCAGGCCGAGTTCACGGGCAAGCGCGGTGGTGCTTTCCTCCGGCTCGGTATCGAAGTCGTCCTTCAGCTGGCTCTTGCACTTCAGATAGGCCTGGCGGGCCGCGGCCACATCGTTCATCCTGACATAGGTGCGCATCAGGGCCCGATAGGCCGTCTCGCTGGCAGGGTCGAGTTCCAGCAGGCGCCGGGCAAATGCCACCTGCTCGTCATCCGATCCGTCTTCCGATGTTTCGATCAGCCGGGTGAGATGGGCCGAGCGTAATTCGTCGATACGCTGGCGCTCAAAGGTCAGCCAGTCCTCGGCGCCCTGCGTCGGCGATTTGGCGCCCTCCAGCAGTTCGCCGTTCAGCATATCGCTGTCTTCGGGGGCGAGCGGCCCTTTCTGTTTAAGGATATGAACGTCGACTTCCCAGCCATCGGCAAGCCCGATATGGGTGCGGGTCGCGGCAAGCAGGGGCGGAAGATCGGTGGGAATGCTCTGCTCGATACGCGACAGCAGCTGGCGCAGGCTGCCGGCGCGCTTTTCCGGCAGTTCCGATTGCCAGAGCTGCCGCCTGACGGTCTCGCGGTCGAGTTCGAGATTGGCTTCGGCGGTCAGCATGGCGAGGAGAAAATAAGACTTCTCCGGCAAGGGGAGTTCCCTCCCCGCTGCCAGCAGCCTCGGTCTTCCGAGCAGGCACAGCCTGTTCTTCGACATCTGTCCGGATGTCCGTTGCATCCCGGTTCTCACCCCTGAAAGCCATGGCGCGCAAACGTAGCGGTCGCAAAATCATGTTAGAGCTATAAGAGCGCCGCGCATAGCGGTTTTTGTTATGAAGAGAAGAAGTTTCAGCGAATATTTGCATTTTCGCGTACCGCTCGCCGAGAAGATGCTTCGGCAACACTTTCCGATGGGGTGCTGTGGACTTTCTGTGGCGGGAGTTGTTTGAGCAATCGCCAGCTTCAAGACCCAGCCGTCAAGCCGATTACAGCCCTTGTGCAACCCGTTTCGGGCTCGTTTCCGTCGCGGCGGCCTCGATGAAATCGAGCCCGATATCCAGTACCGGCGCGCTGTGCGTCAGCCAGCCGACGGAGATGAGATCGACGCCGGAGGCGGCGATTGCTCCAGCCGTTGCCGGCGTGACTCGGCCCGAAGCCTCGGTGATCGCCCGGCCGGCGACGATAGCGACGGCTTGGCGCAATTGATCCGGCGTCATGTTGTCGAGCAGAACGGCGTCGACGCCGGTCTCCATCGCTTCGCGCAGCTGATCGAGGGTGTCGACTTCGACCTCGATCTTCACCAGATGGCCGACGCCGGCCCGCGCCCGGCGGATCGCCTCGGCGACGCCGCCGGCAATGGCGACGTGATTGTCCTTGATCAGCACCGCGTCATAAAGCGCGAAGCGGTGGTTCATGCCGCCGCCGGCCCGCACCGCATATTTTTCCAGCGCCCGCAGCCCCGGCGTCGTCTTGCGCGTGCAGGCGACGGAGGCTTTGGTGCCGCGTATGGCGGCGGCAATCTCGTCCGTCACGGTGGCGATGCCGGAGAGATGGCCGAGGAAATTCAGCGCGGTGCGCTCGGCTGTCAGCAGGCCGCGTGAGGGACCTTCGATGGTGACGATCACGTCGCCGGGTTTGACCGCATCGCCGTCCTGGAGATGGCGGCGCATGGCGATACCAGGATCGACGAGGTTGAAGGCGAGTTCGGCTGCATCAAGGCCGGCGATTACGCCCGGCTGGCGGGCGGCCATGACGACCGTCGAGCGATGGTCGTGGGGAATGACCGACGCCGAGGTGATATCGCCGGCAAGACCGAGATCTTCGAGCAGGGCTGCCCGGACCAGCGGTTCGACGATCAGGCGCGGAAGCGGAACGAGGCTCATCTCAGGCACTCCTTGCAAGAATATAGAGCGGGGCAAGGGCATAGGGCGATGTGGCGCGGGCAATTTCCAGCGCTTGGGAAAGGCGCATCTGGTGCCGGTCGGTAGCGCCGAGCTTCAGCGGAAAATCGGTGCGGGCATGGGCGCCGCGCGATTCCGTCCGCAGGCTTGCAAAGACGGCAATCAGCAGCGCGACGATAGCAGGATCGGCGGTGGGGCCGTCGCCTTCGGCCAGCGGCAGCAGCGCGGCGATAGCGCCCTCAACGGCGCCGGCATTGCGCAAGACGCCGAGATGGCGCGAGACGATCGGCCGGACGAGCGATGCATCGGCTGGCGCCGGCAGTCTCTCGGCGAAGAGGGTGCCGGGACGGCTCGCCGGCATGGAAGAGAGGTCGCGCGCCGCCCGCATGCCCATCACTGCCGCCTCCAGCAGCGAATTGCTGGCGAGCCGGTTGGCGCCGTGCAGGCCGGTCGAGCCCGCCTCGCCTACGACCCAGAGTCCTGCAACCGAGCTGCGGCCGTTGGCATCCGTCGCAACGCCGCCCATGTGATAGTGAACGGCCGGGCGCACCGGAATGAGGTCCTTCGCCGGATCGATGCCGGCCTCGTTGCAAAGGGCTGAGATGACGGGAAAGCGGGTGGAAAACCGGCTGCCCAGCGCATCGCGGGCATCGAGGAAGACCCGGCCGCCGCGGGCGATTTCGGCACTGATGGCGCGCGCCACCACGTCGCGCGGCGCAAGCTCGGCGCCCGGGGTGCGGGCCATGAAGCGTTCGCCGCGTTCGTTGACGAGCAGAGCCCCCTCGCCGCGCACCGCCTCGCTGACCAGCGCCAAAGGCCTGCGACGGGAATCGAGCGCCGTCGGATGGAACTGGACGAATTCCATATCAGTGAGATCGGCACCCGCTCTCGCGGCGAGCGCGATGCCCTGGCCGAAATTGCCCATCGGATTAGTGGTCGCATCGTAAAGCCCGCCGATGCCGCCGGTGGCGAGCACCACTTTCGAACTCGGCAGGATGGCGGCGCCGTTGGCGGTCGCGCAGAGCAGGCCGGCGACACGCTCGCCATCCATCATGATCCGCCGCGCCTCAAAACCTTCGAGCACTAATATGGACGGTGTCTGCTTCACCGCCCGCACCAGCGCGGCGACGATCGCCGCCCCCGAACCATCGCCTTCGGCGTGGACGATGCGGCGGCGGCTATGGGCAGCCTCCAGCCCGAAAGAGAGTTCACCGGCGGCATTTCTGTCGAAACGGACGCCGGCCCGCTCCAGCGCTGAGATCGCCGCCGATGCTTCGGTGATGATGCCGGCGGCGACCGCGGGATCGCAGAGGCCGTCGCCGGCGACAAGCGTATCGGCAAGATGCAGCGCGGCGCAGTCGTCGGCGCCCATGGCGGCGGCGATGCCGCCCTGCGCCCAGGCGCTCGACGTCTCGGTGCCGAGGGCGGCGCGCGTGACGATGACGCAAGGTTCGGGCGCCAGTGTCAGGGCGGTCATCAGCCCGGCAAGGCCGCTGCCGACGATCACCGTCTGTCCGGCGAGATTGTGGAGAATCTCGGTCATATCGCCAGCATCCTTTCGACGGCGCGGCGCGCCGCCACGGCAATTGCCGGGTCGACGGTCACCTCGTGGCGGTTTTCCTCGAGCGCCGCACGGATATTGGCCAGGGTGATCCGCTTCATATGCGGGCAGAGATTGCAGGGGCGAATGAACTCGACCTCGGGATGATGCACGGCGACATTGTCGCTCATCGAACATTCGGTGAGCAGCACGACGCGCGCCGGTTTCTGCCGGCCGACATAATCCGACATGACAGCGGTGGAGCCGGCAAAATCGGCCTCGGCCACCACCTCGGGCGGGCATTCGGGATGGGCGAGCACCGTCACGCCTGGATGGTTTTCGCGCAGCTGGCGCACGTCCTCTGCGGTGAAGAGTTCATGCACTTCGCAATGCCCGTGCCAGGCGATGATCTCGACATCGGTCTCGCGGGCGACGTTGCGCGCCAGATATTCGTCCGGGATCATCAGCACCTTGGGCACGCCGAGCGATTCCACTACCTGTTTGGCATTGCCCGAGGTGCAGCAGATGTCGGAGGCGGCCTTCACCGCCGCCGAGGTGTTGACATAGGTGATGATCGGCACGCCGGGATGAGCCTCGCGCAACAGCGCGATATCTTCAGGCGTGATCGAATCCGCCAGCGAGCAGCCGGCGGCGAGATCAGGGATCAGCACGGTTTTCTCGGGGTTCAGAAGCTTGGCGGTCTCGGCCATGAAATGCACGCCGGCCAGCACGATCACATCGGCATCGACCTCGATCGCCTTGCGGGCGAGCGCCAGACTGTCGCCGACGATATCGGCCACACCGTGAAAGATCTCGGGCGTTTGGTAGTTGTGCGCGAGAATAACGGCGTTGCGGCGGCGCTTGAGCTCGAGGATGGCGTCGACGTCGTTTTCGAACGTCATCCATTCGGCTTTGGGAATGACGCGGCTGACGCGCTCGTAGAGCGAGGATGCGGAAACAGAATGATTCATGACCGGCTCCTTATTATGCTCTATTTGAGCATATCATGGGCAAATAGATATTCTCACGGTGAGCATATGTCAATTGCGGGAGAGCGGTAATTTCGTTCCGGCGAGCGCCCGTTCTTCGAGCACCGTGTGGCGGAAGCGGAAGAGCTTGGCCGGCCGGCCGCCGGTTTCGCTTTCCGTGCCGCCGGTTTCCTCGACCAGTTCCTGCTGTTCGATCAGGCGGCGGAAATTCTGCTTGTGCAGCGTCAGCCCCGCTAAGGCCTCGATGGTACGCTGCAGCCGCAGAAGCGTAAAACTCTCCGGCATCAGTTCGAAGACCACCGGACGGTATTTGATCTTGGCGCGCAGCCTTGCGATCCCGGTCGCGAGAATCCGGCGGTGATCGGCAAACATCGCCCGGCCGAGATTGGCTTCACCAGCGCATCCGGCTTCGGCAACGAGCCCCGCTTCATAGAGCAGTTCGTAGCGCTGCAGCGCCAGATCCTCGTTCCAGCCGCCGCCGTCGAGGCCGAAGGTGAAATCCGCCCGGCGATGGCGGTGATCGCGCCTGAAAGAATCGGCATCGGCCCAGTGGCTCAGCCGCGTCATGATCTCATCCAGCACGGCCGGCCGGCCCTTCCGGTGGTCTTCCCAGGGAAAATATTCATACCAGCCATGCCATCCCGGCCGGCCGGCGCCCGACTGCTCGTTGACGAGGCCGAGATAGCTGATCGAGATCGTCCGCCCGCCGGGGATATCGTTGTTCCGGTCGCGGTCGGCGAAGGTATAAAGCTGCTCGAGATAGCCGACCGGATGCTCCGTCTGCTCCTGCACCCATTCGCGCAGGCCTGATTGCAGGGTGCGATGGCCCATTTCGAACGGGCCCGACGGCAGCGCATTGCCGGAACGGATCGTCATCACACGCGGCTCGTCCCCCGTCACCGCGACGAGCACCGCAATCAATTCCGCATGCGCAAAGCCGATCGTCACAGGGGACCGAATACTCCGTTCCGAAAGGGTCATTCCTGACACAGGCGGGGGCGGAAGCCAATGGCGGGTTCCCCCTTCTCCCCAACGGGAAGACGGTGCCGGAGGCGGTTGAGGGGGCGACTCGGTGTGCAGCGTTTGCCTTTCGCTTGCCGCTCAAGGCGTTCGTTGCTGGCGCTCCTCACCCCCCCCGCATCTGCCCTACGGGCATCTTCTCCCCGCTGGGGAGAAGGGGGAGCAAGCCGCGCGGTGGCCATTCCTACAGCAAAGGGTCTCAAGAGGAGTGGGACGTTGCCACACCCCCCTTCTCCCCAGCGGGGAGAAGATGCCGGCAGGCAGATGAGGGGGTGAGCGAAGCGAATGCGCTGAGCGTAAGCGAAGGCAACGATCAGGCGGGCACTTATCCTCAACGATTTCCCGTCCCGCCGGCCAGCCCATCCAGGAAAATCTTCAATTCCGCTTCGTCGATGCCGACGAGATGGCGGTTTTCCGGGTAGACGCCAATGCGGACATCCTCGGCGAATTCGGTGAAAGCGGCGATGCGTTCGCGCTGCAGCCGGTCGTGTTCGGCGGCGAAGTTGCGGTAGACCTTGGCATGGCGCGGATAATGGTCGCGATTGGCGCCGAGCACGTCGTCGGCGAAGAGATATTGGGCGTCGCAGCCGCTGCCGGCGCCCATGGAGATCATCAGCATCGCGGTGTTGCTGCTGATGGCGGCGGCGACCTCGCCCGGCACGACTTCGATTTCGGCGGCGAAGGCACCGGCCTCTTCCAGCGCCTTGGTCTGCCGCCAGATCTCGGCAGCACTTGCCGCCGTCTTGCCGACGGCGCGGAAACCGCCGGTCCAGGTTGCCTTCGACGGGATCAGCCCGAGATGGCCGCAGACGGGAATGCCCTCATCGCGCATTCGCCGGATCGTCTGCAGGCTGGCAGCGCAATAGACCGCATCGCCGCCGGCCCTCAGCGCGGCGAAGGCGGCGCGCAGATAGTCCTCGGCCGAGACGTGGTCGCCATATTCGAGCCCCGGAATGGCAAAGGGCGTCGGGGCGATTTCGCGAAAGACCGGGCCGAGCAGCGAGGGCGGCACCGAGACGATGTCGATCCCGGCTTTTTCCGCCGCTTCCGCCTCCTCCAGCGAGGTGACGCGCAGCATGGTGAGCTGGCGCTTGCCCTTTTCCGAAAGCAGATCGGCGACGGTCGCGCGTCGATGTTTCTTCATCGTCAATTCCTTTGAAAATATAGGGTGAATATATCGGGCGGCTCAGGCGGCCAGCAGGGATTTCAGTTTGACGTCATTGGCTGCGAGCGCCGCGGGATCCGGATGGGCGCGGGCTGCGATCAGCATTTCGGCAAGGCGGATGTCGCGCGCCACCGCATTGCCCGGTCCGATGCCGCTTGCGGCGATCAATCGGCCCTCGGCGTCGAGATGGAACAGAATGAAGGCGCCTGCGCTGAGATCGCGGCGCTGATGCGTGACAGCGCCTTCGGCAAGGCCGGCAATTTGCAGCGTCATGTCATATTGATCCGACCAGAACCACGGCACCGCTGAAACGGCTTCATCGAGGCCGAGCATGTTGGCCGCGGCCAATGTGCCCTGCTCCTGGGCGTTGCGCCAGGATTCGAGCCGCACCCGGCGCCCGCCATAGATCGACAGCGGAAAAGAGCAGCAGTCGCCAGCGGCAAAGACATCCGGTGCCGAGGTCTTGAGATTGACATCGACGGCAATGCCGTTTTCGACCGTCAGCCCGGCTTTTTCGGCGATCTCGACGTTCGGCCGCGCGCCGATGCCGACAAGGGCGAGATCGGATTCGATCACTTCGCCGCCCGACAATCGGATCAGGGCCTTCCCGCCTTCCTCGGTCAGCCTTTCGATCGAGACGCCGCAGCGGATATCGACGCCCTCGGCGCGGTGGCGCTCGGTCAGGAGATCGGCGATTTCTTCCGGCACGCCGCGCTTCAGCACGCGTTCCAGTCCCTCGATGACGGTGACCTCGGCGCCGAGCAGCCGTGCGGTTGCCGCAAGTTCCAACCCGATGAAGCCGCCACCGATGATGGCGATATGCTTGCCCGGCTTCATCGCATTGCGCAGTGCCGCCGCATCGTGATGCGTCCGCAACGAGCGAATATGGGCGCTGCCCTCCGGCGCGCCGGGGAACGAACGCGCGGCTGCGCCCGTCGCCAGCAGAAGCTTGTCATAGGAGAGCGTCGTCCCGTCGGAAAGCGTGATTGTCCTGGATGCGATATCCAGATCCCTGGCTTCGAGGCCGGTCAGCAGCCGAATGCCGCTGTCGGTGTATTTTTCCACCGCAGCGATGAATTTCGGATCGCTGGCATCGGCGGAACCCGCCTTCGAAAGCGGCGGCCGTTCATAGGGATGAAGGGGTTCGGCGCCGACAAGCGTTATTTCGCCGTCAAAACCCTTTTCCCGCAGCGCGAAGGCGGCACGCGCACCGCATTCGCCTGCCCCCAGAATGACGAAATGAGCCACACCAGCCTCCGTCAGAGCGAGATGAAGACGGCGCCGCCTTCGATCTTGACAGGATAGGTCTTGAGATTGACGCAGACCGGCGCACCCTTGGCTTCGCCCGTCTTGTAGTTGAAGCGGCCATTATGCTTCGGACATTCGATAATCTCATCCATGACGAGGCCGTCGGCGAGATGGATTTGTTCATGGGTGCAGAGCCCGTCGGTCGCGAAGAATTCGTCGTCGGGGCTGCGATAGACCGCAAAGGTGCGCCCGCCATGATCGAAGCGGATGACATCCTCTTCGTCGATCTCGTCCTTGCCGCAGACCTCGATCCAATTTCCGCTCATCTTATCCTCCCTTAATTGTGATTATTGCGCGGCCGGGGCCAGCTCATTGTGGAATTCCTCGCGATAGGGCCGCGCGGTGGCCGGCAGTTCGCGCTTGAGGAAATAATCCTCGTTGCGCAGCTGGCGCAGGAAGGCCGGGATCATCTCGCGGTAGCCTGACAGGATCGAAGCGTTCGGCGCCGGCAGGTCGTGCTTGATCATCGCGTGCAGCCTGGGCAGCGCGTGGTAGGGCACCATCGGGAACATGTGATGTTCGACGTGGTAATTCATGTTCCAGTAGATGAAGCGGCTGATCGGGTTCATATAGACCGTGCGGCTATTCAGCCGATGGTCGATGACATTGTCGGCCAGGCCGCCATGCTGCAGCAGTCCGGTCAGCACATGGTGCCAGGCGCCGTAGAGGCGCGGCAGGCCGATCAGCATCAGCGGCAGGATCGAGCCCATGGCGACCGCGGCGGCGATCGTGGCAAGATAGATCGCCAGCCAGATGCGGGCGATGCGGATCGCTTTCGGCTGCTCCATCTCGGGAATGAAGGTCTTCTCCGCCGCGCCGATAAAACCGGCGGCGTTGCGCAGCATGTCGACGATCGCATGCCAGACATCGAGAATGCCGAAGAAATTGAGCACCAGCCGGAAGAGATCCGGCGGCCGCATGACGGCGATCTCGGGATCGCGGCCGACGATGACCGTATCGGTGTGATGGCGCGCATGGCTCCAGCGCCAGGTCACCGGATTGCGCATGATCATGAAGCAGGCGATCTGATAGACGGCATCGTTCATCCAGCGCGTCTTGAAGGCTGTGCCGTGACCGCATTCGTGCCAGCGGCTGTCGGAGGCCGAGCCGTAGAGCACGCCGTAGGCGAGGAAGAAGGGGACAGCGATCCAGGAGCCCCGGAAATAGATGCCGAGCCCGGCAAGGACCAGCATGCTGCCAAGCCAGATGACGGTGTCACGGATACCAGGCGCATCGGAGCGCTGCATCAGCGCCTTCATCTCCTTGCGCGGAATATCGGTGTGATACCATTCGGCTGCCGCCAGCCCCGTCTCGACGGCGGCGCGGCCGCTTTCGCCGAGCAGGTCGTAGTCCCGTTTCTGTGCCTCGATCGCCATCATCCGCCTCCTGTTCTGCCGTTGCCGAGAGAATAGGTTGACTTCGGAAGAGGCTCAATGCAGGTTTGATGCAATCTATCAAAAGCTATCATGAATGGCTCGCATTCATGATCGAATCCCTCAGGAACCTCATGCGTCGTCCCACCATATCCGATCTCGCCCGCGCCTCCGGCGTCAGCGTCGCCACTGTCGACCGGGTTCTCAATGCCCGCCACCGCGTGCGGGAGGAGACGGCGCGGCGGGTCTATGATGCGGCCCAGCAGATCGGCTACCACGCCGTTGGCCTGATCCGGCAGCGGGTCTTCGAGGACCTGCCGCAATATAAGCTGGCTTTCCTGCTGCAGAAACCGACGCAGTCCTTCTACCAGAGCTTCGTGCGCGAGATCGAAACCGCAGCGCGTGCGGTGACGACCGCGCGCATCCAGACGCAGGTCGACTTTCCCTCCGCCGCAACGCCGGCGGCGATCGTCGAAAAGATCAGGACGCTCGCCGCCCGCAATCAGGCCGTTGCTCTCGTCGGCCCGGATTATCCGGCGGTGACGACGGCAGTCGAGGAATTGAAGGAGCGCGGCATTCCCGTCTTCTCGCTGCTCTCCGATCTCGCCACCGGCGTGCGCGATGCCTATGTCGGCGTCAACAACCGCAAGGTCGGGCGCACAGCCGCCTGGACGATTGCGCGAACGGCGCGCAAGCCCGGCAAGGTCGCCTGTTTCGTCGGCAGCCACCGTTTCCACGGCCATGAATTGCGGGAGATCGGCTTCCGCTCCTATTTCCGCGAGAATGCGCCGGAATTCGACGTCCTGGATACGCTGATCAACCTCGAGACCGCCGAGATCACCCATGAGGCGACGCTGACGCTGCTGCAGAAACATCCCGATCTCGTCGGCCTCTATGTCTGCGGCGGCGGCATGGAGGGGGCGATTTCCGCGTTCCGCGAAGAGAATGTCGATGGCCGGATCGTGCTTGTTGTCAACGAGCTGACGCCGGAGAGCAAGGCCGGCCTTGCCGACGATATCGTCACCATGGTGGTCGCGACGCCCCTGCCCGCTCTCTGCAAAGAGCTTTTGTCGCTGATGGTCGGCGCGATCGAGCATGGGGAGGCCGCCGTTCCCGGCCAATCCTTCCTGCCTTTCGACGTCTACATCTCGGAGAATATTTGAGGAATGATGGAATTCTATCATTGCGGCTGAAATTCTTTCAGCAATGAGGGCAGTCGCCGGCGATCGCGGATGGATTGCCATCCGAATTCCGCTAGAGATTCGCTCGCCCATTCACGACGAACTGCTCCGCTTACCTCGCGGAGACGAGGAGGATATATCCGTCATGACTTCGATCCGCTTTGCGCTCAACCATATGGCAGCGCCGTCGCTTGCCATCGATGATTTCTTCGCACTGACAAAGTCGCTCGGCATTGGCTCAGTCGAGATCCGCAACGACCTTTCCGGCAACGCCATTCTCGACGGCACCAAGCCCGAAGTGATCAGGCAAGCCGCGGCCCGTCATGGGCTGACGATCATCTCGATCAACGCGCTGCAGCGCTTCAACGAGTGGAATGAAGCCCGCGCGCGCGAAGCGCAGGCGCTGATCGATTATGCCAGCGCCTGCGGCGCCAAGGCGCTGGTCCTCGTTCCGAAGAATGACGGCACCGGCTGCGCCGACGGGGAGCGCCAGGCCAATCTGCGCCAGTCCCTGACGGCACTGAAGCCGATGCTTGAAAAAGCCGGCATCATCGGCCTCGTCGAGCCGCTCGGCTTCGAGATCTGCTCGCTGCGCTCGAAGACAGAGGCGGCCGAGGCGATCAAGGAGTTCGGCGCGCAGTCGACCTTCAAGCTCGTGCACGACACTTTCCACCATCACCTTGCCGGCGAAGCCGCAACCTTCCCGGAGCTTTCCGGCCTCGTGCATATCTCGGGTGTCAGTGACCCCTCTGTTTCCGTGGCCGATATGCGCGATTCCCATCGCGTGCTCGTCGACGGCGACGACCGACTCGACAATGCCGGGCAGATCAAGGCGCTGCTGCAGGCGGGTTACAACGGCCCCTTCTCCTTCGAACCCTTCGCAGCCGAAGTGCATGCGGTCGAGGATCCGGCCGCAGCACTTCGCGCCAGCATGGACTATCTCACCGCGCGGGTTTGAAGCCTGAGCGAAATATCTGACGATCGGCCGCCGGCGAGCGGCCGACCGGACACGTTAGTCGCGACCTCGGAACCGGCGCTGATAGGCCGGATCGTAGAGCGAACTTTCGCGGAAATCTTCTGCTGCGAGCGAAGGGCCGACGAAGATGATCGCAGTGCGTTCGATCGGCTCGGCCGCAACCTTCGCCTCGATATCGGACAGCGTGCCGCGCAGCACGCGCTCATCAGGCCAGGAGGCCTTGACGACGATCGCGACCGGGCAGTCGCTGCCATAAAGCGGCGTCAATTCCTCCACCACCTGCTTCAGCGCATGGATTGCCAGATGGATCGCCAGCGTCGCGCCCGTCGCGCCAAACCTGGCGAGCGTCTCGTCGTTCGGCATCGGTGAAGCACGGCCGGACACGCGGGTGAGAACCAGGCTTTGGGCGACGGCCGGGATGGTCAGCTCGCGCCCGAGCGCCGAGGCTGCGGCGGCAAAGGCCGGCACACCGGGCGTCATCGTATAGGCGATGCCGTGTTTCTCCAGCCGGCGCACCTGCTCGGCGACCGCACTCCAGACCGAGAGATCGCCGGAATGCAGCCGGGCGACATCCTGGCCGGCCGCAGCGGCGCTGAGATATTCCGCCTCGATTTCGTCGAGCGACATCGGCGCGGTATCGACGATGCGCGCATTCGCTGGGCAATATTGCAGCAGTTCCGGCGAGACGATCGAGCCGGCATAGAGGCAGACCGGGCATTGGCCGATGAGATCGCGGCCACGCACCGTGATCAGATCTGCAGCCCCGGGCCCCGCGCCGATGAAATGCACCGTCATCTCGTCATCCTTTTATCCAGCGCCACTGGGTCACCGGCATGGCCGGCCGCCAGCCGCTCATGCTGCCGACAGGGCCCGCGCGCGATATGTCGATCCGCGTCAGCGAGCCGCCGTGTTTTGCCTGTTCGGAAAGCAGCATGGCTTCCATCTCCAGCGTCACGGCATTGGCAACCAGCCGCCCTCCCCGCTTGAGCGCAGCAATCGCGGCATCGATGACGCCGGGCTCGCTGCCGCCGCCGCCGAGGAAGATCGCGTCCGGTTCCGGCAGGCCCGCCAGCGCGCCGGGCGCCGTGCCTTCGATGACGGCAAGATGCGGCACGCCGAAGGCGGATGCGTTGCGGGCGACGCGCGCGGCCCGCTCCGGCGACTGCTCGATGGCAATCGTCTTCAGGGAGGGATCGGCCAGCATCCATTCGATGCCGATCGATCCGGAACCCGCGCCGATATCCCAGAGCAGCTGACCGTGACACGGCGCCAGCGCCGACAGCGTCACCGCTCGGATTTCGCGTTTGGTGATCTGCCCGTCATGCTCGAACAGCTCATCCTCGAGCCCGGCGGCGAAAGGCAGAATTCGAGCCCCCTCCCCTGCTGCGATTTGTAGGGCGCAGACGTTCAACGGGTCGATGTCGGCGAGATCGAAATCCTCGGCCAGGGCATTTCTCCGCCGTTCCCGCACTCCGCCAAGCGTCTCGAGCACTGTAAGCCGCGACTGACCGAAGCCGGTGGCGGCAAGCAGCGTTGTCAGCTCGCCGGGCCCCTTTTCGTCGGAGGTCAGCGCGAGGATGCGCCGCCCGGGGTGCAGATGCGGCCGGATCAGGTCGATCGGCCTGCCATGCAGCGAAATCGTCGTGACATCCTGCAGCGGCCAGCCAAGGCGCGACGCGGCAAGGCTGAAGGCCGAGGGCGCCGGGATGGTGTGCATCTCCTCGGCCGCCACATGGCGGGAAAGCGTTGCGCCGACGCCGTAGAGGAACGGGTCGCCGGAGGCGAGCACGACAACGGGCGTGCCGCGCCTTTGAAGGAGGGCATCGACCGAGCGTTCGAACGGGCTCTGCCAGTAAAGCCTTTCGCCTGTGATAAGTGACGCGGCAAGCGCATGGTGCCGCGCCCCTCCGAAGACGGCCGGTGCGGTAGCGATTAGCCGCCTCGCCTCTTCGCCGAGCCCTTCTGGACCATCTTCGCCGATGCCGATAATAGTCAGCCAGCGCGGGCCTGAAGCAGGAGAGACATCAGACATGGGAAGACCTCGCATCCTGATCCTCGGCGGCACCGGCGAGGCGCGGCTGCTCGCCGTAGCGCTGGCGGCACGGGGACATTGCGACGTTCTTCTGTCGCTGGCCGGCCGTACCGAAAAACCGGCCGCGCAGCCGGTTCCAGTCCGCATCGGCGGTTTCGGCGGTGCTGCGGCGCTCGCCGATTTTCTGAAGGCGGGCGGATATGACCTGCTGATCGACGCCACGCATCCCTTCGCCGAGCGTATTTCCGCCAATGCCGCCTTTGCGGCCGAGGCCAGCGGCATCGCTGCGATCGCTCTCTGCCGCCCCGAATGGCAACGCCTGCCGGGCGATCGCTGGCGCGATGTGCGGAGCATTCCGGCGGCGATCGAAGCGCTCGGCCCCTCCCCCGCCACGTCTTGCTGGCGACGGGGCGGCAGGGCGCGCATTTTGCCGAAGCGGCGCCGCAGCATTTCTATCTCATCCGCAGCGTCGATCCCGTCGCGCCGCCGCTGGCGCTTGCCAATGTCGACTATCTCCTCGACCGCGGTCCGTTCACGCTGGAAGGCGAGTGCGCTTTGCTGAAGCAGCACGACATCGACGCAATCATTGCCAAGAACAGCGGCGGTGCCGCCACCTATGCGAAGATCGAAGCGGCTCGCCTGCTCGGCATCGAGGTGATGATGGTGGCGCGCGCAACGGCATCCACAGTCAAAACGGTCGAAACTGTCGAGGCGGCGCTGGCGGCGGTCGATCACCTCGTCGCCCCCGCCATGAAGCGCGGCGTGTAGACAAGGTCCAGCCGGCCGGGCCGCGCGACGATGCGGGTCTCGGCCGAGCCGATGATGACGCAGGTCGCCATATCGGCCATCGAGGCATCGGCCTGTGACAGCTGCTCTACGGCGATGCGCTCGTCCGGCCGGCCGGCCGCTCGCCCGAAAATGACCGGCGTCGTTGCCGGCAGATGCTCGCGCAACAGCTTGAAGGCTTCGCCAAGCTGCCAGGGCCGCGCCCGGCTGATCGGATTGTAAAGGGCGATGACGAAGCCGGCCTTGGCCGCCAATTCGAGACGGTTTTCTATTATATTCCAAGGCTTTAGATTGTCTGACAGCGAAATGGCGCAGAAATCGTGGCCAAGCGGCGCCCCGGCTCTCGCCGCCACCGCCAGCATGGCGGTGATGCCGGGCAGGATGGTGAGATCGACGGCGCGCCAGGCTGCCGGCCCATTCTCGATCGCTTCGCAGACGGCGGCAGCCATGGCGAAGACACCGGGATCGCCGCCGGAGACGACGCAGACCTTGGCGCCATCGGCCGCCATCGAAAGTGCGGCCCCTGCCCTGTCGAGCTCTTCGCGATTGTCCGAAGCATGCCGTAGCTGATCGTCGCGGAGCTGCAGCCTGTCGAGATAGGGTCCGTAACCGAAGAAATCCGTCGCCGCCTCGACAGCAGCCAACGCTTCCGGCGTCATCTGCTCGGGATTGCCGGGGCCGGTGCCGATCACGAAAAGCGCTCCGCTCATCGGCTGCCCTCCCAGCCCGGCACCAGCACGAGCGAAAAATACGGCGCCTCGCCATCAGATCTGTCGGCAAGCTTTTCCATCGCGGCATTCGCCATGGTGCCGCGTTCGACATAGACGGCTTCCGTCAGCCGGCCGGCGGCTTCCAAGGCCCGGCGGATTTTCGGCAGATTGCGGCCGACCTTCATGATGACGGCGGCTTGCGTATCGGCCAGCCGGCGCGTCAGCTCGGTCTCAGTCATCGTACCGGGCAGTACGGAAAGCACATCATCCCCCTGGACGATCGGCATGCCGGCCAAGGACCAGCAGCCCGACATGGCGCTGATGCCGGGGATCACTTCCGTCGGGTAGCGCTGGGAAAGTCTGACATGCAGGTGCATGTAGGAGCCATAAAACAGCGGATCGCCTTCGCTGAGCACGGCGACAGTCAGTCCGGCATCGAGATGGCCGGCGATGGTTTTGGCGGACCGGTCGTAGAATTCTGTGATCAGGCTCTGGTAGCGTTCGTCGTTCTTGTCGATCTCTGTGGTGACGGGATAATAGAGCGGCAGCAGCGTCACGCCGGATTTCAACAGCGGCTCGACAATCGCCTTGCCGTTGCCGCCCCTCCCCTGCTTGGCAAAATAGGCAATGACGTCGGCGCCTTCGATGGCGCGGACAGCTTTAAGGGTCAGAAGCTCCGGGTCGCCGGGACCGGTGCCGACGCCGATGAGACGGCTGCTTGTCGTCATAGGCCTGGCCTCGCCAGCGCATTGAGCGCTGCAGCCGTCATGGCGCTGCCGCCGAGCCGGCCGCGGACGATGGCAAAGGGTACGCCGTAGGAATTCTCCGCCAGCGCATCCTTCGATTCCGCCGCGCCGACAAAGCCCACCGGCATGCCGAGGATGGCTGCGGGTTTCGGGGCGCCGTCGCGCAGGAGTTCGAGCAGGTGGAAGAGCGCGGTCGGCGCATTGCCGATCGCAACGACGCTGCCGCCGAGCCGGTCGAGCCACAGATGCATGGCGGCAGCCGATCGCGTATTGCCGGTCTTAAGCGCCAGTTCCGGTGTGGCTGGGTCGCGCAGCGTGCAGATCACCTCGTTCAGCGCCGGCAGCCGCGCCCGGGTGACGCCCTGGGAGACCATTTCCGCATCGCAGAAGATCGGCGCCCCGCCCTTCAGCGCCGCGCGCGCAGCGCCGACGAAATTGGCAGAGAACACAAAATGCTCGGCCGCCTCGACCAGTCCGCATGCATGAATCATGCGCACGGCGATGTCGGCTTGATCCTCGGTGAAGCGCGAAAGATCGGCCTCGGCACGGATGATCGCAAAGGAACGCTCGTAGATCGCGTCGCCGCTGCGGATGTAATCGTAGTCTGGCATTCTTATTCCTGTCGCAGCGCCTTCGAAACGCCGATTGCGCCAAGCCGTGTAAGGCAGGCGGCGGCCGATTCGCCAGCGCCTCTGTTGTCTTCGATGGACCGGGCGAGCCTCTCTATAGCGAAATCGATCCGACCGCCAGCGATCCGTTCGTCCGGCCGATCCGCCGCTAACCCGTCGAGGATGAGGTCGTAACCTGTCGCTGTGCCCGTCAGCGTCAGTGCCGGCCGCGCATGTGCGCAGCCCTTGGCACAGCCGGAGAGATGCAGCGTAAGCGAACCGTCGAAGAGGGCAGGTGCTGCGGCGGTGATGCGGCGAGCCAGGGTTCGGGTCTCGTAGAAGGCGGAACCGCAGGCGCCGGCTCCGGCGCAGGCGGCGATATGTTCGCTGGTCTCGCCGGGCTGCGCGCTGAAGCCATATTTGGCTGAGGCGATCTGCATAGCCGGCACTCTATCAGCCTGTAGGCCAAGGAAGAAGAAACCGCGACCGGGCGCCAGCCGAATGGCCGTTGCGCTGTGGGCTTCGGCGAGATCGAGCAGAGCGATCAGATCGGACGCCCGCATCTGCCCGAATTCGGGCCTGACGCCGAGTACAGTTTTGCTGTCTGCCAGCCGATGGAGGCCGGAAAGCGGTATGCTTGCTGCGCGAGACGGAATGCAGCGAATGTTATCCACAGCCGGAAAATACGCCCGCAGACGCGCCGGATCGATATCTCGTGTCCGGCTGCCCTGGCCGAGGGCTGCCAGCAGGCTCAGAATGTTGCCGACGGCTGATACCGCGGCCTCGATTGGCCCGACGGCCACCGGCATTGCAGTTTCACCGTCGCCATTGATCGCGACAAGCCAACCCGTGTCCGGTTGCGCGACCACACGGATATCGGCGGAAAGCGCCGACAAGCCGAAGACACCACCGCCGTCGACAACGATCGACAGTTTTGGCGCGAGCCGCGGCGAGGCGATGAGATCGTGAAGCGTGCGGCGCAAGGCCATTTCCATTACGGCCGGATCGCTCCGCTCTTGCGGGTCGATACCATGCAGCGGCGAAATCTCGATCCCCGGCCCGTCCGGCACGGTGATCCCGGCGGCATCGATATCGGCGGCAAGCTGTCCGACGGTCTCGGCCCGCAGTCCGCGAATCTGCAGATTGCCGCGGGCGGTGATTTCCAGAATACCGTTTCCATGCGCAGCGGCTGAGCGGGCAAGGGCTGCGAATTGCGGCAGCCTCAGCGAGCCGCCGGCCGGCCGCAGCCGCACCAGCAGGCCGTCACCGGTCGGCATCGGCGTGGCCAGAGCGGGGCAGGCGCCGCGCCTGCGCATCGCCACCGCCGGGCGGCCGTGCAGATCCGCCTCGCCTGTCCCGTCGATCGTCGTTGTGGCCTCATTGCTCATTCGTGATCCTCTGACCATTTCTTACATGATCGCAGCGGCGCGGCAAAACATGTGGAAAACGTCCGGCCAACTATTCCTCGAAATCCCGTCCTTTTCGCAGCAGATAGATATCCATAATCCAGCCGTGCCGTTGCCGTGCCTCGGCGCGGAGCGCCTGAATCTCGGTGGCGATATCCCCAAGCCGTCCCGCTCTGACGATCTCGTCCTTGGTGCCGAGATAGGCGCCCCAAAAGATTTCGGCGTCGGGATCGTCGATCTTCGCAAAAGCCTGTTCACCGTCGAGCATGACGACCGTCGTGGAGGCCTGGAGCCCGTCCCGCGCCAGCCTGCGCCCGGTGGTGATCTCGACCGGCTTTCCCACCAGGTTGACCGAGATCCTGTGGCTGGCCGCCAAGGCCTGAATGCTGGTGATGCCGGGAACGACGCTGTAATCGAAATCCAGCCCGGTGTCCTGCCGCACCCGTTCGATGATGCGGATGGTGCTGTCGTAGAGGCTCGGATCGCCCCAGACGAGAAAGGCGCCGCGGCCGTCATCGGGGAGGCCGGAGATCAGCTCATTATAGATAAGGGCAATCTCGGCATGCCAGCTATCGACGCTTTGCGTGTAGCTTCTGTCAGCAGTCTGCCTTTGCGGCAGGGCGAATTCTGAAATCCGAATCCCCGGCCGGGTGGCATATCGTTCGCAAATGTCTCGCCGGACCTCGGCAAGCTCTTCCTTGGCTGCGCCCTTCAGCGGCAGGAATATCACGTCGGCGGCGATCATTGCGTTGATTGCCTGTATGGTGACGTGCTCCGGATTGCCCGTGCCGATACCGATGATATGGATGTGCTTCAAGCCGATAGTCCCCGTGAGTCCCGGCGGTCTTGCCGAAAAAGGCGGTGTTCTGCAAGGGCGATGGCAGAGAGTTGGCCGCGGCCAACCGGGCCGGAATGCGTCTCGGCCCCTATTGTTGCCGCAAATTGCGAATCGTGTCACCTTCAATACGCTTTTTGACGCTATGTTGACGAAAAAGCGCATCGAAAAGGATTGGGTGTTTTGGACAACATTAGCGTATCGACGACAGATGTGCGGATCGAGCGGCATGCGAACCAGCTTTCGCGGCAACTGAAGCTGTTGCGCGAGAAGCTGTTTCCGCCGCTGTCGCAAAAGACGCTGCGCACATTTTCCTCAGGCGAGGCCGCCCAGATGATCGGCGTCTCCGACGGCTATCTTCGCCAGCTTTCGCTGGATGGCAAGGGGCCGCAGCCGGAACTTTCCCAGAATGGCCGGCGCTCTTATACGCTCGGCCAGATCAATGAATTGCGCCATTATATGGCAAAGCTGAAGCCGAAGGATGCGCTGTCCTACCTTCCCTGGCGGCGCGCCGGCGAGAAGCTGCAGACGGTTGCCGTCACCAATTTCAAGGGCGGCTCGGCCAAGACCACGACGACACTTTATTTGGCGCAGTATCTGGCGCTGGCGGGTTATCGGGTACTCGCCATCGATCTCGATCCGCAGGCATCGCTCTCGTCCATGCTCGGCGTGCAGCCGGAATTCGATCTCTCCGATGGTGATACGCTTTATGGCGCAATTCGCTATGATGCCGATCGCAAGCCGCTGAAGGACATTATCCGCAAGACTTATTTCGATGGTCTCGATCTAGTGCCGGGCAATCTTGAATTGATGGAATTCGAGCATGAGACGCCGCGGGCGCTCAGTGATCGCCAGCGGCCCGGCGAATTGTTCTTCCGCCGCGTCGGCATGGCGATTGCCGAGGTCGAAGCCGATTACGACGTCGTGGTGATCGACTGCCCGCCGCAGCTCGGTTACCTGACGCTCGGCGCCGTCTGTGCCGCCACGTCGCTGCTTATCACGATCCATCCGCAGATGGTCGATGTTGCCTCCATGTCGCAATTCCTGCTGATGACCTCGGATCTGCTTTCGGTCGTGCGCAAGGCCGGCGGCGATCTGCAGCACGATTTCATAAAATATGTCGTGACCCGTCACGAACCTTTCGATGCCCCGCAGTCGCAGATCGTCGCGCTGTTGCGCAGCCTGTTCAGCGATGACGTGTTGACGGCGACCATTCTCAAATCGACGGCGATCGCCGATGCCGGCCTGACCAAGCAGACGCTCTTCGAGATCGAGAAGGGGCAGGTGCGTCGCTCGACCTATGATCGGGCGCTGGAATCGGTCAATGCCGCCAACGGCGAAGTTCTCGCCGGTATTCACAAAGCCTGGGGCCGCACATGAGCAGACGCGATCGCCTGAAAGGTCTCTTCGACGACACGGCGCAAGAGTTGGCCGCGGCCAACTACGACGAGACCTCTTTGCGCGGATCGGCCGGGCCGGTTCGGACGATGGCGTTGACGCTTGGACGCATGGAGGAAGAGAGCAGGGCGATGCAGGAGGCTTTACTCTCCGGCGAACGCATCGTCGAGCTCGATCCCGACCTGATCGATTCTTCCTTCGTCCGCGATCGCCTTGCCGATCAGCCGCTCGATATCGAGGATGAACTAGTGCGGTCGATTGCCGAGAACGGCCAGGAAGTGCCGATTCTCGTTCGCCGCCATCCCGATGATGAGAGCCGCTACCAGATCGCTTACGGCCATCGCCGCCTGCAGGCCGTCAAGCTGCTCGGGCGCAAAGTGCAGGCGATCGTCCGCAAGCTCGACGATGTCGATGTGGTCATCGCCCAGGGCATCGAAAATTCGGCGCGCCGGAACCTTTCCTATATCGAGCGGGCTGTCTTTGCCCTCAATCTCGAACTCAAGGGTTTTGAGCGTCCCGTTATCATGAAGGCGCTGTCGACTGACAAGACCGAGCTTTCGAAGCTGATCACCGTCGCCAAGGCGATCCCGGCCGATATCGTCAGGTCGGTCGGCGCTGCACCCGGTATCGGGCGTCGTAAATGGATGGCGCTTGCCCAGGACTGGAACGGAATGACAGCGGCGCGGCTTGCCAAGCTCGTCGGTTCGCAACGGTTCACGGCTGAGGAAAGCGACCGCCGCTTCGAGCTTCTGGTTGCCGAGCTGGCCAGGAAAGAGGCGAAGCCCGAACCCACGGAATATGACTGGAAGCCGAAGAGCGGCGGCAAGATTGCCGGCCGAATCAAGAGCGCCGGCAATTCCTTTACGATCGCGTTGAAAACCGGCGACGCGCCGGATTTCGGCGCTTACATTTCACGTCGTCTCGATGAGCTTTACGAAGCCTATCGGGCCGGTAGATTAGAAGCAGGAGAGTAGGCCGCAAAAGAAAAAAGCCTCCGAACGTTGCCGCCGCGGAAGCCTTTCTCATATCTGGACAATCTGAGAATCGCACTTCCTCGAATCGCTGTCAAGCATCTTCGGCATCCTTTTGGGTGGTAGACTTCTTTTGCCTTGAGAAAAGGTGAGGGACATGGAGCCTCAATATGTATCGACGCCCTTTGGGCGGCGATCGATGACGCTTGGCATGCTGGCAAGCCAGGAAAATGCCAGCAAGGTCGAATCCGACGCATCGGTCGACAAGTGGAAGATCTTTCGCGCGCTCTGCGAAGCAAAGGACATGTTCGGCGTATCGGACCGTGCGCTCGCTGTTCTCAACGCGCTGCTGACCTTTTATCCGAAGAACGAGATTGCCGAGGCCAACGGTTTCGTCGTCTTTCCGTCGAACGAGCAGTTGTCGCTGCGGACGCATGGCATGGCCGGCACGACGTTGCGGCGGAACCTGGCGGCGCTGGTGGAGGCCGGCCTGATTATCCGGCGGGATAGCCCGAACGGCAAACGTTTTGCCCGCCGTAACGGCGAGGGCGGGCTTGGAGAGGCGTTTGGCTTCAGCCTGGCGCCCCTCCTGGTGCGCGCCGGCGAGATCGAGGCGCAGGCGGCTCAGGTGCTTGCCGGCAAGCTCGAATGGAAGCGTTTGCGGGAGCGGCTGACACTGTGCCGGCGTGATATCACCAAACTCATCGAGATCGCCCTGGAAGAGGAAATTGCCGGCGAATGGATCGAGATGCAGACGCAATTCAATCTGCTTTCGGCAAGCCTGCCGCGCCGCCCTTCGGCCGCCGAGATGGAAAGCCTGCTGACCGATCTCGAAGCGTTCCGCGAATTGATCGTCAAGACGCTGGAATTGAAGACGAAAACAGAAAAAACAGACGCCAATGACAGCCAGAACGGTCGGCACATACATAATTCAAACCCAAACCACATATCTGAACTTGAACCAAGCTTCGAACCGAAGCAGGGGGAAAAGCCGGAGGAAGAAGCGCGGCCGTGGCGGGAGCCGCCAAAATCCTTCCCGCTTGCCATGGTGCTGCAGGCCTGCCCGGAGATCGTCGCTTATGGGCCGGGCGGCGGGATCGGCAGCTGGCGGGATCTGATGGCCGCGGCCGTCATAGTCCGTTCGACGCTGGGCGTCAGCCCGAGCGCCTATCAGCTAGCCTGCGATGTGATGGGGCCGGAAAACGCCGCGACGGTGATCGCCTGCATCCTGGAAAGGGGCGGCCATATCAACTCGGCCGGCGGCTATCTGCGCGACCTCACACGGCGGGCCGAGCGTGGCGAGTTCTCGCTTGGGCCCATGCTGATGGCGCTGATGCGGGCAAATGGTCCGGCAGCAAGGAAAACCGGATGAACGGCGATGAAAAAGTTTCGCGCCAGCTGCGCCAGCTAGAAGATATGCGGAGCGCCGCTCAGCCGTCTCGACCGCTTCCTTCCCCGACCATTTTGTTGAAATGCGCCGTTAACCATGTCATAGATGGCGGAAGGAAACGTCTCCTTTGCTTCCATTTGTGAAAAACCGTAAAGCTTAACAATGCGCTACGAAATCGACGCTGCGATGCTTCAAACCCTGCTTTCATCCTTTGCGGCAGCAGAGGATGCGCTGGCACGGCTGGATGAGCGGGTGGTGCGTTCGCCGGTTGGCGAGGGGTTTGCCGAACGCAGTCATTTCTTCGATGCCGCCGGCGCGCTGTGGGTGGCCGGCGAACTTGTGCATGTCGAGGATCTGGTTTTGCACGATGCGCATATGGACAGCCGGGCGCCGAGCCACGAACTGACGATCGCCCATTCCGTGCTGCGGGCCCGCCGGCGCATCTGGACCGGAGAACCCGCCTGGGCGCTCGGAGCCTCGGGGCTTGCGACGCTGACGGCGACGCTCGGGGAAGGGGAGGGGGCGGCGCCTGAAGTAAAGAGCCCGGGGGTTCCGGCCGAGACCGACGAAGAGGGCGGGGATGAGGACGGGCCGTTGGCTGCCGAGATGGCCGAGATCGATGCGCTGCTTGCCCGCTCGCAGAAGCTGCTCGACATCCATACGGGCAAGGTGACGGTAAGCGAGACGGCCGCCGCTGCCCCGGCGAGGCGTAATGACGATCCTCTCGGCCTGCTGGGGGATGACGAATGGGACGAGGAACAGCGGCTTGCCGAGTGGCGCGGCCTATTGCCATTGGCCGACAGCTTGCCGCCGGTTCTCGGCGCGATCATTCTTTTCGAAGCCTGGGAAAGGATCGAGCCATTGCGGCGTCAGCACTGGCTCGGCGGTCTTCTGGTTGCAGGCCATCTCCGCGCCCGCGGCAAGGTCGCCTCGCATCTCTTTTCTTTTTACGGCGGGCTGAAGCTGGTGCGCCACGAACGTCGCCGGGCGCGCGACCGGGCGACGCGGCTGCAGGCCTTCCTTGAGGCGATGCATCTGGGGGCTGCCGCCGGACTGAAGGAACTCGACCGGTTATCGCTCGCCCGCACGCAGATGGAGCTGCGCTTTCGCGGCCGCCGCTCGAATAGCAGCCTGCCCGACCTTGCCGATTTCATCCTGTCGCGGCCGATGGTCTCGGCGGCGATGATTGCCCGCCATCTGCGCATTACGCCGCGCGGGGCGCTGAACCTTGTCAACGAGATCGGCATTCGTGAAATCACCGGCCGCGGTCGCTACCGCGCCTGGGGCATCATCTGAAACGAAAACGGCCGGGTTGTCGACCCGGCCATCTCCTTTTAAGTGAGCACCCGATCCGCCATCCTGTCATAGACTGCAGACCAGGCGCTCTTGCGCTTCCATTGCCCCCAGAAGCGCAGTCCTATTCCCGCTCGCCCGTGAAGTTGAGCAGAAGCTGGAAGATGTTGACGAAGTTCAGGTAGAGCGAGAGCGCACCGAAGACGGCGAGCTTCTGGTTCGATTCCTGATCGTAGTTTTCCGAATACTGTTCCTTGATGTTCTGCGTGTCGTAGGCGGTGAGGCCGACGAAGACGACGATACCGATCACCGAGATGGCGAACTGCAGCGCGGACGAACCCAGGAAGATGTTGACGATGCTGGCGATGATAACGCCGATGAGACCCATCATCAGGAACGAGCCCATGCGCGACAGGTCACGTTTCGTCACATAGCCGTAAAGGCTGGTCGCGCCGAACATCGTGGCGGTGATGAAGAAAGTCCGCGCGATGCTCATCCCGGTGAAGACCAGGAAGACGGAGGCAAGCGACAGACCCATCACGGCGCAGAAGGCCCAGAAGGTGATTTGCGCGGTGCCGGCCGACATCGTCTGGATGCGGAACGAGAAGAAGAAGACGAAGGCGAGCGGCGCCAGCATCACCACCCACTTCAGCGGTGAGCCGAAGATCGGCACGTAGAGGGCGGGCGTCGAGCCGACGACGAAGGCGACGAGGCCGGTGATGACGAGGCCGAGAGCCATGTAATTGTAGACGCGCAGCATGTGCTGGCGCAGGCCTTCGTCGAAGACGGCCTGGGTGCCGGCGACGGCGCCGTAGCGGGAATTGATCGGGTTCATGCTGATCTCCTCGGTTTGAACTAATAGAGAGAACGGGCGAGCCGTTCGGCCGCCTGATCGAGATTGAGACCGCTTTCGTCGGCGATCAGCGCATAGGCGACCTCGCCGATCTGCCAATAGGCGGCTTCGGCCTTCTCAAGTGCGAGATGGCTGACCGGCTTGACCTCGAAGGCGCCCGGGCGGACGGCGAAAAGCGATAGCCGCTTTCCATCCGATTGCTCGATCGCCATCTCGACGCTCGGGCCGAATTCGGATGGGAAGATCTGTACGTCGGCGACCTTCCAGTCCTTCGGCAGTTCCGGCATCACGATGGCGGTAGCGGCGCGGATATCATCGGCGCTGTAGGTAGCCGGCGTCTGCGGGGGCATCGATTGGCGCAGGGCCGCAGTCTGAAAGGCGCGGACGGCATCCTCGACATAGGCGGGTGCCGGCACCGATGCCGAAACCTCGGTTGCCGAGAAAGCGCCGAAGGAATTATGCGCCACCCAGCCGGCGGTCACCAGAATGCCGACGGCGGCAATGCGCTGCATGGAATGGAAGATGCGACCATAGGAAAGCCCACGTTCCAGCCGGCGGGCCGCATCGCGCGTCTCCGGGCGGCCGAAGGCGCTTTCTCCGGCCAGCGCCAGGCGCAGCTCGCCCTTGACGCTGAGGTCGGCCATGACCTTGGCGGCAATCGCCGGATGGTCGGAGAGATAGGATTCCACCTGGATGCGGCGGGCGACATCGAGTTCGCCATCGACATAGGCGTCGAGATCGGCATCGAGGATCGGATCAATTGCTTTCATTGCCGTCTCCTCCGATCAGTCTCAGATGCGACTTGCGCGGCGTCTTCTCCTCGAATGCGCGCAATTGCGCGCGGGCGCGGGAGATGCGCGACATCAGCGTGCCTATCGGAATGCCGAGCGCATTGGCGGCTTCCTGGTAGGAAAGGTCTTCGATCGCCACGAGATGCAGCGCCTCGCGCTGTTCCTCCGGCAGGTCGAAAAAGGCGTCGCGCACCTGCTGCAGGCGCACGGCATGTTCTTGGCCGGCCGGTAGCGACTGCTCGGCCTCGACCGCCGCCTCGTCGTGACGGCGCGCCAGCGACCGGTTCTGGCGCAGACGGTCGATATGAGCATTGTGCAAGATGGAGAGCAGCCAGGTGCGCAGATTGCCGCCGCTGCGGAAGCTCTTTTTTTTCTCGAGCGCACGCACCAGCGCATCATGCACCAGATCCTCCGCCTCGTCCGAATTGCGCACCAGCGAGCGAGCATAGCGCCTCAACGCTGCAAGCTGTCCGATGACGTCGAAGGGGCGTTCTTTGCGTTCCATGATTGAGTATACGCAAGCGCGGCCGATTTTATTCCCGGCGCGGCTAAAAAATCATGAGGGTCGAAGATGCCGTCGCCGCGCCTCAAATCCGCGATTGTTTATGACAACTACATGACAGATCATGACGCCGCTGATTTGAGGGGAAAATAAAGAATGAAAGATAAGAAGCGGGTCTACGAAGCTCTCGTAGACGGCGCCATGGAAGGGCTGACGGATCAGGCGCTCTATGATTTTGTCAAAGCGCGTTGTCCAAACGCCACCAGCAAGAAAATCGTCCGGGCCTCGCTTCTCGCCCTGATTGATCCTCATCTGCGAGACCGCAATATCCTCGACGTGATCTACGCGCTTGCGATCAAACATCGGCTGGATGACGGCGAGGGAGAGCGAACTCCATCCGCGCTGGCCGCCAATCAGAACATGCCGCAGCTTTCCTGAACAGCGCCGTCTGCGTCTCCCGACATGGTCAACCGCCGTCCGAAAGTCCTTCGAGGATCGGACAGTCTGGCCTGTCATTGCCGTGGCAGGCATGCACGAGATGCTCCAGCGTGCGCCGCAGTTCCGAGAGCTCGCGGATTTTGCGGTCGATCTCGGCAAGTTTGGTCTCGGCGATATCCTTGACGTCGGCGCTTGCCCGGCTTTTGTCCTCGTAGAGTGCCAGCAACTGCCGGCATTCCTCGACGGAAAAGCCGAGACCGCGCGAGCGCTGCAGGAAGCGCAGCTTGTGAACGTCGGTCGCGGCATAGTCGCGGTAGCCGTTTCCGCCCCTTTCGGGGCGGATCAGGCCGATATCCTCGTAATAGCGGATGGTCTTTGACGGCAGGCCTGAGCGTTCCGATGCTTCGCCGATATTCATCGCCATCTCCTATAATTTTGCAAAGCGCAGTCTCAGCGCATTTGAAATCACCGAGACGGATGAGAGGCTCATCGCCGCCGCCGCGATCATCGGCGACAGCAGCAGCCCGAAGATCGGATAGAGCACGCCGGCTGCGACCGGCACGCCGAGTGCGTTGTAGCCGAAGGCGAAGCCGAGATTCTGGCGGATGTTGCGCATCGTCGCCTCCGCCAGCCGGCGCGCCCTGACGATGCCGGTGAGATCGCCCTTCACCAGGGTAATCCCGGCGCTCTCCATCGCCACATCGGCGCCGGTGCCCATGGCGATGCCGACATCGGCAGCAGCGAGCGCCGGCGCGTCGTTGACGCCGTCTCCGGCCATGGCGATGACGGCGCCCTTGGCGCGCAGTTCGTCGATCAGCGCGCTCTTGCCCTCCGGTAGCATGTCGGCGCGGACCTCGTCGATCCCCAGGCTTTTTGCCACGGCCCGTGCCGTGCGCTCATTGTCGCCGGTCGCCATGATGATCTTCAGGCCGCTGTCGTGCAGCGCCTTGATGGCGGCTTCCGTCGTCGGCTTGATCCGGTCGGCAACGGCGACGAGGCCGGCAAGCGCGCTGTCGACCACCACGAACATCACCGTCTTGCCGTCGCCGCGCAGGGCTTCGGTCTTCTCGGCAAGCGCCGAAGAATCGATGCCGAGATCGGCGAGCATCGCCGCATTGCCGAGCGCCACCATCGTGTCGCCGGCAAGGCCCTGAACACCCTTTCCGGTCTTCGCCTCGAAGCCGGTGACCTCGACGAAGGCGATGCCGCGCGCCTCGGCGCCGGAAACGATTGCCTCGGCGAGCGGATGTTCTGAGCCGCGCTCCAGGCTGGCGGCCAGAGACAGCAACCGGTTTTCGTCGGTTCCATCGAAGGCGACGATGTCGGTAAGCTTCGGCTTTCCCTCGGTCAGCGTGCCTGTTTTGTCGACGATCAGCGTATCGACCTTGGAGAAACGTTCCAGCGCTTCGGCGTCCTTGATCAGCACACCTTCTCCAGCGCCGCGCCCCGTCGCGATCATGATCGACATCGGTGTGGCAAGACCGAGTGCGCAGGGGCAGGCGATGATCAGAACGGCGACGGCGGCCAGCAGCGCGTTGGCAAGGCTCGGCTCCGGGCCGACCGCTGCCCAGACGATGAAGGCAAGGATGGCCGCGGCGACGACGGCCGGCACGAAGAAAGCCGACACCCGGTCGACCGCCCCCTGGATCGGCGCCCGTGAGCGCTGCGCCTTGGCGACCATGTCGACGATGCGCGACAGCACCGTGTCGGCGCCGACCTTCTCGGCCGACATGACGAGCGAACCGTTCTTGTTGATCGTGCCGCCGGTCAGTCCGTCGCCTTTTGACTTCTCCAGAGGCAGAGGCTCGCCTGTAATCATCGATTCATCGACGGTCGACTGGCCCTCGAGAACGGAGCCATCCACCGGCACACGTTCGCCCGGGCGCACCCGCAGCCGGTCGCCGGCCTCAATCTCGTCCACCGGCACGTCACTCTCGCTGCCATCGGCACCAATGCGGCGCGCCGTCTTCGGCGCGAGATCGAGCAGAGCGCGGATCGCCGAACCGGTGCGCTCGCGTGCCTTCAATTCCAGCACCTGGCCGACGAAAACGAGGGCGACGATGACGGCGGCCGCCTCGAAATAGACGGGAACGGCCGCGCCGTGACCGCGGAAACTCATCGGGAAAATGCCGGGCGCAAGCGTGGCGACGAGGCTGTAGACATAGGCGGTGCCGACGCCGAGACCGATCAGCGTCCACATATTCGGGCTGCGGTTGACGACAGATGCCCAGGCGCGGCGGAAGAAGGGCAGGGCCGCCCACAGCACCACCGGCGTTGCCAGCAGCAGTTCGAGATAGGTCGCCTGCGGCTCGCCGATCATCTCCCGGAGAGGCAGGCCGAGCATCGGTCCCATGCCGAGGGCGAGTAGCGGCAGAGCCAGGATGGCGCTGACCCAAAGCCGTCTGGTGAAGTCGACAAGTTCCGGGTTCGGGCCTTCGTCATCAGGCGGAATGCCCATCGGCTCCAGCGCCATGCCGCATTTCGGGCAGTCGCCAGGCCGGTCGCTGACGACTTCCGGATGCATCGGGCAGGTATAGAGCGTGCCCTTCGGCGCCGGCTTTGCCGCCGGGCGGTTGCCGTCGCGATAGGCCGAGGGATCGGCTTCGAATTTTGTCTGGCAAGCGGCCGAGCAGAAATAGAATTTCTCGCCCTCGACTTTTAGAAAATGTTTCGCCGTCGAGCGATCGACGGTCATGCCGCAGACGGGATCCTTTGCCGTCAGGTAATCCTGCGGGGCGGCCGCAAACTTCGTCCGGCAGCCTTCCGAGCAGAAATGATAAAGGCGGCCGTCATGATCGAGCGAAGGCTTGCCGGCCTCCGGATCAGCGGTCATGCCGCAGACCGGATCACGGGTTATGACGCCGGCAGTCTTTTCCCGGCCATGCCCGCAACAGCTGTGATCGTCGCTATTGATGTGGCCGTGATGGTGATCGTGGTCGTGTTTGATATTCATGACTATCTCCTATGCCCTGGGGGCAGTTGGAGAGGCTTATCCACCTTCCAGCAACTGGAAGGTCAAGCGCTAATTTTGACAAGGCCGATTTTTTGAAGCCGCCGCTCTCTCGCCCGATCCTCAGATCGGGCTGATCAGCCCGACCGGCTGGCTGCCGAGCAGGGCGGCGACAGCAATGCTGCCGCCGGGTTCGATCGTCTTGCCGGTCACCAGATCCGCCTTCAGCCCATGGAGAGGGGAGGGGACGGCGATCGCCGTATCCTCCCAGAATTCCGGGCCGGCAAAGAGCACGCCAGGGTCGAGCCAGCCGAACATCAGCCGGGGTGCGGCGACGATCGCGAAATTGTCTTTGTGCACCCGAGCAAACGCCAGCACATGCTCGCGCCGGCTGCCCGTCACCTTCAGCGGCAGATAGTCGCCTTTGGCAAAGAGCCCCGGCTGCCGTTGGCGCAGCTGCAGGCCGATCGCGACGATGCGCTGCTTCAACGCGGCCGCCTGAAGCTTGGCGATCGGCCCGGCTTCCGCGAGCCAGGCGGTGAGCCGTTCGTGATCGGCCGGCCGGCGATTGTCGGGATCGACGAGGCTGAAATCGAAACCCTCGGAGCCCTGGTAGATGTCGGGAATGCCGGGCGCCGTCAACTTGAGGAGCGTCTGCGACAGGCTGTTGAGGTAACCGGCGGCGATGAAGGGCTGCAGCACCCTTTCGAAATCCTCGAGGAAGGCGTCATTCTCGGGTGAAACCAGCGCCGCCGCATAGGCCCTCACCGCGTCTTCATAGGCGGCATCCTGTTCGATCCAGCCGGTGTGGAGCTTCGCCTCGCGCACCGCTTTGACCGCGTAATCGGTGAAGCGCTCGTGAAGTTCTTCCGTTCGCCCTCGGTCGAAATCTTCCGGCCAGATGCCGGCCAGCGCCTGATAGAGCATCCATTCGACATTCGGCTCTGGTGCTGCGCCCTCCGGCAGCTCCGTCAGCCATGGCCGGTTCATCTCACGCCAGCGCGCCACCGCCTGCGCGAAAACATCCGCCCCTTCGCTCAGCGCATAGAGCCTGGCGCGCGCATCCTCGCCGCGTTTGGTGTCATGGGTGGCACTTGCCGACAGCCCGTCCGGCTGCAGCCGTGCCCGCTCGGCCATGCGGCGATGAAAACCCTCCGGGCCATCGGGCGCCTTGCCGGGTTCACCGCCGACTTCGTTTGCGGCAAGCAGCCTGTTGTAGCGGTAGAACAGCGTATCCTCAGTCGCTTTCGCCATCACCGGCCCGCTCAATTGCTGAAAGCGGATGCGGAACTCATGGGCGGCATCCCCGTCGACCTTGCCTTCGAGAAGCCGCAGCACATGATCGAGGGCACGCCGATCATCGAGTCGGCCCATGACCTGCGATGCGGTTGCAGCAAGGACGGCTGAATCCTGCCAGGCGAGCGGACCGCCGTCGCCATAGGTGCGGTAGACCGGGAAGGCGATCAGCAGCTCGGTCAGCGCCGTCGCGATCTCGTCTGTATTGATCTCGGGAAAGATCCCTGCGGCGATCGTTGCCAGTCTGCCGGTCTCGCCGGCGAAGTTGCGCTCGACCATAAGCCGCTTGGCAAGCCGCCGGCCTTCCTCGAGATCGCCGGTCTCGCCGGCGAGGCTACGATAGGCATCGTCCAAGCGGCGCAGGCCGCTGCCATCGACGAAGAGTTCGCTGAGTGCAGCGATGAATTCATATCCCGTGGTGCCCGAGACCGGCCAGCTCTCCGGCAGCGCTTCGCCGGCCCCGAGGATCTTTTCCACGACGATATAGGTGTCTGGCCCAACCGCGTCCCTCAGCCGGTCGAGATAGGCCTTGGGTTCGGCGAGCCCGTCGACATGGTCGATGCGCAGGCCCTGGACCTTGCCATGGCGCACTAGCTCGATCGTCAGCCGGTGCATGTCCTCGAACACGGAGGGATTTTCGACGCGGGTTCCCACAAGCCCGGTGACCTCGAAAAAACGGCGATAGCTCAGATGCCGCGCCGCTTCCTTCCAATGGGTGAGCCGCCAGTGCTGTGCCTCATGCAGGCTTTTGACGAAGTCGCGATCGGCCGAGATCTCGTCGAGCTTTTGTCGAAGAATTGCCCGGTCTCCGCCTTCGAAGAGGATGTCGCGCATGGTGCGGGCAAAGTCCTCGCCGGAGGTTACGGCCGCAGCCTCCGCCATTCTCGTTGCCACCGGATCGTCGAGCCGGTTTGCGATCGCGCCGTAACTGCTGGGGTTAAGCGGCAGCAGCGTGTCGAAATAGGCGAAGGCGAAATTGCCATGCGTTTCGTCGAGCACAATGCGCAGCTCGCCGGCAGCAAGTGCCGCCTCGAAATCCTGGCCGAGCTGCGGCAGGGTCAGCGGCTCGCTCCAGTCGATGTCGAAGTGGCCGGCATATGAGCTCTGTTGGCCGAATGCCAGCACGTCGCGCCACCAGCCGTTTTCCGGCGAGGCGGCCATGTGGTTCGGAACAATATCGAGGATGAGGCCCATGCCGGCCGCAGCGAGGCTTTCCGTCAGCCGCTCGAACCCCGCCCGGCCGCCGAGCGCCGGATCGATGTCGTTGGCGTCGGTGACGTCATAGCCGTGGGTCGAGCCGTTAACGGCGGTGAAGATCGGTGAGGCGTAGAGGTGGCTGATGCCGAGCGTCTTGAGGTAGGGAATAAGGCCGCACGCACGATCGAAGGTCATGCCGTTGCGGAATTGTATCCGATAGGTCGCGGTCGGAAGTGTCATGAGGCCGTCTGACGTTGGAGGGAGACCCTTTCCAACGGTTGTACCGGGGGTTTGGTTCCCTTACAGCGCCGCGCGTCTTTTGAGACGCGCAAAGCACGATGCGCTAGTCGATGAAAACGCCCACGCTTGCGGCGCGTCCGGCCGAGTCGATAACGGTCAGTTTCGAGTAACCGCCGCCATCCGGCAGCCACTGCTGCGTGCGCCGGCGCGAGAGATCGGGCAGCGGCTTGCCGTTGGCAAGCCAGCGGAAGGGAGCGCGGCCGCCCTGCAGCTTCAGCATCAGCGGCGACAGGTCGCCTGCGTCGGCGCCGAGATCGATATGGGCACCCTCGGGCGGATAGACGATTTGGGGCGCGGGCTCGCGGCCGGAGGCGACGAGCAGGCCGCTGGCATTCAGCGCAAACCGCCGCTGGCTGATCGGCAGCTCGGACTGGGCGATGCGCACGGCGCCGGCCGGCGGGCGGGGCAACGGCGTCGTGGCGATGCCGGATTTGGCGAAACCTTCAAACAGGATGGGGGCGGCGGTACCATAGCCGGTCAAACCAGGCACGGCGCTGTTATCCGGCCGTCCGACCCAGACGCCGAGCACATAACGCCCGTCATAGCCGACCGACCAGGCGTCGCGATAGCCGTAGCTCGTGCCGGTCTTGTAGGCGATGCCGCGCTGCGGCGCGCCGGCGGGGGGAATGACGCCGGAGAGAATATCGGCGACGTTCCAGACCGCCACCGGCTCCAAAAGCGGTTCGCCGTCGAGTTTGCCCGGTTCACCGGTGATGCCGTCGCCGAGCCTTGCCGGCTGGCCGCGATTGGCGAGCGCCGTATAGAGCTGCACCAGGTCCTTCAGAGTGATGCCGACGCCGCCAAGACCGATCGCCAGCCCCGGCGTTTCGTTCGGTGGCAAAGCCGGGCGCACTTCGGCGCGGCGGAAGCGCACCAGTAGCCGCGACGGCCCGACGGCGTCGAGCAGTTTGACCGCCGGTACGTTCAGCGACAGCTGCAATGCCTCGCGCACGGTGACATCGCCCTGATAGCTCATGTCGAAATTGCGCGGCCGGTAACCGAAGAAATCGGCCGGCCGGTCCTCGATGATCGTCTCCTGGGAGACGAGACCCTGCTCGAAGGCGAGCCCGTAGATGAAGGGCTTCAGCGTCGAGCCGGGCGAGCGGTTGACGCGCGTCATGTCGATCCAGCCGGAGCGGCTGGCGTCGAAATAATCGGCCGAGCCGACCTCGCCGACGATCGCGCCCGTCTGCGCATCCGCCATCACCATGGCGAGTGAGAGCTTCGGCCCGAGTTTCATCGCCGCCGCCCGGGCGACCGCCTCCAGCCCCTGCTGCACCTGCTTCTTCAAGGTCGTCTGGTGTTTGAGGACCGAAGGCTCCTTGCGCAGAGCCGCTTCGCCGACATGGGCGGCCAGTGCCGGCAATTGCATGCGCCGCGGCGGGATGGCGACAACCTCAGCCCGCGTCGCCTCGCCGTCGCCGACGGCCTCCGCCACGGCGACGCGCTCGAGCACGCGCTTACGCGCCTCATGCGCCGCCTGGAGATTGCGGTCCGGCCGGCGCCGTTCCGGCAATTGCGGCAGGGCGACGAGCAGGGCGGCCTCGGCGACCGTCAGGCGCCGCGGCTCCTTGCCGAAATAGGCAAGGCTTGCGGCGCGCACGCCTTCGAGATTGCCGCCATAGGGCGCATGGGTGAGATAGAGGTCGAGGATCTGCTCCTTCGACAGCCGCCGCTCGATCTGCACGGCACGCACCAGCTGCAGCAGTTTTGCCGAAAGCGAACGTCCGGCCCGCGGCTCAATCAGCCGCGCCACCTGCATCGACAGCGTCGAGGCCCCGGAAACGATGCGGCCGTTGCGGATGAATTGCAGGCTCGCGCGCCCGAGCGCCCAGGCGTCGACGCCGCCGTGATCGTAGAAGCGCTGGTCTTCATAGGCGATCAGCATGCGCAGGAATTGCGGATCGACGTCGGCAACCGTGGTCTTCAGCCGCCAGCGGCCTTCCGAGGTCGCGAAGGCGCGCAGCAATTGGCCGTCGGCATCGAGCACCTCGGCGGAGACCAAATCCGCTTTATCGAGTGGTGGCGGAAAGGCCTTGTCGGCGGCGTCGAGCGCGAAAAGGGCCGCGCCGGCAAGAAGGATGCCGGCGGCGGACCCGATCGCGATCTTGCGCCACAGTCTCATTGTTGCGCTGCCACGACCTCCATCTTGCCGGTCGCGGTACGGGCCGAAAGCTCCGGCCGGTACATGTCCTCGACGCTGGCGGCCGGATGGTCGTAGGTGCCGGGGGTGACGGCGCGCACGACATAGGCGACGTTGAATTCGCGCTCGTCGCCCTGGGCGCGGTTGAAGGCGGCGACGAAGCGGTCGTAGCGGAATTCGGTATGGGCGGCCGCTATCTCGCCGATCCAGTCGAAATTCGTCATCTGGGCGCTGTCGACCAGGTTCGGATTGTCGATCTCGAAACCGGCCGGCAGAAGGTCGGTGACGACGATACGCGACGGCCAGTCGTTGGTCTCGCGCACATGGATGACGACGACGTAGCGTTCGTTCTGCTTGGCTTCGCTGACATTCGCTTCTTCGCCGTCGAGCGTGTAATAGGTGCGCTCGACAATGAAGCCGTCGCCGCCGGCCGGCAGGGGCACGGTCGGGGCGGCAACGGTGGTGACGACAGCCGAGACTGCGTCGCTCGTCTGGTTGGTCAGCGTCAGCGGATGATCGGCGAGCGCATCGCCGCTCATGCGGGCCATATAGGCGCCGGTATGGGCCGCGCCGTTGACATCGACCTTCAACCCGTCATCGCCGCCCTGAATGGCGCGCGCGGCAAGCAGCATCCAGGTCTCTTCCTGAGTGCTCTTGTATTTGCTGCGACCCCATTCCTTGGCGACGGCCTTGGCAAGATCCGGGATGACGGGCGGCACCGGCCGGCTTTCCGCAGCGAGCGCCAGGATCGCCGCGCCATCGCGCAGGATCGTGCCGTAGTCGGTGCGCGACAGATTCACCCGCGACACCATCGATTGCTGCGACATCTGCAGCGCGTCGACGAAGATGTTCTTCGAACGCTGGGCATCGCCATAGAGCGCCAGTGCGGCGGCGATATGCGCCTTGGCAAGCGGCGTCGGGAAGTCGTTGATCATCGTATCGGCATAATAACGCAGATCGCTGATCGCCGCCTTCTTGTTGCGGGCGAGCACATAGATGGCATAGGCGATCTGGTCGCCCTGGCCCTTGATGTCGGTGGTGTAGGAGAGGGTATTCTGCAGGTTTTCGAGCGCCTGCACGAAGGCCTTTTCCGGCACGTCATATTTCATTTCGCGAGCCCGCGTCAGGAAATCGGTGACGTAGCTATCGAGCCAGACGTCGCCTGAATCCGGTCCCCAAAGGCCAAAGCTGCCAGCAGAGGCCTGGTAGGAGAGCACGCGGTAGATCGCGTCCTGCACGCGCTTGTGCACGTCGTCGTCATTTTCGATGCCCGCCTGCTTCGCCACTTCGGCGAGATAAAGCAGCGGCAGCGCCCGGCTGGTGGTCTGCTCGGCGCAACCGAGGGGATAGCGATCGAGCGTCATCAGCAGGGCGGGAATATCGAAGGCGGCCGAACGGGTGACGTTGACGCTGATCGAGGCGCCGGGCAGCACGCTGTCGGCAAGCAGGTTCTTGTCGACGGTGAGTTTGGCCCCGGGCTTCAGCGCCAGCACCCTGCGTTCGGTGATCGGCAGGGATGACGGGCGCACCGGTACGTCGACAGTCTGATCGAGCGAGAGGCCGGAGGCGTCGGAGAGGTTGATCGAGACGCTGCCGGCGCCCGGCTGTTTACCGATGAGCGACAGCGTCAGCTCGGATTTCGCCCCGGCTTCCAGACGGATCGTCTGGGCGGCGGAGGCTTGGTCGATGCCGACCGCGTCATTGCCGGTCAGCTGCAGCTTGTAGTCGCCGGCCGGCGCATCGGTGTTGGCGATGTCGAGGCGCAGATTGGCCTTGTCGCCGGGGGCGAGGAATTTCGGCAGACTCGCGGTGACGACGACGGGATCGCGGATGATGACATCCTTGACGCCGTGGCCAACACCGGTCTTTGACCATGCCACAGCCATGACACGCGCCGTGCCGTTGAATTGCGGGATGTCGAAGGAGACATTGGCCTTGCCTTCGGCGTCGAGCTTCACCGGTCCTGAGAAGAAGGCGACGAGCTTTTGCGTCGGTGGGCTTGCCTGCAGCGCAATGGCACCGCCGTCGCCGCCGGTCCTGAGCTTGCCGGTTGCACCCAGCGAGCCGTCGATCAGCCGGCCATAGAGGTCGCGGATTTCAAGGCCGAGCTGGCGCTGGCCGAAATACCAGTCCTCCGGGTTCGGCGGTTCGTAGCGTGTCAGGTTGAGAATACCGACATCGACGGCGGCAACCGTCACATAGGCATCCTCATTGGCGCCCGCCCCCGCCACCTGCAGGCCGATGTTCAAAGGTCCGCGCGGCAGCATCTTTTCGGGCGTGTCGAGCTTGACCTGCAGCGCCCGCTGCTCGGGATCGACCTTCAGCCATTTGATGCCGATCGAACGCATCGGCATGTGACTGTCCTGGGCATCGCCGGGGCGGAAGAGCGTCGCGGTCACATAAGCGCCGGCACCCCAGTCCGCGGTGACGGGGATGTCGACTTCGCCGCCGGTTTCTCCCATCGTCGCATTTTGCACGGCAACCAGTTTTTCGGTTCCGGCCATGACCATCAGCTCGCCGCCATAGCGCGAGGTGACTTTCAGCTTGGCGGTGTCGCCGACCTTGTAGCTGTCCTTGTCGAGGGCGATTTCCAGCCCGTCGGGTGTTTCGGTCGAGGTGGAGGCCACGAACCAGCCGGCGTCGAATTCGACGCTGGAGGTCGGGCCGTCGGCATCCGGGCTTTCCACTTCGAGGCGATAGCGGCCCCATTTCACCGGCACGGAGATCTTGCCGCCGTCCGCCGTCGCGTCGACGCTGCCATTGGCGATTTGCTCGGCGGTGTAGACTGGCTCGTATTTCCACGCCGTTCCCTCGCGATACCATTGGTATTCGCGGTTGAGGCTGTAGAATTTCCAGCGCAGGCCTTTGGCCTCCTGCCTCTCGCCCTCGGCATTGACGCCGATCACCGTGAAGTTGGCGATCGAATTCTCGGGCAGATCGCCGGAAAATTCCGGCTTGATGCCGATCGAAGCGCGCTCATTCTTCACCGGCAGGGTGAGCGAACGCTCGATGGCACGGCCGCCGGCCTCCTGCATGCTGATATAGACGGTGGCGTTGAGCAGCTGCGTCGTTGCCGGCAGGTCGCCGACGGTCAGATCGGTCGAGGCTTCGCCGTTCTCGTCGAGTTCCGGCAGGCCGTCGATCGACAGGCGCGAATCCTCGCTCGCCTCCTCATCGGCAAGCCCGAAGAGGAAGCCCTGATAGGCGGCGCTCTCGCGCGTCGGCTTGACGACGACATTGCCTTCGAGCGTCAGGCCGGCGGCCGGGGCGCCATAGAGATATTTGCCGGAAACATTGATCGTGGCCGGCGTATCCGGGCCGATTTCCTTGGCCTCGGTCGTGATTTCCATGTCGGTGCGATCCGGCACGAAATCGTCGACCAGGAAGCTCTTGGTGGCGATCGCGCTGCCCTTGGGATCGGTATAGATGTTCATCGTCCAGGTGCCGCGCATGGCGTTTTCCTGGGTCGGGAAATCGATGCTGTAACCGCCGAGATTGCTGGTCTGGCTGACAATCCGCCGATCTTCGACCCCGTCGGGACGGCTGAAGATGAAGGTGAGCGGCAGGTTCTCGATGGCGTTGCCGTCGGTGTCGCGGGCGAGCGCCTGGGCATGCACCGTTTCGCCGGCGCGGTAGATGCCGCGTTCGGTGAAGGTGAGCACATCGATCGCGCCGGGTGCGGCGCGGCCGGTGACGCCGCGGTCGGAGAGGTCGAAGCCGGCCCGCGTCATGTCGAGGAAGACGTAGTCCGACGCGCCGTTCTTGGCGGTAATGACGGCGGGCGTCAGCGCCGCCGTGCCGCGGATCAGGCCGGCGGTGAAGGTGGCGCGGCCGTTTTCGTCTGTGGTCGCGGTGCCGAGCACCTCATTGTTCTTGGCAAGCAGCTGCAGCTCGACGCCCGATATCGGCTTTGCCGAGGCGAGCGAACGGGTAAAGACATTGAGGCCATCGGTGCCGGCATAGGTGGTGACGCCGATATCGGAGACGAGGAACCATTGCGTCGCCTGGGAATCCCATTCCTGCGTCGGGCCGTTCGGGCCGGTTGCAGTCATGACATAGATGCCCGGCTTGCGCTCGGGCAGCGCCTCGTCGACCGGGAAGCTGGTGACGATGTCCTTGTTGAGCTCGTTGGCGATGTCGATCGAACCCTGCCAGACGAGTTCGCCGTTCTGATCCTCGATGTTCTGGGCGCTGTAGCCGTCGAGCTGGCTCAGGAACTGCGAATTGGTCAGGAGCGGGGCGATGGCGCGATCGCCGATGCGGTAGAGCTTGAGGTTGGCAGAGGCCAGGTTGACCGAGACGATCGGAATGCCGCGGCGCGCCGTCGAGGGCAGCACGAAGCTGTCGCCGGTGAAGCGCACCATCTGGCTGCGGTCCTTGATATAGACGTCGATGCTGACAGGTGCTTCGAGCGCTTCGTCGACGGATGACGGCAGGCCGGTGCGGAAGGCGATCTTGTAGGTCTCGCCATGCGTCAGCCCCTCGACGCAGATCTGCTTGTCCTTGGTTTCGAGCGCCTTGGGGGCGGCGCCGTTCAGCGTCACGAAGGGCGTGTAGTCGGTGGTCTTGACGAGCGCCTCGGAGAAGGTGACGCAGGCGCGCGGCGTGGCGCTGTCGGCATCGACCGTGTGTTCGGTGATGCGGAACCCTTGCGTCGATTTCAGCTGCAGATAGGCTGTCTGCACATCATCGGAGGCAACCAGCGCCAGGCTCGCCTTGTAGGCGTCGAGCGCCGGGCGGTAATTGGCGTTTCGGTCAAGGGCGTCGGCGAGGACGGCGAGCGCTTCGGCGCGCTTGGGCTTGGTGCGCGTCAGCTCGTAGCCGTTCAGCGCGTCGAGCACGGCCTGGCCGCTCGTACCGCTCTCGGCGGTGCCGAGCGAAGCTGCGGCGCGGGCGGTTTCGAGCCAGAGATCGGCGTCGTCAGGGGTGATCGACAGCGCGCCATGGAAGGACTTGAGCGCGTCGGCCAGATTGTTGGCGGTGAGGTCGAGACGGGCATTGGCGGTCAGGCTGTCGGCGCCCTGGCCCTGCTGGTCGTCGGTCAGCTCGAGATTGTCCTTGAAGTCGCGGGCCTGCTGGATCAGGTCGTTGGTCAGGAAGGTCAGGCGCGGCGCGGCGCCGAGATCCGGCTCCTTCTGAGCGGTGGTTTCGACGATCTTGCCGGCAATGGCGCCGGGGAAGGCATTCATCGTCTTGAAATCGGATTTCAGGAAACACCATTTCACCTTGGGATTGTAGGTGAAGGCCTTGCAGCTCTTATCGCCGATGCAGGAGGTCTTGCACTGATCGAGCGAGACGTTCTGCTCGGTGCGAAGATCGAAGCCGAAGAAATCGGCGTCCTTGATCGTCTGGATGTCGCGCTTGGTATCCGCAGCGGCTGCGGGAAAACTGACCGCGATCATGGAAAATGCGATTGTCGCGAAAGCAAAGAACGAGCGCACGGACATAAGGTTCCCCCCGGAAATGCAGGCTCTAACCGGCGGCACTCTCCTCACTCCTCACGGGATTGTCAACTCAGGTTGTAGGCTGTTTCAACTTCACACAGACGCTTTCGTCCGGCTGTCACATCGGCGTGAGTGATCGCCTTGTGATTTGCGGCCTCGAAAGGAATAGGCAAGGATTTGGACGATCGCAGGGAGTAGCGCCATGTCCATGTCTTACCGCCGCCGGAGCCTTGCCGCGCTGGCCGCCACTCTTCTTTCAATCGGTGCGAGTGCCGCAGGCGCGGCTGAAGACGCCGTCGTCATCCCGCCGCCTGCCGTCGACGAGGCCGCCGGGGCAGGGACCGAGACCGCCATTTTCGCCGGCGGCTGCTTCTGGGGCGTCCAGGGCGTCTTCCAGCACGTCAAGGGCGTCAAGAGCGCCGTCTCCGGTTATGCCGGCGGCAAGGCGGGAACGGCGCAATATGAAACCGTCAGCACCGGCGCGACCGGTCATGCCGAATCCGTCGAGGTGACATTCGATCCGAAAGAGGTGAGCTACGGCAAGTTGCTGCAGATCTTCTTCTCGGTGGCGCACAATCCGACGCAGCTGAATTTCCAGGGGCCGGATCAGGGAACGCAGTACCGCTCTGCGCTGTTCGTCGCCGGTCCCGAGCAGCGCAAGGTCGCCGAGCACTATATCGGCCAGCTGGACAAGGCCCATGTCTTCGCCCAGCCGATCGTCACCAAAGTGTCGGACACCACCGGCTTCTATCCGGCCGAAGCCTATCATCAGGATTTCCTGACGCTTAATCCGACCTATCCCTATATCGTCTACAACGACCTGCCGAAGATCGAGAACCTGAAATCGCTGTTCCCCGCCGACTACCGCAGCGAGCCGGTCCTCGTCAGGAAAGCCAAGGGGTGATCAGGGCATGATGTCGATGGGCGTATGATCGGGGACGCGAGCCCAGATATCGCGCATCTCGGCGTTGGTGACGGCAATACAGCCATCCGTCCAGTCCCACAGCCGATGGGCTTGCCCGAACATGCCCCAGCCGTTGGGGAGCCCGTGGATCATGATATTGCCGCCGGGCGGAAAGCCGTTGGTTTCGGCATTGCGCTGGTCGTCGGGGCTCGGATAGGAAATGTGCAGGCTGAGATGCGCCATGGACTTCGGATTGCGCCAGTCGATTTCATAACGCCCTTCCGGTGTTTTTTCGTCGCCTTCCCGTTGCTTGGGGCCGGCGTGGGCAGCCTGCCCAAGGGAAACCCGATAGGTCGAAATCGGAACATCCCTTTTGAGAAGGACCATGCGGCGTTCGAACTTATAAACGCGGATGAGGTCGGCCTGTTGCGCGAGCGGGGCGTCCGGAGGCGGTGAGCCCGAGCCGATCCTAGCCATCAATTTCGTATAGGCGAAAAGGCTGACGATCACGATGGCCAGCGCGATAAGCTATTTTCTCAACGTGATCCTCGATCTCAAGCCGACGGAATAATCATATCGTGTCATTGCGCCACCATCCAGACGTGCGCTCGGGATTGAGAGCAATCCGGCGCCAGTTTTTCTTCGCCGGCTTTCTTGTTAAGAATTTATCAACGTTAACAATACCTTAAATCAGAAAAATCGCGTTCCACCGCGGAACATATCGTCAAGTTGCCCGTTACGACAAGGAGTTCCGAGCAGGGACAGCTGCTGGAGCGGATGCCTCTTTCGAAGTATGGCGTAACAAGGGGACGTATCATGGCCACCAATGTCGTGCGGCGCTGGCAACGAGATGATCTCATGAAGCAGAGAGTATTGATCGTCGAAGATGAATTCCTCATCGCCCTGGATCTCGGGGCGACCGTCGAAGGCATGGGAATGCAGGTGGCAGGCCTTGCGAGCGATCGCGAACAGGCGCTGCGGCTGGCGCCGCTCGCCGATATCGCCTTCGTCGACATCAATCTCGCCGACGGCCCGACCGGACCGGAGATCGGCCGGCGGTTGGCGCAAGAGCACGGCATTGCGGTGGTCTTCATGACCGGCAATCCGGAGGTCGTCGCCGACGGCGTCAAAGGTGCGGTCGGCGTGGTGCAGAAGCCGGTCATGCCTTCTGTCGTGCAGCAGCTGGTGAATTATCTTGCCGCACGCCGCGTCGGCATGTTCGCGGTCGTGCCCTCGCAGATGATGGTCTTTGCCTGATCAGGAGGGCTGACCGAGACGCCGGTCAGCCGGCTATGGCGGCAAGCTCCGGCGGACGGCCGCCAATATCCGCCCCAAGCCTGCCATAGGCCTTGAGAAACGTACGGACGGCATTGCGTGCCGCCTTATCAAGCTCTTCATCGCTGGGTGTTTCGCCGAAAAGCGTCATCATCTGGAGGTCGGCATTGGCAAGCGCTACGAACTGCCGGGCGGCGATGTCGAAATCGTCGATGGCGAGCGCGCCCTTATGGGCGAGCCGCGCGAGAAGCGCGGAAAGGGCATTGGTCAGCTTGCCCGGGCCCTGCTGGCGCCAGCTTTCGAACAGGTGCGGATAGCGCTCACCTTCCGTCTGCACCAGCTTGCGCAGGAATTTTCCGTCATGATTGCAGATGCAGTTCTTGTTGAGGCGCACGGCAAAGGCCGTCAGCCCATCCTCCAGATCGTCTGCCTTCTCAGGGAAGCTCGACAGCACGGAGAACAGCATGGCATTGGCGCGGGTCATGACGTCCTCGACGACGGCAACGAACAGCGTCTCTTTTTCGCGGTAGTGATTGTAGATCGTCTGGCGGGAGACGCAGGCGACGGCGGCGATCTCGTCGATGCTGGCGCCGGCAAAACCCTGGCGGCAGAAGACGTCGGCGGCGGCATCGAGGATCGACATGCGCTTGGCGCATTGTCCGCGCTGCGTATGCCCCCCCATCCGGACTGCCGGTGTCATGCGATCTTTCATGACCGCGAAGATAAGGCGTCTTGACCTTTTAGACAATGGCGTCTAGTTTACATCAGTGTCCAAATTTATTGACACGGCTGCTTCCCAGCTGAAGATATGAGTTCCCAACTTCGTCTTCGCGCGAACGATCATCATTGAACCTTTAAGAGCCATGCGGCGGAGCGACGATCCGGCGCTTCCGCTGCGCTTTTATGAAAGATCACCCTTATGACGGCTTCCTTCTTTCGCATGGCCCTCATTCTCGGCCTGCTCTCGGCCATCGGGCCTTTCGCCATCGACATGTATCTTCCGGCGCTGCCCTCCATCGGCCAGGACCTGCATGCCGATAACAACGTCACTCAGCTGACCCTTCTCGCCTTCTTCATCTCCTTTGCACTCGCCCAGCTTGTCTACGGTCCACTGTCGGATATGTGGGGCCGCAAGATGCCGCTTTATCTCGGCATCGGCATCTTCGCCGTCGCTTCGATCGGCTGCGCGCTCTCGACCAATATCGAAACGCTGATCGCCTTCCGCTTCGTCCAGGGCATCGGCGGTGCCGCCGGGATGGTCATCCCCCGCGCCATCGTCCGCGACATGCATACCGGCGTGCAGGCCGCGCGGCTGATGTCGCTGCTGATGCTGGTCTTTTCGATTTCGCCGATCCTGGCGCCGCTGACCGGCAGCGCCGTCATCGAATTCTACGGCTGGCGCGGCGTGTTCTGGGCGGTGACGATTGCCGCCTTCATCGGCCTTGTCTTACTCGCTACCCAGCTTGAGGAAACCCGGCCGGCCAAGGAGCGCAGCGGCAGCGGCCTCAAGAGCGCCATGACGGCCTACCGGCTGCTGCTTTCCGATCGCAATTTTCTGACGCTGACCTTCATCGGCGGCCTCGGCATTTCGAGCTTCCTCGTCTATCTCGCCAACTCGCCCTTCGTGCTGATCCAGCACTACGGGCTGACGCCGACGCAATACAGCTTCGCCTTCTCGATCAACGCGGTCTCCTTCTTTGCGGTGTCGCAGGCGACCGGCTGGCTCGGCGAGCGTTTCGGTCTGGTGCGCGTCATGCGGATCGCGGTCAGCGCCTTCGCGCTTGCCATGGTCGTCATGGCCGTGGTGATGGCGGCGGGCTTCAACCAGCTGCCGGTCATGGCGAGCTTCCTGTTCATCGGCTACGGCTTCCTCGGCCTCGTCATTCCGACGAGCGCTGTGCTGGCGCTCGAGGATCACGGCGCCATCGCCGGCACGGCCTCGTCGCTGATGGGCACGCTTCACTTCGTCATCGCCGCCGTCGCCATGGTGATATCGAGCCTGTTTTTCGACGGCACGGCCGTTCCGATGGCCGCCGGCATCGCCGTCTGCGCCTTCGCAGCCTTCGTGCTGACCCAGGCAACGATCGGCCGCCGTGCCGCGGTTGCCGCCGCCGAATGATCAGGACAAGCCGCACCTGAACCCCGGGCGCGGCCACCAATCAGGGTTGCGGCATCGGAGAAAATACCTCGCGCAATTGAATATTGACGGGCGGCGCTATCTACGTTCCGACCTAGCAATGTCATTCCGGAGAATACGCAATGGTCGATGAGAAGCGGCTGATCTCGAAAATCACCTGGAAGCTGATGCCGTTTCTCGGCATCCTTTATCTCATCGCCTATATCGACCGGCAGAATGTCAGCTTCGCCAAGCTGCAGATGGTCGATGCGCTGGGTATGAGCGAATATGCCTACGGCCTCGGCGCTTCGCTGTTCTTCATCGGTTATTTTCTTTTCGAGGTGCCGAGCAACCTCTTCCTCGACAGGCTCGGCGCCCGCGTCTGGTTCGCCCGCATCCTGGTCTCCTGGGGCATCGTCACCGTTGCCCTCGCCTTCACGCAGAATGCGACAATGTTCTATATCCTGCGCTTCCTGCTCGGTGTCTGCGAGGCCGGCTTCTTTCCGGGCGTGCTCTATCTGCTGACGCTGTGGTTTCCCTCGGTCTATCGCGGCAGGATGGTCGGGCTGTTCATGATCTTCAGCGCCATCGCCAATGCCGTCGGCGCGCCGCTCGGCGGCGTGTTGCTCGATCTCGACGGCCTCTACGGCTTTGCCGGCTGGGAGTGGGTGTTCCTGGCGACCGGTATTCCCGCCATCATCGCCGGCATCGTCACCTTCTTTTATCTTCCCGGCCGGCCGGAAAATGCGAGCTTCCTGACCGGTGCGGAAAAGGACTGGCTCGAACGTCGGCTCGCCGCGGAAAATGCCGGCATGGGCGAACATGCCGGAAACGGCTTCAAGGCGCTGATCGACCCGCGCGTCCTGCTGATGGCGCTTTGCTATGTCGCCTTTCCGCTGTCGGCCTACGGGCTGAGCTATTGGCTGCCGACCATCGTCAAGGCCTTTGGCGTCAGCAACACGGTCAACGGTTTCCTCAACATCATTCCCTGGCTGCTGGTGGCGGTGGCGCTTTATGCCGTGCCGGCGATGGCCGACAAGGCGCAATCGAAGACGCCCTATATCGTCATCCCCGCCTTCATCGGCGCCGCCTGCCTGCTGCTCTCGGCGCTGATCCCGAACCACGCGCTGCAATTTGCCTTCCTCTGCGTCGCTGCCGCCGGGATCTTCGCGCCGCAGCCGGTGTTCTGGAGCCTGCCCTCGCGCTTCCTGAAAGGTGCGGGGGCAGCCGCCGGCCTTGCCGCCATCAATTCGGTCGGCAATCTCGGCGGTTTCGTTGCCCAGAACGTCGTGCCCTGGATCAAGGATCAGAGCGGCAGCACGATCGCGCCGATGTTCTTCCTCGCCGCCTGCCTAGCCGCCGGCGCCCTCCTGGTCTTCTTCGTCACACGTCAGCTGTCGAGCCGGGAGCCCCCGGCGGCACCGAGCCGGGTCTGAGGAGCGTTAGGGCGAAAGGGTGAAAGCATCGCTTTCGCCGGGAACGAGTTCCAGCGGCCAGATCCGGTTGCGGGCGCCCTGCGGATAGTGCTCGGCATAGGCCGGCATGCTGGCGAGCAGGGTTTCGCCGAGCTGGGCGCCGAGATCGCGCAGCGACATGCGGAAAGAGGTCAGCGACGGCTGCAGGAAATGCGTGCGCGGCTCCTCGCGGAAACCGACGACGGCGAGGTCGCGGCCGGGCACGATGCCGGCCTCGGCCAGCCGGCGGTAAAGCCCGATCGCCATCAGCTCGTGGATCAGGATGATCGCGGTCGGCCGATCCTCGATCATCAGCAGTTCGTGGCCGGCCTGATAGCCGCCCTGTTCGCTCGACTTGACGCGGATGACCAGCGCCGGGTCGAAGGCAATATCGTGGCGTTGCAGCGCCTGACGGTAACTGTCGAGGAAGATATAGCCGAGGTTGATGTCGGAGGAGGGGGCGGCGACCGCGATCCGCCGATGGCCCTTTGCCACCAGCCGGTCGACGCCGCGGGCCGCAACGCCCTCGAAATCGAGATCCATCCAGGTATAGCTGCCGCCGGACGCGCTGCGGCCGAGCGCCACGAAGGGAACGCGGGCCTTTTCCAAAAGCTCGATGCGCCGGTCGGTGCGGCGCGTCGCCGAGATGATCAGCGCGTCGACAAGCCGGCGCGCCACCATGCGTTTCAGATATTCATGCGGATCCTCGTCATCCGGGCAGGGCAGCATGACCAGATCGAGCTTGTGCCGGGAAAAGACGCTCTGCAGCCCGTCGGTGACGCCGAGGAAGAAGTCGTCGCTGTTTTCGACCGTCTCGCGGCTGACCTCGAGCATCAGCCCGATGACGTTGGTCATGCCCTGGCGAAGGCTGCGACCCGATTGGTTGGCGACATAACCGAGCTCTTCGGCAGCAGCGAGCACGCGCCGGCGCGTTTCGTCATTGACGTCGGGCTTGCCGTTCAGCGCCCGGGACACGGTCCCGATCGAAATGTCGAGATGCTCGGCGAGCTGGCGAATTCCCTTCATCTCCGACGATTTTCCTCCCGATCGGATCGCATTTGTCCTTTCTTGCCACAGGATGGCGGCTGCGAAAAGTCGGGGGAGGGATTATGGCCTGAAGCTCTGGCGGATGACGAGTTCCGGAATGACGCGTTCGGAAGCCGGCGGAGCGTCCGGGTTTTCAAGCCGCCGCTCCATCAGCGCGACGGCGCGTTGCGCCATAACAAGCGGGTCCTGGCGGAAGGTGGTGAGCTGGTAGCTCAGCCAGGCGGATTCCGGAACGTCGTCGAAGCCGATGATGGCGAGATCTTCCGGAATGCGCAGCCGCGCTTCCTGGCGCGCGATATCCATCAATCCGAAGGCGATCAAGTCGTTGGCGCAGAAGACGGCGTCGGGCTTTAATTTTTCTGAGAAGAGCGCGCGGCCGGCGGTGACGCCGCCCTGATAATCGGAATCGTCGCCGCGTGCGACAACGACGGATGCGCCGAGCGATTCGGCCGCCGACAGGAAGGCGCTTTCGCGCTCGACGATCGCAGGCGTTCCCGAATGGGAGCCGATCACCGCCAGCCGCCGGCGGCCGCTTTCGTAAAAGGCCGTCGCCGCCCTGCGGGAGGCTTCGGAATTGCCGGCGCGCACGTGGTCGGCGTCGGGTTCCGACCGGCCAATGACGACGAGCGGCTGGCCGTTTCGCTGGGCGAGTTCGAGGAAACTTGCCGGCGGCGAGCCGGAGAGGATTATGATCGCCTCGGCGCGGTGGCCGATCAACATCTTCTGGGCGGCGAGCAGCTCCTCTTCCGTCTGGCCGGTATTGACGAGGATCGGAATGCTGCCGCGGCCGATCAGCGATTTGGCAAGGGCTGCGGCCAGATGCGCGCGAAAACCGACTTCCGGCCGGGTCGCGACGATGCCGACGAGGCGGCTCTGATTGGCGAGCACGCCGCGCGCCAGATCATTGACGTGATAGCCGAGCTCTTCAGCGGCCCGCAGCACCTTTTCCCGCGTTGCCGGCGCAACGCTTGCGCCCGGCGTGAAGGTGCGCGACACGGCGGAGCGCGAAACGCCCGCCCGTTGCGCCACCTGCTCGGCGCTGACAAAACGCATGCGCTCTTTTTTCGGCACTTTGCCGTCGTTCACGGGACCATCATTCATTGGTTCTCAGCTATTGCTCGTCTCTGACAGTTGCATGACAGGCGGGCGGCGGGGGAATTTTTTGCAGAGAAAAGCCGAGACTGCGGAAGCAGCCTCGGCCGAGGGATAAAGCAGCGGCGATGAGATCACGCTGCCAAAGCTTAAGTCTTTACTCGCAGACCCGCACGGTTTCGGCGTGGTAGCCGCCGTCATAGCGGTTGCGGACGTCGCGGTCCTCGTACCAGCATCTCGGCTGCGGTTCGACATAGCGTGGGCTCTCCACATAACGCGGGCCTTCATCGACGTAGCGAGGGCTGCCGTTGGCAAGCGCGCCGCCAATCAGGCCGCCGACAACCCCTGCGGCGACGCCGCCGGCAATGATGCGGCCGGTATTATTGTGGTGATGGTGGTCACGCGCGGCAGCGGGCTGAATAGCCGATCCAACTAGGGCCGTCGCGATCAACAGGCTGCTAACAATTCTCTTCATAATGTTCTCCTCAGTGGTACCGGCCCCCGATTAAGAGGGAAATGCGGCAGCAAGGCGTTGGTTCGTTCAAACTTTGCAACATGCGTTAATGCATGTCATCCGTCTTTAGTCTTAGAGCCTTTCCTGGTTAGATTGAAGGATTCTGCCGGAGCAGGTTTTCGTGAGGGCAGAGGCGATCGGCGACGGGCATAGGTACGTCCGAGCCGATCGCCTCTGAGCTAGGCTAGAGAGCCCGGCCCACCGGCCGGACCGCTTCGCTATGGCGAAGCGATAAGTGCGTCCGGCGATTCAAGGGTCTTGCAGATTTGCCAGGCAAATCTGCGGTAAGGTGGCTGAAACGGGCCGCCTGATCGACCGGCCGGCTTGGCCGTAGAGCTTGGCTACGACGCGGCCGGCCGGTCACCATCCGACTCCGTTTGAGCCAACAGAATGCTTCAATCTAACCAGGGAAAGGCTCTAGGTCGCCGATTGCGTCGCGGTCGTCTCTTCCAGCACGTCTTCGGGAATATCGTCGAACGAGGCGTAGTTGAGATTATAGAGCTTAGAATACAGCTTGCCGTTCTTCATCAATTGCCGGTGGTCGCCGCTTTCGATGACTTCGCCGTTCTGCAGCACGATGATGCGGTCGGCCTCGCGGATGGTCGCCAGGCGATGGGCGATGACGAGACCGGTGCGATTTTCGAGAAGCTTTACCAAAGCCTTCTGGATCAGCATCTCGGTATAGCTGTCGATATTGGCCGTCGCCTCGTCGAGCACCAGGATCTTCGCATCCGCCACCAGCGCGCGGGCAAAACTCAAAAGCTGGCGCTGGCCGAGCGAAAGATTGCCGCCGCGTTCGCCGAGAACGCTGTCGTAGCCATCGGGCAGGCGCATGACGAAATCATGGGCGCCGACCGCCTTGGCCGCCTCGATCACCTGTTCACGCGTCGCCTCAAGCTTGTGGTAGCGGATGTTTTCGAAGACGGTGCCGGTGAAGAGGAAGGGTTCCTGCAGCACCATGGCGATCTGCGCACCCAGCGAATCCTGGGTCAGCTCGCGCACATCGTGGCCGCCGACCCGCACCTGCCCCTGCTGCACGTCGTAGAAGCGGTGGATCAGCGACATGCAGCTCGATTTGCCGGAGCCTGTCGGACCCACAAGCGCCACCGTCTCGCCAGGATTGACCTTGAAGCTCACATGTTTCAGCACCGGATGTTTCGGATTGTAGCCGAAGACGACGTCCTTGAATTCGACCGAGCCGTCCATGTCGCGAGACAGGGCTTTGGCGTCGGGCGCGTCCTTAATGTCGACGGGCACGTCGAGCACCTCGGTCAGCCGCTGGCCGGAAGCCATGGCGCGCTGCATCACCGAATATTGCAAGGTGAGCGAACGGATCGGGTCGAAGAAGCGCTGGATGTAGAACAGGAAGGCGACAAGCACGCCGACATCGAGGGCCTGGTTCAGAACGCGGGCGCCGCCGACGACGATGACGAGCGCCATCGCCACACCGGTCAGGCTGTCGACGATCGGCACCATCACCTGGGCATAACGGGCCGCCGTCAGATGCGTCCTGAGGTTCGCATGCGCCTTGTCGTCGTAAAGCGTGAAGTTGACGCCCTGCCGATCCATGCTCTGGACGGCGCGGACCCCGTGGATAGCTTCGGCAAGCGCACCATTGGCCACCGAATTGGTCTCGTGCGCGGCCATGAAGGATTTGCGGGCGAGCGGCAGCCAGAACAGCCGGACGATGAACAGCACCGGCAGCACCGAGAGCGTCAGCAGCCCCAGCTTGAAATCGAGATAGAGCATGACGAAGACGATGCCGAAGAGCAGCACGATGTCGCCGACCGAGAGAACCGAGGTTTCGAGGAATTCCTGCATCGAGTTGACGTCGCCCTGCAGGCGCGACATCAGCCGTCCGACCTCGGTTTTGTCCATGAAGGAGAGCGAGACGCGCTGGAGATGCGAAAACATCGCCCTGCGGATATCGAAGAGCACGTCTTCGGCCACGCCGCCGACCAGCGTCTCCTGCGCGTAGCTTGCCGCATAGTTGATAAGGATGGCGATGGCGAAGGCGGCGATCGACCAGATCAGCGCCGAAGGGCTGCCGCCCGGCGACATGCCGTGATCGATGGCGTAACGGATGATCAGCGGGATCAGCAACTGCATCATCGTGAAGGTCAGGACGGCGACGACCGACCAGGCGACCTGGCGGCGATAGGGGTGAACGAAAGCCCAGATGCGCTTGACGATATTGCCGTCGAAGGCCTTGCCGAACATTTCCTCCTCGACGCGATGCGAACCGACGACTGCTCGCGGTGGGCGGCGCCCATCTTCGCGAACGTCGGGACGCTCGGTTTCCAGTTCCTCGGCCATCCCATTCCTCCCGCGGCCATGACGTCGGATGGCCTGCATTTCATTGCCTTCTCTTCCCGGTTGGGAGGAGAAAGTTACGCGCTCAACACTTCGTCGCCCGGCCGCACCTGCAGCTCGTAGAGCGCCTTGTAGCGCCCACCGAGCGCCAGCAGCGCCGAGTGCGTTCCACGTTCGACGATCCGGCCGTCTTCGACGAACAGGATCTGATCGGCATGCATCAGTGAACTCAGGCGGTGGGCGACGATGATCGTGACGCGGTCGGCGGCATAGCGGCGCATGGCGCTGCGGATGCGCTGCTCGGTGGCCGCGTCGATCGCCGCCGTCGAATCGTCGAACACCATCACTGCCGGCTTCAGCATCAGCGCGCGGGCGATTGAAAGACGCTGGCGCTGGCCGCCGGACAGCGAAACGCCGCGCTCGCCGACGACGGTGTCGTAGCCGGTGGGCAGGCCGAGCACGTAATTGTGCAGCTGGGCGCTCTCGCTGGCGCGTTCGATGCGGCCTTCCTTCGCCCAGGGGTCGCCATAGGCGATGTTGTTTTCGATCGTCGTGGTGAACAGGAAGGAATCCTGCTGCACGACGGCAACCGCCCGGCGCAGCGATTGCAGCGTCGCCTTGCGGATGTCCTGGCCGTCGATGGTGATCTTGCCGCCACTAACGTCATAGAAGCGCGGGATCAGATGGGCGATGGTCGACTTGCCGCTGCCCGGAGGCCCGACGATGCCGATCGTCTGGCCGCGCCTGGCTTCGAAGGACACATCATGGAGGACAATGCGCTTTTCCGAGCCGGGATAGGCGAAGCTGACATTCTCGAAGCGCAGCACGCCGCCGGTCACCGCCAATTCCCTGGCATCCGGCGCATCCTTGATCGCGATGGCGAGGTCGAGCAGGCTGAAGAGGCGTGAGCCGCAGGTGGAAGCGCGGGCGAAAGCATTGACCATCAGGCCGAGCTGGCGCACCGGCATCTGCAAAATGGTCATGAAGGTCAGGAAGGAGGCGAGCGTGCCGACGGTGATCTCGCCCGACATCACCTTGCCGCCGCCGACGAAGAGCACCAGGCCCATCGCCGCGAAGAAGGAGAAGGTCATGGCGCTGGTATTGCTCACACGGATGCCGACGCGCTGATGGGCGAGCGCCAGCGCGTTTTTCGACGCCGCTTCGAATTTCGACATTTCGTGGTCCTGCGCGGCAAAGGCGCGCACGACGCGGATGCCGCCGAGATTTTCCTCCATGATGCGGGTCAACACCGACAGCCGCTCCTGCAGGTCGAGCCATGTGGCGCGCAGCCTGAGCTGCGTCACCGAGGAGCGCCAGCCGACGAAGGGTACGAAGGAGAGCGCCAGCAGGCCGAGCACGATATCGGTCGACAGCAGCATATAGGCGCCGATGCCGATCAGGATCGACAGCAGGATCATCCGGACGAGCGCCGTGGAAAAATACATGCGCACGCCTTCGAGATCGAGCAGGCCGATGGTGATCAGGTCGCCGGAATGCACGGTGTCATGGAAGCTGAAGGAGAGCCGCTGGATCTTCTCGTAGCAGGCCAGCCGCAATTCGTAGCCGATATGATGGCCGACGGCTTCGCTGTAATAGTTCTGGACCATGGTGAAGAGGCCGCGCAGCACGCTGGCGCCGAGCAGGAGCAGCGCCGTGGTCAACAGCGCGTCCTGTGCCGCCTGGCCGGCCGCGCCGCCGCTCATCGCCATCTGCGTGTGGTCGACCGCCTGGCCGAGAAGACGGGGGATCATCAGCTGGAAGGTGGAGGCGACGAGCGTGGCGCCGATCGCAAAGCCCGATTGCCAGGGGTGACGGAAGGCCATCATGGTGATGCGGACCAAGGTGAAGAGGCCTCGGCCCCAGCCTGCCGCAGTTGCAAGCGCCATCGAAGCCGAAGGCTTCGTCGCGCGTATTAACGCATCGCTGCTCACGGTATTTTTTCCAATAGATGTGTGATCGGACGCTGGCCCGAAAAGACGGCAAATCCATGAAAGGATTGATAGCACCATCACTTTTGCCGATTCCATTTGGGGGTTCAAGTAAAGAATTCACCAACTGGTTATTTTTACGTGAGGTCCCCTCGCATCCCCATGGGAACAATCGGCGCGCGGGTGGGTTGCGGCAGACAACCCCCGTGGGGCAATCATTTCCGGAGAGAGACCATGCCGCTGAAAGCCCTCGCTCTCAATGCAACTTTGAAATCAAGTGATGCCAAGGCGCCGTCTTCGACCGACCGGATGATCGGTCTCATCGGCAAGGCGCTTTCGGCCTATGACGTCAAGACGGAGGTTCTCCGGCTTGCCAATTTCAACGTCAAGCCGGGCGTCACATCGGACGAGGGCGAAGGCGATGACTGGCCGAATATTCGCGCCAAGCTGCTCGCCGCCGATATCCTGATCATGGCGACACCGATCTGGCTCGGCCAGCCCTCCAGCGTCTGCAAGCGGGCGCTGGAGCGCATGGATGCTTTCCTTGACGAGACCGACGATCAAGGCCGCATGATCTCTTACGGCAGGGTCGCGGCGGTCGCCGTCGTCGGCAACGAGGATGGCGCCCATCATGTGTCGGCCGAGATCTACCAGGCGCTGAACGACGTCGGCTTCACGATCCCGGCCAATGCCGTCGCCTACTGGGTCGGCGAAGCGATGGGCTCCACCAATTTCGTCGAGCTCGACAAGGTCCCGAAAGTAGTGACCAAAGCCGTCGACATGCTGGCCCGCAATACAGCGCATCTGGCGGGCCTTCTAAATGCAAAGCAATATCCGGGCGAGGGCGGCTGAAGCCGACAAAACGCCTCGATACTTCTAAATCCCGTTATCTTTCAATGGCTTGAATCGCCACGGCAAGAAAGCTCTTGCCATGCGCGAGATTTAGCGCTTTGATACACGACTAGTTTTATAGACTATAGACCGAGCGTGATTGCTCCGCTCGGGCACTGTCGAGGCCTCCGGCTCGGACCTCGATGCTGCGGCAGATGTTCGTAAATGGCCGTATGAGCCTCATCAACGCATGATCCGCTTCTATGCGTTGAAACCTCGATCGACACACGGTGCGGATGAAGCCGCAAAGGAGTTGCGATGACGGTTCAGGGACTTTTTTCCGCCAGAGCTAATGTGGCGGCACAGATATCGGCCGTGCCGCGTATCGCGATCGTCGGCCGCGGCTTTTCGGGCATGATGGCGGCCATCGCCTTGATGAAAACGCTGCGCGCGCCTTTCCATTTGCAGCTGTTCGATCCGAATTCGTCGGTCAGCGGCGGGCAGGCGCTGGCGTCAGCGCGGGCCTCGACGATCCTCAATACCCGCGTGCGCGATCTCTCGGTGTCACTCGGCGACAATGACGATTTCAACGACTGGCTCTGCAGCAATGCCGCCTTCCGCGCCGCGGTGCCGGCCGCCATCCCCGGTTTCCGGCAGATCTTCGTGCCGAAGGAAATCTTCAGCGACTACGTCTATCAGCGTTTCTCGGAAGCGCTTGCCGCGCGCAGGGACATTACCGTCCAGGTCTGCAACGATCCGGTCGTGGCAATCCGCAGGAGCCATGGCAACCGCTTCCTGCTCGAGAGCGCCAATCCTGCCAATCCGCTATTCGATACGGTGATTCTTGCAACCGGCTACGGACTGAACGATCCCGATGCCGGGGAGCGGCAGGCTTCGCCGGTCAGGGCCCAGCGCCTCGTGGCACGGCCGCATGCAGTGCTGCTCGGCAGCGGCATCCGCGTCGTCGACCAGCTGCTGCAGCTGCGCGATTCCGGTTATGCCGGCCAGGTGACGATCATTTCCCGACGCGGCTTCCTGCCTCAGAGCCATACGCCGAATTCAGCCGATCCGGTGTTTCCGGCCGAAGCGCTGCCCGAGAGCCTTCCCGCCATCGTCCGCTTCATCCGCCAGGCCTGCCGCGAGGCTGAAGAAGAGGGTCGTAGCTGGCAATCTGTGATGAACGGCCTTAGGAAACATGCCCGCTCGCTCTGGCGATCGCTGCCGGCCCGCGACAAGCACCAGTTCAACCGGCATTTGCGGGCAATCTACGACAGCCATCGCAACCGCCTGCCGGAGGCGATGCACTTGCGCCTGAAACGCGAGCTTGCCGAAGGCCGCACGGTGCTGCGCCGCGGGCGGGCCGGCCGCCGAGGCCTGAGCGGCCTGTTTTTCACGCCGGCCGGTTCCTCCGCCGAGGAGATCATCCATGCCGAGCGCATCATTGATTGCCGCTGTCAGGCGCCGGATCTTTCGGCGCCGCTGATCCAGAGCCTGTTTTCCGCCGGCCTTGCCATGCCGGACGAGCTCTCGCTCGGGCTGGCGGTGAACGCGCGCGGCGAGCCTTTTTTCGAGGACGGCTCGGCAATCGCCGGGCTTTTTGCCATCGGCCCGCTCGGCCTTGGCAGCTTGCCCGATATCGATCTCGTGCCGGAAATCGTCTCGCAGGCCTATGCCGCTGCCGAGCGGGTCGGTGAGCGGTTCTATCCACAGGTCAAGGCGGTCTGAAAATTAAAGCGGCTTCGGAACTATCCGGCCGCGGCCGCGTTATACAGCGCTGGTGATCAAGAGGGCCTGATGGAAGCGCTGAATCGACAAGACCCGTCTCTTAACGACGAGGGGCGTTTTCGCCTTTTGGTCGATGCCATCACCGACTACGCGATCTACATGCTCAGCCCCGAAGGCATCATCACCAGCTGGAATACCGGGGCTCAGCGTTTCAAAGGTTACACGCCTTCCGAAATTCTCGGCGAGCATTTTTCCCGTTTCTATTCGGAAGAGGACCGCGCCGCGGGCATTCCGGAGCGCGCACTCGCGACCGCCAGGGAGCAAGGCCGGTTCGAAGGGGAGGGCTGGCGCCAGCGCAAGGACGGCAGCCGCTTCTGGGCCCATGTGATCGTCGATCCGATCCGCCGTCCCACCGGCGAACTTATCGGTTTTGCCAAAATCACGCGTGATTTGACCGAACGCCGGGCCGCTGAAAACGCAATCCGCCAGAGCGAGGAACAGTTCCGCCGGCTGGTCCAGGGCGTCTCCGACTATGCGATTTACATGCTCGATCCCGACGGCAATGTCAGCAGCTGGAATTTCGGCGCCGAGCGGATCAAGGGTTACCGGCCTGATGAAATCATCGGCCGACATTTCTCGACCTTCTATACCCCAGAGGATCGCGCCGCCGGCATGCCGCAGACCGCACTTAGCATCGCCCGCGCCGAAGGGCGGTTCGAGAGGGAAGGGTGGCGCGTGCGCAAGGATGGCACTCGTTTCTGGGCGAGTATCGTCATCGACGCCATCCTCGACGATGACGGCCAGGTTCTTGGTTTCGCAAAGATCACCCGCGATATCACCGAGAAGATGGAGACTCAACGGGCGCTGGAGCAGGCACGGGAAGAGCTGTTCCAGTCGCAGAAGATGGAGGCGATCGGCCAATTGACCGGCGGTATCGCCCATGATTTCAACAATCTGCTGATGGCCGTGCTCGGCAGTCTCGAAATCCTGAAGAAACGCATGCCGCAGGATCGGTCGCTGACATCGCTTGTCGACAATGCCATGCAGGGTGCCCAGCGCGGCGCGGCGTTGACGCAACGCATGCTGGCCTTTTCCCGCCGGCAGGAACTGCATATGGAGCCGATCGACGTCTCCGGCCTGGTGCGCGGCATGATGGATATGCTGAGCCGTTCGCTCGGCCCCCTCACCAGGATCGAGACCTCCTTTCCTATCCGGCTGCCGACGATCCTTACCGATCCGAACCAGCTGGAGATGGCAATCCTCAATCTCGTCGTCAACGCCCGCGACGCCATGCCGTCCGGCGGGCGGATATTGCTTCGCGCGGCCGAGGAATCAGTGCCGCCGGGCAAGGGGCCGCTGCCGTCCGGCCGCTATGTCCGCATCGCGGTGATCGATGATGGCGAGGGCATGGATGCGAAGACGATGGAGCAGGCAATTACGCCGTTCTTCACCACGAAGGGTGTTGGCAAGGGCACCGGTCTCGGCCTTTCCATGGTGCAGGGTCTTGCCTCCCAGTCCGGAGGCCGCCTGATGCTGAAGAGCCGCCTCGGGGAAGGCACGACAGCTGAATTGTGGTTCCCGGTCGTCACGCTCGAGCAAGCGACCGAGGTCCCCGCCGACCCGCCGGAACGTGTGGAAAATACGCCGCGCGGGCTGCGCATCGTCGCCGTCGATGACGATGGTCTGGTCCTGATGAATACGACGCTGATGCTGGAGGATCTTGGTCACACCGTGTTCGAGGCGATGGCAGGTCCCGAGGCGCTTGAAATCATGCGCAAGCAGCCGGTCGATCTGGTGATTTGCGACCATGCCATGCCGCGTATGACTGGTGCGGAGCTTGCCGAGGTGATCCGCGAGGAATGGCCGGAGATGCCGATCATTCTCGCAACGGGTTACGCCGAGCTCCCGGAAGGCACGCGCACCGCAAATCTGCCCCGCCTCGGCAAGCCCTTCTCGCAGGCGCAGCTCGCCGACGCGATCAGCCGGGTCGCTTCTTAGCAATTCCTGGAAAAGATTGAAGCGGTTTTCCGGAGTTGCGTAAAAGCGAAAAAAGCTGGAGCGGCTGTGCTATGCGCGACGCTTCTGGTCGCCTCTATCCCCGTCTTGGTCGGCTCCCTCCTGGCGTTCAACCGCTGTGTCTGCCGGCGCGCTGCTCAGCAGGCGCTTCTCGGTCACTTGCAGGTCGAGGATCGCCTGTTCGATCCGCTCAGCCGGAATGTCGCGTGCCGTGAAGCGCCACCGATGATGCTGCCATAGGCCGACGAGCAGGCGTCGGCTCGGGACTTCTATCGTCTCGTGCAGGAACCATGCTCCTCCCACGGCAATGACAAGCGCGACGGCGATCAGCGACGCTTCCGGCATCAGAGATTCAAAACTCCGATGCACCAGGAACATTATCGGCACGTGGAAAAGATAGAGTGAGAAGCTGATCGTGCCTAAAAACCGCATAGGTGCAGCTGCCAGGACATGGGCTGCGATGGGAGGTTGTCGAGCAACGAGCGCAACGATGATCGCTGCGGCGAAGGCGCTTTGCAGGCTCCAGAATTCGGGGGAAAAACCGGGCACGAGATGCCTGTACGTGAAGAACGCCGCCAGAAGAAAGAGCGTGAAAATGCCGGTGAGGGCGGATAGCGTCCATTTATCCCCGTAGGAATGCATCTTCCCGGCAAGGGCGCCGAAAAGAAAATAGGGGAGCTTGGAAAGGAGCATGATTCCAGGCCCCGGCAATTCCAGCAGGCCATCGACAACGACGACCACCGCGAAACCGACAATCAGGCCGCTGTAGCGCTGCGGGCGGGCTAGGCAAAGCCACAGGATCGGAAAGAGCAGATAGAATTGAATTTCGGGTGGAATTGACCAGAAAACGCCACTCGAGCCCAGAAGAAGGACATGGCGGATTAAGTCGGTGCCGCCGGTGATCGGCTGGACGAAGTCTAGATTCTGCATGCCGGACAGTATCGCCACGAGCAGAACGGCAGCCAGATAAACCGGATAGATGCGGGCAAAGCGGCTGACCAGAAAATCCAGGACGTTTTCCTTTGTCACCGGGCGCGAACCGTAGAGATGAGCCATCAGAAAGCCGCTAAGGGCAAAAAACAAGCCGACGGCTTCGGTGCCCATGGCGGTCAAATGCTCGGATGCACTGGGAAAGATAAGTCCGACATGCGCCAGAACGACCAGCAGCGCGGCGATACCGCGCAGGCCATCGAGACTGGGAATGTAATCCGGCCGGTTCATGGGCAGCTTCTAAATATTCTGTCCCGGTAAGCAGTATCGGACATCGCTTTACACTGTGTTAATCCGGTTGCGCGCAAGCGCCCGGCGCAACCACGTGCCGGAGCTCAGACTATTGGCGGCGGCCTCTTCCGATCTCGCCGCGAAGGATAAATACCAGCAAGGCGACCGCCATTGTCGCCAGCCCGTACCAGGTGATCGCATAGACGAGATGGTTGTTGGAGAAATGGATGACGGTCAGGCCGCCGACGGGCAGACCGCCCGGATTTGCGGTCGCATCGGCATCGATGAAATAGGGGGCGACCGCTCCGACGCTGCGCTTTCCAGCGATCGCCGCGACATCGCGCGAATACCAGCGGTCGGCCGCGGCATCGTTGGATTGCAGCAGCGATCCCTTCGGTTCGGTCATCCTGATCAGACCGGTAATCTCGACCGGGCCTGACAATTCGCCCGCGCGGCGCGTGGCCGGATCGCGTCTGTCCATCGGTACGAAGCCGCGATTGACGAGAATGGCAGTGCCGTCGGCAAGGGCCAACGGCGTCATCACCCAATAACCCGGGCCGATCGCGGTCGACGCATAGACCAGCGTCTCCTTGTCGTTTGCCAAAGTCCCGGTCGCACTCACCCGCCGATACTCGTCCTCGGCGGCATTGACCTTATCCCAATCGGCCTGCCCCGGCGCCGGAGCCGGTGCCGCATGCACACGCTGATCGACGCGGGCGATGAGGTCGCGCTTCCAGGAGAGGCGCTGCACCTGCCAGGTGCCGAGCGCTGCGAGGGCTGCGGCAAGCAGCACCAGGCAGACGCAGAAGAACGCCCGTTTTGCCCGGGAAGGCCGTCTTTGCGATTTGTCCGAAGGAGCCACGCTCATGGGCTGAACCGATGCCGGCGGCGCTGCCGCCGGCGCTCCGTGATCGTCACGGCATGTTCTTCATCATCTCGGGGCTCATCGGCATCATGTTGGTGTTGAGATGATGCATGACCCAGAGGGAACCGGAGAGCGCGATGGCGACGATGATGATGGTGAAGATCAGCGCCATCATCGTCCAGCCGCCCTCGCTGCGCGGGTTCATGTGCAGGAAGAAGACCATATGGACGACGATCTGGATGGCGCCGATGCCCATCACCAGCACCGCCGTCACCAGCGGGCTGGCGAACACGCCTGCCATGACGAGCCAGAAGGGAATGGCGGTCAGGACGACGGAGAGGGCGAAGCCCGTCATATAGCTGCGGAAGGTGCCGTGGCCGGCCTGATGGCCGTGGCTGTGGCCGTGATGGGCCTCGTGGGCATCCTCATGTGCGGGTGCTTGCGAACTCATCCGAGAACTCCCAGGAGATAGACGAAGGAAAAGACGCCGATCCAGACGACGTCGAGGAAGTGCCAGAACATCGACAGGCACATCAGGCGGCGGCGGTTGGCTTCGACCAGCCCGTGCATCGACACCTGCACCATCAGCGTGATCAGCCAGACGATGCCGAAGGTGACGTGCAGCCCGTGCGTGCCGACCAGGGTGAAGAAGGATGAGAGGAAGGCGCTGCGCGTCGGCCCGGCGCCATCGTGGATCAGGTGGATGAACTCATAAAGCTCAAGCCCGATGAAGGCCGCGCCGAACAGGCCGGTGACGGCAAGCCAGAACAGAGTTTCCGCCTTGGCGTTGCGCTCCATCTGCAGCATGGCGAAGCCGTAGGTGATCGAGGAGAGCAGCAGCATCGAGGTGTTGAGGGCGACGATCGGCAGATCGAAGAGATGGGCCGGCGAGGGGCCTGCGGCATAATTGCGGCCGAGCACGCCGTGGGTGGCAAACAGCACCGCAAAAATCAGGCAGTCGCTCATCAGGTAGAGCCAGAAGCCGAGATTGGTGCTGTTCTCCGGATGATGGTCTTCCGTCAGGTAGAATTCAGGCTTTTCGGCCGTGTCGATGGTTTGATCGCTCATGGTCATTACACCTGCTCGGCAAGCAGCGCGGTGCGCTTGCCTTCCGTTTCGGTCACCTCTTCGGCGGGGATGTGGAATTCGCGTCGGTAGTTGAAGGTATGGCCAATCGCCACGACCAGCAGACCGACGAAGGAGACGACGACCAGCCACCACATGTACCAGATCAGGCCGAAGGCGAGCGCGACGCTGATGACCGAGAGGATCGCGCCGGTGCCGGTATTCTTCGGCATATGGATCGGCTTGAAGCCTCCGAGCGGGCGCTCGTAGCCGCGGTTCTTCATGTCGTACCAGCTGTCATGGTCGTGCACGACAGGCGTGAAGGCGAAGTTGTAGTCCGGCGGCGGCGAGGCGGTCGACCATTCGAGCGTCCGGCCGTCCCAGGGATCGCCGCTGTCGTCGCGCAGTTCCTCGCGCTTCATGAAGCTGACGACGATCTGGATCAGGAAGGCGGCGATGCCGAGCGCGATCAGGCCGACGCCGAAGGCGGCGATGATGAACCAGATCTGCAGCGACGGGTCCTCAAACTGGCTCATGCGGCGGGTGACGCCCATCAGGCCGAGCACATAGAGCGGCATGAAGGCGAACCAGAAGCCGATTTGCCAGAACCAGAAGCTCAGCTTGCCCCAGAAGGGATCGAGCTTGAAGCCGAAGGCCTTCGGGAACCAGTAGTTCACGCCGGCAAACATGCCGAACAGAACGCCGCCGATGATGACATTATGGAAGTGGGCGATGAGGAACAGCGAATTGTGCAGCACGAAGTCGGCCGGCGGCACGGCGAGCATGACACCGGTCATGCCGCCGATGACGAAGGTCACCATGAAGCCGACCGTCCACAGCATCGGCACCTCAAAGCGGATGCGGCCGCGATACATGGTGAAGAGCCAGTTGAAGATCTTCGCGCCCGTAGGGATCGAGATGATCATCGTGGTGATGCCGAAGAAGGAGTTGACGGAGGCACCCGAGCCCATCGTGAAGAAGTGGTGCAGCCAGACGATATAGGACAGGATCATGATCACGCAGGTCGCGTAGACCATGGACGCGTAACCGAAGAGGCGTTTGCCGGAGAAGGTGGCGACGACTTCCGAGAAGATGCCGAAGGCCGGCAGCACCAGGATGTAGACTTCCGGATGGCCCCAGATCCAGATGAGGTTGATGTACATCATCGGGTTGCCGCCAAGGTCATTGGTGAAGAAGTTCGTTCCGGCATAGCGGTCGAGCGACAACAGGGCGAGCGTGGCGGTCAGGATCGGGAAGGAGGCGACGATCAGCACGTTGGTGCAAAGCGCCGTCCAGGTGAAGACCGGCATCTTCATGAAGGTCATGCCCGGTGCCCGCATCTTGACGATGGTGGCGATCAGGTTGATGCCCGAAAGCGTCGTTCCGACACCGGCCACCTGCAGGCCCCAGATATAATAATCCACCCCGACGCCAGGGCTGTAGGCGGCACCCGACAGCGGCGGGTAGGCGAGCCAGCCGGTCTGGGCGAATTCGCCGATGAACAGCGACAGCATGATGATGATCGCGCCGGCGGTGGTCATCCAGAAGGAGAAATTGTTGAGGAAGGGGAATGAGACGTCGCGCGCGCCGATCTGCAGCGGCACGACGAAGTTCATCAGGCCGGTGACGAAGGGCATCGCCACGAAGAAGATCATGATGACGCCGTGGGCGGTGAACACCTGGTCGTAATGGTGCGGCGGCAGGTAGCCCTCCGACCCGTTGAAGGCGATCGCCTGCTGGATGCGCATCAGGATGGCGTCGGAGAAGCCGCGCAACAGCATGATGACGGCGAGGATCACATACATGATGCCGATCTTCTTGTGATCGACGCTGCAGATCCAGTCGTTCCAGAGCGGCCCCCAGAACTTGAAATAGGTGATGAGGCCGAGCACCGCGATGGCGCCGATGACGACGCCGATGAAGGTCACGACCAGGATCGGCTCGTGATAAGGGATGGCATCGAGGGTCAACCGGCCGAAGACGAACTTCAGGAGGTCAGGATTGGAAAACATGGAACAACCCGTTCATTATGTCTTGCGACGCAAAGCGCCAGGTTAATTGTTGTTGTTGAGCTGCGCCGGCGCAGGATCGGCGCCGTTGTTCATGCCGGGCATGGAATGGCCGTCATGCTGCATGTCCATCCCGGGCATGCCCTGCATGCCGGGCATATCGTGCTGCATGCTGTTGCCATCGCTTGACTTGGCCGGTTCGCTGCGCGCCGGAGCACCCGTTGCCGGCACGGTGGCGGCAGGCGCCACGATGCCTTCGTCGGCATGGCGGTTGTCATATTGCAGCTTGTCGCGATTCTCGGCGCTTTCCTTGCCACCGCCGCCCGTCATGTCGATGTGCATCATCTCGTTCATGCACATCTTGCCTGGTGTGGCGCACATGTTGAGGATGGCGTCGTAGAGATCGGCATCGGCGCCGGCATAATACCGCACCGGCTCCTTCTCGCTCGGCTTTTCGAGCTTCAGATAGGCGTCGCGGTTGAGCATGGTGCCCTGCTGTTTGACCTTGGCCACCCAGGCGTCGAAGCCTTCGCGGGTGAGGCCGTGGAACTTGAAGCGCATATGCGAGAAGCCCGAGCCGCTGTAATTGGCGGAGAAGCCCTCATACTCGCCCTCTTTGTTGATGACGGCGTGCAGCTTGGTCTCCATGCCCGGCATGGCGTAGATCTGGCCGGCAAGGGCGGGGATATAGAAGGAGTTCATCACCGAGGAGGAGGTGATCTTGAAATTGATCGGCATGTCCACGGGCGCGGCGAGCTCGTTGACGGTGGCGATGCCGAGTTCGGGATAGAAGAACAGCCACTTCCAGTCGAGCGCCACGACCTCAACGGTCAGCGGCTTGGTATCGGCCGGGATGGCGCGCGCCGCATCGAGGCGGTCGAGCGGGCGGTAGGGATCGAGCTTATGGGTGGAAATCCAGGTGACGGCGCCGAGCGCGATGATGATCGCCAGCGGTGCCGCCCAGATGACGATTTCGAGGCGGGTCGAATGGTGCCATTCCGGCGCATAGGTTGCGGCCGTGTTGGAGTGGCGGTAGCGCCAGGCAAAGAGCAGCGTCAGGAAGATCACCGGGATGATGATCAGCAGCATCAGCACCGTCGAGATCACGATGAGATCGCGCTGTTGCACGGCGATGTCGCCGGACGGCGCCATGACCACCATGTTGCATCCTGCCAGGAAGAGCAGCGGCAAGACGGATAGAAGGCGGGAAAACTTCATGAGTTTTGGCACGTCTCTAAGCTCTTGTTGTTTCGTTTGTTCCGCGACTAAAGCACTGAACCAGATCGCGACATGAGGTGTTTGGTCGCAGTGCAGCAAGCATGCCGCACTGCGGCGTAAATGCTGTTGTTCTATAGCGTTGAAATCCTGAGGATATCCAGAAGGATTCTTTCGCCAGCGCATGTTTCAGTCCAATATATCCGCAAGTGCCGGCCAGGCCAGCATTTGCAGGGGAAATCACCGTCCGGATCACGCAAATTTTTCCCATCCACGCTTCATTTGCGCCGCGATGATCAACTATTTCAGTCTTACGGACTTGATAAGCCTGCGGGTTTGATCAAGATCACGCTTGGGGCGCCTTGCCGGAAGCGCCTTAACGAGGAGGTGTCTATGGCAACAACATCGCATTACGGACCGTCGTCATCGTCGCTGGAACGCGACGCGCGGCGTATTCACGACGACAAACCGGTTTCGCCAGGCAGCATCGCCATCGGCGTGGTCATCGGCCGCATGTCGGAATTCTTCGATTTCTTCGTCTACGGCCTCGCCTCCGTCCTGGTCTTTCCACAGCTCGTCTTCCCCTTTGCGCCAGACCGGCTGACGGGCACGCTCTATTCCTTCGCCATCTTCTCGCTCGCCTTCCTCGCTCGCCCGGTCGGCTCCGTCGTCTTCATGACCATCGACCGGATGTATGGGCGCGGCACCAAACTGACGATCGCGCTTTTCCTGCTCGGCGGCTCGACGGCCTCGATCGCCTTCCTGCCGGGTTACGAGGAGATCGGCGTCTGGTCGATCGCGCTCTTGGCGCTCTTCCGTCTCGGTCAGGGTTTTGCGCTCGGCGGCGCCTGGGACGGGCTTGCCTCGCTGCTGGCGCTCAATGCGCCGGCCAATCACCGCGGCTGGTATGCGATGATCCCGCAGCTCGGCGCGCCGATCGGTTTTGCCCTGGCAAGCACGCTGTTCGGTTATTTCGTCGCCAATCTTTCCAGCGAGGATTTCCTCTCCTGGGGTTGGCGTTATCCGTTCTTCGTCGCCTTCGCGATCAACGTCGTGGCGCTGTTTGCGCGTCTGCGCCTGGTCATGACCAAGGAATTCGGCACGTTGCTGGAACAGCACGAGCTGGAAGCTGCACCGATCCTCGACGTGCTGCGCGTTCACGGCCGCGACATCCTGATCGGCGCCTTCGTGCCGCTCGCCAGTTTTGCGATGTTCCACCTCGTCACCATCTTCCCGCTCGGCTGGATGAGCCTTTACGGCAACCAGCCGATCGGCGCCTTCATGGTGGTGCAGGTGGTCGGCGCCATGGTCGGCATCGTCGCCATCGTCGCGTCGGGCCTGATTGCCGATCGCATCGGCCGGCGCGCCCAGCTTGCCATCTGCGCCGTCCTGATCGCCGTCTTCAGCTTCGTCGGCCCGATCCTGATCGCCTCTGGCAACAGCGGCCACGACGCCTTCGTCATCATCGGCTTCGGCGTGCTCGGCCTGTCCTTCGGCCAGGCGACCGGCTCGATCTCGTCGCGCTTCGGCCGCGGTTATCGCTATACCGGTGCTGCATTCACCTCGGATCTCGCCTGGCTGATCGGCGCCGGCTTTGCGCCGCTGGTGGCACTCAGCCTCTCCAGCCGCTTCGGCCTGACCTTCGTCGGTTACTACCTTCTCTCCGGCGCTATCTGCACGCTGGCAGCGCTCGCCTTCAGCAGGGCGCTGGAACAGCGCGAATAGGCGGGCTTGAAGACACGGCCTGCATGGGAAACCGTGCAGGCTGGGCTTGCTGATAATTCAAACTTCGATCTTCACTCGGCGTCATCCTCGGCCTTGTGCCGAGGATCTGCTACATATCAACCGGTTGCAGATGCTCGGGACCAGCCCGAGCATGACGAAAGAGGGGTTGGTCCGGCTTTGTCAGTCGTCTGGGCATCCATGGGAAATCATGCAGGCCGCGTTTTCGAACTGCGCAATTCCAATTATTGAATGCATTGCAATCTATAATTAAATGCATTGCAATCTATAATTAAATGCATATCCTTGTCGGCCTGAGAGAGGATATTCCATGACCGCAGAAACCATCGATCATGCGACCCTTTCCCGTCTTGTCGATGCAGGAGCGGTCGAGGCCGCGCATGTCGTCGGCAAAACTGGCGGCTGGTCCGTCGTCATCCGCTACGGCAAATCAGAGCGCTCGCTCGCCGCCCAACGCAGCCGGCAGGTGCGGGTGTTCAAGCGCATGGATACCCTGGTGTCCTATCTCAAGGATGTCGGCATCTCGCAGTTCGATGTCGATGCAGCCGATTACGTTTCCGAGACAACCTCGCGGCCGGATCGGGCCGCCGCTCTGCGCCGGACCCATGAGGCGGCGGAATACGACAAGTGGTTCCGCGAACAGGTCGAAGAGGCGATCCGGGAAGCAGACGATCCGAACGCGGTCTGGATCCCGCACGAAGTCGTCGAAGAAGAGATGGCGCGGGAACGGGCGGAACTGCTGGCGCGGCTTAACGGCGAGGCCAAGTGAAGCTTCTCTGGAGTGCGAAAGCTGCATCCGATCGCAAAAGAGTAATTCAGTTTATCGCCGAACAGAATGTCGGCGCCGCGATAAACCAGCTTGATGAGATCGAGCGTCAGACTGATTTGCTCATTGATCAGCCGGAGATCGGCCGGCCCGGACGAATCGATGGAACGCGCGAACTGGTCGTTTCACGCACATCTTTTATCGTGATCTATCGTGTCCGCCAAAAACTCAAACAGGTGGAAATATTGCGCCTCGTCCATGGCGCGCAAAAATGGCCACCGGCATCCTGACCTGAAATCTTATTGCGCCATCTGCGGCTGCTTTGCCGCGCGGGCCGCGGTCAGTTCCGCGGTGGTGTGGTTCAGGCGGTCGGCCAGCACCCGCATGATTTCCACGGCCATCTCCGGAAAGTCGCTGAGCAGCTTCAGGAAGTGTTCCTTGCTGATGCGCAGCACCTCGAGCGGCGAGGTGGCGCGAACGGTTGCCGTGCGCGAGACATCGCAGAGGATGGCGATTTCGCCGACGATGGAGTTGAGTTCGACATCGGCGACCTTGATCTCGCCGGCGGGCGAGGAGACGATGATATCGGCGGTGCCGGAGAGAATGACATAGGCGGCGTCGCCGACATCGCCCTGATGGAAGAGGTTCTGTCCGGCCTTATAGGTCATGCGGTCGGAGGTGAAGGCCAAAAGCTTGAGCTTGGCTGGCGCGATCCTCGAAAAGATCGGCACCCGGCGCAGCATTTCCACTTCGTCTCTCAACAGCATGAGCGTTTCAATCCCCTGACGCAGGGTTCTTGGAACCTGGCGCCTTCAATTCCTGGCGTCCCCCCGGGAACGCCGACCATCGCCGCCGCTATAGAATATTACGATAACAGTTCCTTGAACATCCCGTTTTTCTCGGAAAGTTCGGGATAGTTTCCGGCTTCGGCCAAGCCGCCGCGGTCGAAGAGCAGGATCCGGTCGAACATCTCGGCAAGGCGCGCATTGGAGAGCACCCAGATGATTGACGGCCGCTGGCCTTCTTCGTGCAGGTCCTGGACGATGTTGCGGGTGATCTGGTCCTGAACGCGCTGGTCGAGCGCCGATAGCGGCCGGTTGAAGATGAAATAGTCCGAGCGTTTCAGCAGCGCACGCGCCAGGTTCAGCTTCTGCCGCTGCACCATGGTCAGCCGCTTGCCGCCGGAGCCGACGTCGAATTCCAGCCCGATCGCCAGGACATCGTCATAAAGATCGAGCGCGTCGAAAAGTTCGCCCATGATGGCGCGGATGCGGTCGGAGGCGTCGGCCTGCTGGTAGGCGATGCGACCGAAGAGCACATTGTCCATCAGGCTTGCCGACGGCGTAAAACGCTCGGCGTCGTAGCGCTCGATCAGCTCGCCGAGGTCGGCCGGGATATGCTCGTGGAACTGCTTGCGGGCGCTGACGATCTTGTCCATCAACTCGTCGGTCAGCAGGCCGAAGCGGTGCCGCGGCTCGATATAGGCAAAACTTAAGCGGATGATGGCCGAACGCTCCTCGGGCGTCGCATCCTCGAAGCGGCGGCTTTGCAGCTTCTGCAGCAGCGCCTGATAGGTCGGGATGTCGTCGGCCGTCATGAAGGTCAGCTGCTGGAAGAACGGATGGTCCGGCGGCAGGTCGTGGAAGAGTTCGACGGCATTCTCGGCGATCTCAAGGCCCATGGCGTAGAGGTCGGTGCTCAAGCCCGTCTCGCGGAACAGCTGCTGGAAATAGGGATGGGCGGCAAGCCGGCGATTGGTCATCAGCGGCCGCTTCATCGTGCCGAAGAGCAGATTTTCGCCGACCGTTGCCTGGGCGTTATAGGCGTCGAAATCGAATGGCACGACGATGCCGTCGAGCCCTTCGTCGCGCAGCCGGTCTCTCAACGAGGCGCGCAGGGCGACGACATGTTCGCTGACGGCGACATGCACGTCAGTGTTGACGGTCGAGCGCAGCGCCAGATCGAGGATATCCTGCGAGATCAGCACGGCATCGAGCACCGGCCGGATGGCTTTCAGCAAATCCTCCGGCCCGCTGGCGCCCGCTGCCTGGTAATCCACCCAGTCGCTGTTGAGATCGAGCGTCGGATTGCCGGCCTTCACCGCCTCGACGGAGTGCCATTTATATTCGAGCGCTTCCTTCTCGTCGTAGACAGGATCGGTCATCGGCGCGTGCTTGAGGCCGTAGAGCAGATTGCTAGCGAGCGTGCCATGAAAGAAAAAGGTATCGGCCGAGGCATAGGAAATGCGCCGGCCGGTGATCGATTCCGGCAGGTCCAGCAGGTCGCGTCCGTCGATGGTGATGCGGCCGGAATCGGGCCAGACCATGCGGCCGAGCGCTTCGGCGAAGGCTTCCGCACCGCTGCCGTTCGGGCCGACGATCGCCACCGTCTCGTTCGGCTTGATCTCGACGGAGACGTGGTCGACGAGACGAGCGCCGCTGTCGTCGGAGAGCGAGAGATTGGTGATGACGAGCGCGCTGGTCAGCGCGCCGACGGGGGCGGTCGCCAGCTCCTGGATGCGGCTGTCGATCAGCGGTTCGACGTTGAACTGCTCGTAGACCTGCTGGTACTTCACCTGCACGTCCTGGCGCATCTGGTCCCAGTCGATCAGTTCCTTCAGTGGCCCGGGCAGGTCCTTGTAGGCCGATATGACGGCGACCAGCTGGCCGATGTCGAGCCTGCCCTGCAACGCCAGGTAACCGCCGATCGCGTAGAACAGGAAGGGCGTCACCTGGGCGAGGAAGTTGTTGATGAACTTCACCAGGAACTTCCACTGGTAAAGGTCGTAGCGGATCGAAAAGATCCGGCCGAGCCGCGAGGCGATGTCGGCGCGCTCGAGGTTGGACGTGTCGTTGCCGTGGATCGTGCCGATGCCGTCGACGATTTCGCCGACACGGCCGGAAAGCTCGCGTGCCGTCAGCTGCCGCTGGCGGCCAAGATCCAGCAGCCGCTTGCGCATGCGGGGAATGACGATGGCCTGGACGCCGACGATGCCGGCGGCAATCATGCCGAGCCAGAAATTCTGGACGATGATGAAGGCGAGCGCGGTGATCGCCTGGCCGCCGAGAAGGGCAGGCGAGACGAAGGCGTCGCCGGTGAAGCCGCCCATCGGCTCCACCTCGTCCTTGATCATCGTGGCGATCTCGGCCGATTTCACCCGCTTGAAGTGGATGGGCGGAAAACGCAGCACCCGGTCGATCAGTTCGAAGCGGATACGGCGCAGCATGCGCTCGCCGAGCCGGCCCTTATAGGTGTTGATATAGAACTTGAAGAGACCGTTCAGCACCACCAGCGCCAGAAACACCAGGCTGAGGGCCATCAGCATCTGGAAGCGGTTGAGCTGCAAGCCTTGAAAGAATTCGACATGGCCGATCAGCGGAATGTCGTAGGCGATGTGCATGAAGGTCTGCCTTGCGCCGGGACCTTCGAAACCATCGCCCTGGATCGGTCCGTTGACGATCTGCTTCGGCAGGTCGAAGGACAGGAAATAGGGCACCATCGAGGCGGCGACGACAGCCAGAATCCACAGCTGCTGCAGCCGCGTGTTCTTCCAGATGTAGCGGGCGAGGCTTTTTTCCATGGCTAACCGTCAGCGTGCTGGGAAATTCCGGGGGCCGGGATGGGGAGCAATTCTGAGAACAGGACCATGCAGCCGGACCGCCGATATCGCAATGAAAACAAGGCGAAGAGACCGGCTGCAGAAAGGCCGATTCTCGCCGGAACTTTGCTTATATCACAGGAATTTTGGATTGCAGCGCCATGCGTCTGAAAAGACGCGAAAAGGGCATCGCAACACTTGGAATTGCTGGATAATTTTATCCATGAATCGATTTCGATTGACGGGATATGCAGCGGCAGGCGGCTCGGCGAGTATCCGGAGATCGGCGCTGCGGGCAAACGAAACCCCCGGAAAAATCCGGGGGCTCGTCGTTGAAGATCTCAAGAGGGGTCGCGCTTAAGCGGCGACCGCTCGCGGCGCGGCGTTCGGATAGGAGCAGCTCATCGCTTCCGCGATCATATCGGCGTCCTCATTGCTGATGCCGAACAGGCCGAAGCGAAGCTGGTAGCCCCAATTGGGGCCGACCCGTGTGAAGGAAAGCCGGTCGAGCAGAGGCCGGATCGGCGTTTCCTCTGCCGACTGCCAATCGACATCGCGCCGCCAGGGCCTGAAACCGCTTTCCATCTCCACCTGGTAAGGCGCACCGTCGCGTGCCGCGCCGATCGCGGTGAAGGCCTGCAGGCGGTCTTTGCCGCCAAAGACGACGGTGGGCGAGTAGTAAATCACGCGATCCCCGGGCGTGATCCGCCTGAGGGGTGATGCCTTGCCGTGACAGACCTGCATGAAGCCGGCTTGACGGCCGATGCGGACATGCTCTGCGGAAGCGACGGCGATCCAGGCTTTGGCCATGGCTCAAGCCTCCTCGGTCACGGTGTAGACGCGCAGACGATGCCCATCGGGATCGGCGGCGACGAAGCTTCGGCCGAAATCGAGATCGGTTGGCGCCATGACGATGTTTGCGCCCTTGGCCTGCCAATCGGCATGGGTCGCATCGACCATGTCTGATGTCGCGACCTTAAATCCTATGTCGCAGCCGCCGCCCGCTGCTGCCGGCGCCGGCTCCACGCCCGCTTTGCCCCAGAGACCGAGCCCCAGGCCGGAAGGCAGGATGAACATGGCGAAGGTCGCGCTCGCCTCCACGGGCTCCTTCCCGAGCAGGCTGGTGTAGAAGCGGGCGCTCGTCGGGGCGTCGGTCACGTAGAGAAGAATGCTGTTGCTGGCGGTCATAAGGCTCTCCTGTTGTTCGTTGGACAGCAGAAGCTTATGGCCAGACACTGCCAAATTCTGGCAGTATCATACGTCTCGATGCGATATTCCCTGGATCTCCCGCCATTGTTTCAGCAGCGCCTGCCGGCGCTTCGGATACCGGGCGTCGAGCACTTGCGCATGCACGATTCGATCCGTGCGAAACGAGCGGAAATCCTGGCGGAGTTCGCACCAGCCAAGGAGGAGGCGCACCTGGTCGAAAAAAGCAAGCGCGAACGGCCACACCACACGCTCCGACGCCACGCCGGCTCCGTCGCTATAGGAGATCAAAAGCTTGCGTTCGGTGCGGATCGCCTTGCGCAGAAGTGCCGGATCGACCTGGTCGACAGGGAGTTTGACGCCAGGCCCCACCAGGAGAGCGGATGCATCCAGTGCGTCGCGCAATTCGGGCGGCAGCACGGCGGCAATCCGCGCCAGCGCATTTCGCGCCGCATCGCGCAAGTGATCGTCCCCTCTGTCCGCCACCCACCGGGAGCCGAGGACAAGCGCTTCGATCTCCTCCGGCGGAAACATCAGCGGCGGCAGGAGAAACCCGGGTTTCAAGATATAACCGACACCCGGTTCGCCCTCGATCGCCGCGCCCTGGGCCTGAAGGCTGGCGATATCCCGATAGAGGGTGCGGATACTGACGCCTATCTCGTCGGCCAGCACCCCGCCACTCACCGGCCGACGGTGGCGGCGCAATACCTGGAGGAGGTCGAGGAGGCGTTCGGAGCGGGACATGCGGCAACTTATACAGGCTTGCTGCTGCCAGATAGTGGCAGCATAAGATTTGGGCGGCTTTGCCGAAGCCGTTGGTTACCCACCTGTGCTCATCGACATCCTCAAAGCTTCGAGTCGCCGGCAATGATGGAGCGAATGATGCCGGCGGTTTTCTCAGCCCCGTCGAGATCGAGCGAGACTGGCCCGGTCCGCGGCGTGGCGAGTGCCTTTTCGACGGCTTCCTTCACATGGCCCGGCGTCAGTCCCGTTTCCGGCAGAATGTCGGCGAGACCAAGCGCCTGCAGCCGCTCGGCGCGCACCGTCTGTTCGGTTTCGCCGCCGGCGACGAAGGGGATGAGGACTGCCCGGCATTCGGTGCGCAGCAGGTCGCCGACCGTGTTGTAGCCTGCCTGGGAGATCGAAACCTTGGCGCCGCGCAGCAGCGAGGGGAAATCCCTGCGGAAGCGGACCAGCGTCACGTTTGGCGCCGCATCCTCAGACAGTGCAGCGAAATCGGCTTCCGGCAGGTTCGGGCCTGCTATCAGCAGCCAGCGAAGATTGCCGGGCAGGAGGGCCGCCGCCTCTTTTGCGGCGCCGATCAGCGCCGCCCCGACCGCGCCGCCGCCTGCCGATGCGATAATGTCGAAGGTTTCGGTCGGTTCCGGTGCCGGCGGCGCTGCGACGAGGCCGGTATAACGCAGCCTGTCGGCGATCTCTGCCGTCAGCGGAAAAGTGTCCTCAAGCCTGGTGAAACCGGGGTCGCCATGGACGAGCACCGCATCGAAATGATCCTTGACCAGGGCCGCAGTCTCCGCGTCGCGGCCGGCCTTGCGGTTTTCCTGCAGGATGTCGCGCACGGAGCTGAGGAGCTTCGGCCGCGGCTCCGCCTTGTCGATCGCCGCAAGCAGCGGCAGCAGTTCGAAGCGCATTTGCCGCCGGCCGAAGGGGAAGGCTTCGATGATGACGACATCGGGCCTGGCGGCGTGGAAGGCCTCAAGCAGCAGATCGCGGCGGGCATTGAGGAAATCCTCGCCGGCGGGGCGGCCCTCGGCATCGGCGAGGCCGGAAAAACCGGCATTGCTGGCGACGACCGGCTGCAGGGCAACGGTCCTGACGCCGTCGCCGGGAAAACCCGGCACCGGCAGGCCGCCGGTGACGACCGTGACGTCGAAGCCGTCCTTGACGAGCGCGTTGGCGATGCGGCTGGCGCGGGCAATATGGCCGATGCCGAGCAGGTGCTGGACGTAGAAGAAGATGCGCGGTGCCGTCATGACGCCTTCTGCCATTCGGCCTCGAACAGGCCGGTGAGCTGCCGGATGCTGGAGTGATAATCGAAATCGTCGCGCACCCGCCTTTCGGCGGCGTCGCCGAGGCGCTTGCGGAGCGCCGGGTTGCGGATCGCCGTCTCGAGCGCCTTGGCCAGCAGCGCCGGATCCTCCGGCGGTACGACAAGGCCGTTTTCGCCGTCCTCCAGAAGTTCCGGAACGCCGGATACCGCCGTCGAGAGGCAGACGAGCCGCTGGCTCGAAGCCTCCACCAGCACGTTCGGCAGGCCGTCGCGGTCGCCATTGGCGGCGATCCGGCAGGCGAGCGCGAAAAGGTCGGCGCGGCGGTAGTGATCGAGCACGTCTTCCTGCGCCATGGCCCCCTTCCAGACGATGCGGTGGGAGAGGCCGAGCTTGCCGGCGAGCGCCTTCAGCTTGGCAAGCTCCTCGCCGCCGCCAATATGGTCCATGCGCCAATGCAGGTCAGCGGGCAGCAGCGCCAGTGCACGCAGCAGCACGTCATAACCCTTCTTCTCGACGGCGCGGCCGACGCTGAGGATGAAGGCGGGATCGTCGGAGTCGCTGCCGGTTCTCTCTGAACGCTCGCCGGCAAAATGGCCGAACCGGGCAAGATCGAGACCGTGGTAGCTCAAGTGCACCGCATCCTTGCGGGAGGTCAGCTTGCGCATATGCTCATAGCCCGTCCTGGTGCAGGTGACGGCCCAGCGGGCGCTGCCGAGTTTTTCCTGCAGCTCCCAGTCCGGCGACGTCCAGATGTCCTTGGCATGGGCCGAACAGGTCCAGGGTGTGCCGGTGAGGATGCTCGCATATTCCGTCACCGAGGCCGGCGTGTGGATGAAATGGGCATGCAGCCATTGCCCGCCATCCGGCCACTCGCGTCCGAGCACCAGCGCCTGGCCGAGACGGCGGAAGCGGTTGCGGGAGATGTCGCGCTTGAGGTCAGCGAGGAAACGTTTGATCAGGACCTTGAAGCCGGGTTTGGAGAACCCGGCGACCAGGCCTTTCAGCACGCGGATCGGCTCCTCGTGCAGATATTCCGGCAGGTAGACCACCCGCGCCCTGATCTCGTCATGCACGGGGTGGCGCTTCTTGTCGGTCGGCCGGCGCATCGAAATCAGCGTCAGGTCAAAGCCGGCCTTTTCCAAGCCGAGCAGCTCCTGGGCGATGAAGGTTTCCGAAAGGCGGGGATAGCCTTTCAGCACGACGAGGATCTTGCGGCGTGGCGGCAAGGCTGTGCCCTATTCCGCGACGAGGGAAAGGTGGCTGGCGCGGCCGTCAATCCATCGCCCGACCGTCTGCGAGATGTGGTCCAGCCCTTCAAGATGCATGTTGCTGCCGCTCTTTGACGGCGGCAGGCGGGAAGGCAGACGTTTCAGCGCCTCGGACATGATGGTGGGATCGGCCGATTGTTCCGGCAGAAGCATATCGACGAGGCCGAGCGCGCTTGCCCGCTGGGCACGCAACAGCTGTTCCTCGCGCGGCTTGACGCGCGGCACGATGAGCGCCGGCTTGTCGAAGGAGAGGATTTCGCAATAGGTGTTGTAGCCGCCCATGGCGACGACGCCGGTGGCGCCGTCGATCAGCTCTTCCATGTGGTTGTCGAACTCGATCACCTCGATATAGGGAATGGCTTCGCCCTTTTGCACCAGCTTGGCGCGCTCGGCCGCCGGCATATAGGGACCGAGCACGACAAGCGCCTTCTGCGTCAGCGTCGGATCGGCCTCGTAGGCGTTCATCACGTCGTGGACGAGATCGGAGCCGTCGCCGCCGCCGCCTGTCGTGACCAGGAGGTAATTATCCTTGCGGGCGTTGATCGAACTCTTGCCCTTGGAGACGCTGCGCTGCAGGAAGCCGACGAAATCCATCTTTCGGCGCAGGCTCGCTGGCACGTCGAGACCGACAAGCGGATCGTAGAAATCCGGCGGACCATAGACCCAGACGCTGTCGTAATATTGGTCGATCTTTTGCATGATGCCGTTCCGCTTCCACTCGGCGTCGAGCAGATGCGGCGCGTCCATCACCTCGCGCAGGCCGAGCACCAGCACGGTGCCGCGGGCCTTGAGATAGGCAAGCGTATCCTCGACCTCGCCCTTCAGTCCCATCGGCTCCTTGTCGACGATGAAAATATCGGGCTGGAAGGTCTCGGCCGTGTGGCGAATGCTCGATTCGCGCATCTTCAGCGTCTCGTGCAGATCGATATGGCTGGCAAGCGAGGTATATTCGCCGTTGCGCAGCTTGATGACGCTCGGGATCTTCACGAAGTCGACGCGGGCACGATAGTCGAAGGCGCCGGCGATCGTCGCACCCGAAATGATCAGAATGTTGAGGCCGCGATAATCCTCGACCAGCGCATGGGCGATCGCGCGACAGCGCCTGAGATGGCCGAGGCCGAAGGTGTCGTGACTGTACATGAGGATGCGCGCATCTTCGAGACGTCTGGCCATGGGTGGTGTTCCCTCCGGGGTGAACAGCATGCGTTAGTACCCCCACCGTCCGGAGGCCACGTGGCGGGGGCGGTACCATAAGGCGCCGCCGGGTTTTCTGCTATTTGTAGGGATCTGCCGCATCACGCAAGCCGTCTCCCAGAAAGTTGAACGCCAAAATGACAAGAACAACAGGAATGATCGGATAGAGCAGCCAAGGATAAAAGGCGATGACGCTGACGCTTTTTGCCTCGGTCAGCAGGATGCCCCAGCTGGTGATCGGCGGGCGAAGGCCGAGGCCGAGGAAGGAGAGCGCGGTCTCGCCGAGAATCATGCCGGGGATCGAAATCGTCGCCGAGGCAATCAGATGCGACATGAAACCCGGCACCAGATGCCGTCCGATGATGCGCGGCGTGCTGGCGCCCATCAGCTGTGCCGCCTGGACGTAATCTTCTTCGCGCAGCGCCAGAAGTTTGGAGCGCACGGCGCGGGCAAGCCCCGTCCAGTCGATGATGCCGAGGATGACGGTGATCCCGAAATAAATGACGATCGGGCTCCACGTCACCGGCATGATGGCGGCCAGCGCCATCCATAGCGGCAGGCTCGGCAGCGATTGCAGCACTTCGATCAGGCGCTGGACGACGAGGTCGAAAATGCCGCCGCGATAACCGGCAAGGCCGCCGATGACGATGCCGAGCAGGAAGCTGATCGAAATGCCGATCAGGCCGATCGTCAGCGATATCCGCGCGCCGTAGAGGATGCGCGAGAGCACGTCGCGGCCGAGCCGGTCGGTGCCGAGCAGGAACATCTGCCCGCCGATCGCCGGGCAGACCAGATGATAGTTCGAGGCGGCAATACCCCAGAATTTATAGGCATCGCCACGGCAGAAGAAACGGATCGGCTGTACGTCGTTCGGCTTGTCCTTATAGACGCGGTGCAGCGTATCGAGATCGAGCGTCATGCTGCGGCCATAGACGAAGGGACCGACGAAATTGCCCTTGTCGAAGAAATGCACACGCTGCGGCGGCGCGTGAATGAAATCGACATTGCGCGTATGCAGGCCGTAGGGCGCCAGGAACTCCACGATCAGGATCATCAGGTAGACGGCGGCGAGAAAGATGCCGGAGATCAAGGCGAGCTTGTGCTGCTTGAACTTCCACCACATCAGCTGCTTCTGCGAAGCTAGATGGATGCGCGATTGCGCCGCCGTCATGGTTTCGGTCGCCAGCGGATCGAACGGCGCGGTCGAGACGTAATGGGGAAGCGGCGCGCCGGGTGCGGGAAGGGGCGACATTATTTGGTGCTCCTGCCTTGCAGACGGATGCGGGGATCGAGGAAGCCGAGGGCGATGTCGGAGATCAAAACGCCGATGACGTTGAGGAAGGCGAGGAACATCAGGAACGAGCCGGCAAGATACATGTCCTGGCTCTGCAGCGCCTTGATCAGCATCGGCCCCGTCGTCTCCAGCGACAGCACGATCGCGACGATCTCGGCACCGGAGATGATCGACGGCAGGATCGAGCCGATATCGGCGACGAAGAAGTTGAGCGCCATGCGCAGCGGATATTTCAGCAGCGCCCGTATCGGATGCAGGCCCTTGGCGCGCGCCGTCGTCACATATTGCTTCTGCATCTCGTCGAGCAGGTTGGCGCGCAGCCGCCGGATCATGCCGGCAGTCCCTGCCGTGCCGACGATGATGACGGGGATCCACAGGTGGGAGAGAATTGAGCGCGCCTTCGCCCAGCTCATCGGCGCAGAGATATATTGCTGGTCCATCAGATGGCCGATCGAGATGCCGAACCAGATATTGGCGAAATACATCAGGATCAGCGCCAGCATGAAATTCGGAACGGCGATGCCGAGCAGGCCGAGGAAGGTCAGCCCGTAATCGCTCCAGCTATACTGGTGCGTGGCCGAATAAATGCCGATCGGAAAGGCAATCAGCCAGGTGAGGAGGATCGTCGTGAAGGAGACGAGGATCGTCAGCCACAGGCGCTCGCCGACCACATCGGAAACCGGCATCTGGTATTCAAAGGAATAGCCGAAATCGCCGTGCAGCATGCCGCCGACCCAGTAGAAATAGCGCACGATTTCCGGCTTGTCGAAACCGTATTGCTGTCGCATCTCCTCGATTTCCTGGAGGTTGGCGGTCTCGCCGGAAGCGCGCAGCTCGGCGATCTGGCTCTCGAAGAAGTCACCCGGCGGCAGCTCGATGATGGTGAAAACCAGCGCCGAAATGACGAAGAGCGTCGGCACCATGGCGGCGACGCGCCAGAGAATGTATCTGAGCACGCCTCAGGCCTCCTTGTACCAGAATGCATCCGGCATGTAGATGCCGAGATAGGAGGTGGGATCGAAGCCGTAGAGGGCTTTCTCCGGCAAGTTCTGCAGCTTTGCAGCGCAAAGGACCGGCTGCAGCGTGCTGTTGATCAGCCCGATGGAGAACACCTGCTGTGTATAGAGCGCCAGCATCTTGTGCCAGATCACCTGGCGCTCCTCGAATTTTGCGGTCGAGCCCCACTGGCCGAGCAGGTCGACCAGTTCGGCCGCCTCAGGCAGGTCGGGCGCTGTGCCCTCCTGGCCGGCGGAGAGGTAATGCATGCCCCAGAGCGGCCATTGCAGCTGATCGTCGAGGGTCGGCGCCAGTCCGGAGGGCGACATGTCGGCCGTGGGAACACCATTGTCGAGGCCGTACCAGATCGACATCATGATCGAGCCGCTCATGGCGCGGTTACGGAAGACGTCGCGCTGCGAGGTGCGGGTATAAAGCGCAAGGCCGATATTGGCCCAGTGATCGTGCACCAGTTCCAGCACGTCGGTGTCGAGATTGCTCTCGCCGGCAGTTTCGACGGTGATCTCGGCGCGCCGCCCGTCCGGCAGCAGCCTTATGCCGTCATCGCCGCGCTTTGTCAGGCCGACCTCGTCGAGCAGCCGGTTGGCCTCGTCGGCATCGAACTTCACGAAGGCATCGGCATATTCCTGCTTGAACAGCGGGCTGTCGGGCAGCACGGTATCGGCACTTGGCGTGCCCAAGCCATAGAAGGCGACCATATTGATCTCGTGCCGGTCGATCGCCAGCGACAAGGCGCGGCGCAGGCGCACATCGCGGAAAAGACCGCGCCATACCTCGTCGGCACAGTTGAGGTTAGGCAGCAGCGTGATGCGCGAACCGCGAGCCACCTTCCAGAGATTGACCTTCACCGGGAAGCGCTTCTCAGCTTCTTTCAGAAAGGTGTAGTCGTTGAAGTCGATGCCGGTCGCCTGCAGGTCGGCTTCGCCGGCACCCGCCTTGGCGGCGATGATCGAGGAGGAGGAGACGTTGAGGATGAACCGGTCGAGATAAGGAAGCTGCCTTCCGGTCTCGTCGACGCGGTGGAAGAACGGGTTGCGCTCGAAAACGAATTGCTCGGCCGGTAGCGCCGTCGTGTTGCGCCAGGGATCGAGCGTCGGCAGGTTGGGATTCTCAGGCCGGTAGGAGCGGGCCATCTTGATGTGCAGGTCCTGCCATTTCTTGACGCGGTTGGCCTGCATCATCTGTTCCATCTTCGCCTGGTCGGGCTGGAACTTCTTATGGAACTGCTTGAGATAATGCGCCGGCCCGACGATGACGAGCGGGATCGGCCCTGCCAGCGTCGGCAGGAACATCGGGTTGGGCTTTTCCCAGGTGTAGCGGACCGTCAGCGGATCGAGGACCTCGAAACGCGGCAGGCTGCCGTGCGGGCGAAGCTCCAGCGCGCCGCCGCCCGGCGTCAGCTTGTCGTTCAGGATGACGTCTTCCCACCAGTAGCGGAAGTCGTCGGCCGTGAACGGCTCTCCATCGGACCATTTATGGCCCTCGCGCAGCGTGAAGGTGAAGATAGTATCGTCTTCCGAGTGGAAATCGGCGAGGATATCGGGCTGGAACTGTAGGTGCTTGTTGTAGCCGATCAGCCGGGCATAGCCGTAAATCGTCATGAAGCGGATGTCGCGCTGGCTGCCGATGATGGTGCGCACCGTGCCGCCGTAGCTGCCGGGAGCGAGCCCCATCTCCTTCAGGTTGACGATGCGCGGGCGGGCGGGAATACGCTCGGCCATACCAGGCAGGCTGCCCGATGCCAGCCGCTCCTTGAGAAACTCAGGCTCGCCGGCCGGCTCCGCCCGAAGCACCGCGGGGGCGATTGCCGCGCCGACAAGGCCGCTCAGAAAGGTGCGACGCGTCACCATCCTCGCAACTCCTTGGCATCGGCGCCTTTGCGGGCGCGCACCAGATGGCCGTCGCCGAGATCGGCATAGGCAAGCTCGGCGGCGTCGTCATGCTCGGCGGTGAAGGTCACGCCCCAGTTCTGCTTGTCGGCCGCGCCGTTTTCCCGGAGCGCCTTGAAATCGAGCGGCCGATCAAGATCGGGGAAGGGGACGGCGGCGAGCAGCGATTTCGTATAGGGGTGCACCGGATCACGCAGGATGATTTCACGCGGCGCGATCTCGACGATGCGGCCCTTGCACATCACGGCGATGCGGTCGGCCATGTAATCGACGACGGCGAGATTGTGCGAGATGAACAGATAGGTCAGCCCCAGCTCCTTCTGCAGGTCCTTCAACAGGTTGAGGATCTGCGCCTGGACGGAGACGTCGAGCGCCGAGACCGGCTCGTCGAGGATGATGAGCTTCGGGCCGAGCGCAAGCGCACGGGCAATGCCGATGCGCTGGCGCTGGCCGCCGGAAAAACTGTGCGGGTAACGGCTGAGGTAACGCTTGTCGAGGCCGATCGCCGCCATCAGGCCTTCGACCTTGCGCTTGCGCTCGTCACTGTCGCCGCGGTCGTGGATCTCCAGCGGTTCGCTGAGGATGTTGCGCACCGTCATGCGCGGCGAGAGCGAGGAGACCGGATCCTGGAATACCATCTGGATCTTGGTGCGCATATCCTGCAGTGCCTCGCCGCGCACCGAAAGCACGTCGATCACGTCCTTGCCGTCGTTGAACTCCACAGCGCCGCTGTCGGGTGTGATGGCGCGCATCAGGATCTTGCTGAGTGTCGTCTTGCCGCAACCGGATTCGCCGACAAGGCCCAGACATTCGCCGCGGCGGATGTCGAAGCTGACGTCGTCGACGGCGTGCACGACGGCGGCTTCGTGCTTGCCGAGGAAACTGCGCTTGCGGGTCTTATAGGTTTTCGAGAGGTTGGCGACCGAAAGCAGCGTGCCCGGCGCCTCCGCCTGCAACGGCTTTTTCTTGCCGACGAGGGTCTCGAGATTGACCGGCACGTCGCGCAATGCCTTCAGCCGCTCTCCGGGTTTCATGTCGAAATGCGGAACGGCGGCCATCAGCGCCTTGAGATAGGGATGCTGCGGATTGCGGAAGATCGCCTCGACCGGCCCGGCTTCCATGATCTCGCCGTGATAGATGACGACCACCTCGTCTGCCATGTTGGCGACGATGCCGAGATCGTGGGTGATGAGCAGCATCGCCATGCCGAGCTTGGCCTGCAGTTCGCGCAGCAATTCGAGGATCTGCGCCTGGATCGTCACGTCGAGCGCCGTCGTCGGCTCGTCGGCAATCAATAGCGCCGGCTTGCAGATCAGCGCCATGGCGATCATCGCGCGCTGGCGCATGCCGCCCGACAGCTCGAACGGATACATGTCGTAGGTGCGGTGCGGATTGGTAAAGCCGACGAGGCCGAGCATTTCCTCGGTCTTCTCACGCGCTTCCTGCTTGTCGATCTCAGTATGGATCAAAAGCACTTCGCTGATCTGGTTGCCGACCGTGTGCAGCGGCGAAAGCGAGGTCATCGGCTCCTGGAAGATCGTCGCCATGCGCCGGCCGCGCAGATCGCGCATTTCCTCGCTGTCGCGCGAAAGCGACAGGATATCCGTCGTGCTGCCGTCGAGCGGATCGGTGAAAAGGATGCTGCCGGAAGCACTGGCCGGGTTGGGCAGGATGCCCATCACCGACTGGCTGATTACCGATTTGCCGGAGCCGGATTCGCCGACGAGAGCGGTAACCTTGCCTGGAAGAATGCGAAGATTGGCTTCCTTTACGACACGCAGCCGGTCGCCGAAAACCGAGAAGGAGATGTCGAGATTTTCAATACGCAACAAATCGGCTGCAGACGCCATACCAATGAAATTCCCCAGTCTTCTATGTTCCCGTTAAGGCACACTATCGCACCGCAAACGGGGTGTCTAGCAGATGACAGTCAAGGGAAAACCACTGCATCTCGCCGAAGTTCCCCAGGCGAGACGCGCAGATTCATTGCAGGCATTCGAGTATCTACTGGATGAACTTCTCCATGGTTGTACGCTCCACGTGTTTCTTCGCGTCCCGGTGCAGGAGAATGACTTGCTCGGCCTCGGAAAGCCCGTTCTGCACCGACTCGCGGAAGCCCTCGTCGACGTTGATCTCGGGGGCCGGCGCCCGCGGCTGTAGTACGGTCACCTTCTGGCGGATGCCGCGCAGCTTTTCTTCGCCGAGCGTCGTCCATTCGCCGCCGCAATAACCGGCGAAAGCCTGGCTGGCGACGACCTCGCGGCCGTATTTCTTAGTCAGGATCTGCAGCCGCTGGACCTCGTTGACGGCCGAGCCGAAGGCGGAAAAGGTCAGCCGGTCTTTCAGGCCGACATTGCCGAACATGACGTTGCCGACATGCAGGCCGATGCCGTAGCCGACTTTGCTCAGGCCTTTCGCCTCGCGGTCCTTGTTGAGTTCGGCGACCCGCGCCTGCGCCTGATGGACGGCGGAAAGCGCTGCCTCGCAGGCTATTTTCGACGGGTCCTTGTGGCGCCCGCAGGGATAGACGGCGAGGAAGCCGTCGCCGAGGAAGCTCAGGATCTCCCCGCCGTTGCGGTTGAAGGGCGCGGCGATCGCGTCGAAGAACTGGTTCAGCGTGTCGATGTAGGCCTGGCGGCCTTCCTTTTCGGCATACATTGTGGATTCGCGCATGTCGCCCATGACGAGTGCCGCACGGATCGTCTCGCCGTCGCCGCGGCGGATCTGGCCATTCAGCACCCGCTTGCCGGCATCGCCGCCGAGATAGGTGGTCAGCATGTTGTTGGCGAGCTTGCCGAGCACGGCCATCTTGGCGGCGACCGCCAGATGGTTCTGCATCCGAAGAAGCGCGTCGATCATGTCGTCGGAGAAGCCGTTGTGGTGGTCGGTCGACCAGGAGCCCATCATGCCCTGCACCGAGCCGTCGCCGAAGGGCTGCACGAAGGCGAGGTAATCGGTGATGGCGTCCTTGCGCAGGTCCTCGAAGATCGGAAATTCGGCCGGCCCTTCCTGCATCAGGCGGCGGCGGATGTGCTGCAGGTTGTTGTCGAGCAGGTAATAATAGGGGCTCTGCAGAAAACGGTCCGGCTTCTGCCCTGCCGGCATGCGGAAGCCCTCGATGGTGACGCCGCTCGCGCGCCGCCAGGTAAAGCTCAAGGCGTCGTAAAGCGGATGCAGCATCGAAAAGGTCAGATGCACCCGTGCGATCGGCAGGCCGGCCGACGCAATCCTCTCGCAGAAACCGCGCACGATGTTTTCAAGCTCGTCTCCGGCCAGCGAAGAGTTCGTCAGCCACTCAGCGACCCGGTCCAACAGGATGGAGGACACGCTGGATTCGATCGTGCTCATTCTCGGTATGATCCTCATAAGGCACGCCATCCCCAAGAGCCAAAAATCCCCTGCCGGCACATTTTCATGCGCAGGTCACAAGGAAATCAGGATGTACGAGCGGTATTATTTGTCAACGATCTGCCGAGAGCCCGACAGCGGCACCCCTCTGCTCCCCTATGGAGGACCGGACGGGCAGTCCTTTCACGGCAGTTTATTGTTGAAAGCCAAAATAGGGATGCTGCAAATGCGAAACAATGGGATCGGGATTTTTTTGTGCGCTCAAGTTGCAACAAAGGATTGTGCCGGGGCATTTCGGCCACACCCGGGTAAGGGATTTTCGATGTGGATATCGGCGAGACCGACCTTCGTCCCGCTCTGAGGGCACGGCTGGGTGGTCGACCAGGAGCGAAGGCAGATGGCGACGGCAGCGCGTTGAACCAGGAAGTGCGATCCGTCATCCGTTGCGCCAACGTCGAGTTTGGCAGAACAGACCCCCATACTCCGTCATCCCAGGCCTTGAGCCTGGGATCCATGCCTGCCGCTGGTGTGAAGGCGCGTGGGTCCTCGGGTCAAGCCCGAGGACGACGGAGCGTGGGGTGGCTTATGGAGCAAGACGGCGAAGAATATGGGACCAGCTGCGACTTTTACGTGAGCTTTGCCGGCGCCTTCATCTTCTTGACGCCCACCGATCCCGGTCGAGGGTGACTGGAACCGGTGAGCGGCAGCTTTTGGGCGCTAACCGGACGGCATTGCCGCCGGGAGAAAAGGACCCGGGTTTAATTCACCGCGATCATGCATTAGATCAGCTTCCTCTTCCCGTTTGAAAGATCCCGCCTTGGCCATCTCCACCTTCGACACGCTCTTGCAGAAGATCGAAACCCGCAACGCCCGTGCCGGCGTCATCGGGCTCGGTTATGTCGGCCTGCCGCTGGCGATGGCGGTGGCGCGCAGCGGTTTTGCGGTCACCGGCTTCGACATCGATCCCTCCAAGATGGTGGCGCTCGATGCCCGCCGTTCCTATATCGACGCCGTCAGCAATGAGGCGCTTGCCGCGGAGATCGAGGCTCGCCGCTTTCAGGCGACCACCGATTTCGCCGGGCTCGCCGAGTGCGACGTCATCATCATCTGCGTGCCGACGCCGCTGACCAAACATCGCGATCCCGATCTCTCCTTCGTCGAGGCGACGTCGCGCTCGATTGCTGGGCATCTGCGCCCTGGCCAGCTCGTCGTGCTGGAATCGACCACCTATCCCGGCACGACCGACGATATCGTCAAGGTCATCCTCGAAGGCACCGGGCTGAAATCCGGTTCGGATTTCTTCGTCGGCTTCTCCCCGGAGCGCGAGGATCCAGGCAATCAGCATTATCATACCGCCACCATCCCGAAGGTCGTCGCCGGCGACGGGCCCGAGGCGCTGTCCTTGATGAAGGCCTTTTACGGCGCGGCGGTATCGACCGTCGTTCCGGTCTCCTCGAATGCGACGGCCGAGGCAGTCAAGCTCACGGAGAACATCTTCCGTTCCGTCAACATCGCCCTCGTCAACGAGCTGAAGACCGTCTATGCGGCGATGGGCATCGACGTCTGGGAAGTGATCGACGCAGCCAAGACCAAGCCCTTCGGGTATATGCCCTTCTATCCCGGCCCCGGCCTCGGCGGCCACTGCATCCCGATCGATCCCTTCTACCTCACCTGGAAATCGCGCGAATACGAGCTCCCAACCCGCTTTATCGAGCTCGCCGGCGAGATCAATTCGGCGATGCCGCGTTATGTCGTCGGCAAGCTTGCCGAAGCGCTCGATATCCGCGCCGGCAAGGCGCTGAGCCGCAGCAAGGTGCTGGTGATCGGGCTCGCCTACAAGAAGAACGTCGCTGATATTAGAGAGAGCCCGTCGCTGCGGCTGATCGAGATCATCGAGGAACGCGGCGGACGGGCGGATTATCACGATCCCTTCGTCGCCGAGATCCCGCCGACACGCGAATACCAGGCGCTGAAGGGCCGCCGATCGGCGGCGCTGACGCCGGAAGCTGTGAGCGGTTACGATGCGGTGCTGATTGCGACCGACCATGACAGCGTGGATTATGCGGCGCTCGCAAAAAGCGCTACGCTGATCATCGACACCCGCAACGTCTTCAACCGGCTAGGCCTTTCGGCCGATCACGTCATCAAGGCATAAAAGCAGCGCGACGGCATAAGCCGAGTCGATCCGCTATGATGACGGCGACAAAGAAACCACCCCGACCGGTCGTTGCCATTTCAAATAAGTCCTTCCCTAAATCAGGATAAGATCAGCCCGTCGCCTCAAAGCGGCGGGTTTTGCTTTGTGCGCCCAGCATGGGCGCATTCTTGTGGGTGGAAGTCCCACCGTAAGCTGGTCATGGCGAGCGAAGTGAAGCGCAACTGCGGAAGGGCGACCGACCGTGGGGAGGAAGCGTGGATCGAAACTGCGGGCCGATGGACAAGAACCGGATATGAGGCGGTGCCGACCAGGGCGAGCGGGCAAAGAACCGCGAAGCTCTTGTGACCAAGGGGCGGTGGCGTAAATCCGGCGGTCGTGCAGGGAAGGAGTGCGTTCTTACCTGGGGAGATCTCGCCTTGTGCCTGAAAGGGCGACGGTGTCGAACCGGAGCGAGAAGTCAGCAGAGGCCGTAGTAGGGAGCGCCTTGGCGCGAACGAAGGGCCGAACGAGAGAGAGTGAAGTTCCCACCGAGGATGAGCAAGGCCATGCGTCAGATGCCGGGACAATCCGGGAGATCGGAGAGGCAAGCGGGTGAAGCCCGTCGGTGCTGCGATCTCGACGAAGCCGCGCCCCCGCCACGGACTGGCAACGACACAGGTGCGGGGCTGCTTGAGGCGGCCCTGAGGCGAGAGAACCTTCAGCGGGCATTAAAGCAGGTACGAGCCAACAAGGGTGCTGCGGGTGTGGACGGCCTGGACATCGACCAGACGGCTGCGATGCTGCGCCAATGCTGGCCTGCCATCCGCGACAGTCTGCGGGAGGGGACGTATCGGCCACAGCCGGTGCGTCGCGTGATGATCCCGAAGCCTGGGGGCGGCGAGCGTGAGCTTGGCATCCCCACGGTGCTGGACCGCCTGATCCAACAGGCGCTCCTGCAAGTCCTCCAGCCGATCCTTGATCCGACCTTCAGCCCGCACAGCTACGGCTTCCGCCCAGGACGCGGTGCGCACGATGCCGTCTTGGCGGCGCAATCATTCGTACAGTCCGGACGGCGGGTCGTGGTGGACGTGGACCTGGAGAAGTTCTTCGACCGGGTTGACCACGACATCCTGATCGACCGTCTGCGCAGGAAAATCCCCGATCCTGGCGTCATCCGCCTGGTTCGGGCTTACCTGAACGCCGACATCGTCGATGGGGATGCGGTCATCAAGCGGACCTGTGGCACGCCGCAGGGCGGGCCATTGTCACCGCTGTTGGCCAACCTGCTGCTGGATGAGGTGGACAAGGAACTCGAACGGCGGGGCCATGCCTTCTGCCGCTATGCCGACGACTGCAACATCTATGTGCGGTCGCGACGGGCAGGCGAACGAGTGATGGCTCTGCTGCGGCGTCTTTATGGCCGGCTTCACCTGACGGTGAACGAAACCAAGAGCGCCGTTGCCAGCGTCTACGGCCGCAAATTCCTCGGCTATGCCTTTCGGCAAGCCGGGGGTGTGGTCAAGCGACGGGTGGCCGACAAGGCCATAAGAGCGTTCAAGGATAAGGTGCGTCATCTGACGACCCGGGTAACGGGGCGGTCCTTGAAGGCGGTGGTCGAACGGCTGGGTGCCTTCGTGCGCGGATGGAAAGCCTACTTCAGACTGGCACAAACACCTCGGGTCTTTAACGATCTGGACGAGTGGATGCGCCATCGTTTGCGGGCTATTCAGCTCAAGCAATGGAAGCGAGGCTGGACGATCTTCCGGGAACTGACGGCAAGGGGAGCAAACCTCAATGCGGCGCGCCAGGTGGCGGGTAATTCCCGTCGCTGGTGGCGCAACAGCGCCAAGCTCCTCAACTCTGTGCTCACGATTAAATGGGCCGATCAACTCGGTATGCCCAGACTCGCCTAACCTCAATCTCTCGAACCGCCCGGTGCGGACCCGCATGCCGGGTGGTGTGGCAGGGGTGCGATCAGCTATGATCGCCCCCTATGCCGTTTTCGGAGCGCCTCTCAAATGACGCTCGGCGCTGCAGAAAGTGATTTGCCGGTCATCCGGCTGGCGGCCACCGCATAACCGCCCGAAGCGCCGTCGATGAAATGCATATGGTCGCGCGAAATCGGCGTCGGCACGAAGCAGGTCATCAGCGCCGAGGCCTGGCGATGCAGCCCGTAGCGTGCAATGCCCTTGGCGCGTGCCGCTTCCAGCAGCGTCTCGATCCGTTTCAGATGTTCGGCGTCGACGTCGACCGTCATCTTCAGCCCGTCGTCGAATTTGCGGAAATCGGAATTGCCGGCGACGTCGCGCTTATAGCGGCGCGCATCGAAGCGGCCGAGCGGAATACCGAGCCGATAGCAGATCACCGTGATGGCGAGCTGCAAAAAGATGATGAGCTTCTGGCGCAAGCGCCGACCGGCGGGGGCTGTGGCCTTGGCCTCGCGATTGATGCCGTGCAGCGAGAAGGCAAGCTCCGGGCCGTCGGCCGGCACCGGATGGCTGCCGCGGTTCTGCTCGCTGGTGATGGCGACGATACCGTTCACGAGGTTGCGGAATTCCTCGCCCGGCCTGCCTTCGCCGGGCACCGCGATGATCGAGACGATCTCGCCGTTCTGCGCATCGATCGGGCTCCAGCGGCAGGAAAGGCCGGTGAGATCGGGGCGTGTTCCGGCCGCTGCGCGCTCGACGGCGTAATGGCCGAGCTTCATCTGTCGTTCCGCCCAGCTGGTGCCGCCGCCCCAGAACATCGCATAGGTGACGTGCGGGCTTGCCGAATAACGCGCGACGCGCACGTCAAGCCCCTCGGCGCGGGTGTCGGCGACCGGAACGATGGCGACGCGCAGCATCAGGCCGAGATCCTCCTCGACCCAGATCTGCACGGCGGAGAGGGCGTCGCGCGCCGCCTGCTCCAGCGAGCCCGGAAGCGCAATCAGCGCGCCGTCGCCGCCGAAGACGAAGGGATAATCGCCCTTGCCGACGGCATTCAAGACAGCCGAAATGACGCTGGCGCCCGCCATGTTGACGTCCTTGTAGCGTCCGCCGGCGATTGCCTGCGTCGAGCCGACGATATCGGCAAGCGCCAGCACCCAGCCATCCGGCAGCGGCCGATAATTGGCGGCATCGGTCACGCCCTCGAAGGCGCTGAACAGCGGCACGGCGGCAAAGAATTCTTCGTCGGTCACGGTTTTCATGTCATCCAGCTTAGCACAGACCCATGTTGCCACTGCAACGCCATTTCCCATGTACGGCAATCGACTTGGCAAGGTTTCATGTGTTAGCACCCGCGGACGATTTTTCATCACGGATACGGATTAGATGAGCCGCCTCGACAGCTTCATTCGCCGGTTGACGGCCCAACGCGACATTTTGAACGCGATCATCGATCTGGTCGGCGAAATGGAAGGCCCGGTGTTGGAATTCGGCCTCGGCAACGGCCGCACCTATGATCACCTGCGCGAAAATTTCCCCGGCCGCCGCATCGTCGCCTTCGACTGGGAGGTCCGCTCCTATTCGGCCTCGACGCCAGCGGCGGAAGATATGGTGACCGGCAATATCCGCGAGTCCGGCCAGGCCTTCCTCGGCATCGGCGCGGCGCTCGCCCATGCCGATATCGGCACCGGCCATGACGAGATCGACGCGGTAACGCTGACCTGGCTGCCGCATCTAATGGCCGGCGTCCTCGCCCCAAACGGCATCGCCGTCAGCGGCCTGCCGCTGGAGCATGCCGAGTTGGTGGCCCTGCCGCTGCCGGAGGGGATCAAGGAAGGGCGGTATTTTGTGTATCGGAGGACATAAGCGGGCGGATGAGCCGGCTACGCGGCGGGGCGAGGCATGCAAAGCACCACATTGTATGAGCGAATCCCCGGCACGTCGCGAACCAAGCCCATCTCGTGGCCATCGAAGTTAAAAGCCTCTCCGCCCAAGCGTCGCTTTTGAACGCCGACGCGGCAGAGCTGCCTCATTGCAATTTATGCGTTTGACACGCTGAGGTCCGACGATCGCAAAGCGGCAGCCATGTTCCTTCGTGACGTGACGAGATCAACATGCGGTTTCACGCCAGAATCGGCAATCAAAGCTGCAACCGCTCTTGGAATGTCGGATCTTATAGCGAGCCAGGGCTTTTGGCGGTGTCTGCCGTATGTGAAGAGGTAAAGAGGGAAAAGGCAAAACCATCGATATCCGGGTTCCCGACAATCGGAAAGTGATTTGGAAAGTCATCCTTGAAAGAGCGAAGTGGTGGCAGGAATGATGTGACCGCCAGCAGTTTTTCCGGGAAGCTCTGCGAAATATCGTGAGCATTCCCGGACAGAGGCAAGGAAGCATCGTTTGATGCGAACTCTTTCAGCTTCGCGGCATTTCGCCACCTGACAACTGATCCAGAAATCGGGATGACGACGACCTGCCAGCGAGGTGCGGGGACTTCACCGTCGCCAGTTTTCAAGTTGACCGCCGTTGGCAATGCCATTCGTCCGATTGGCATACTGCCTACTGGCCGATGGGGCTGATTGGGTCTATAATCATCGATCACCGTATTGGCCGGGGGAGAGCCAGATGCGTGAGTTGATCGGAAGCCTTCTCATCTATTTGAGCGCTGCTGTAGCCGCCCATGGCGGCCCGCTTCACGACGCGGTCAAGAGCGGCGACCTGACGGCCATCGCGGCGGCGCTTGATGCCGGTGCCGACATTGAGGAGCAAGAGAAGGACGCTACACCTCTCTTTCTGGCAATTCGCAGCGGCCATCCCGAAGCAGTGGAATTGCTGATCAAGCGCGGGGCCGGTGTGAACAGCCAGTCGTCGCTCGGCCTGCCGCTTACAGGCGCCGTTTTGACCAACGCCGTCGATATCATGCGCCTGCTGTTGGCGCATGGTGCTGACCCGAATGCCGCAGCCAGGGGTGAGCGCATGCTGCATTTCGCGGTCGCGAACAGCTGTCTGGATTGCGTCAAGGTGCTCGTCGAAGCCGGGGCAGACGTCAACGCCGTCTGGATCCGGGGTGACCCCGCCCGTCTACCGGCTATCATCACGGCCTATCATCTTGCAAAGCATGACGATCATGCCGACATCGCCGCCTATCTGCTGGCGCATGGCGTCACCATTTTGAAACCCGAGCCGATTTCCGCGAAGCTGGCGGACGGCGACCCGGCAAAGGGCGCGGCGTTCTTTGCGCCCAACTGCTCCTCCTGCCATGCCACCCGTGCCCAGGGTGGACCTACTAGGGGACCGAGCCTTTGGAACGTCGTCGGGCGCGACAAGGCTTCGACCAAATTCGACGGCTACTCCAAAACGCTGTCCGCTTGGGAGGGGACCTGGACGTATGAAGATCTCAATATTTTTCTAGCCGGTCCCACTTTGACGACGCCTGGCGTCGACATGGAAATCCGTGGCGCGCCGGATGAAACCGATCGGCTTGATGTGATCGCCTATCTCAGAACGCTCGCTGACACGCCGGTTCCGCTGCCTTGACGGCATGGTGCGCAGCCACGCCGGCGAGGGTGTCGCAGCGTCGCTGCCGCTCCTGGCCGATATCGTTGATTTACTCGGACAAATGGGGCGGGCCGGCATGAGGCTCCTTTTTGAACGCGCGCTTGAGCGCATCGAGGACGACACGAATGGACGGAACGTCCTTGATCTCCGAGTGCACGACCAGCCACAGCTCCCTTAGCAGAGCATGTTCGCCCTCGATGCGCTGGAGATCTCCGGGGACTGCGAAATCGGGTAGCATGACGACACCTCCGTCGAGCCTTGCGGCCGCGACCTGAAACTCGAGAACGGATGATCTCAATGCAATTGGGCGGCCGGCGGCCACTTCCTTGAGACGCAGCTGCTGCGGCGAGGCATTCATCGCTTCGTCGTAGCCGATGAAGGTCCATTCGGACGGCGCAACGGTTTCGAGATAACGCTTCGAGGCGAAGAGATTGAAAGTCAGCTCGTGGAGCTTGGTGATCGAATAGTCGCCATCTTCCGGTCTTGACAGTCGGACCGCGATGTCAGCCTCGCGCCGGTTCAAAGACGTAAACCGTTTCTCGCCAACAAGCGTAATTTGAACACCCGGATGATCGCGCCGGATAGCGACGATCGGTTTTGCCAGAAGCACGCTCGAAAGAGCGGGAGGGGCGCTGATCCGCACATGGCCGCGCACTTCCGTCGCACTGCTGCGCCCAATCTGCTCGACCGCGGCAGTTTGCAGGGCGATGACAGCGGCATGTTTGGCAACCTTCTCCCCTTCCAGAGTGAGAATGACGCGCCGCCCGCGACGGTCGATGAGCTTGCGTTCCAGCTTAGCCTCAAGCGATGAGACGCGCCGGCTTATGGTCGCGTGTTCGACCCCCAGCTGCTTTGCCGCGCCGAGAAACGTTCCCGACTGCGCCAGCGCCAGAAAATGCCGCAAGTCGTCCCAATCGAGTTGTGTGAATTTGTTCCCACTCATTGTGCAGCAATAGGGAATTTTCACAGGTTTGGCCAGCCGGTAGCCTGTGCGCATCAAGGAGATCTCACGATGACAGATCAGATCGTAATGTTGAACGCCCCCGGCGACGTCACGCGGTTTCAGGTACAGGATCACCGTCCGGCCGCTCCCGGTCGAGGCGAGATAAAAATTCGTCATGAAGCGATGGGGACCAACTTCCTGGACATCTATCATCGGAAGGGCATCTATCCGATGCCCTTCTATCCGGCGGTGATCGGTGCTGAGGCTGCGGGTGTCGTGGCAGCGGTCGGTCCTGACGTGACGGGCTTGCAAGAGGGCGACCGGGTGGCGTATGCGGGGCCGCCGGTCGGAGCCTATTGCTCGACAAGGACCATTGCCGCTGAAAGAGTGATCAGGCTTCCCGAAGCGGTTTCGGCGAAAACGGCTGCAAGCTCGCTGCTCAAGGGCATGACGGCCTACATGCTGCTGAAGAAGACGTGCGATGTTCGCGACGGAAGTCGTATTCTGATCCACGCGGCCGCTGGTGGGCTTGGAAGCATCCTCGTTCGCTGGGCCAAGTCGCTCAATGCCACGGTGATCGGCACCGTCAGCACGCCCGAAAAGGCGGTGCTCGCCAAGTCCTTCGGCGCGGATCATCTCATCATCGGGCGCGAGGCCGATATTGTCGCGGAAGTCCAACTGCTTACGAATGGCAACGGCGTTGACGTCGCCATTGACGGAATTGGCGGCGATATGCTGGTCAAAAGCCTTCGTTCGGTCCGAGCCTTCGGGATGGCTGTGACCATCGGGCAAGCCGCCGGACCGGTTCCTCCGGTTCCGGTCGAGGAGCTTCGGCCCGGCAAGTCGCTCTCTCACCCGAGCATCATGGCCTGGTGCGCCGATGTCGACAGATACCGCGAGGCGGCGCAGGCGGCAGTCCAGGCCATGGAAGCAGGGATCGTCTGCCAGATCGCGGCCGAGTTCAGCCTGGCAGATGTTGCAAATGCGCATATCGAAATGGAGTCAGGGCGGGCCGCAGGCAGTATTTTGCTGATCCCTTAAGGCGTGGCGTGCAAAGGGATGGCTCCGTAGCCGCCCCTACGGCAGAAGCAGCACGTTATACTGATCGAATTCGCCGGGCAGATCGCGCACCTTCATCTCCTCCTCGCGGTCCTCGAAGAGGACGAGGCAGTCCTCATAGTAGCTGGCGAGCATGGAGATGAAAGCTCTCGTTCCCTCGGTTCCGTAGAAGAGCGGGGTGATTTCCATATGGAGCGGTACGCGGCGGGCAAGCAGGGGCTGCATCGAGCGGCAGGCGATCGGTTCATAGCCTTCGATATCCATCCAGACGAGGCCGATTGCTCCAGGATCGATCGAAAGGCCGGCGAGGATTTCGGAGACCGGCTTCACCGGCACGCTGATCTTCCTGTCGGTCGGGCTCTGGCGGATGGCGCTGCTCTTGCCGTGATTGTTGCGGTTGAGGAAGAAGTCGATCTCGCCTTCGCGCTCGCCGGCGGCGCAATTGACGAGGTGGACCTTTTCTTCCAGCCGGTTCTGGCGGATGTTAAGTTCAAGCAGCGGGAAATTGCGCGGGTCGGGCTCGATGCTGACGATCCGGGCGTAAGTGCCACTCAAGGCGAAATAGACAGTCTGGGTGCCGATATTGCCGCCGATCTCCAGCAGCGTCGCATCCTTTCTGAGGAGGCCGCGCTCGCGCAGGATGACGATCAGCCGGTCGACCGCGTCGCGCTCGAAATGGCCCTTCCGGAAGACCTTGCGGCCGATATAGTCGCCGGGCGAGAAGGTCATCAGATGGTCGCCGGCGTCGACCGTCATCGAGATGACGCGCGGGCCGATATTTTCGACCAGCAGGCGGCGGCCGAAGCGGGTGTCGAAGAATCGCGAGGCTGCGGTGTTGCGCGCCTTGCGCAGGCGGCGGCTCCAATATTTGGCGGTGAGCCAGGGCTTGCCGGACATCAGTCTTTTCCTTCGAGCGGTTCTGCCGCTTTCTCTCTCGGAATGACGTAGACTTTCAAGGGCAGGGCGCGGCCGCGCACGCTGATTTCACGGCTTTCGATGCCGGAAAGATCAGCGCCGGAGAGGCTCGCCACCGGCTCGGAGATGACAATCGCCGCCTCGAATTCCTTAGCGGCACTTTCCAGGCGGCTCGCGACATTCACGGTATCGCCGATCGCAGTCATGCTGCGCACCCGGCCATAGCCCATTGTGCCGACGACGGCCGGGCCGGTGTGGATGCCGATCGCAATGCGCAGCGGCAGCGCCAGTTCCTCGGACAGCTCCGCGGCGAGTTTCTCGATCTCGGCGACGATCGCCGCGGCCGCCTTCAGCGCCTGGCGGCAGGCTTCCTCAGGCGCGGTGTTGAGGCCGAAAAGCGCCATGGCGCCGTCGCCGATGAACTTGTCGAGCCGCCCGCCCGCCTGCTCCACCGCCTTGCCGATGATGGCGAAATAGCGGTTCAGCAGGAAGACGACGTCGAAGGGGAGGCGCGTTTCCGTCAGCGTGGTAAAATGGCGAATGTCGACGAAAAGCACGGCGATCTCACGTTCGCGCCCCGGGCTGGTCTCCTGGCTGTTGGCGGGAAGGGCGGCTTCGAGCGCCGGCACCAGCAGCGGCGCGACCGCGACATCGCGGTTCGGGCGAAGCTGGCAGGCAAGCCGCACATCCGGGCCGGCATTGATGCGCCTCAGGGTCGTCTGTTCCATCTTGTCGGGGACCGGCAGGTGTTCGTAGTCGCCGAGGATCTGCACCCGACAGGTGGAGCACTGGCCCTTTCCGCCGCAGACGGAATAATGCGGCAGGCCGCCGAGCCGGCTTGCCTCAAGCACCGAGAAGCCGCGCGGCACACGGATCACTTCGCCACCCGGATAATGCACGGCCACCTGGTCGAGGGCCTCCTTCAGCCTGCGCCGGGCGCGGGCTGCGACGACGATCAGGAGCGCGGCCGAGAAAGCGCCGTAAAGCCCTGCGCGGATCGTCGAAACCTGGCGGAGAACCTCCGGGTTCGAGGCATAACGGGAGTTGACCGTCGCCTTATAGGGGCTGTTGGCGATCGCCTGCTGATAGGCGGGGTCGGCAAGCGTGCGGCCCATTTCGACGAAGCCGAGCAGCGAGAGCACCGGCACGAGGATTGCCAGCGCCAGCAGCAGCGGCGCCAGGCCTGGATACCAAGGGCGGTAGCGCAGCCAGAAATGCAGGCCGATGCAGCCATGGATCCAGACGGCGAGGAGACCGAACGCCTGCCGCAGGCCGTTTGCCGGAGCCCGGATCCACAGCGAGCCGACGACCGTCTCGTAGTCATCGATATAGCCATAGAGCTCGTGGGCGATCCGCGTGCCGATGACATGATCGATGAGAAGCAGCGGGATCAGCAGGCCGAGCACGATCTGCGCCATTTCGCCCTTTGGCATGACCAGGCTGCGGCGCATATAAATGGCCCGCAGCACCAGCGCTATATGGATCAGAACCGACGAATAGAAGATGGTCGTGCCGACAGGGTTGCGCCAGATCGCCATGAACAGGCGGGCGGCCTTATCGGCGGCCGAGACGGAAATCAGGCCGATCGCATGGTTCGACAAATGCATGAGGACGAAGATGAAAATGACCAGGCCGGAACCGAGCCTTGCCCTTCTGATCGTACGCTCCGAAAAAATCCCTGTGGCCGAGACCGTCGTCATTCATTCCCGTTCTTGTCGATGCAACCGCAGGCTCATAGAGATTGAGAAAGAGGCGGAATTGCTTCCATCGCGATCACATTCCATATGCTTATGCGCAAGTTTTAGGGAAATGGACAATAGCGGAGTTTCGCCACCGGGCATGCCGGCCGGAAACACTGTGTCTTCATATGAGGGTTGTGCATGCGGGTGGCCTTTTACGCGCCGATGAAATCGCCGAACCATCCGGTGCCGTCGGGCGACCGGCTGATGGCGCGGCTGTTGATCCGAGCGCTTGAAATGGCCGGGCATGACGTCGAGGTCGTCTCCGAATTCCGCACCCATGCCGCGACACCGGAGGCGGCAGCCGACCTCGAACCGGCGATCGGTGCCGAACGGCAGCGGCTGCGGGAAAAATGGGCATCCACGCTGCGACCCGAGCTCTGGTTCTGCTACCACCCCTATTACAAATCGCCCGACCCTTTAGGGCCGGTGATCTCCGCCGAATTCGCCATCCCCTATGTCACCGCCGAAGCGTCCTACGCGGCAAAACGCGATAACACCGGCTGGGCAGACGTGCAGAAAGGCGTAGGCGAGGCGATCCTGCAGGCGGCGGTCAATATCAGCTTCACCGAACGCGACCAGGCGGGCCTTTCAGCCGCCTTTCCGCAGGCGCGGCTTGCCCGCCTGAAACCCTTCATCGACACCGCGCTGTTCGAGAGGGTGTTGCCGACGCCACATCCGCTGCGGCTGACGACGGTGGCGATGATGCGGGCCGGCGACAAGATGGCAAGTTTTACCACGCTGGCAAAAGCGCTGCGGCTGATCGAAGACCGACCCTGGACGCTTGCCGTCATCGGCGATGGCCCGATGCGGCACGAGGTGCAGGCGCTGTTTGCCGGTTTCCCTGCCGGCCGCATCGAATGGCTCGGCGAACGGGATGCGGCCGAGATCGCCGGTTTGCTCGGGCGCGGCGGCCTCTATGTCTGGCCCGGCTGCGGCGAGGCCTACGGTCTTGCCTATCTGGAAGCCCAGGCCGCCGGCCTGCCCGTCGTCGCGCAGGAGACGGCAGGGGTGCCCGCCGTGGTCGAGGCGGGGGTGACCGGCCTGCTGACACCGGATGGTGATGTCGCCGCCTATGCCGCGGCCGTGGCTGCCCTGCTTGACCAGAGGGAAAGACGCGACGCCATGGGGCAGGCGGCGCGTCGCCTCGTGCTTGGGGAGCGCTCGCTGGCGACGGCGGCCGAGCGGCTGGATGGAATTTTGCGGGATTATGCAGGAACAGGAGTGATGGGATGACCGACAGGATGAGCTGGGAGCCGCTGCGCCGCGAGCTCGACCGCTGGCAGGCCGCCGGCCGCGTCGCCCGCTTCTGGCTGCGGGACGACGACGCGATCGAGCCGACGCCTGATCTGGAGAGGCTGCTGGCATCGACCGGCGACAACGCGGTCCCGCTGACGCTTGCCGTCATTCCCGCCCTCACGGGAGAGGCATTGGCGGCGCGGCTGGCGGAGGAAGCAGGTGTCAGCGTCGCGGTGCACGGCTGGTCGCATACGAACCATGCCGGGCCGGAGCGGAAAAAGCAGGAACTCGGTGGTGACCGGCCGGCGGACATCGTGCTCGGCGAACTCAGCGACGGGTTCCGGCTGCTGCAGCGGCTGCATCCGGCCCGCTTTCTGCCGGTGCTGGTGCCGCCGTGGAACCGGATCGACGCGGCCCTCATCCCGGTACTGCCGGACCTCGGCTTTGCAGCGCTTTCGGTCTATGGCCGGGCAAGGCAAAGCGGGGCGATGCCGCTGCTCAACACCCATGTCGACATCATCGATTGGCGCGGCACGCGCGGCGGCCGAGCCGAGGAGGAACTGGTGGCCGAGCTGGTGGCGGAGTTGGAAGACCGGTTTGCCGGCAGCGACGAGCCGATCGGCGTGCTGACCCACCATCTGGTGCATGATGCCGCGGCCTGGGATTTCCTGTCGGCCTTGTTTGCAACGACCGGCCGGCATCCTGCCGTTCATTGGTTGCCGGCAGCGGGCCTTCTAAGTCCATGACCAGCGCCGATCAGGCGTGAACGCGCCCGAGAAAATCTCGCCGGCGACGGTGATCCGGCGATGCCGGACGAGGGCCGCCACGCTTTCGACGTCGCCGCTCATTTTCGGTCTTCCGCAAACTGCTCGGCGCCCTCGACCGGCTGCAGCCACGGCTCGCGGCGTTTGATCCAGAGCTCATAGCGCGGAACCAGCGGCGTCGGCGCTTCGGACAGGATGCCGAGCTTGATTTCCGCTTCCTCGTCATCGACGGAAAACAGCCGCGAACCACAGCCGGTGCAGAAATGCCGGCCTTGGAACGCGCCGGTTTGCCCCGAATGTTCGAATTGGCCGGCGGGCCAGATGCCATAGAAGGTGAAGGCCGAACCGCTTTCCTTCCGGCAGTCCATGCAATGGCAGATACCGACACGGATGGGTTCACCGCGGACAGAGATGCGCACCTGCCCGCAAAGGCATTGTCCGGAAAATACGGTCATGGCTGATCCCCGTTTCGATCATCTTGCGATGCCGGGAAAACGGGCGGGCTCGGGATCGGTTCCGCAGCAGGCTCAAGCGAGGGCCGACTGCAGCCGGCGAAAGCGGCCTGCAGCCTGTCAGATCACCACGGTCTGATTGTCGCGGGCGGCAAAGGATTCGGGGAAGGCGGCTTGGGCCTGGACTTCCATCTGCGCCAGCTGTTCATCGGTGCGCGAGGGGGCATGGTGGAAGAGCGCGAAGCGTTTGGCGCCGGCGATCTTTGCCAGTTCGGTGCCGTGCTGCCAGGTCGAATGGCCGAAGCCTTTGAAACGCTGCATCTCGTCTTCATTATAGGTGCAATCGTAGACGACGAGATCGGCGTCCCGCATCATCTCCAGCGAGACCGGGTCGTAACTGCCGGGAATATGCTCGATATCGTAGATCAGAGCGACAGAACGGCCCTGCCATTCGATGCGGTAGCCGATGGCGCCGCCCGGATGGTTGAGCATGAAGGTCTTGATCTCGATGCCCTTGTGGGGCGTCAGCGCCTGGCCGGGATGGAAGTCGCGGAAGTTCATCGTCGCCTGACAGATGTCGGTCTTCACAGGAAACCACGGCGGGCTGATGAATTGCTCGACCATCTCACGCGTGCTCATCTTGCCGTCGAGGTGGCCGGACCAGATGTTGACGTTGATCGAGGGATAATAGATCGCCTTGAAAAAGGGCAGGCCGATGATGTGGTCGTAGTGGCAGTGGCTGAAGAACAGGTCGACATCGCTGACGCCGTCGGCGAGCAACGACAGGCCCGCCTCGCGCAGGCCGGAGCCGGCGTCGAAGATCATCCTGTGTTCTCCGCAGCGAATTTCGATGCAGGAAGTATTACCGCCGTAGCGGTCGAACTCGGGGCCTGAGACGGGAATACTGCCGCGGACGCCCCAAAATTTTACCTGAAACAGTTCTGTCGTCATCGTTCTTCAAACCGGCCTTCCCGCATCGCCATCGTAAACATAGTTTATCCCGATGCGAAGCAGCAGAATTCCACGGGTTTGCCTGTGTCCCCTTTCATTCTCCTAACCGCTAGCGGAAGAAGAAGTAGATTTTCCTAAGCAATCGGCTTTCGCCTCGGAAAGCAACCCAGTATGGTTGGTTTTCGGTAAACGTGCTGTTGGGGCGGGGACATTTTCCCGTAATCATGCATATTAGATGGTTGCGCGCGATCGAAAAAACAATTGCCGCCCATCCGAGCCCGAATCCACGATCAAACCCTCGCGCTAGAACTCTCTAGGACGGCCGAAAGGTACGCGCATGCGTGGCTGCGGCGAGGCCGGATCCTCATTCCGGTTCAATCTCGGTAGAAAACAGCATCCTCTGAGAAAATGTGCACGCTGAGGCACGAATGTTTCCTTGATCGGTATTGCCGAAGCGCGATATATCCGATGATGTGAAAAATATAAGAGACTCGGTGGATGTTGCAGCCTGTCGTAAACGAGACCATCGCCGAGAGCAGTTACCGGCGCATTCGCGCCGACATTATTTTCGGGCGGCTGGCGCCCGCCCAAAAACTCAAGCTGGAAAGCCTGAAGGAATCCTACGAGACCAGCATCAGTACGCTGCGGGAGGTGCTGAACCGGCTCTCCTCCGAAGGGCTTGTGGTTGCCGAAGGACAGAAGGGGTTCGAAGTCTCTCCGGTATCGGTTTCCGACCTCAAGGAGACGGCGGCCATGAGACTGCTCCTCGAGAGCCATGCGCTGGAGCAGTCACTTGCGCGTGGCGACGTGGAATGGGAGGCGCCGCTGGTTGCGGCCCACTACAAACTGGCGCGGATGGAGCAGGTGATGTCATCCGGCGATACCAGCAGGGCCGAGGATTGGAAGCGCTACGACTGGGAGTTCCACCAGGCGCTGATTTCGGCCTGCGGATCGAAGCTGCTGATGCAGACCCATTCGGTCATCTTCGACAAATATCTGCGATATCAGATGGTTGCCCTGTCTTACCGGGGCGACGTCGCCGCCGAAGAACATCAACAGCTTTTGGATGCGGCCTTGCGACGGGATGCCGAGACCGCCAAGCGGGTGCTTGCCTTCCATATCCAAGGCGGGGTCGAGCATGCTTTGGCGCGGGGGACGTTGAAATGACGACGGATGTTCGCCGGGCCACCACACCAGGAAAAGCCATGCTCAAACACGTCCACGACCCGGCTGAAACCGTAAGCGATGTCGTTTTCCGGCAGATCCGCGAGGATATCATTTCGGGGGTATTGCCGCCGGGGGCGAAGATCAAGCTGGAGCAGGCAAAGGAGCGCTACTCCATCGGCATTTCGTCGCTGCGCGAAATTCTGAGCCGCCTGACCACGGAGAACCTCGTCCTCGCCGAAGGGCAGCGTGGTTTCGAAGTCAGCCCGGCTTCGCGGCGGGAGCTGCTGGAGCTTGCCGATCTGAGGATCGTTCTTGAAACACATGCGATCGGCCTTGCATTCGCTGCGGGAAATCTCGAATGGGAAGGGCGCATCGTCGCGGCTCATCACCGCCTGGCTGCCGCCGAACGAAAGCTGCTGGCAGGCGACACCTCGCGCACGGTCGACTGGGTGCGATATGATTGGGAGTTCCATCAGGCGATCGTCTCGGCCTGCAACTCGGAGACGCTGATGGCGACCCTGTCGTCCGTCTTCGACCGCTTTCTCCGTTACCATATGCTGGCCGAAAGCTTTCGCGGAAAACCTGTCGTCGACGATCACCGGCTGTTGTTCGAACTGTCCATCCAGCGTGACGTCGCCGGCGCGACCGAGGTGGTTAGACGGCACGTCCATAGCGGCGTCGAACATGTGCTGAAGAGCGTCCGCATTCTCTAGAGCCTTCCTGCTCCGGCAGAATGCTTCAATCTGACCACGACAGGTTCCAGAACCAGGAATTAATCGGCGTCTTTCGGAATTCCTTCCGGACGCATCTGTCTTTTCAGCGCGGCGATCCGGAAAATTGCGTTCGGCGCGCCATAGCCGCGATAGCCGCGGCGCTCGACGATCTCGAAAAAGAAACCCTCTCCGTAGGTGCCGCTGTAGAGTTGGAAATATTCGCCGTGCTCGTCCCGGTCATAGAGGATGTTTTCCGCTTTCAGCCGCTCGGTCATGGCGGGATCGAGCCCGAAGCGGGCTTCGACGTCGTCGTAATAGTTCGGCGAAATATGCAGGGATCGGAAACCGCAGCTGCGAAGTTTTTCGGCGGTTGCAAAGATGTCGTCAGTTGAAAACGCCAGGTGCTGGATGCCGGACCCGAACTTCTCGGCGATGAAATGGCCGGCCAGCGTGCGGCGATTTTCAGCCCCGTTCATGGTGATGCGCAGCGCGCCCGACCGGTTCTCGACGACCTGGCTGCGGACTACCCCTGCGGGATCGATGATGTCGACCATCGGGGTCTTATGGGTCTCGAAGATCGAAGTGTAGAACAGAAGCCAGGTCAGCATTTCATCATAGCCGACCGTCTGGGCGACGTGATCGACGCGAATAAGGCCGGCGGACGCCGTGTCGGTGTCGTCGGTGACCGGTCGAAAATCGATTTCGGAAAAGCGGCCAAGGGCGCTGTTGTCGTCGATCAGATAGACGATGCCGCCGCCGACGCCACGAATGGCGGGCAGCTCCAGTTCACCCGCCACAACCGGCTGGGCGAAGGGCTCGGCATCGAGAGCAAGCGCACGCGCATATGCTTTTGCCGCATCATCGACGACCAGCGCCATGGCATAGGCAAACGTCCCATGCACGGCATAGGCCGCATTGGCAAATCCCGCCTGATCGACATTGACGAGGATCCGGATCTCGCCCTGCTCGAACAGAGAGACTTTCTTCGTGCGGTGGACGGCGGTCTGCTTGAAGCCGAGGGTGTGCAGCAAAGCTACCAGCTCCACTTCATCCTGTTCGTCCGTGGCAAACTCCACGAAGCCGACACCTTGGACCGCAGCCCGTTCCGGCATCGCCGCCCCGGCCATGCTGCCGGTGCCAAGATGGCGTCGGACCTGATCGCCAAGATAGATCAGCGAGCGGTGGCCGTCGGAAGCGATCGGCCGCGACAGGCCGCCTCGAAACTGGTCGTTGAAAATCTCCAGGGAGAAGTAGCCGTCATATCCGGTGGCAGCGACGGCTTCGGTGAACGCCGTGACGGGAAGGTCGCCTTCGCCAGGCATGTTGCGGAAGTGGCGGCTCCAATAGAGCAGGTCCATGTCGATCAGCGGCGCGTCGGCAAGCTGGACGATGAAGATCTTCTCTTTGGGAATCGAGCGGATCGAATTGACCTCGATCTTGCGCGACAGAGTGTGGAAACTGTCGAGGATGAGGCCGACATTCGGATGATCGGCGCGCCTGACGATTTCCCAGGCGTCGCGGTGGTCACTGATATGGCGACCCCACGCAAGCGCCTCGTAGCCCACCCTCAGTCCGCGCCGGGCGGCACGCTCGCCGAGTTCCCGGAAATCCTCAGCCGCCCGGTCGATGCCGCCGATGGCGGCCGGCGAGACGTTCGAGCAGACCAGCACCAGATCCGTTCCAAGCTGCTGCATCACGTCGAACTTTCGTTCGGCGCGGTCGAAGGTGCGGCTGCGCAGCGGCTCCGGCATGCCCTCGAAATCCCGAAACGGCTGAAACAGCGTGATCTCAAGGCCGTGGTCGCGCACTAGTTTTCCGACATCGGCAGGGCTTCCGTCGAAGGCCAGGAAGTCGTTTTCGAAGATCTCGACGCCGTCGAACCCCGCTTGGGCAATCGCCTCGAGCTTCTCCGGCAGTTCGCCGCTGATCGTCACAGTCGCAATCGAGGTCTTCATATCAAAACCCTTTCTCATCCCACCGTCAGCCGCAAATCGTTATCATCTATTATTACAAATCTCGTGAGGAATTAAAATAGATGGAGGCATTATAAAATCTCATACGATTTTGAAAAACTCTGTTGATTTTAGTACCTGTCTCTGGCAATCATTCTTGCACAGTCAAAGGCGAGGTGGCTGTCCGGTCGAACGACCGCCAAAAGAGGAGGAAACAGAATGTTCAAATCTATGCTGACGCGTCGAAATGCGATGCTTGGAGCCGCGGCCCTGGTGGCTGCCGTCACCTTGGCGCAACCGGCTGCCGCCATCACGCCTGACGAAATCAAGGCTCGCGGCAAGATCATCGTCGGAATTCAGGGCGACAACCCGCCTTGGGGCTTTGTGACCAGCGGCGGCAAGCAGGACGGCCTCGACGCCGACATTGCGACGCAGTTCGCCAAGGAACTGGGCGTTTCCGTCGAGTTCGTGCCGCTCGAAGTCAACAACCGCATTCCGGCCCTGACGGCGGGGCGCGTCGATGTTCTGTTTGCAACCATGGCCATGCTGCCGGATCGCGCAAAGGCGGTGCAGTTCAGCAAGCCCTATGTGGCCAATGCCATCGTCCTGATCGGGCCCAAATCAGCGGAGATCAAGACCAATGCCGACATGGCCAAGTTCACGGTCGGCGTCGCCAAGGGTGCTGCGCAGGACACGCAGGTGACGAAGAACGCGCCTGAGGGTACGACAATTCGGCGCTATGACGGAGACGCTGCGAGCGTCCAGGCCTTGGTGTCCGGCCAGGTCGACACGCTGGGCGGCAACATTTTCTATATGGACCGGGTGAACAAGGCGCGCCCGGGCGAATTCGAAAACAAGCTTGAATTCCAGAAGCTTTACAACGGCGCTTGCACGCGTCTCGGCGAGAAGGAAATCAATGCCGCGCTGAATGGCTTCATCGACAAGATTAAGGCAAACGGCGATCTCAAGGCCATCTACGACAAGTGGATGAAGGTCCCGGTGCCGGAATTCCCGGAAAAGCTGGAAGGCATTCCGTTTGTGGCCAACTGAGCCAACGGCAAGGGACGGCTGCCCCTCACCCTGACCCTCTCCCCGCTCGCGGGGAGAGGGGCTTGCCCTGCGAAAGGTTTGGTTGGGACGGGCAGGTTGCCGCATAGCCCCTCTCTCCGCGAGCGGATGTCCGATGAGGGCGGGCGGCGATCTCCAGACGAGCCTATCATGAAGGTGGGCAGCTTATGACCGTCAACGCAACCGCCATGCCCAAGGCCCAGAGGTGCGACATGACCAGAACCATTTTTGTGCTCAACGGACCGAACCTCAACCTGCTGGGGGAGCGGGAGCCCGCCATTTACGGCTCGACGACGCTAGCCGATATCAGGGACAGATGCGTGGCAAAGGCTGGGAGCCTCGGCTTTGCCGTCGACTTCCGCCAGACCAATTTCGAGGGTGAGCTGGTCGAAAGCGTGCATGAGGCCCGCAAAGAAGCCTGCGGCATCATAATCAACCCGGCCGGTTACACCTTCACCTCGATCGCCCTTCTCGATGCGCTGAAGATGTTTGATCCGCCTAAGATCGAGCTGCACATCTCGAATGTTCATGCGCGCGAAAGCATCTACCACAATTCGCTGATCTCGCGCGTCGCCACTGCCATCATGATCGGCTTCGGCGCCCGCGGTTATGAACTCGCCGTAGAAGCAATGGCCGACATGGCGGGAGCAGCGAAGGCATGAATTACAAGCTCGATTTCACCCCTGTTATCGATGGGCTGCCGAGCCTTCTGCTCGGTTGTCTCGGGACGTTCCTGCTGGCCATTTGCGGAATGCTGCTGGCGATCGTCATCGGGATCGGCGGGGTTGCTCTGCGCGACTCCGCGCTCAAGCCCTTGCGGTGGCTGGTCATCGCCTTCGTCGAACTGATCCGCAACACGCCGTTCCTGGTGCAGATCTTCTTCATCTATTTCGCGCTTCCGCTCACCGGCATCCGGCTGGATCCGACGCCGACAGCGATCATTGCGCTCGGCATCAACGGCGGCGCCTACGCAATCGAGATCATTCGCGGCGGCGTCCAGTCGATCCCGAAGGGGCAGATGGAAGCAGGCCTGGCGCTCGGCCTGCATAAGGCGCAGGTCTTCCGGCTGATCATCCTCAAGCCCGCACTGCGGGCGATCTATCCGTCGCTGACCAGCCAGTTCGTGCTGTTGACGCTGACCACCAGCATTGCCTCGGCGATCTCGGCCTATGAGCTGACCTCCGTTTCCCAGCGCATCGAATCGGAGAGCTTCCGCAGCTTCGAGGTCTACTTCACGGTCACGCTTTTCTATTTCGTGATCTCCTGGGTGATGATGCGCCTGTTTGCGGCGTTTTCCGCTCGCTACTTCAAATATCCCGTCAAGTAGGAGGAATTCCATGGGTCACGACGAGTTCGTCTTCCTCCTGATCGGCCTGCAATGGACCGTGGTCCTGTCCGCGGTCGGCTTCGTCTGCGGCTGTATTGCCGGGCTCGGCGTCGCTCTCGCCCGCGTCTCGGGCAACCCTCTGTTGGAACGCTTGACCGCCGGCTATATCGCCGTCTTCCAGGGAACGCCGCTTCTGATGCAGCTTTTCGTGGTCTATTACGGCCTGGCTCTGATCGGGCTGATGCTCGATGCCTGGGTGGCCGTCGCCATCGGGCTGACGCTGCATGCCAGCGCCTATCTCGGCGAGATATGGCGCGGATCGATCGAAGCGGTTCCGCGCGGCCAGACGGAAGCGGCAAAGGCGCTTAGCCTCAGATATGTCTCGCGCATGAGGGATGTCATCCTGCCGCAGGCGCTGCGCATCTCGCTGCCTGCGACGATCGGCTTCCTCGTGCAGCTGATCAAAGGCACCTCGCTTGCCTCGATCGTCGGCTTCACCGAGCTGACGCGGGCCGGCAACATCATCTCCAACCAGATCTTCCAACCGCTGACGGTCTTCGGCGTCGTCGGCATCCTGTACTTCCTGATGTGCTGCCCGCTGACGATCCTCGGCGCGCGCCTCGAGCGAAAGTTTGCCGCTTCCGCGCGCTGATCCGCATCCCCTTGTTCTTCGATGCGGGCCCTGTCCGCCAATCCTGGAGTTCTACCGATGACCAGCCCCATGCCCACCCAGGCCGCAGAAACCATGATCACCATGGCGCAAGTGGAAAAGTGGTATGGCTCGTTTCAGGCCCTTCACGACATCAACATGACGGTTCGCAGCGGCGAGAGGATCGTCCTGTGCGGGCCTTCCGGCAGCGGGAAGTCGACGCTCATTCGCTGTATCAACCATCTCGAGACCTACCAGAAAGGCGAAATCCGGGTTGGCGGCATCGTTCTCAGCGACCAGGCCAAAACAATCGATGCGATCCGTCGTGAGGTCGGCATGGTCTTCCAGCAGTTCAACCTGTTTCCGCACCTGACCGTGCTGCAGAACTGCATGCTGGCGCCGATGAAGGCGATCGGCGTCGGCAGGGCGGAGGCCGAGGAACGGGCACGCGGGCTGCTCGAGCGGGTCAAGATCCTGGAGCAAGCCGACAAATACCCCGTCCAGCTCTCGGGCGGCCAGCAGCAGCGCGTCGCCATTGCCCGCGCACTCTGCATGCGGCCGAAAGTGATGCTGTTCGACGAGCCGACGTCAGCACTCGACCCGGAGATGGTCAAGGAGGTGCTGGATACGATGATCGCGCTGGCCGACGAGGGCATGACGATGATCTGCGTCACCCACGAGATGGGCTTTGCCCGCCAGGTCGCCGATCGGGTGATCTTCATGGCCAGCGGCGCGATCGTCGAGGAAGCAGCGCCCGCCGAATTCTTCACCAACCCACGGCACGAGCGAACCAGAAAGTTTCTCGGCGAAATCCTGCGGAAATAAGCGGTTTCAAGGCCGATCTCTCGTCAAATTCTGGAGCCGATGATGAAGCCATTGAAGATTGCAGTCATGGGAGCCGGCCTGATCGGCAGACGCCATGCCGAGCGCGTGATCTCCGAGCCCGGAACGCTTCTTTCCGCCGTGATCGATCCGTCCCCAGTCGGTCGCGACTTTGCCGGCAATGCCGGCATCCAATGGTACGCGTCCTTCCAGGACATCGGCGCCGAGGACAGGCCCGACGGCGTCATCGTGGCAACGCCGAACCAGCTTCACGTCGAGAATGCGATGGAAGTTATCGCCGCCGGCCTCCCTGTTCTCATCGAGAAACCGATCGCCGACGACGTCGACGCTGCCGCGGCGCTGGTGAGCGCCGGCGAAAGCGCGGGGATACCGATCCTCATCGGTCATCACCGCCGCCACAACCCGATGATCCAGGTGGCCAAACAGATCGTCGACGGCGGCAGGCTTGGCCGGATCCTCGCGGTGCACGGCACCTTCTGGGTCGCCAAGCCGGACGACTATTTCGACGTCCCCTGGCGGCGGGAAGCCGGCGCGGGCCCGATCTTCGTCAACCTGATCCATGATGTCGACCTCTTCCGATTTCTGTTCGGCGAGGTCGAGGCCGTGCATGCGATGGAATCGCAGGCCGTGCGCCATCACGCCGTCGAGGACACGGCTGTCGTCTCCTTGCGGTTCGCAAACGGTGTTCTTGCGACGCTGACCGGCAGCGATGCGGTGGCCGCGCCCTGGAGCTGGGAGGCGACCACCGGCGAGAACCCTGCATTTCCCCGCTATGCCGGACATTGCTACCAGATCGGCGGCACGAAGGGTTCGCTCGGCATTCCCGATCTGACGCTGTGGACAGCGACGTCGAAGCCGGATTGGCTGGAGCCGCTTGCCGAGGAACGCGTGGCTTACGAAGCCGCCGATCCGCTTTGCCGTCAGCTCAATCATTTTTGCGATGTCATTTGCGGCGAAGCAGCACCCCTCGTCAGCGGGCGGGAGGGCCTTGCCACCCTCAGGGTCGTCGAAGCGATCAAAAGATCGGCGCGCTCGGGGCAGATGATCCAGCTCTCTGACGCCGGCGCCTCTGCCGATCCCCAGAAAGTCTAGCCACATGATTACCGGCACGACCAAACTCATCGCCCATCTCGGCTACCCTACCGAGTCCTTCAAGGCGCCTCTGATCTACAATCCCTATTTCGAGAAGAACGGCATCGATGCGGTCGTCGTGCCGATGGGCTGCCGGCCGGAAGACTATCCGGCGTTCTTGAAGCTTGTCTTCCGGCTCTCCAATATTCACGGCGCGCTCATCACCATGCCGCACAAGATTGCGACGATGGCGCTGCTCGACGAAGCTTCGACCAACGCCAAAGTCGCAGGCTCGTGCAATGCGGTGCGTCTCGATCCGAACGGCAGGCTGATCGGCGACATGTTCGATGGCGAAGGTTTTGTCCGCGGCGTTCTGCGCAAGGGCAAAAAGGTCGAGGGCGCAAATGCGCTGGTCGTCGGCGCCGGCGGCGTCGGCTCGGCGATCGCGGCATCCCTCGCCAAGGCGGGCGTCGCCCATCTGGCGATCGCCGACGCCAACGAGACGACCGCGGCGGCGCTGCTCGACCGGCTGAAGACATATTACCCCCACCTTCACGTCACGATCGGCTCGCTCGACCCGACAGGCTTTGACATCGTCGTCAACGCAACACCGCTTGGAATGCGCCGGGGTGACCCGCTGCCGATCGATGTCGACCGCATTTCCCCATCGACCTTCGTCGGCGAGGTGGTGTTGAGCAAGGAGATCACCCCCTTCCTGGAGGCGGCCCGGGCGCGCGGCTGCACCTTTCAGGTCGGCACGGATATGCTGTTCGAACAAATCCCCGCCTATCTCGAATTCTTCGAATTCCCGACAACGACGGCCGACAATCTGCGGGCAATCGCCAAGCTCGGTTGATCCCTGAGCCGGAATTGTTCAGGATCGCGCCAATATCGATGACGCGGCGCGCACGCAGAGGCAAATGATGAAGATAAAGCGGAAGTTTAAAAGCGCTGCTTTCGAAGCGATCCACAGTGCGGTCGCCGCCATGCACCGTGCCGGGACAGTCGACAAAGAAACGATGCGCTCCTTCGATGAAACGTGCCTCGTTTCCTCTGAGGTAAAAGCGCGAGGCGCGGACCTGAAAGACCGCGACGCGCTTTAGGCCGTTCCAAGCCGCTTGATATTCCCCGTCAGTTCCCCCGCCAGCCGCAGGCTCGCGGCAGTCGCCATTGCCATTTGCGGCAGCAGCAGCCATTCGAGCGTCCAGGCCGCACCCGAGCGTTCCTGTTCATGGACGAGGGACTGGTGAATGCCGGACAGCGCCGTCGCGTTGAAGCGGGCGAGCGAGACCAGGGTTTCGGCGGCGACGGGGTTCTGTTTGTGGGCCATCGCCGAGGAGGTGCCGCCGCCTGCGATTTCGATCTCGTCTCCTGCCTGGGCAAGCAGAGCGATATCCTGGCCGATTTTGCCGAGGCTGCCCGAGATCGAGGTGAACAGGCCGGCGATATCGGCGATTGGCAGACGCCCGCTCTGCCATTGCCTGGTGTCGGTCAGGCCAAGTTCCTGGGCGAGCGAGGCGCGGATGGCCGGGCCTTGTGGCCCGACCTTGTCGAGAGTGCCGGCGGCGCCGCCGAACTGGACGGGGAAACTTTGCTCGGTCAGTCGGTCGCGATAGATCTCCAATGGCGCGCGCCACGCAGTGAGGCGGTCGCTGACGGAAATCGGGATGGCTGCCTGCATGCGGGTATGACCCATCAGCCGGTTGCGGCCGAACCGGCGATCGAGCGCATCGAGCCCGGCGACGATGGCGGAAAGCCGGCCGGCAAAAAGGAAGACCACCGCCTTCAGGCGGATCATCAGGCTGGTGTCGATCACATCCTGGCTGGTGGCGCCGAGATGCAGGCTTTTGGCCGCTTCCTCGCCGACTTCGCGCAGCTGCTTGATGAGCTCTGGAACGACGACGCCGTCCCTTGCCGTTGCCGCACGCAGACGATGCAGATCGGCGGAGAAGCCGGCGCAGATTTCGGCGATCCGCCTTGCGGCTTCGGCGGGTATCAAGCCATGCGCGGCTTCGGCCCTCGCCAACGCGGCCTCGAAGGAGAGCATGGCGCGGATATCGGCCTCGGCGGAGAAATAGGGCGCGATTTCATCGTCGCCGAGCAGGCCGGAGAGGAAGGGGTGGTCGAAGGGCGATGCGGTCATGGATTGCTCGGTTGTGGTCGTGGCCCCCTCATCCGGCTCCGCCATCTTCTCCCCCAGGGGAGAAGAGATTTGGGGCGGTGTCGGCGCTTACAGGCAGCTGTTTTCGTATGGCACTGTTCCCCTCCCCCCTCGGGGAGAGGGCAGGGTGAGGGGGCTCCTTGCACTTAACCTCAAGGACAGGCCGCTGGCCAGCCCCTTCAAATATCCAGAAACACCGTCTCCTTGGCACCCTGCAGATGGATGTCGAAATGGCAGGTGGCGCCGTCGCGGGTGGCGATCAAGGTTGCGACGCGCTCGCGATGCTCAATGCGCAGAAGCAGCGGGTCGGCGGCGTTGGCCTCGGTTTCCTCAGGAAAGTACATGCGCGTGTGCAGGCCGATATTGATGCCGCGGGCGACGATCCAGAAGGTGATGTGCGGGGCTTGTCTGCGGCCGTCCTTGAAGGGGACGCGGCCGGGCTTGATGGTTTCGAAGCTGTAGACGCCGTCTTCAGCTCGGGTCGGGCAGCGGCCCCAGCCGGTGAAATTGGGATCGGCGGCGCCGCGCATTTCCGAGGGGCTGTTGTAGAGGCCGGCGCTGTCGGCCTGCCAGATCTCGATGACGGCATCGCGCACCAGGGCGCCGGCGCCGTCGAGGATGCGGCCGGTGACGGTGATGCGTTCGCCAAGCGTCTTGTCGTTGACCATCGCCGTGCCGAGGTCGCTGTCGTAGACACCCGTTATGTCGCAGAAATTCGGCGTCAGGCCGATATGGACATAGGGACCGGCCGTCTGCGACGGGGTTTCCTTCAGATAACCGAGCTGCTGCATGGTCAATTGCCCTCCAGCCTGTTTTCGAACATCGTCGAGCGGCGGCCGCGCAGCACGATATCGAATTTATAGGCGCGTGAATCCATCGGGATGGTATTGCCCCAGTCGAGCGGCGCGATCAGCTGTTCGATCGCCGCCTTGTCGGGAATGGTGCCGACGATCGGACATTTCCAGATCATCGGATCGCCCTCGAAATACATCTGGGTGATCAGCCGCTGGGCAAAGCCGTGGCCGAAAATCGAGAAATGGATATGGGCCGGGCGCCAGTCGTTGATGCCGTTCGGCCAGGGATAGGCGCCGGGCCGCACCGTGCGGAAATGGTAGCGGCCTTCCTCGTCGGTGACGGCACGGCCGCAGCCGCCGAAATTCGGGTCGATCGCCGCCAGATAGCTTTCCTTCTTGTGGCGATAGCGCCCGCCGGCATTGGCCTGCCAGAATTCGATCAGGGCGCCGGCGACCGGCTTGGCACGCTCGTCGAGCACGCGGCCATGGACGATGATGCGCTCGCCGATGGCGCTTTCGCCGGGCCGCGCATAATTCAGGATCAGGTCGTTGTCGAGCTCGCCGAGCATCGAATGGCCGAAGACCGGGCCGGTGGTTTCGGAGATCGTGCCGTCGAGCGAGAGCAGCGCCCGCTGCGGCGCGCGCAGCACGGAGGTCTTGTAGCCGGGGGTCAGCGCCGGCGCATGCCAGGCGCGGTCGCGGGCGAAGAAGGCGCCGGTCTCCGGCTTGCGGTTCGGTAGTTCGGACATTTCTCCCCCTCAGGCCACCTTTTCGGCGTCCATTTGTGCAAAGGTCTGTTTGGCGATCTTGATCGCATGATTGGCGGCGGGAACGCCGGCATAGATCGCCACATGCAAGAGCGCCTCGCAGACATCCTCACGGCTCGCACCCGTGTTGGCGGTGGCGCGCACATGCATGGCCACCTCATCGTCCTGGCCGAGAGCGGCAAGCAGGGCGATGGTGACGATCGAGCGTTCGCGCTTGCTCAGCGCCGGGCGCGACCAGACATGGCCCCAGGCGGCTTCGGTGATCAGCTCCTGGAAGGGACGGTCGAATTCAGTCGTAGCGGTTGCGGCGCGGTCGACATGGGCGTCGCCGAGCACGGCGCGGCGGGTCGCCATGCCCTGCCGGTAGCGCTCGGAGGAGGCGGTCTCGTTCATCGGTTGGTTTCTCCAGGCGCAAGAGATGTCAGGAAGGCGCGGATGATCGCCGTCAGCGCTTCCGGCTGCTCGACGCAGGGAATGTGGGCGCAATCCGGGATGACCTCGTAGCGGGCGCCGGGGATCAACTTTGCTGTGGAAAGCACGAGATCGGGCGGCGTTGAGCCGTCCTGGTCGCCGACGATGCAGATTGTCGGCACGGTGATCCTCTTGGCCGCTTCGGTGAAATCGGCATCGCGGATCGCTTCGCACGCGGCGATATAACCCTCGACCGGCTGGCGCGTCAGCATATTGCAATAGCCTGAATAGGCGGTGCTTTCGGGCCGGCGGAAGGCCGGGGTGAACCAGCGCTCCATGATGGCGTCGACGATGCTGCCGATGCCGTTCCTCTCGACCGAGGCGATGCGGGCATTCCAGCTTTCAGCCGTGCCGATCTTATGGGCGGTGTCGCTGAGGATGAGCGCGCCGACGAGATCCGGCCGGCGTTGATAAAGCGACTGGGCGATGAGGCCGCCGACGGAGAGGCCCAAGATGACGGCGTCCTTCACCGAGAGCAGATCGAGCAGGCCGGCGAGGTCCGTGGCGTGATCCTCGATCGACGAGGGCAGCTGGCCGACATCGGAAAGGCCGTGGCCGCGCTTGTCGTAGAGCACGATGGCGTAATCGCCGGCAAGCCGCACCACGACATCGCGCCAGATGCGGAAGTCCGTGCCGAGCGAATTGACAAAAACGATCACCGGCCGGTCAGCGGGCGCGCCGATGACCTGATAATGGATCGTCACGTCGTTTATGCGGGCGAATTGCACGTTAATCTCCTCCGTCATCAAGTCAGCTCAGCTAGGGGTGTTCCTCATCCGGCTGCCGCCACCTTCTCCCCGGCGGGGAGAAGGGGATATGCCGCACCGTCTCCGTCAACCTCAACGCCACGTTTGGCACGTCCCCTCGCCCCGCTTGCGGGGAGAGGGTTAGGGTGAGGGGCATTGGCGCCCTTCGTCATGCTCGGGCTTGACCAGAGCATCCATGCGGCACCCACCGGCAGCCGCGGTATGGATCCTCGGGTCAAGCCCGAGGATGACGGAGAGCGGGGGAGGCCCTCCGCCAAACTCGTCCCGGCAAGCCCGTCCAACGTCCATACTCCTAATCGTGAAACTGACCGGTTGATCCGGTTAAGTAAAATGATATTTATCAGCCTTTCGATAACCCTGGAGTTATGTGAGCGATGATCGACAGCCGCGTCAAGTTTCGTCATCTGCAGACCTTTGTCGAGGTGGCGCGGCAGAAGAGCGTCATGAAGGCGGCCGAATTGCTGCATGTCAGCCAGCCGGCGGTGACAAAGACGATCCGCGAGCTGGAGCAGGCGCTGGGTGTCGACGTCTTCGAGCGTGATGGCCGCGGCATCAAGATCACCCGTTACGGCGAGGTCTTCCTGCGGCATGCCGGGGCGGCGCTGACGGCGTTGCGCCAGGGTCTCGATTCCGTCTCGCAGGAACAGTTCGCCGATGCGCCGCCGATACGCATCGGCGCTCTGCCGACGGTGTCGTCGCGCATCATGCCGCGGGCGATGGAGCTTTTCCTCAAGGAACGGACCTGGAGCCGGGTGAAGATCGTCACCGGCGAGAATGCCGTGCTGCTGGAGCAGCTTCGCGTCGGCGATCTCGACATCGTCGTCGGACGTCTGGCCGGGGCCGAGAAGATGGCAGGCTTTTCTTTCGAGCATCTATATTCCGAGCAGGTGGTGTTTGCCGTGCGCGCCGGCCATCCGCTGCTGAGCGGCGGGCAATCACCCTTCTCAGGTTTCGGCGATTACACGGTGCTGATGCCGACGCGGGGTTCGATCATCCGGCCGGTGGTCGAAAATTTCCTCATCGCCAACGGCGTCTCCAGCCTGCCGAACCAGATCGAGACAGTATCGGACTCCTTCGGCCGCGCGTTCCTGCGGTCGAGCGACGCGATCTGGATCATTTCCAACGGCGTGGTCGCCGACGATGTCGCCGATGGGCGGCTGGCGATGTTGCCGGTCGATACCGGCGAGACGAGGGGGCCGGTCGGGCTGACGATGCGCGCCGATGCCGTGCCGTCCGTGCCGCAATCGATCCTGATGCAGACGATCCGCGAGGCGGCAGGAGAGGTTTCCTGAGATAATGGAGGTGGGCCGATGGAGGATCAAAAGAAGAATCTCGGCAGGCGGGCGACGGAAGCGACGGTGAAATTCGTCGCCGTGCTCGCGGTGATGATCTTCGTCGCTGCAGGTTCGCTGTCCTATTGGCAGGGCTGGCTGTTCTTTTTCAATTTTTCCGCCTGGATCGTTACGACGACAGCCTATTTTCTGAAATACGACCGCGCCTTGCTGGAACGGCGGCTGCATATCGGGCCGGCTGCGGAACGGGAGCCGGCACAGAAGTGTATTCAGCTTTTCAACGGCATCGTGCTGATTGCGCTCTTCATCGGCTCGGCGCTCGATTATCGGTTCGGCGGGTCGGCCGTTCCGGCGCCGGTTGTGATTTTTGGCAACATCCTGATCGCAGCCGGCTTTTACGGCTGCTTCCTGGTCCTGCGGCAGAACAACTTCGCCTCGGCGACGGTCGAGATCCGCAGGGATCAGCGGGTCATTTCGAGCGGGCTCTACAGCATCGTGCGTCATCCGATGTATGCGGCGGCGCTTGTGCTCTTCGTTGGCATACCGCTGTCGCTCGGCTCGTATTGGGGCTTGCTTGCCATCCCTCCTGCCTTAGGCGGACTCGTCGCGCGGCTGCTGGACGAGGAGAAGCATCTGGTAAGAGACCTGCCGGGTTATGTCGAATACCGCCGCAAGGTCCGCTACCGGCTACTTCCTGGATTATGGTGACGCCCGAACCGGCGGTCGGAATAACAAGCTCTTGAAATCTGGTTGTGAAATGCCCAGATTTGGACTATGTCTAGTTCAAGACAGGAGGCTATCATGCGGCATGCACGACGCAGGGAGCAACGGGAAAGCCTAGAGCCGCAGCGGCTGGAAACCGGCCGCTTTGCGCCGGCGAACCGTAGAAGGCTGAGTGCACCGGCCTTGCGGACCTTCCTGGCGATCGCCGATCTCTGGGGCTTGAACGAAGAGCAGCGTCTGCTCGTGCTCGGCTACCCCTCCCGGTCGACCTATCACAGCTGGGCCAAGCAGGCGCGCGAGCATGGGGCTTTCACGCTCGATGTCGATACGCTGACCCGGATCTCCGCCGTGCTCGGCATTCACCAGGCGCTCGGCGTGCTGTTTGCCGACGAACGCGCCGGCGTCGCCTGGTTGCGCATGCCGCATCAGGCGCCGGTTTTCGGCGGGCATCCGCCGCTCGATATCGTGACGAACGGAACCCAGGACGGATTGATGACCGTGCGCCGGTTCCTCGATGGCGCAAGAGGCGGTGTCTATATGCAGCCGAATAGGCTCGACGAGGCCCTCACGCCTTACGAAGACGCGGACATCGTCTTCCGGTGAGCGCGCGTTTTGCCGAAGCGCCGCGTCCCTCCTACCGGCTGATCCCATCGCAATTTCCGCCCATCGGGCTTTTCGATGCGGTGACGCGGGCGGCCGATCTCGACGCCGTGATGGACCTCGTCGGCTGGACCAATGATCGCCTCGTCGCCGACCGGATCCAGCGGCTTCCCGAGGATGAATGGGTTTACGGCACGCCGAATGCGAGCATCGTGATGGCGGCGTTCCTGCATGTCGCGGCCGGCGGCATGCGCTTCAACGGCCCTGATCTCGGCGCCTGGTATGCCGCCGATGCTCTGAAGACAGCCGCCGCCGAGGTTGGCCATCATCTGAGGCGCGAGGCCGTCGCCCGCGGGGTGGCGACGATGGCGCGCACCTATCGAAGCTATGCGGCCACTCTGATCGGCGACTATCTCGATATTCGCGGCGAGCAGACATTGCGGCCCGATGTCTATGACGGCGCGAGCTACGCGGCGTCGCAGGTGCTGGGTGAAGAGGTGCGTTCGAGCGGCGGCGCCGGCATCCTCTACGACAGCGTCCGGCTGAGAGGCGGGGTCAACATTGCCGCGCATCGGCCGCGCAACATTCGCGACGTGCTGCAGGCCGACCACTTCGAAATCACCGTTTCCGCCGCCGACCGGCGCATCGATGTCAGGAAGCTCGCCGCCTAGAGGACGAGACGCTCCGCCCAGGCCTTTGCCGTCTTCGCCATCGTGGCGAGATGATCGGCAGCGGAGAAACCGGAGATTGTTTTGCGTGGCTTCAGGTCGTGATCGCCATCCTCGAGCCAGAGGATTTCGATCCTGCTTGAGAGATCGTAGCCCCGCACCTCCTCCCGCGTGCCGAATTCGTCGCGCGTTCCCTGGCAGATCAGCGCCGGCGTCGTCAGCCCCTTGAGGTGAGCGGTGCGCAGTTTCGTCGGCTGGCCGGGCGGATGGAACGGATAGCCGAGGCAGAGCAGGCCAGCGATCTTGCCCCTGCCATGGAGATCGTCGGCGATCATGCTGGCGACCCGGCCGCCCATCGACTTGCCGCCGATGATCAGCGGGCCGCTGACGCCGAGTTCGGCAACCGCTGCTTCATATTCGGGGTTGAGCGTTTCGGCCCGCGGCGGCGGCTTGCGGTCTCCGCTGCGGCGCGCGGCCATATAGGCGAATTCGAATCTGACAATCCTGAAGCCGACGCCGGCAAGCGCTTCCGTCGCTGCTGTCATCGACGCCGAATCCATCGGCGCGCCGGCGCCATGGGCCAGCAGGATGGTGAAGCGCGCATCCTGCGGCCCCTGTAGCAGAAATCTGTCGAGCATCGGCAATCCTCCGTAGCGTCATCGGAACCATCTCGACGGCCGTGACTTCTTGCCTGAAAGGAGACAGACAATGTCGACGAATGACGAAAACGTAAAGCCCGAGCAGCGGCGCCCCAAAGATGTCAGCGCCGTCCCCGACAAGCCGGAGCCTGCCGATGCAGAATCGCTGGCGCCACCGACGGTGCAGCCGGCTGGGGCGGGCGACAAAAGCGAACGGCCGGTCGTCAATCCCGTCACCGGCGTCGCATTTTAGGGATCGCAAGATTATGATGCAGATCGGCCCTTGAAACCGCGGCGGAGAGGCCGCATATACCAGCCCTGCCTGAAAAATGGATGCATGGGGTATCGACGTCGTCGAACTCTTTGCCGTCCGACAGGATAAGGGCGCTCCCCGCAAGGGTCGAGCGCCCTTTTTGATTTTCAGACATTGCATTCGCCGAGGCGTCTGTTTCGATCCGGGCGATCGTGACGAACTCCCACCATACTCTATATAGCACTTCGGAATCCCGAAATTGGTTGGGGCATTGAAATCATTGTCTGTTTTTCCGCGACCACACTGCGAAAAAGCCGGCAGATTTCGGAATCCCGAAGCGGCAGTCCTTCGGGATTCCGAAGTGGGATTTTTTCTTGCCGCCGTTTTTTCGCCGGCGCTGTCGATTTTCGCATCCGCCGATCGTCATCCTAACGATGTGCTGCAATCGTGCGGCAACTGAAGGAGGAAATGTCATGGATCATCAGCATCTCGTCCCCGCCGCTGTGCTTGCGGCAAAGAACGGCGTCCGCTTCCCCAATGAGAGCGAGGCGTATCGCAGCGCCCGCGACGCGCTGCTCGCCGAAGAGATCGAATTGCGCCGCCATATCGAACGCGTGGCCGTCCAGCGCCGGGCGCTGCCGCCGGGCGGCGAGGTGAAGAAAGATTACCGCTTCGAAGGTGTCGACGGGCCGATCAGCTTCAGCGAGCTCTTCGCCGACAAGGAAACGCTGGTCGTCTACAGCTACATGTTCGGGCCGCAACGGGAGCGCCCATGCCCGATGTGCACCTCGCTGCTGTCGGCCTGGGACGGCGAGGTGCCCGATATGCAGCAGCGCGTGGCGCTTGCCGTCGTCGCCCGCTCGCCGCTCGCACGGCTGCTCGCCTTCAAGAAGGAGCGCGGCTGGCATCACCTACCGCTTTATTCCGACACGACCGATGAATACAGCCGCGACTATCATGCTATCGGCAAAGACGGCAGCGATGACGCCGCTTTCAACGTCTTCACCCGGCGCGACGGCACCATCCGTCATTTCTGGGGCGGAGAGATGGGCCAAGTGACGGCCGATCCCGGCGAGGATCCGCGCGGCGCTCCAGATTTGATGCCGCTCTGGACCGTGCTCGATTCAACGCCAGAAGGCCGGGCGCCGGATTGGTATCCGAAGCTGTCCTATTAAGGCTAAGACCAGCCGCGTCGCGCGTCAGCCGGTGGAGCGGTTTCTGGAGGGCTCGGTCCATTCGATGCTGGTGACCGAGGCCTCCGGCAGCGGCGTCGGGTCGATGTCGTAGATATAGCCGGCGAGCATGTCGGCGGCGCGTTCCGCTGCCTTGATCTTCGCCTCGGTTTCCACGACCGCCTTTCCAATCGCCTCGATGCGGGCGCGGAACATGTGAGCGAGCACATCGCGGCCAGACTGCTTTTCGAGCCGCTCCAGATGCAGGCCGATCCGCGAGGCGTGGCGTTCCAACTCGCTCTTGCTGAACCGCGCTTTGCGCAGTTCCTCGGAAAGGCTTTCCTGCATGACGGCGACGGGATCGAAACTTCCGGGCGCCCGCTCGTCGAGCACCGCGTCGGTGACGAGCTTCTCGATCATGACAAGCGCCTGCAGCTCGGCCGCATCGGCGAATTCGACGTCGTAGCCGGTATCGTCGTAGACTTTGCGGCGGACCGGATCGAGAAGCAGCACATAAGCCTTCTGCAGATTGTCGAAGGTTTGCGAATCGCCGCCCGAATCCGGGTGGGCGACTTTTGCATGCCTGCGATAGGCGGCCTTCAGCTGCGCCTCATCCGCATCGCGTTCAACGCCGAGAATATCGTAGGGATCCGTCACGCCCGCTCCATTGCTGCCCCGCACGTCGGGCGGTCTAGGTCTTGTTCTGCATCAGAAAGGCAAAGTTTAGACCGAAAGCGGGAATGACGTCCATGGCCGGAAATCGCAACGGTCCGCGCCAATGCCCGGACCGTTTTTCGATTATCCAATCTTTGCAAGAGGTTGGGCCGAAATTAGCCGGCGTCGATCGATGCAAGATAACAGGTTGCCTCGCCATCGATTTTGAGTTCGATTTCGCCCGCATCCGTGATCAGCAGCGCATCGCCTGATGCAAGCGCGCCGGTTTCACCTCCCTGTGCGAACGACAGGGCGCCGCGGTGGCAGAGCAATAGGCATGTCGACGACGTCAGCGGCAGGGTCCTGCCGCCATCGATTTCGAGCCGCATCAGCGTGTGAACAAGGGCCGCGCGGCGGGTCATGACGTTGAGATCGGTAATCGCACCGTCCTCGAGCCTGGCGCCGACCGGGATATCCGCTGGGAAGGCGAGGGGATCGCTCGCCGTCGTCAGCAGCGCCGGCGCCCAGCCTTCGATGTCGAGCGTCATGCCGTTGCCGTTCAGGATCGCCAGCGTGCGGTCGATCCCGGGAAAGATCGAAAAGGGCCCATCCGTCGCGACGGTCGCCATGCTGACGCGCCAGTCGAAGCCCGCAAGGCCGGCATCTTCGGGCGAAACGGCGATCTCCACCGTTTCGCCGCCGCCATTTTTCCACGGCATGCGCTTGTGATCGCCGGCGCGCAGGATCCTCACCGGTCTTAGTTCCCGAGAATGCCGGGCAGGCGCAGGCCCTTTTCCCGGGCGCAGTCGAGTGCGATCTCGTAGCCGGCATCGGCGTGGCGCATGACGCCGGTCGCCGGGTCGTTCCAGAGCACCCGCTCGAGACGCTTGGCCGCATCGTCGCTGCCATCGGCGCAGATGACGACGCCGGAGTGCTGGGAGAAGCCCATGCCGACGCCGCCGCCATGATGCAGCGATACCCAGGTGGCGCCCGACGCCGTGTTGAGTAGGGCGTTCAGCAGCGGCCAGTCGGAGACGGCATCCGAGCCGTCCTTCATCGCCTCGGTTTCGCGGTTCGGCGAGGCGACAGAGCCGGAATCGAGGTGGTCGCGGCCAATGACGATCGGCGCAGAAAGCTCGCCGTTCCTGACCATTTCATTAAACGCCAGAGCCAGGCGGTGGCGGTCGCCGAGGCCGACCCAGCAAATGCGTGCTGGCAGGCCCTGGAAGGCGATGCGCTGCCTGGCCATGTCGAGCCAGTTGTGCAGATGGGTATTGCCGGGGGTCAGTTCCCGCACCTTGGCATCGGTCTTGTAGATATCCTCCGGATCGCCGGACAGGGCGGCCCAGCGGAACGGGCCGATGCCGCGGCAGAACAGCGGTCTTATATAGGCCGGCACGAAGCCCGGGAAAGCGAAGGCGTTTTCCAAACCTTCTTCCTTGGCAACCTGGCGGATATTGTTGCCGTAGTCGAGTGTCGGAATACCGGCGTTCCAGAAGGCGATCATCGCTTCGACATGTTCGCGCATCGAGGCGCGTGCGGCCTTTTCCACGGCCTTCGGATCGCTTTCGCGCTTGGCCTTCCACTCGGCCATCGTCCAGCCCTTCGGCAGGTAGCCGTTGATCGGGTCGTGCGCCGAGGTCTGGTCGGTGACCATGTCGGGGCGGATGCCGCGGCGGACCATTTCCGGCAGGATTTCGGCGGCATTGCCGAGCAGGCCGACGGATTTGGCTTCGCCGGCTTTGGTCCAGCGGTCGATCATTTCGAGCGCTTCGTCGAGTGTCTCGGCCTTGGCGTCGAGATAGCGGGTGCGCAGGCGGAAATCGATCGAGTCTGGATTGCATTCGACGGCGAGGCAGCAGGCGCCGGCCATGACCGCGGCGAGCGGCTGGGCGCCGCCCATGCCGCCGAGGCCGCCGGTCAGGATCCATTTGCCCTTGAGATTGCCGCCGTAATGCTGGCGGCCGGCCTCGACGAAGGTCTCGTAAGTGCCCTGCACGATGCCCTGCGTGCCGATATAGATCCACGAGCCGGCCGTCATCTGGCCGTACATGGCAAGGCCCTTCTTATCCAGCTCGTTGAAATGATCCCAGGTCGCCCAATGCGGTACGAGGTTGGAATTGGCGATCAGCACCCGCGGCGCATCCTTGTGGGTGCGGAAGACGCCGACCGGCTTGCCGGACTGCACCAGCAGCGTTTCTTCTTCTGTCAGCGTCTTCAGCGTCGCGACGATGCGGTCGAAATCCTCCCAGGTGCGGGCGGCGCGGCCGATGCCGCCGTAGACGACGAGCTCGTTCGGATTTTCGGCGACGTCGGGATCGAGATTGTTCATCAGCATGCGCAGCGGCGCTTCGGTCATCCAGCTCTTGGCATTGAGCTCGTTGCCGCGGGGCGCGCGGATTTCACGGATATTATGACGTGGATTGTTCATGGCGGTTCCCCTGTTCTCAGGTTTCAATCTTCAGCGTTTCAGGCCCGGTGCGATCTGTTCGATGCGCACCAGAATGTCTTTGAGATGGATGCGAAGCCGGTCCGCTTTAGCGCTGTCATAGGCGAAAGGCGGAGTTTCGGTCTGGAGATGCGTCGATTGCGCGAGCTCCATCTGGATCGCATGGACGCCGGTCTCGGGCCGGCCATAATGGCGGGTCGTCCAGCCGCCTTTGAAGCGGCCATTAAGCACACTGTCGTAGCCTTGCGCCGCTTCGACGACGGTCAGCGTCGCCTGCTCGATGGCGCCGTCGCAGGTCTTGCCCATATCGGTGCCGATGTTGAAATCCGGTAATTTGCCTTCGAAGAGGAAGGGAATATGGGAGCGGATCGAGTGGCAATCATAGAGGATTGCGACGCCGTGGTTTGCTCTGACACGCTCGATCTCGGCGGCAAGTGCGGCGTGATAGGGCGCGTGAAAATCCCGCAGCCGGGCGGCAATATCGGCTTCGTCAGGCGCCTGCCCATCCTTCCAGATCGGCTTGCCGTCGAAATCCGTTTCCGGGACGAGGCCGGTAGTGTTCTGGCCGGGATAGAGGCTGACGCCCTCTGGATCGCGATTGGCGTCGATCACATAGCGGTGGAAGGTGGCGCGCACGGTCGTGACATCATCGAGCAGCCCGTCATAGAGCCGATGGATGTGCCAGTCGGTATCGGCGAGGATCCTGCCATTGTCGTTCAGCCGGTCGGCGATCCCGGGCGGCACATCGGTGCCGGTATGGGGGAAGGCGAGGATGACGGGTGAGGTGCCCCGATGAATTTCGTAGGGTGCGGTCATGGCAGAAACCCCTCCCCAACCCCTCCCCACAAGGGGGAGGGGCCAGAGCCAGCCGCATGCTCTGCGTTCAAGACTGAATGCAGGCGGGGCCTGAGGTTAAGCCGCTCCCCCTTGTGGGGAAGAGTTGGGTTGGGGACTTTTTCCATCATCATCTCAACCTTCCAAAACCGGCAGGATGCCATTCGAAACGGCGGCGTTCAGCGCGCCCGTCGCCACCAGTTCGGCGGAGGCGGCGAGGTTATTGGCCATATAACGGTCGCTGTCGAGGCTCGGCACCTTGCTGCGGATTGTGGCGATCGCCTTCAAAAGTTCCGGGCTGGTCGACAGCGGCGCGCGCAGTTCGACGCCTTGGGCGGCGGTCAGCGCTTCGATGCCGATGATGCCGAACAGGTTCTCGGTCATGCCGAGCAGTCGGCGGGCGCCGTGGCAGGCCATCGAGACATGGTCTTCCTGGTTGGCCGAGGTGGGCGTCGAATCGACCGAGGCCGGGTGCGACATCTGCTTATTCTCCGACATCAGCGCCGCCGAGGTGACCTCGGCGATCATCAGGCCGGAATTCAGGCCCGGCTTCTTGGCGAGGAAGGCCGGCAGGCCGTAGGAAAGCACCGGGTCGACCAGCAGCGCGATGCGGCGCTGCGAGATCGCGCCGATTTCGCAGACGGCAAGGGCGATCTGGTCGGCGGCGAAGGCGACGGGTTCGGCGTGGAAATTGCCGCCCGAGACGACGGAATTGTCCGACAGCACCAGCGGATTGTCGGTGACCGCATTGGCCTCGATTTCGAGCGTGCGGGCGACCGAGCGCAAGAGATCGAGGCAGGCGCCGTCGACCTGCGGCTGGCAGCGGATGCAATAGGGATCCTGCACGCGCTCATCGCCCTCGATATGGCTCTGGCGGATGACCGATTGTTCGAGCAAGGCGCGAAGGGCGGATGCCGTGTCAATCTGGCCCTTGTGGCCGCGCAGCGTATGAATATCCGGATGGAAAGGCGCCGACGAGCCCATGGCGGCATCGGTGGACATGGCGCCGGTGATGAGAGCCGCCTGCGCGGCGCGATGAGCGCGGAAGAGACCGGCAAGCGCCAGGGCCGTGGAGGTCTGGGTGCCGTTGATCAGCGCCAGACCCTCCTTGGCAGCAAGCACGACCGGTTTCAGTCCGGCCCTTTCCAGGGCTTCGGCACCAGTCAGACGTTCGCCGGCGAAGAAGGCTTCGGCCTCGCCCATCATTACCGCCGCCATATGTGCAAGCGGGGCAAGATCGCCGGAGGCGCCGACCGAGCCCTTTTCCGGGATCAGCGGAATGACGCCCTTATCCAGCATGCCTTCGATCAGCCGCACCAGCTCCAGCCGCACGCCGGAGGCGCCGCGGCCGAGCGAAACCAGCTTCAGCGCCATGATCAGCCGAACGATATTCTCCGGCAGCGGCGCGCCGATACCGCAGCAATGCGACAGGATGAGATTGCGTTGCAGCGTGGCGACGTCGGCGCTGTCGATCTTGATCGAGGCGAGTTTGCCGAAGCCGGTATTGATACCGTAAACCGGCGCATTGCCGGCGGCGATCTCGGCGATGCGGGCGGCGGCCTTGGCGATGCCGCCATCGAAGGCGGGATCGAGCCTGGCCGGCGCGCCGGTCCAATAGATGGTCTCGAGATCCTTGAGCGAGACGGAGCCCGGGTGGAGCGTAATGGTCATTGACCGTTCCTTTCGCCTTTGAAGACGCGTGCATGAAGCGGGTTGAAGCCGATGCGGTAGACGAGCTCGGCGAGGCTCTCGATATTCCAGACGGCGAGATCGGCGGATTTGCCGGCTTCGAGCGTGCCGGTCTCGCCGATAAGGCCGAGCGCGCGGGCGCCTTCGCGGGTGGCGCCGGCGATGCATTCCTCGACGGTGAGGCCGAAAAGCGTCGCCGACATGTTCATGGTCAGCAGCATCGAGGTGAGCGGCGAGGTGCCGGGATTGCAATCGGTGGCGATGGCGATCGGCACGCCGGCCCGGCGTAGCGCTTCCACCGGCGGCTTCTGTTTTTCATGGATGGCGTAGAAGGCGCCGGGCAGGAGCACGGCGACGGTGCCGGCCGCGGCCATTGCGGCAACGCCTTCTTCGTCGAGATATTCCAGATGATCGGCGGACAGCGCGCCATAGGCGGCCGCCAGCTTGGCGCCACCGAGATTGGAGAGCTGCTCGGCATGCAGCTTGACCGGCAGGCCGAGTGCCTTGGCCTTGTCGAAGACGCGGGCGATCTCGGTAGTCGAAAATGCGATGCCTTCGCAGAAGCCGTCGACCGCGTCGGCAAGGCCAAGATTATACATGTCGTCGAGACCGGGCAGCACGACATCGTCGAGATAGTCGCCGTTGCGGCCCTTATATTCGACCGGCGTCGCATGGGCGCCGAGATAGCTGGTGGCGACGCGGACCGGCCTGACATGGCCGAGCAGGCGGGCGCTCTGCAGCATCTTCACTTCGCCGCTCCGGTTGAGGCCATAGCCGGATTTGATCTCGAGCGTGGTCACGCCTTCGGCAAGCAGCGTATCGAGGCGCGGCAGCGCCGTGGCGACGAGTTCCTCGACCGACAGCGCGTTGGTCGCCTGAACCGAGGAGACGATGCCGCCGCCGGCCCGCGCGATCTCTTCATAGGTCGCGCCTTCGAGGCGCATCTCGAATTCGCGGGCGCGATTGCCGCCGTGAACGATATGGGTGTGGCAGTCGACGAGGCCGGGCGTTACCCAGCGGCCCTCGAGGTCGACGATCTCGGAATGTTCGATGGCCGATGCCGGCAGCTCGCTTTCGGCGCCTGAAAAGGCGATGCGGCCGTTTTCGATCAAAACGGCGCCCTTTTCGACGATGCCGAGCCCCGCTTTGTCAGGCGCAAGCGTCGCCAGGCGCGCATTGCGCCATAGCGCCGGCCTGACGTCGGCGGATGCGGTTTCCTCTGAAAAATTGTTCCCGGTCATCAGCTTTGCGCCTTTCCTTATGCCAAAACATGTATATACATAATCAACAGGTGACAAGAGAAATTTTGCGCGCTCTTCTGGAAAAGAAAGATCGGCAGCGCCGCAGGAGGAGAAGAAGGCCATGACCATACTTCACGCAAGCGCAGCTCTGACGCCGCAAGGCTGGCAGAAGGACGTGCGGCTGACGCTCGAAGCCGGGCGCATCGCCCGGATCGAAGCGGGCGTTTCCGCCGCGCCCAGTGATGAACGCCATGTTCTGATCGTTCCGGCCATGGGCAACCTGCACAGCCATGCCTTCCAGCGGGCGATGGCCGGTCTTGCCGAAGTCCGCGGCCCGGCAAACGACAGCTTCTGGAGCTGGCGCACGGTCATGTACAAGTTGGCTTTGGCGATGACGCCTGAACATGTCGAGGCGGTCGCGGCCAAGCTTTATGCGGAGATGCTGGAGGCGGGCTTTTCCCGCGTCGGCGAATTCCACTATCTCCATCACGACAGGGATGGCGGCGCTTATGCCAACATCGTCGAGCTTGCCGAACGTATTGGTGCTGCAAGTCAGCAGACCGGCATCGGCCTGACCCTGCTGCCGGTCTTTTATGCCCATTCCGGCTTCGGCGGCGCTCAGCCGATCGACGGCCAGCGGCGCTTCATCAATTCGCTCGACAGCTTCGAAAGGCTGATGGAGGGATGCAGGGGGGTGACCGGCCGGCTCGACGGCGCCGAACTCGGGCTTGCGCCACACAGCCTGCGCGCTGCAACGCCCGAGGAATTGGCGAAGCTAGTGCCGCTGGCGGGCGACGGCCCGATCCATATTCATGTCGCCGAACAGGTGAAGGAGGTCGAGGACTGCGTCGCCTGGTCGGGCGCGCGGCCGGTGGAATGGCTGCTCGATCATATGCCTGTGGATCAGCGCTGGTGCCTGATCCATGCGACGCATATGACCGAGGACGAGACGCGGCGGATGGCAAAGAGCGGCGCGATTGCCGGCCTTTGCCCGATCACCGAAGCGAATCTCGGCGACGGCGCCTTTGCCGCGCCGCTTTTCCTTCAAGAGGGCGGACGATATGGCATCGGTTCGGATTCCAACGTGCTGATCTCCGTAACGGAGGAGCTGCGCCAGCTCGAATATTCGCAGCGCCTGGCGCTGCGTGCCCGCAATGTCGTCGCAGCCCCCGGCGGTTCGACGGCGCTTTGCCTGTTCAACCAGGCGCTTGCCGGCGGCGGTGCGGCGCTAAAAGCCCCGGCCGGTCTCGTAGAAGGCCATCACGCCGATCTCGTTTCGCTCGATGCTTCAGCCGTTCCCTATCTCTGCGGCGACCAGATCCTCGATCATTGGCTGTTTGCCGGCGGCGTTTCGGTCGATTGCGTCTGGGCGCGTGGCCGCAAGCAGGTGGCGGGCGGGCGTCATGTCGGGCGCGAGGCCATCGACCGGCGGTTCCTCGCCGCGATGGGCGAATTGCTGGCTGGCTGAAAAAGCGCTTTTCATGAGCGGGCATTCGCTCTAGAGCGGGAGATCAATGGGAACGTGGCGATGAACCAAAGCAGGGATCCCACCTTGCACCAGCGCATCCTCGGCGAGATCGAGGGCCGTATCGTCTCGGGCGAATGGCCGCCGGGGCATCGCATCCCCTTCGAAGTCGATCTCGCCACCCAATATGACGTCTCGCGCATGACGGTGAACAAGGTACTGACCCAGCTCGCCAAGGCCGGTCTCATTGAGCGCCGCAAGAAATCCGGCAGCTTCGTCACCCAGCCGCAGGCGCAATCGGCCGTTCTCGAAATCCACGATATCAAGGCCGAGGTGCAGTCGCTGAACCTGCCTTATTCCTACGCGGTTTCGAAGACGGCGAGCCGTAAGGCCAAGGCCGAAGACAGCCGCCGGCTGGAGCTGCCTGTGGCGTCCTCGGTCATCGAGGTCGTCTGCATCCACAATGCCGGCACGCGGCCCTTCTGCCTGGAGGAGCGGCTGATCAGCCTTGCGACAGTGCCTGAGGCCGCCGATGCCGATTTTCACACGGTGGCGCCGGGTCCCTGGCTACTCAACCAGGTGCCGTGGAGTACGGCCGAACACCGGATCCACGCCGTCTCCGCCAACGCGGAGGTGGCAGCCGCCCTCGATATCGCCCGCAACACCGCTTGTCTCGTCGTCGAACGCCGCACCTGGAGCGGCGCCGGCCCGGTGACGCATGTGCGCTTCACCTATCCCGGCGATCGCCACGCCCTGGTGGCGCGTTTCACGCCGGCCTCACAGTAACCCAAGTTCCATATACAACACGAGCGCTGTTTTCATTCCTCGAACATCTTGCCGCTGCGCGCTTCAAGCCGGTAGCGATAGCCGGGATAGACGAGGCGGGCAGTCGAGACCACCTGTTTTGCCGACCATGTGCGCCGGCGGATCGTCAGGCAGGGTTCAGTCTTGAGGATGGTCAGGAGTTTGCATTCCCAGGCCTGCGGCATTGCGGCCTCGACCACGTGTTCGGAGCCGCTGAGTGGTGCCGCCGCCGTCAGGTAGGCGTTCGGCGTCAAGGTCGAAAAATCCTGGTCGAGATATTCGGGAGCGGCCTCCGGATGGACGAAACGGTCCTCGATTTGCACCGGGACGCCGTTTTCGCTGTGGACGATCAGCGAGTGGAAGACCGCCGCACCGATCGCAAGTTCGAGCGCGTCGGCGATCTCCGGAGAGGCGGTTTCCTGGGCGAGCACGATGACGGAAGCCTCATGGACATGACCGCGTTCGGCGATTTCCTCGGCGATGTTGCGCACTTCGAACAGCGCCGAATAGCCCTTGCGCTCGGCGACGAAGGAGCCGACGCCCTGGATGCGGACGAGCTCGCCTTCGTTGGCCAGTTCGCGCAGCGCTCGGTTGGCGGTCATCTTGCTGACGCCGAGCTCGACGACCAGCTCGTTTTCCGACGGCACGCGGTATTTCGGCGGCCATTCGCCGCTGTGGATACGGTCGAGGATCACCTGCTTGACGCCGGCATAAAGCGGCGTGCTATCATTTTCAGCCAGTTCGCGCTTCATCTCGCCGGAACGCTTCATTGCCTATTCCTTTTGCACGAATGGAATTCGCCACGTAAATCGACTTTCCTCTTGCATATCACAAAATATCTCATATGGTACCATATACAACCCCCCAATCGGTCCTGGACACAGAAATAGGACGGAATGGGCAAGCCGGCGGAGATCGGCGTGGTGCCGCAAGGTCTGTTTCAACTCCAGAGGAGAATTCATCAATGAAATTCAGCACAATCCTGTTTTGCGGCGTCGCCGCTCTTTCCGCCTTCGCAGCACCCGCTTTCGCCAAGGACTGGACGAAGGCGACCATCACACTTGAGGGCGCCTATGCGCCCTGGAACCTCACCAATGCCGACGGCACGCTCGGCGGCTTCGAGCCGGAGCTTGCAAAAGTGCTCTGCGAACGTGCCAAGATCGAATGCACGCTCGTTGCTTCTGATTGGGACGGCATGATCCCGGCGCTGAACGCCGGCAAGTTCGACGTCATCATGGACGCGCTGTCGATCACCGAAGAGCGCAGGCAGGTGATCGATTTCACAATTCCCTATGCCGCCACGCCCGCTGCCTTCGCCACCGCCAAGGACAGCCCGCTGGCGAAGGCCGCCGGCACCGGTGCCACGATCAAGATGACGCCCGGCCAGACCGGCGTGAAGGAGATCGATGCGCTGAAGGCGGCCTTCAAGGGCAAGACAATCGGCATCCAGGCAGCCACCGTCTACGCCAAGTTCGTTTATGACAATTTCGGCGATATTGCCGAGATCCGCGAGTACAAGACCGGCGCCGACCGCGACCTCGACCTGCAGAACGGCCGCATCGATCTCGGCTTCGACGACGCCGTCTATTTCGCCAATGCTTTCAAGAGCGCCAACGGCGCGCTGGACTTCACCGGCCCGGAGATCGTCGGCTCGATCTGGGGCGAGGGTGAAGGCCTCGGCGTCCGCAAGGCCGATACCGATCTGCGCGATAAGTTCAGCGAGGCAATCAAATCCGCACTCGCCGACGGCACCGTCAAGAACCTCTCGATGAAGTGGTTTCAGGTCGACGTCAGCCCGCAGCAGTAAGCGCTTCGGCCTTTTGGCCGCAGGCGCCGGTCCCCGGCTTTGTCGCCGGGGACCGCGTGTTATTCTCGATCCAGAAAATACTGCCACGGACGGGGAACGGACGATATGGCAAGCTTGGAACTGCTTGGCTTCGGCTCGACGGGATGGGGCGCGCTGCTCATTCTCGCCACCTTGATGACGCTCGCCGTCACCGCGACGGCGCTGGCGATCGGCGCGGTGCTCGGCGCGATCGTCGCGGGGGCGAAGCTCTCCGGCAATCCCTTTCTCGTCGCGCTCGGCAACGTCTATACGACCGTGTTTCGCGGCGTGCCGGAACTGCTGATCATCTATCTCATCTATTTCGGCGGCTCCTCGGCCATCACCTCGATCGGCAAGGCGATGGGTTACGAGGGCTTCCTCGGCCTGCCCTCCTTTGCCGCCGGCGCGCTTGCCGTCGGCATCATCTCCGGCTCCTATCAGGCGGAGGTGTTCCGCGGCGCCTTCCTCGCCATCTCCAAGGGTGAGCTTGAAGCGGCCTCGGCGATCGGCATGCATCGCGCCTTGCGCTTTCGCCGCATCATCATGCCGCAGGTGCTGCGGCTGGCCATTCCCGGCCTCGGCAATGTCTGGCAGCTCAGCCTCAAGGATTCGGCGCTGATCTCGGTCACCGGCCTTGCCGAACTGATGCGCACCAGCCAGGTGGCGGCGGGTTCGACCCGGCAATATTTCCTGTTCTTCATCGCCGGCGGCTGCCTCTATCTGATCCTGACCAGCCTTTCCGACCGCATCTTCAACGGTGCCGAACGCCGCGCCAACCGCAGCATGCCGGCATCCGCCATGGGCCAGGCGTAAGGAGGCGACGATGGATTTCACCTTTCTTGCGTCAACCATGGTCACTCTTCTCAAGGCCGTGCCGACGACGCTGATCCTGTTTTCGCTGTCGATCTTCTTCGGCGGTCTGCTGGCGCTCGTCATCGTCTCGATGCGGGTCAGCGGCAACCGCGTGCTGTCCGGCTTTGCGAAGGGCTACATCTTCGTCTTCCGCGGCTCGCCGCTCTTGATCCAGATGTTCCTGGTGTTTTACGGCCTCGGCCAGTTCAGCGTCATCCGCTATTCCTTCCTCTGGCCGTTCCTGCGCGAGCCGATGGTCTGCGCTGTGCTGTCGCTGGCGCTCTGCACCGCCGGCTACACGGCGGAGATCTTTCGCGGCGGCATTCGGGCCGTTTCGCCGAAGGAGATCGAAGCGGCGCGCTCGATCGGCATGTCCGGCTTCCTGCTGGTGCGCCGCATCCTGGCGCCGATCGCCTTTCGCCATGCGCTGCCGGCCTATTCCACCGAGATCGTGCTGATGATGAAGTCGACGGCGCTCGCAAGCCTCGTCACTGTCTGGGAGGTCACCGGTGTCGCCCAGCGGCTGATCTCGCAGACCTACCGCACGATGGAAGTCTTCCTTTGCGCGGCGATCATCTATCTCCTTTTGAACTTCATCATCCTGCAGGGCATGGCCCTGCTCGAATATTCGCTGTCCCGACACCGCCGCGCGGCCCCGCAGCCGCTGAAGGCCTAGGTAGTTCTTGAACCGATTGGAGCAATCATGCCAGGCGTTACCCGACTTTCGGTCCGCAATATCCGCAAGAGCTTCGGCACGCACGAGGTCCTGCGCGGCATTTCCCTCGATGCGGAAGACGGCGATGTAATTTCGCTGCTCGGCGCCTCCGGTTCAGGCAAATCCACCTTTCTGCGCTGCATCAACATGCTCGAAACCGCAAGCGACGGCGAGATCTGGGTCGATGGCGAGCACATCGAGATGGTGCACAAGAACGGGCGCAGCAAACCGGCGAGCCAGAAGCAGGTGGACCATATCCGCTCCGAACTCGGCATGGTGTTCCAGTCCTTCAATCTCTGGTCCCATATGACGATCCTGCAGAACGTCATCGAGGGCCCGATCCATGTGCTGAAGCGGCCGCGCGCCGACTGCATCGCCGAGGCCGAAGCGCTGCTCGAAAAGGTCGGGATCGCCGATAAACGCCATGCCTATCCCGCCCATCTCTCTGGTGGCCAGCAGCAGCGCGCCGCAATCGCCCGCGCTTTGGCGATGAAGCCGAAGGTCATGCTGTTCGACGAGCCGACCTCGGCACTCGATCCGGAACTCGTCGGCGAGGTGCTGCGCGTCATGCGCGCGCTTGCCGAAGAAGGCATGACCATGCTCGTCGTTACCCATGAGATGAGCTTTGCCCGCAACGTCTCCAATCGCGTCGTCTTCATGCGCGAAGGGCTGGTCGAAAGCAGTGGCAAGCCCGACGACATGTTCACCGGCGGCGCCACGCCCGCCTTCCGCCAGTTCATCGGCCATTTCGGAAGCGGTCAATGACGATCACCATCGAGACCGTGCTGACCTGGCGCGATGTCGCACGTGTCGGGGCAGGGGAGGCGATGTCGCTGTCGCCGGCCGCCTGGGCGCGGGTCGAGCAGGCAAGCGGCATCGTCGCGCGCATCGTCGAAACCGGCGTGCGCGCCTATGGCGTCAACACCGGCGTCGGGGCGCTTGCCGATACGGTCGTCGACCGGGCCTCGCAGAGCCTGTTGTCGCGCAGCATCGTGCTCAGCCACGCCTGCGGCGTCGGGCCGCTGCTGGTGGCTAGCGAGGTGCGCGCCATCATCGCCGCCCAGATCGCCAATTTCGCCCATGGCCATTCCGGTGTACGGCGTGAGATCGTCGAGCATCTCACCGCGATGCTGGAGCATGACTGTATTCCCGATGTGCCGTCCAAGGGCTCGGCCGGTTATCTCACCCACAATGCCCATACCGCGCTGGTTCTGATCGGCGAAGGCAGCGCGACACTTGCCGGTCGGCGCTTGAGCGGCCGCGAGGCGCTGGCCGCGATTGGCCTCGAACCGCTGGTGCTCGGCGCCAAGGAGGGCCTGAGTCTCGTCAACGGCACCGCCTGCGCCACCGGCCTGACGGCTATCGCGCTGTTGCGCGCCGAAAAACTGCTCGACTGGGCCGATGTGATCGCGGCGCTGACGCTTGAGGCGGCAGGCTGCCAGATCGCCGCCTTCGACGAAGCCGTGCTGGCGCTGCGCCCGTCTGCCGGGATCGAAAAGGTCGGCGCCACCTTGCGCGCTAGGCTTCGGAACAGCGGCCTTATCGCCGCCGCCTTCGGCCGGCGCACCCAGGATGCGCTGAGCCTTCGCTCGGTGCCGCATGCCCATGGCGCCGCCCGCGATGTCTTCGACAATTCCGCCCGCATCGCCGATCAGGAACTTGCCTCGGTCACCGACAATCCGGCTGTCTCAGGCACGCCGGAGCACCCCATCGTTTCCTCAGAGGCCCACGCCGTCGCCCCGGCCCTGGCGCAGGCGGCCGATAGCCTCGCCATTGCTCTGGCGCAGATCGGCGCGATCAGCGAAAGGCGCATGGACCGGCTGGTCAACCCGCTGGTGAGCGGCATGCCGCCCTTTCTGGCGAGTGACGCCGGCAGCCATTCCGGCTTCATGATCGCCCAATATACCGCGGCAGCCCTCAGCAACGAAAACCGCCGGCTCGCCGTACCCGCGGCCATGGACGGGGGCCTCACCTCCGGCCTGCAGGAGGATTTCCTCGCACATCCGACAGCCGCCGCCGGCAAGCTGCTCGCCGTCATCGACAATGCCGAATATATCCTGGCGATCGAGCTGATGGCGGGGGCCCAGGCGCATGATTTCCTGGCGGCGACGGCGCCGCGGGCGCCAGGTACGGATCTCGTCTATCGGGCGGTGCGGGAGCGTGTCTCCCATTATGGCGACGAGCGGCCGCTCAACGGCGATATCGAGGCCGTGCGCAGCCTGATCCGCGAGACGGTGCCGCCGGCAATCGTCTGAACCAGAAAATGGTGTGAGCGAGAAAAAATTCTTAGAACGGCTTGCTGGTGGCCGAATCCTGCTTGGTTTTTTCGCCGGCTTCAAGCCGTTTGAGGCAATCACGATACGTCGGGTAGAGCTGATCCACCCGCGACAGCGGCAGCGTCCAGTCGCCTTCGTTGCCGGCAAAGGTCACCTGTACGTCAGGGGTTCCGGCAAAGGAATTCTTGATGATCTTCTTCACGCCGCCGCTTCCTTTGCTGGCCGGCGGCCAGAGACGGAGCGTGGTCTTGTCGAAATATTCGGCGGCGACCACTTTCGTCATAGAACGATCGGTCAGCGTCACCTCGGTGGTGGTGCCGGCCGGAATGTCCCAGCTGTCCTTGGTGACCAGCCAGAAAGTTTCGGTGGCGCTCTGGCGGAATTCCATGGTCTTGCCGAGCTCGCTGTTCCACAGCAGCCGGCAATAGGCAGGGCGCTCGCTCGAGAAGCCGACCGACCACTGTCTTGCGCCGCCCATCCATTCGGTCTCGCCCAAAGCAGCGGCCGGCTGCAGGGCCGCAATCAGAACCACCGCTGTCAGAATTTTCATCGCCGAAACCATCTCCAGGACAAATCGGCTCCATCCATAACAAAAGAAGGTTGAGCTTTTGCTACCGGCTGGGAGCGTCCGACGCCTGCGGCCTGAAGCATGGTGCTAAAAAATGTGAGCGATTTTCAGACGGAACATGATTTACTCCTTTATCCCCTTACTCCTCGCATGAGGTGGGCAGAGCCTTCTCCCAGGCCTGATAGGCATCCGCTTTAATGATACGCAGCTCGAATTCCATCCTCTTATATCTGTGACCCGACATTCTCGTCGCTCCCCCTTGAAACGATCCGGCCACTTTCGTGTCCACCGCGACGAAGCTCAACAGACCGGGAGCGGCATCCGTTTTCAGATTTAGGGCCGGCACCGCCCACTCGTGAAAAACATCGTCCGATGTGATTTTGAGCTGCACGATCTTTCCTTGCGGCAGGACAAGCACTTTGCCGGCGAAACAGCGACTGATATCTTTCTGCTCGATGCGGTAGCGCCAGCCATGCCGATAGCCGATGATCGTGATCGAAAGGTCGGGATCTGCAAGAGACGAATCCGAGAGAGGTAGAACTAGGCCCGGGACGAGGTCGATAGGCGAGCGAGAGTTCGGATTGCTTCCGATCGCCTGCCCTGAACACGGGGCGAGACCGGCGAGAATGCAAAAGCCAATAAAAGCAGTTTTTTTCCGATTGAGCCCCAGCAAGGAAACCTCCCACCTGAACCAAAAACGTCGCCATGAATGTTCTTCATCCTCTATCACCGCCGACATCCCAATTGGCAACCCGCGACGCGCAGAATGACTTGGTCGTTCGCCGCGAGATAGCGGGTTGGGGGGGGTGGTAGTGCTCCTCTGCGCCGCAAGGGCTTGAATTTGCGGCTCGCCTTGCCGATCTGCCGTAGATCAACATGAAGTGGAGGAGCGTGACGGCAGGCATGAGTGAGGTTCAACGACGCGGATTTTTGGCAAGGCTCACTGCATATGAGCCGCTGACGCTGATCATGCTGGCAGCGGTCGCTGGCGGGCTATTCGTGCTGCAGCGGCTGACGAGCGAGGTCCTCGAAGGCGAGACGTTCCGTTTCGACGAAACGATCCTGCTGGCGTTGCGACGGCGAGGTGAGCTTGGCGTGCCGATCGGGCCTGGCTGGCTGACGCATGCCGTCGGCGATATCACCAGCCTCGGCGGTGTCACCGTCCTCTCGTTGATGACGGTGCTCGTCACCGTCTATCTGTTGCTCGACCGGCGCTGGCCGATCGCGATCTTCGTCCTTTCTTCGGTGCTGACCGGCTGGCTGGCGAGCACGATCTTGAAGATCCTGGTCGCCAGGCCGCGCCCAGACATCGTCCCGCATCTGGTCGAGGTCAGCGATCTCAGCTTTCCCTCTGGCCACGCCATGGTCTCGGCCGTGACCTATCTGACGCTCGGGGCGCTGCTGGCGCGCACGCAGCGTTATCGGTCGACGCGAATCTTCGTCATGTTCGCCGGCGTTTTCCTGGCCGTCATCATCGGTCTGAGCCGGATCTATCTCGGCGTTCATTACCCAACGGACGTCTTTGCCGGATGGTGCGCCGGTGCGCTCTGGGCGCTCGGCTGCTGGCTGATCTCTAAGCGGTTCATTCCGAGCCGCGCGCCTGACGCTGCCGCCGAAGCCGGAAATGGCGTCGGCGGCACAAGCGCTTGAGTCATCAGGTGCGGGGTTTCAGGTTTTCCGGGTCGTAGATCGGCTTGTAGCCGACGCCGACAACCTCCACCGGATAGGTCTCGGCAAAGTACTCGATATTCAGCTTGCGCCCGACCTGGCAATGCGACCAGGGCAGATAGGCCAGAGCAATGTTCTTTCCGACCGTCGGGCCGTAGGCGATCGAGGTCGTGTAGGACCGGCGGCCGAGCTCGTCGACCAGAACTTCTCCCGTTGCAGGGTCGACGACCGGCAGGTTGCCGAGCGGATAACGCTTCACCCCCGATTTGTCGGTATTCTCGGTCATCACAAGCGTGCAGAGCATGGCCGGCTGGTGGTCACGCGCCTTGTATTCCAGATGTTTTGCCTTGCCGCGGAAATCGGCTTCCTTGACCTTCGGACGGGCGAGATCGGCTTCGATCAGGTTGTACTGGGTGAGCAGGTCGGCGTTCTGCAGGCGCAGGCTCTTTTCCATGCGGCGCGAGTTTGCATAGGTTTCGACGCCGAAGGCCATCACGCCGGTCGCGCGCAGCGCATCCCAGACGGCGAGGCCGTCTTCGTACTTCATGTGCAGTTCCCAGCCCTGCTCGCCGACATAGGAGATGCGGAAAGCGGTGACGGGCTTGCCGGCGATTTCGATCGGCTTGATCGCCGCAAAGGCGAAGTTTTCCTGGTCAAGCCCGGCCGGATCGGCGACAGCCTTTTTCAGCGTATCGCGTGCGTTCGGGCCCCAGATGCCGATCGTCACGAATTTTTCCGAGACGTCGGTGATGGTGACGTCAAGGCCGCGGTCCTGGGCGACGCGCTTCATATAGTGCAGGTCGCGCGGGCCGGCATCGGCGCCGTTGACGAGACGGCAGCGGTCGGCCATGCGGAAGACCGTGAAGTCGGCGCGGACCATGCCTTCGTCGTCGAGGAAGTGGGTGTAAACGCCCTTGCCGATGTTGGCATCGCCGCCGATCTTGGCGGCGCACAACCATTCCATGAGCTCGACATGGTCAGGTCCCTCGATATCGACCATGTGGAAGTGGCTGAGATTGACGATGCCGCAATCCTCGCTCATCGCCAGATGCTCGGCATTCGATACGCGCCAGAAATGGCGGCTGTCCCATTCGTTCTCGCGAACGGGCACGCGGTCGGCATATTTTTCCAGAAGGTGCTCGTTGGCGGCGTAGCCATGCGCACGCTCCCAGCCGCCGAGTTCCATGAAATAGCCGCCCAGTTCCTTTTCGCGCTCGTAGAAGGGCGAGCGCTTAGCGTTGCGGCCGGACGCATAGGGTTCGCGAGTGTGAACAGCCGGGAAATAGATCTTCTGGGCGGCTTCGAAGCAGCGACCCTCGATGAATTCTTCGGTCAACTGATGCGGATAGAAGCGGGCGTAATCGATGCTGTTGTGATCGATTTCAGTGCGGCCGTCGGTCATCCAGTCGGCGATCAGCTTGCCGTAGCCCGGGCCGTCCTTGACCCAGATGGCGACGCAATACCAGAGCCCGCGAACCTTCTGGCTTTCGCCGCAGGATGCGCCGCCGCCGGCGGAGACTTGCAGCAGGCCGTTGAAGGAGTGACCTTCGTTATAGCCGAGTTCGCCGAGGATCGGCGTCAGCTCCATGGCGCGCTCGAGCGGCTCGATGATCTGTTCCATCTCGAGGTCACGCTGCGAGGGCGAAAGGCGGGCTTCGTGTTTTTCGAGAAGATCGCGCGGATGGCACATGCGCGGATTGTTGGCTTCGTAATAGCCCCACTCGATCTGGCCGCCCTCGGTCGTCGCCGGGTCTCCGGTATCCCGCATATAGGCGGAGTTGCCCTGGTCGCGCAGCAGCGGGAAGCCGATCTCCTTGCCGGTGCCTTCGAACTCGTTATAGGGACCGAAGAATGTGAGCGGGTGATCAACGGGCATGACCGGCAGGTCTTCGCCGACCATCTCGGCGATCAGGCGGCCCCAGAGGCCGGCGCAGACGATGACGTGGTCGGCCATGATCGTGCCGCGATGAGTGACGACGCCCTTGATGCGGCCACCTTCGACGATCAGCGACTTTGCCGGCGTGTTGCCGAACACCTGCAGCTTGCCGGCCTTTTCAGCGGCATCCACCAGCTTGCCGGCGACTGTCTGCGAGCGCGGAATGACGAGGCCGGCGTCCGGATCGTAAAGGCCGCCCATCACCTGATCTTCCTCGATCAGCGGGAACTTCGCCTTGATCTCGGAAGGGCTGACATAATGGGCGCGCGTGCCGAAAGCGCGTGCTGAGGAGAGCTTGCGCTTGATCTCTTCCATCCAGGCGTCGTCACCGGTGCGCGCCACTTCGAGACCGCCGATGCGGGCGTAATGGCCCATCTTCTCGTAGAAATCGATCGAATATTGCGTGGTCCAGACCGAGAGATAGTCGTGGCTCGTGGTGTAACAGAAGTCCGAGGCATGGGCTGTCGAGCCGATATCGGTCGGGATGCCGGACTTGTCGATGCCGACAATATCGTCCCATCCGCGCTCGACGAGATGATGCGCGATGGAGGCGCCGACGATACCGCCGAGGCCGATGATGACGACCTTTGCCTTTTCCGGAAATGCTGCCACGTGCTGTTCCTTTTACTGATCGGACGAACTAATTTTGCCAGCCGCCCTCGACTTGCGACGTGGGCATTATGCATGAGGCTCATGATCGCCAATGGTCCTACGCCGCCGAGGACCGGCGTGATTGCGCCAGCCGCGCACGCCGGGCGCCCCCGGGATCACGGCGCTGCAATCGCCCGCAGCCGGTCGATATCCACGAGCACGATGTCGTCGGAAACGGGCTCGCGATTGTGCAGGCGGAACCATTCCACCGCTTCGCGCACGCGGTCTCCATGCGGGCCTGGATAAGCGCCAAGCCCGAGGACCCATTCGCGGACGGTCTCCCGCTCCATCCGCCCGGCCCGGTACCGATCGCAGACGGTTTTCGCCGAGGCGACGAGATCATTGATGCTTTTCACGAATTTTCCTCAGTGGACGGACGGTTCGTCATCGTCGAGAAACGATCGCAGACCGTCGCGCGCCACCACGGCCAGGAATTCGTCGAAGGCTTCCCGGTCGGTGGCAAAGGGCTCGTCCCAGCGGATCAGATCCTCGGCTTGCGTCACCACTTCCATCGTCCAGTCTTCATTGCTGCCGGATGTGCGGAAGATATCGACGAGCACGGTGACCCCGTCATCGGTGAATTCTCCGGCCAGCTCCGAGTGTTCGAGCTTCTGCTTTTTCGTCATCATTCAGCCACCCGCACCAGGCGGCGCGTCGTTTTCGAGATATTCTTCATATTGAACCGTTTCGGTCTCATTGGTGTCGATCGAATTTGCACGTTTGGCAAGCCGGACGCCGGCCCCTCCACCGTTTTCCGGAATGAAAATGACGCCGCCTGCTTCCAGGGCCTGCTTCATGTCCTGAAGGGTCCGGTCATAGGGCGAGCGTTTGCCGGCCTCGAAATTGGCGATCGTCGCCTTGGCGACGTTGGCCGCCGAAGAAAGATCATCCTGCGACCAGGCCAGAAGGGCGCGCGCGGCGCGGCATTGAGCGGAAGATAGGCACATAGTGATAACCCTACATCAAAAGTGTGATTCTGCCTCGCGAAGTTTCCGAACCAGGTGATGGTAAACACGGGCAGGCGCTTGCCGCCGTTCCAATTCGGTCTCCTTAATGAGCGCTGCGGGCAGATACGTGATGCCGGCGGAAATCTTCTGGATTCTTTCGAACTTAATACTGCTGCTCATCTGCGGAAAGGAAAGGTTGATTGACTGAATATTATTAAAGTCTAATTTTTAAACATCTTAAACACGCGCGCGGGAGGAAACAATGCGTGAGCCGGATATGCAGAAACTCGATGCACTGGTTGGCCGGCTGGTCGGCGATGTCGGCGCCGCCATGTCGGGCGCCTTGGTCGTGCTTGGCGACAAGGTAGGAATTTTCAAGGCGATGGCCGATGGCACGCCGATGAACGTCCAACAGCTTTCGCAAAAGACCGGGGTGAAGGAGCGCTACCTCCGGGAATGGCTGAGCGCCCAGGCGGCGGCTGATTATATTACCTATGACGAAAAAACCGACCGTTTCAGCCTCACGCCGGAGCAGGCGATGGTCTTTGCCGAGGAAAACAGCCCGGCCTTCTTCGTCGGCGCCTTCGAGGTCGTGCAATCGATGTGGATGGACGAGCCGAAAGTCACTGAGGCCTTCCGCACTGGCAAGGGCCTCGGCTGGCACGAGCACAGCACCTGCCTGTTTAGAGGAACCGAGCGCTTCTTCCGTCCGGGCTATAACAGCCATTTGATCGCCGAATGGATACCGGCGCTTGCCGGGGTCGAAGAAAAGCTTAAGGCCGGCGCCAGTGTTGCCGATGTCGGCTGCGGCCATGGGGCCTCGACCATCCTGATGGCGCAGGCCTATCCGGCGTCGCGCTTTACCGGCTTCGACTATCACGGCCCGTCGATCGAAAAAGCCACGGCCGCCGCCGCAGACGCCGGCGTTGCTGATCGGGTAACGTTCGAGCAGAGCCGGGCGGCGGAATTTCCAGGCCGCGGCTATGACATGGTCGCGATGTTCGACTGCCTTCACGATATGGGCGATCCGGTCGGCGCCGGCCAGCATGTCAAGGAAACGCTTGGGCCGAACGGCACGTGGCTGATCGTCGAGCCCTTTGCCCATGATCATCTCAAGGACAATCTCAATCCCGTCGGCCGCGTCTATTACGGCGCCTCGACGATGATCTGCACGCCGGCGTCGCTGTCGCAGGAGGTGGGGCTCGGGCTCGGCGCCCAGGCGGGAGAGATGAAGCTGCGCAAGGTGGCGCTCGATGCCGGCTTCACGCATTTCCGCCGCGCCACCGAAACGCCGTTCAACATGGTATTCGAGGTGCGGGCCTGACCTAATGCATGTCGCCCGGAAATGTGCAGCGGTTCCGGGATTATGACATCCATCAAAACAAAGAGCTTTAGGGAAAGCAGGCGGCAGCTATCTCAGCTTGCCGATGCTGGCATACATGCCGGTGGTGCGGAATTCCGTCGGGTTGGTGCCGTAGACTCGGCGGAAGACCTTGGAGAAATAGTTGGGATCCTCGAAGCCGCACATGATGGCGACTTCCTTAACCGGCAGGAAGTCTGCCTTCGTCAGAAGCTTGACGGCGCGCTGCAGCCGCTGCTGCAGCACGAATTCGGCCGGCGGCATGCCCTCGCTCTCGGCAAAGCTGCGCGAGAAATGGGCGCGGCTGAGGCCGACGATGCCGGCGAGTTCGCTGACTGGTAGCGGCTTTTCCAGATTGGCGTTGATATGGTCGATCACCGGTTGCATGACGCTGAGCTCGGCGGCAAAGGCCGGCGACCCGAAGACGTCGTCATAGAGCGCCATCGCCGCCTCATAGGCAATCGCCGAGGCGGCCCCCGGCGAGGTGGCGCCGGTCACGAGGCGCAGGCTGCAATCGGCGAGATGATCGATGGTCGAGGGCTGCAGTTTCAGCACCGGCCCGGCGGTTGACAGGACCAGCTGGTGGATGCGTAGCGTCTCCTCGCCATTCATCGAAATCCAGAAATATTCCCAGCGGTCGCCTTTCTCCAGCCAGTAGCGGTGGTTGTGCGGCACGAGCACCAGCAGCGTGTCGCCGCCCTGAAGCCGATAATTGCGATTCTGGTAGCGCAGCCGGCCGGTGCCGCTGATCGTGTGCTGCAACACGGTGAAGGGCGTCTGGCCGCGCCTGCGGCCATCCCAGTCATAGGGCTCGTTCTCGCGCACTTCATAGCCGGAGCTGGTCGGCATGGCATGCAATCGCTGCCTGCCGCGGGGCAGCGAAACGGTCCTCATCGACTGTCCGTTTGCAATCAAATTTTGCAGCACAAAATTACCCCTGAAAGCATAATCCTTCTCTGGTGGCCTTGCCGATTTCGGGCATAATCCCGCTCGACAAACAGGGAAGGGACCACGGTCGAGAGAGCGGCCGGGAGGAAAACAGGCAGTTTTTCGGCGTTTTCAGCCTCATGTTCCGGCATGCGGGCCGATCCTCCATAAGCATCTTTTCTGTAGCATTCGAATGGGTCGAGGTGAAGATCATGAGTTTCAAAATCGCTATCATCGGTGCGGGCAGCGTTGGCTTCACCAAGAAGCTGTTCACCGATATTTTGTGCGTTCCGGAGTTTCGCGACGTCGAATTCGCGCTGACCGATCTCAGCGAGCATAATCTCGAGATGATCAAGGCGATCCTCGACCGGATCGTCGAATCAAACGGATTGCCGACCAAGGTGACGGCGACGACCGACCGGCGCCAGGCGCTGACCGGCGCCCGCTACATCATCAGCTGTGTGCGGGTCGGCGGCCTCGAAGCCTATGCCGACGATATCAGGATCCCGCTGAAATATGGCATCGACCAGTGCGTCGGCGATACGATCTGCGCCGGCGGCATTCTCTATGGTCAGCGCAACATTCCCGTGATCCTCGACTTCTGCAAGGATATCAGAGAGGTCGCCGAGCCCGGCGCGAAATTCCTGAACTATGCTAATCCGATGGCCATGAACACCTGGGCTGCGATCGAATACGGCAAGGTCGATACCGTCGGCCTCTGCCACGGCGTCCAGCATGGCGCCGAGCAGATCGCCGAGGTGCTCGGCGCAAAGTCGCTGAGTGAACTCGACTATGTCTGCTCCGGCATCAACCACCAGACCTGGTTCATCGACCTTCGCCTCAACGGCCGCAGGATCGGCAAGGACGAGCTCATCGCCGCCTTCGAGGCGCATCCGGTCTATTCGCAGCAGGAGAAGCTGCGCATCGACGTGCTGAAGCGGTTCGGCGTCTATTCCACCGAGAGCAACGGCCACCTTTCGGAATACCTGCCCTGGTACCGCAAACGGCCGGAGGAAATCACCCGCTGGATCGATATGTCCGACTGGATCCACGGCGAGACTGGCGGCTACCTCCGCCATTCCACCGAAACGCGCAACTGGTTCGAGACGGAATTCCCCCAGTTCCTGGAATCCGCTTCAAAGCCGATCGATCCGGCCAGGCGCTCGAACGAACATGCGAGCCACATCCTCGAGGCGCTGGAGACCAACCGGGTCTATCGCGGCCATTTCAACGTCAAGAACAACGGCGTCATCACCAATCTGCCCTCCGATGCGATCATCGAATCGCCGGGCTTCGTCGACCGCTTCGGCATCAATATGGTCTCGGGCGTTACCCTGCCGGAAGCCTGTGCCGCCACTTGCATCGCCTCGATCAATGTCCAGCGCATGTCGGTGCATGCCGCCATATCCGGCGACATCGATCTCTTGAAGCTTGCCGTGCTGCACGACCCTCTGGTCGGCGCCGTGGCGACGCCTGAGGAGGTCTGGCAAATGGTAGACGAGATGGTCGTTGCCCAGGCGCGCTGGCTGCCGCAATATGCCGACGCCGTGCCGGCCGCCAAGGAGCGGCTGTCGAAATCCAAGGTGCAGACCCGCGACTGGGCGGGTGCCGCACGCCGCAACGTTCGCTCGATCGAAGAGCTGCGCGCGGAAAAGGCGGCGCTGAAACAGGCCGTCTGATTATCGTGAAGGAGGGGTCGTCATGGGTTTCCGGGAGGGAAACCCATGGGCCGCCGGCCCACTTTCACGCCGTTTGAGGAACAGGAGCCGCGTGCCCCGCGCTCCGGAACAAGAGGGAGAAACGATGATGAAATTTCGCAAACTTGGCATTCTGGCCGGACTGACGCTCGGCGTCTCAGTCCTGGCGCTGAATGCATATGCCTCCGAAGCCACGGTTCCGCCGGCGCCGGCGGACTTCCCGGCGGAAGGCAAGATCAAATATGTGGCGCGCGACTCCATCCTGGAGTTCAAGGCGCTACCCGAATATCACGAGCCCGACTGGGTCACGAAGAATTTCGTCGCCACCGGCAAACTGCCGGCGGTCAAAGACCGTCTGCCAAAGGAGCCGATGGTCTTCAAGACGGGCAACATGCCCGACGGCATCGGTGTCTACGGCGATACGATGCGCCACGTCATCGGCGGCCGGCCGGAAGGCTGGAACTACGGCGCCGGCCAGACGCAGGGCTGGGGCGGCATCGACATCGGCCTTTCCGAATGCCTGACGCGCACCGCCCCGCTGTTCCAGGTGGAAGCCAAGGACACCGAACCGCTGCCGAACCTTGCCAAGAGCTGGGATTGGTCTGAAGACGGCCACAAGCTGACCATGCACCTGGTCGAAGGCGCCAAATGGTCGGACGGTGCGCCCTTCAATGCCGACGACATCATGTTCTACTGGGACGACGAAGTCATCGATCCGAACGTCTCGCCGCTCGGCGGCGGCGCCTCGCCTGAGGCTTTCGGCGTCGGCACGACGCTGAAGAAGATCGACGACTACACCGTCGAATGGACCTTCAAGGAGGCCTTCCCGAAGCAATATCTCTACACGATGTCCTACCCGAACTTCTGCCCGGGTCCCTCTCATATCTTAAAACCCCAGCATCCAAAATACTCGAAGAACACCTACGACCAGTTCAAGAACGCCTTCCCGCCGGAGTTCATGAACATGCCGGTCATGGGCGCTTGGGTGCCGGTCGAATATCGCTCCGACGACATCATCGTCATGCGCCGCAACCCCTACTACTGGAAGGTCGACGAGAAGGGTAACCAGCTGCCCTATCTCAACGAGCTGCACTATAAGCTCTCGACCTGGGCCGACCGCGACGTTCAGGCCGTGGCCGGATCCGCCGACATCTCCAATCTCGAGCAGCCGGAAAACTTCGTTGCCTCGCTGAAGCGCGCCGCCGAGAAAACCGCGCCCGCCCGTCTGGCTTTCGGCCCGCGCCTCATCGGCTATAACTTGCGCATGAACTTCTCCGCCAACGGCTGGGGCAACCCTGACGAACGCGGCCAGGCGATCCGCGAGCTGAACCGCAATGAGGACTTCCGCAAGGCCGTCACCATGGCGCTGGATCGCAAGGCGATCGGCGACTCGCTGGTCAAGGGACCATTCACCGCGATCTACCCGGGCGGACTTTCCTCCGGCACCAGCTTCTACGACCGCAACTCTACCGTCTACTATCCCTTCGATCTTAAGGGCGCCAAGGCGGAACTGGCCAAAGCCGGCCTCAAGGATACGGACGGCAACGGCATCGTGAACTTCCCGGCCGGCACGGCCGGCGGCAAGGATGTCGAAATCGTCATGCTGATCAACAATCAGTACACGACCGACAAGAGCCTTGCCGAAGGTGTCGTCGCGCAGATGGAGAAGCTCGGCCTGAAGATCGTCATCAATGCGCTCGACGGCCCGAAGCGTGACGACGCCCACTATGCCGGCCGCTTCGACTGGCTGATCCAGCGCAACACGACGGAACTGTCGTCGGTGGTGCAGAATACCGAGCAGCTTGCGCCGATCGGTCCCCGCACCAGCTGGCACCACCGCGCCGGCAAGGACGATCAGCTCGATCTGATGCCGTTCGAAAAGGAACTGAACGACATTGTCGCCAAGTTCACGACGAGCCCGGACAATGACGCCCGCGTCGCCCTGATGAAACAGTACCAGAAGATCTCGACGGAGCACGTCAACACCGTGGGTCTGACGGAATATCCTGGTGCCCTGATCATCAACAAGCGGTTTTCCAACGTGCCGCAGGGCACCCCGATCTTCATGTTCAACTGGGCTGAAGATTCGGTGATCCGCGAACGCCTGTGGGTGGCCGCCGACAAGCAGGGCAAATACGAGCTGTTCCCCGAACAGCTGCCCGGCAAGCCCGGCGAAAAGGGTCCCGTCAACAACTAGCTCCCTCCCAGCTGAAGCGAGATTCAGGCCGCGCGTGGCGCGCGGCCTGATATGACCAACGAGCCGGCCGCGCTGACAAGGAGCGACTGGCGGCAAGGAAAAGCGGACCGCCCGATGTTACGATTCCTGCTCGTGCGCATAGCCTCCGCGATCCCCGTTCTCTTCATCCTGAGCGTGGTGACTTTCGCGATCATCCAGGCCCCGCCTGGCGACTATGCCGATTATATCAGATCCCAGCTGATCAATCAGGGCGGCGCGTCCTACGCCCAGGCCGAAGCCCAGGCCCAGGCCTACCGGATCGAACACGGCCTCGACAAGCCGATGGTCGTCCAGTACGTCAACTGGATCGGCGGCATCATCACCCGCGGCGATTTCGGCTACAGCATGTTCTATAACAAGCCGGTCGCCGACGTCGTCGCAGAGCGGTTGCCGCGGACGCTGCTTCTGGCGCTCGTCTGTCACATCTTCGCTTCCGTGCTCGGCATCGGCTTCGGCATCTGGGCGGCGACGCGGCAATACAGCTGGATCGACAGCACGCTTTCGGCGGTTTCCTTCCTCGGCATGACGGTGCCGCGCTTCCTGATGGCGCTGATCATCGTCTATCTCCTGGTCTTCCAGTTCAACGTGACCGAAATCGGCAGCTTCTTCTCGCCGCAATATGGCGGGGCGCCCTGGTCCTGGGCGAAATTCGTCGATCTCGTCCACCACGTCTGGCCTGTCGTGGCAATCGCCACCTTCGGCGGGCTCGCCTACAATATGCGGGTGATGCGCGGCAATCTGCTCGACACGCTGAACGCCCAATATGTCGAGACGGCCAAGGCCAAGGGGCTTTCCGGCGGCGCGGTGGTGATGCGCCATGCGGTGCCGAACGCGCTGCATCCGCTGGTCATGTATCAGGGCGTCGTGCTGCCCTACATGCTGACCGGCGAAATCGAAACCGCGATCATCTTCGCGTTGCCGACCGTCGGCCCGGCCATCGTCGGCTCGATGGCGATCGGCGATGTCTATGTCACCGCCACCTTCATGATGGTGCTGTCGGCGACGTTGATCGTCGGCAACATCATCGCCGACATGCTGCTGGCGCTGCTCGACCCGCGTGTTCGCCAATTTGAAGGAGCCTGAGATGCTGGCTTTCGACTCCTCGCCGCCACCGCCGACAAAGACCGAGACCGCGGTCAGCAAACCAGCGCGCGGGCATGAGAGCTATATCGCCCTTGTCTGGCGCCGGCTGCGGCGCTCCTGGACCGGCATGGCCGGTCTCATCCTCGTCGGCCTGCTGCTCTTCATGGCGATCTTTGCCGATTTCGTCGCGCCGATGGATCCCAAGGCGACCGATGTCGGTTTTGCGCCGCCGCAGATGATGAGCTTCCACGACAAGGACGGCAATTTCGTCTTCCAGCCGCGCGTCTACGGCCTGGCCGATTCCGAAGCGCTCGACCCCGTCACCTTCCAGCCGATCGTCGGCGTCGATTACGACAACCCGCGCCTCCTCGGCTTCTTCGTCAAGGGATCGGAATACCGCCTTTTCGGCCTGATCCCGGCGGACCGCCACTTCTTCGGCACGACTGACGGCGAGCCCGTGCATTTCCTCGGCACTGACAAGTTTGGCCGCGACGTGCTGTCGCGCGCCATCATCGGCTCGCGCATCTCACTGATGATCGCGCTGACTGTCGTCTTCATCGTCACCGTCATCGGCACGACGGTCGGCATGGTGTCGGGTTATTTCGGCGGCACCTTCGATGTCTGGCTGCAGCGTTTCGTCGAGCTGGTGCTCGCCTTTCCGCAACTGCCGCTCTATCTGGCGCTGACCTCGCTGATCCCGGTGACGGCTCCGACCAACGTCTTCCTCGGCTTCGTCATCGTCGTCATGTCGGCGCTCGGCTGGGCGCAGATGTCGCGCGAGGTGCGCGGCAAGACCTTGGCACTTGCCCGTATCGATTACGTCCGGGCGGCGATGGCGGTCGGCGCCACCGACAAGCGCATCATCATGCAGCATATCTTCCCGAACGTGATGAGCCACGTGATCGTCGCGGTGACGCTCGCCATACCGAGCGTCGTGCTGCTCGAATCCTTCCTCGGGTTCTTAGGCTTTGCCGTCAAGCCGCCGCTGATTTCCTGGGGGCTGATGCTGCAGGATACGGCGACCTATTCGGTCATCGGCTCCTATCCCTGGATTCTCTCTCCCGTCGGCTTCGTGCTCGTCACCGTTTTCGCCTTCAATGCGCTGGGCGATGGACTGCGTGACGCGGTCGATCCTTATTGAGGTGATTGATATGGCTCTCGCACTGGTCAATTCCTTCGCCCCGCCCGTCCGCCACGATCATGATGGCCGCTCCGACACGCCGATCATCGACGCCCGCAATGTCGCGGTTAATTTCAAGGTCGAGGACGGCATGGTCGAAGCCGTCAAGGACGTGTCCTTCCAGCTCTATCGCGGCGAGACAATCGCCATCGTCGGCGAATCCGGCTCCGGCAAATCGGTGACGGCGCGAACGGTAATGGGGCTGCTGTCGAAGCGCGCCGTCGTCTCCGACAAATCGACGGTTGCCTATGACGGCAGCAATATCCTGAAATTTTCCGAGCGGGCCCGCCGCAAGCTGCGCGGCGACCGCATCTCGATGATCTTTCAGGAGCCGATGAGCTCGCTGAACCCAATCTATACGATCGGCAGCCAGATCGTCGAGGCGATCCGTGTCCACCGCAGGATCAGCAAGCGCGATGCGCAGAAGCGGGCGCTCGAACTGCTCGAACATGTGCAGATCCCCGATCCCGCGGCACGGCTGATGCAATATCCGCATCAGCTTTCCGGCGGCCAGCGCCAGCGCGTGATGATCGCCATGGCGCTTGCCAACGATCCCGATGTGCTGATCGCCGACGAGCCGACGACGGCGCTCGATGTCACCGTGCAGGCGCAGATCCTTAACCTGATCCGCAACCTGCAGAAGGAAATGGGGATGGCCGTCATCCTCATCACCCACGATCTCACCGTCGTGCGGCAGTTTTCCGATTACGTCTATGTAATGCAGCATGGCGAAGTGCGCGAGCACAACACCACCGAAGCGCTGTTTGCCAATCCACAGCACGCCTATACAAGGCATCTGCTTGCCTCCGAGCCGCGCGGCGAGGCCAATCCGCTGCCGGAGGGATCGGATGTCATCCTCGATGCAAAGGGTGTGCGGGTTGCCTTCATGCTGCGCCATGGCACCTTCCTCAAGCCGGCGATGCGCGAGCTTGTCGCCGTCGACAGCCTTGATCTGACGCTGCGCCGTCACGAGACGCTCGGCCTCGTCGGGGAATCCGGCTCCGGCAAGACCACCTTCGGCCAGGCGATCCTGCGGCTGAATACGCCAGAGAGCGGCGAGATCCATTTCGACCATCAGCCGATCCACGGGCTTTCCAGGGCCGAGATGCGGCCCTTGCGCGCCCGCATGCAGGTGGTGTTCCAGGACCCGTTCTCCTCGCTCAACCCGCGCATGACGATCGGCCAGATCATTGAAGAAGGCCTCGTCGTCAACAAGCTGGGCGCGACCCGTGCCGAACGGCAGGACAGGGTGCGCGAGGCGCTGATCTCAGCCGGCATGCCCGGCAACATCCTGTCGCGTTTCCCGCACGAATTTTCCGGCGGCCAGCGCCAGCGCATCGCCATTGCCCGCGCCATCGCGCTGGAGCCGGAGTTCATCCTGCTCGACGAACCGACATCGGCGCTGGACCTTTCCGTCCAGGCGCAGATCATCGAACTGCTGCGCAAGCTGCAGGACGAGCGGGGCCTCAGCTACCTTTTCATTTCCCACGATCTCAAGGTCGTCCGGGCGCTTTGCCACCGCGTCATCGTCATGCAGCATGGCAAGATCGTCGAAGAGGGCCCCGTCAACGAAGTCCTATCCCATCCCAAGACCGCCTACACCGAACGGCTCGTCAAGGCCGCTTTCGAGGTAGCATGATTACCGAATGCCGGAGGTTATAATGGCAGTAAATCCCAAGATCACATTCATCGGAGCTGGCTCCACCGTTTTCATGAAGAACATCATCGGCGACGTGTTGCAGCGTCCGGCCCTTTCGGGCGCGACGATCGCCTTGATGGATCTCAATCCGCAGCGGCTTGAAGAAAGCGCCATCGTCGTCAACAAGCTGATCTCGACGCTCGGCGTCAAGGCCAAGGCCGAAACCTATTCCGACCAGCGCAAGGCGCTTGCCGGCGCCGATTTTGTCGTCGTCGCCTTCCAGATCGGCGGCTATGAGCCTTGCACCGTCACCGATTTCGAAGTGCCGAAGAAATACGGGCTGCGCCAGACGATCGCCGACACACTCGGCGTCGGCGGCATCATGCGTGGCCTGCGCACCGTGCCGCATCTCTGGAAGGTCTGCGAGGATATGCTCGCCGTCTGCCCCGAGGCGATCATGCTGCAATATGTCAACCCGATGGCGATCAACACCTGGGCGATCTCGGAGAAATACCCGACCATCCGCCAGGTTGGCCTTTGCCACTCGGTGCAGGGCACGGCGATGGAGCTGGCACACGACCTCGACATTCCCTACGAGGAAATCCGCTACCGCGCGGCCGGCATCAACCACATGGCCTTTTATCTCAAATTCGAGCATCGCCAGGCCGACGGCTCCTACCGCGACCTCTATCCCGACCTCGTGCGCGGCTACCGGGAGGGCAGGGCGCCGAAGCCCGGCTGGAACCCGCGCTGCCCGAACAAGGTGCGATACGAGATGCTGACGCGGCTCGGCTATTTCGTCACCGAGAGCTCGGAGCACTTCGCCGAATACACGCCCTATTTCATCAAGGAGGGCCGCGACGATCTGATCGAGAAATTCGGCATTCCGCTCGATGAATATCCGAAGCGCTGCATTGAGCAGATCGAGCGCTGGAAGGGCCAGGCGGAGGCCTATCGCAGCGCCGACAAGATCGACGTCAAGCCTTCGAAGGAATATGCCTCCTCGATCATCAACTCGGTCTGGACCGGCGAGCCCTCGGTGATCTACGGCAATGTCCGCAACAATGGCTGCATCACCTCGCTGCCCGCCAATTGCGCCGCCGAAGTGCCCTGCCTGGTCGACGCCTCCGGCATCCAACCGACCTTCATCGGCGACCTGCCGCCGCAGCTGACGGCGCTGATCCGCACCAACATCAACGTGCAGGAGCTGACGGTGCAGGCGCTGATGACCGAAAATCGCGAGCACATCTACCACGCCGCGATGATGGATCCGCACACGGCTGCCGAACTCGACCTCGACCAGATCTGGTCGCTGGTCGACGACCTGCTCGCCACCCACGGCAACTGGCTGCCCGAGTGGGCCCGCACCAGCCGTAAAGTACAAGCCGCCTGACCTCTTTCTCCCGGGTCAGGCGTCAAAGAGCCCCGCGGTATCGCAACGACCGCGGGGCTTTTATTTTGAGATGCAAGTCGGCATCAATTACGGGACCCGAACTATGTCGTTGGAAGAAGCGGAGCTTCGGACCCGTTTGGCTGAAATGCGCGGCGCATCAGGAAATGGCTGTGACGCCAGGCTGTTCGGTGGTGTCGCGCCGTGCCAATGTGTGCCGACCGCGGCGCAGTCCACAAGGCCGGCTTTGAGAGCGGCAATCGGCGGCCGTTCGATATGGCCGCCGATCACCTGAAAGCTTGAGCTCCGATCGGCGGGTTGTGAACGAGGTCCCCGATTGCCCGCGAGCCACCGTTCGCGAGACCACGCCTGGTCCGAGCCTTTGCGTTTCCCCGATCGCCGCCCTGGAAGTCGCTGAGATGACTAGTCGGCGTAGCAATTTGGGCACTGCTGGCAATAATGGCATGGAGCTCCCGCAATGTGTCCGAATCCCCAACCATGCAATCGCGCGTAATGTTGCCACCTTGTCGCACTGGTTATCACCGCACTTGAGCCAGAGCGATCTACACATCTCATTGTCGTGGGGCATGGTTGCGGCTTTTCCTGGCGAGAGCACATGATCTCTTGTCGCTGCAGTTACGGCCATCGTGTCCAACGGTCAAAAGACGCATATACCACAGTGTCCTGGAAGTCCGGGCGCGTCATTGAGATGCTTCCGTGGTGAGTTTTTCCACCGCGCCGGGGCGATAGGGACGGTAAACACAGGGAGATTGCCGTTCCTGTTGTCGTGGAATGACGAGCGCCAAGGTCCGCACGCTCACCTTCACCCTGCTTGTCGTACTCCTGGGCTTGCGATGCCAGTGCTCGCGGCAGCAGCGGTGGCGGCGATTTGTGAGCAACTCACAAACAACCAAAATCATCACTTAAAACCGCTGTCATCCGGCTGCGAAAGAACTCAGTTTCGCCAGAAGCGCTTCTGAAATCGAAAACTGGCGGGCCGTTCCACGTCCCATCGAATTTTTGACGATCGTCTCGTCCAGCATCCCCCGTTTGACCAGGAGATCGACTGTCTCTTTGACGCCGGTGCGTGTTAGTGCAGTAATTTCCATGATGCTAGAGAGGGTTAGCTTCTGATGTGCCTGGTTCATACTGTACAGGATCGTCATCATGCCGACCTGTTTCAGCCTTGCCTGAGGCGTCTCGTCCTCGAGCGGATGATCGAGGATTTCATGCAGGATGAGACCTGAGAAGGCCAGGTTACGCCATTGGGTTGTGAGGGCTCTTGTCATGCTCTTTTACTGTGTTATATAAATCAGTATGAACTCACTACAGGCAAACCGCCTCTTCCGCAATGGAATGTCCTCTTGAGGGTCGTACTCATGAAAAACCTTTTGCTCAACTCGGTCGTCGCGGCCTGCTGCATATTGCCACCCTACCTCATTTCCCCTGGCCAGGCGCAAGCAAATGAATGGGGTTGCGAGGTTATCCTGTGCCTTTCCAACCCTGGAGGTGCGACGCAGTTTAGGGCCTGCCTGCCGCCGATCGAGAAGCTGTGGCGGGAGCTTGCCGCGGGACATTCATTTCCGACGTGCAGCGGCGTCGGCTTCCGCAGCTCACGCCCGGGCTATGAGCCGTATTACTGCGAAACGGGTTACCGGCTGGAGAGCGATTATGGGCCGCGCGGGCAAGAAGCAACCTGCGTGTCAAGCGTCCTGCAGCCGGTGAGCAATGCATTCTGCCCCAGTGTTGGTGAACACTACAGTTCCAACAAGAATTCGGTGCGGTCACCACGCTGGCAGCGCCAGGATGGGCGCCGCCAGTGCATGGGCTATTTGACGGCTCGCCCGAACCTGCGCCCGCAGCCCCACTACGTCGATGTCACCATCGACGGCGCGGCGACGCAACGGGTCTGGTACTGAACGATGGCGGTCACTTTCATTGATCTCGCTCAGAATTGCGCACCCATGGTGGAGGTTAGAACGCTTGCCGCCGTCATCAGTCTCGAGAGCCGTTTCAAGCCTATCGCCATTCGTATCAGAAACGCCCCGCCGCTTGAGCGTCAACCGGCGTCGAAAGCGGAAGCGATCGAGCTGGCGACCTCGCTTGCCGCTGATCATCAGGACATTAAGATCGGTCTTGGCGGCCTAGGCACGCAAGAATTGCTCAAGCTGAAGCTTTCGATCTCGGACGCGTTCGATCCCTGCCTGAACCTCAAGGCCACGGCCACTCTGCTCAACAGCTATTATCGCCTCGCATTGCATGCCGGCGCCGACGCGACGCAGGCCGAGAAGGTCATGCTCCAGTCCTATTATGGCCGGAACGATCCGTCAGTCGGCAAGATGGTCAAGTATGACGAGCAGGTCCGCAAGGAAGCGGTTCGCCTGCCTTCCAACCTGGCCTCTGTCGCCATCCCGGGCGAAGAGATCCCTCCTGCTGAACCGGCAGACAGCCGGGCGGCGCAAGCAATCAGAAAATCCATTTTGCAGCCGCGTGAAGCGGCATCGTGGGACGTCTTCAACGCCGCCCGGCGGCAGACCCAGGTTCTCGTGTTTCAGAATGAATGATTGGAGCAAAGCCAATGATCACAGCAGCAACCCTTCGCCCTGTCGCGGCCCGCGCGTTGATGGCAGTCGCCCTTGCAGCCTGCCTGGCAGAACCGGCTTTTGCCCAGGCAGCCGGCGTGGAAACCGTCTTGCAGAACATCGTCGACATGCTGACGGGCAATATCGCCCGGCTGCTTGCCGTCATCGCCGTCATCATCATCTGCATCGCCTGGATGTTCGGCTACATGGATCTGCGCCGGGCCGGCTTCTGGATCATCGGCATCGGCGGGATCTTCGGGGCAACCGAGCTCGTCAACACGATCGTCGGAAGCTGATCAACATGCCGACAACCGCCGCCATCGAGGAAGACACCCTGTTCCTTGCCTGCACGCGCCCGGCAATGATCGCCGGCGTGACGATGGAAGCGATGGGCCTGAACGTCATGCTGACGACCATCCTTTACATCACCGCCGGATCGATCGCCTACGCGTTGGTCGGCGTCGTCTTTCATTTCATGTTCCGCACGCTCGTCAAGCACGACCACAACATGTTCCGGATCCTGATCTCTTGGATCGAGACCCGCGGCCGCTCACGCAACACCGCCTATTGGCGCGGCGCTACACTCTCGCCGCTGACGCTCATCCGGCGTTATGATGAAAGGGATTTGAGCCTTGCCTAGCATCGCATCTCTTCGCTCCCGCGAACTCGGCCCCGAAACCTACATTCCGTACGTTCGCCATGTCGACGCGTCGACGATCGCGCTTGAATCCAGGGCGCTGATGGTGATGCTCGCGCTCGATGGCGTATCCTTCGAAACCGCCGATGTCCTGGACTTGAACAGCCTCCACCGTGACCTCAATACGCTCTACCGCAACGTCGCCGACGAGCGGCTGGCGCTGTGGACACATGTCGTTCGCCGTCGCGACAACGCCTACCCTGACGGAGAGTTCGCCAATCCGTTCTCACAGGGGCTGAACGCGCGATACCGTGAACGCATGATCGAGGAGGATTTGTTCCGAAACGATCTTTACCTCGCGCTCGTCTGGCATCCGGCCCGCAATCCCGCCGAAAAGGCGGCCAATCTGGTTTCGCGCCTGCGCAGGGCAGGCCGCGCCGGCGTCGAAGTCGACGAAGATGGCCTGAAGCACCTGATGGACAAGGTATCCGACGTCACCGCCGGCCTGAAGCGCTTCGAGCCTCGAGTGCTCTCCCTTTACGAGCAGGACGGCCTCATCTTCTCCGAACCGAGCGAGGTTCTGCATCAGATCGTCGGCGGCCGGCGTGAGCGCGTTCCTTTGATGGAGGGCAGGATATCCTCGGCGATCTATTCCGATCGGGTGATCTTCGGGCGCGAGACCATCGAGATCCGTCATGAGGCCGAAAGCCGCTATGCCGGCATCTTCGGGTTCAAGGAATATCCGGCGACGACCCGCAGCGGCATGCTCGACGGCATCCTGACGGCACCCTTCGAGCTCATCCTGACGCAGTCTTTCGCCTTCGCCTCGAAAGCCGATGCGCGCACGATCATGGGACGCAAACAGAACCAGATGGTGAGCGCGGGCGACAAGGCTGCCTCGCAGATCGAAGAACTCGTCTATGCCATGGACGAGCTGGAATCGAACCGCTTCGTACTTGGCGAGCACCATCTGGCGCTGTCGGTCTTTGCGTCGTCGGTGAAGCAGCTGGCCGATCACTTGGCCAAAGCACGAGCCTATCTCACCAATGGCGGCGCGGTCGTCGCCCGCGAGGACCTTGGGCTTGAGGCGGCCTGGTGGGGGCAGTTGCCGGGGAACTTCCGCTATCGCGCAAGATCGGGCGCCATCACCTCGCGAAATTTTGCGGCACTCTCTCCCTACCATTCCTATCCGGCAGGCCGGAAGGACGGGAATGAATGGGGGCCGGCCGTCGCCATGCTGAAGACGGCCTCCGGCTCGCCCTTCTATTTCAATTTCCATCATAGCGACCTTGGCAACACTTTTGTCTGCGGACCGTCGGGCGCCGGTAAGACGGTGCTTTTGAATTTCATGCTCTCCCAACTCGAAAAGCATGATCCTCACATGGTCTTCTTCGACAAGGATCGCGGCGCTGACCTGTTCGTGCGGGCGGCTGGCGGCACTTACCTGCCGCTTCGAAACGGTGTTGCCACCGGCTGCGCGCCGTTGAAGGCACTTGAACTCACCGCGGAGAACAAGGTGTTCCTCGCCCGATGGGTCGGCCAGCTGGTCGGATCGGCAAAGCGCGAGCTGACGGTTCCCGAGCTGCGCGACATCGCATCAGCCATCGACGGACTGGCGGACCTGCCGGTCGACAGACGCTCGATCGGCGCCTTGCGCACCTTCCTCAACAACACCGATCCCGAGGGCATCGCCGCTCGGCTGAGGCGATGGGAAAGGGGAGGGCCGCTCGGCTGGGTGTTCGACAACCACACCGACGATATCGGGATCGGAGCCAGGTTCATCGGTTACGACATGACCGACTTCTTAGACAACGAGGAAATTCGCGCACCGCTCATGGCCTATTTGTTCTTCCGCATCGAGCAGCTGATCGACGGGCGGCGCATCATCATAGTGATCGACGAGTTCTGGAAGGCCTTGCAGGACGCAGGCTTTCGCGATCTCGCCCAGAACAAGCTGAAGACGATCCGCAAACAGAACGGGCTGATGTTGTTTGCGACCCAGAGCCCGCGCGATGCGATCGTCTCGCCGATCGCCCATACGATCATCGAGCAGTGCCCGACCCAGATTTTCCTACCCAATCCGCGCGGCGATCATGCCGATTACGTCGAAGGGTTCAAACTGACGGAGCGCGAGTTCGAGCTTCTCTCCCGCGAGCTTTCGGTGGAGAGCCGCCGCTTCATCGTCAAACAGGGGCACAACAGCGTCGTTGCCGAATTGAACCTCAAGGGTTTCGACGACGAGCTCGACATTCTCTCCGGCCGCACCGCCAGCGTCGAACTCGCCGAGGTGATCCGGAAGGAGGTCGGTGATCGGACCGAAGACTGGCTGCCGGTGTTTCAGCAAAGAAGGAGGACGGATTGATGGGAAGGGTCAGAATAGGTTTTGCTCTGGCGACGATAGCTGCACTGTCGCCCGTTGGAGCGGCTTTCGCACAGGGCATTCCCGTCATCGACGAGACGGCGATCGCCAAGCAGATCGAAAGCATCACCCAGCTGAAATCGCAACTCGATACGCTCAATCAACAGCTTCAGCAGGCGCAGCAGCTTTACGCATCGCTGAACAAGGTCACCAACATGGCCGATGTCGCCAGTCTGCTGAACGACCCTTCGATCCGCAAGGCGTTACCGCAGAATTTTGATGCCATCGAAGGTCTCCTGAAAGGCTCGGGCACGGGGGCGTTGGGCACCTCCGCCTCGAAATTCCTCGCGAATAATTCCACCTACCGCACCGATGCCAATGATTTCTATGCGCAGGAACTGGCGCGCGCCCAGAACCGCAATGCCGGCCAAATGAGCCTCGGCCAGCAGATTTACGATACCGCCACCAAGCGCATGGACGGCATCGATCAGTTGCGCCAGCAGATCTCCAGCGCCGCGGATGCCAAGGATATCGCCGACCTTCAGGCAAGGCTGCAGGCCGAAACCGCTTTCCTGCAGACCGACGTCCTGCGCATGCAGGCTCTCCGGATGGTTCAGCAGGCACAGATTCAGGTCGACGACCAGCGCAAGGCCGAGGATTGGCGCAAGCGTCTGGATGCCATGGGAGAGGCGCTCAAATGAAAGGCCCGCTGCCTGGCACCGTCATGCTCGCCCTTTCTGGCTGTTTCGGCGAGAAAGGCAGGATCTACAGCGTCGACGAGCGGATGGCCGATGAGGTCCTGCCGGCGAAAATCCCAAGCAAATGCCGCACCAACCCCGGCGCGTTGCGGCGGATGCCCAATCGTCAAAACGCCGAAGCGGCGGACTGGACGCTGCGGCTTGGACACATGAACAGGGCGCTTGGAGGCTGAGCGATGTACCAGGTCTTCAGCTTCGTCGACGGCCAATTCAAGGCGCCTCTGGAAAATTTTATCTCGTCGGGCACATCGAACATTGCCAGCTGGATCGGCGGCCCGCTCACCGCGGCGCTGACGCTCTACGTCGTGCTCTATGGCTACCTTGTCCTGCGGGGCTCGATCCAGGAGCCCATTCTTGAATTCGCATTTCGGGCGATGAAGCTTGCGATCATCGTCATGCTGGTGCGCAACGCCAGCGAATATCAGACCTATGTCACCAACATCTTCTTCGAGACGCTGCCGCGCGAGATCTCGCAGGCGCTGAACTCCGGAACGGCGCCGAGCGCGTCCACCTTCGACAGTCTGCTCGACAAGGGCCAGAAATGCGCCACGGAAATCTGGGCGCGTGCCACCTGGCCGGCCGACATCGTCACCGGTATCGGCGGGATGATGGCGATCGGCGCGAGCTTCACCGTGGCGGCGATCGGCTATATCGTCTCGCTCTATGCCCGGCTGGCGCTCGCCATCGTGTTGGCGATCGGCCCGATCTTCGTGGCGCTTGCGATGTTCCAGTCCACCCGCCGTTTCACCGAATCCTGGATCGGTCAGCTGGCCAATTTCGTTATTCTCCAGGTGCTGGTCGTCGCCATCGGTTCACTGCTGATCAGCTGTATCGACACCACCTTCACGGCAGTCGAAAGTTATACCGACGTCATGATGCGTCCGGTCGCCCTTTGCGCCATCTGCCTTGCCGCTCTCTACGTCTTTTATCAGCTGCCCGGCATTGCCTCCGCGCTCGCGGCGGGCGGGGCGTCTTTGACCTACGGCTATGGTGCCAGCCGCGATGCCCATGAAAGTACGCTCGCATGGGCGGCCTCGCATGGCACCAGAGCGGTTGGACGAGGCGCCCGCTTCGTCGGCCGCCGCCTCAGATCCTATGGGGTCGGATGACGACTTCTCCACGACAAACAATTCAGAGGTTTGCATTTCAATGATCCGCATTATCGTCCCGCTCCTCCTTGCCATGGAGCTCACTGGCTGCGCATCGAAGTCCCACCCCTTGCCCAGATGCGATGGCTATTCGCGCCGGCCGATCAACCGCGCCATGTGGCAGTGGGAGGACGACAATCCCGCCAGGCAAAGAGGAAACGAGGAGGTCCCGGCGACCGGGACCGGCCAGGTGTCTTATCTGGAAGAGCTGCTGACGGAGAAGCCCGCCTCCTTAGCGCATTTTGATATCGCGGGTTCTTATCGGTCATGCCAGGAGGGGTGATAATGGTGAGAGAGGAAAGTCTGAAGAGCTATTTCGACAAGGCGCGCCGCTTCGATCAGGATCGGCTTATCCAGGTCGAGCGGTCGGCGCGCATCGCCTGGTCGATCGCGATCGCCGCAAGCTTGCTTGCCGCCACCTCGATCGTTGCGGTTGCCGGCCTCACGCCCTTGAAGACGGTCGAACCCTTCGTGGTCCGGGTCGATAATTCGACCGGTATCGTCGACGTCGTCTCTGCGTTGACCTCGACGGCTGGCAGCTATGACGAGGCGGTCACCAAGTACTTCGCCGCCAAGTATGTGCGTGCGCGGGAAGCCTATGTCTGGAGCGAGGCCGAGGAGAATTTTCGGACGGTCGCCCTGCTCTCGACCCAGCCGGAGCAGGGCCGTTTTGCGGCAACCTACCGAGGCGGCAACCCTGACTCCCCTCAGAACATCTATGGCCGCGGCGCGACGTCACGCATCAACGTCGTCTCGATCTCGCTGATCAACGCGCACGTCGTATCGGTGCGCTACACCAGGACCGTCACCCGCGGTGACGACGTCAGGACCACCCATTGGGTGGCGACGCTCACCTTCTCTTATGTCAACGCGCCGATGTCCTCGACCGACCGGCTGACCAATCCGCTTGGTTTCGCCGTCAGCGAATATCGCGCCGATCCGGAGGCTATCAATTGAAGCAGACTGTCCTGATCGCCCTCCTTGTTGCCGGCCTTTCCACGACGGCGTCGGCACTCGATATTCCGCGCGGCGCATCGCAGGATAGCCGTATCCGTTTCGTCGACTACCAGCATTATAACATCACGAGGATCGTCGGCACCTTGCGGTCCTCGGTGCAGATCGAGTTCGCCGCCGACGAGGAGATCGCCCACGTCGCGCTCGGGAACAGCGTCGCATGGGAAGTGGCGCCTGCCGGCAATATCCTGTTCCTGAAGCCCCGCGAAAACCAGCCCGTGACCAACATTTCGGTCGTCACCACCAGGCGGGACGGCTCGACTCGCAGCTATCAGATGGAACTGACGGTTCGCGATGGAACCGTCGAGGCCGGGCAGAATACCTACTTCTATGTGAAGTATCGCTACCCAGCCGATGAGGCCGACCGCCGGAGGCTGGATGCCGCTGCCCGTGCGCATGCGGCTCAGGCCGGTGAAGCGGACAAAGTCCTCGCGCTTCATGAAGCCTATGGCCCACGCAACTGGCGCTATTCGGCGCAAGGGTCGGCGTCACTTGAACCGCAGACGGTCTACGACAACGGCAAGGTCACCACTTTCGCCTTTGCCGGCAATCAGGAAATGCCGGCGATTTACATGGCAAATTCCGACGGCAGCGAAAGCCTCGTACCGAAGTCCGTCGAGAACAACCTGGTGCTGGTGCACGCCATCAGCCGCAAGTTCATCCTGCGCAGGGGAGGAGACGTCCTCTGCATCTTCAACGAGGCCTATGATCGGATCGGCATCAATCCCGACACCAATACGACCTCACCTTCTGTCGAGCGCGTTGTTGAGACGCAGCCGGCGACCGGACAATAGGAGGACGTCATGGCCGAGCAAGAGATGACCCAGATTCCCGGGGAGCGTGCCGAGACGTCGACCGGCCGGGGCTCCGACAGCAATCCGACGGTGAGGCGAGGCGTGGTGGCGCTGGCGATCATTGCCTTCGTCGGCTTTGCGCTCTGGTCGATGCGCGGGCACGATAAGCCCGTCGACGGGCTCCAGCCCGAACGCGTTGTCATCCGCCAGACATCGGACTTCGAGCCGGCGAAGGAACCGGTCCAACCCGTCGCCATGCCGCCGGAAACAATCCTGCCGACGCCGGGTATGCCCGAGGAGGGGGGCGAGGATGAGAAGCTTCTCGATGCTGCCCGCCGCGCACCGGTCATCGCCTATGGTGCTGAAAAAGCGCCCCAGTCTCATCCTCGAGACCGGGATGCCAGCGCCGATGCCGCCTCGAATTACATCCCGGTTGGAAATAGCCCAGGCGGTCTCTCCGCCCAGGCGGAAAACGAGGACCAGCGCTTCAATCGCCTGCTGGCGCCGACACAGCTGCAGGGCTCTCGCGCCGGTACCCTTGGAAATCGCGATTTCATCGTCGCCATGGGAACCTCGATTCCATGCGTGCTGGAGACGGCGCTGTCCTCCGACCAGCCCGGTTTCACGAGCTGTGTCATCAACCGCGACGTCTTGTCGGACAACGGCCGCGTCGTGCTGATGGAGAAAGGTACGCAGGTCGTCGGCGAATATCGTGGTGGCCTTCGCCGTGGGCAGAAACGTCTGTTCGTGCTCTGGAACCGGGCAAAGACACCGAAGGGAGTGATTATCACCCTGGCGTCGCCGGTAACCGACGCAATTGGGCGTGCCGGTATCGACGGCTTTGTCGATACCCATTGGTGGGAGCGTTTCGGCAGCGCGATCCTATTGTCGATCGTCGGCGACGCGACCTCCTATGCCAACAGGCAGCTGCAGGACAGTGATGTCGATGCTGACAACACGACGAGCGCCGGCAAGCAGGCCGCGACCATCGCCGTCGAGCAGTCGATCAACATTCCACCGACGCTGTTGAAGCATCAAGGTGAGCTCGTCTCGATCTTCGTGGCGCGTGATCTCGATTTTTCCGACGTCTATCGACTTCGCGTGAGCGAACCGCGCAACCGCATCTACGATCGGGCGGCTCTTGGCGATTTCAGGCCAGCCTCGACCCTTGTCGCGAAATAGACCGGCGATGAGCGAGGGAGCAGACGCCGGCGTCGTACGCGAACTGCTGGTACCGCTGTCGCCTTTTCTCCGTGACAAGTCCCTCTACGAGATCATCGTCAACTGGCCAACCCAGGTGGTCACCGAGGGCACGGCCGGCTGGCAAACCCACGACCTGCCCGATCTGTTGTTCGACAAGCTGATGCGTCTGGCAAGGGCGGTTGCCAGCTATTCCAACCAGTCCATCGACGAAACACGGCCAATTCTCTCGGCGACGCTGCCTGGCGACGAGCGGATCCAGATCGTCATCCCGCCGGCGACGACGAAGGGAACCGTAAGCATCACGATCAGGAAGCCCTCTTCAGTGTCGCTGAGCCTGAACGACCTTGATCAAGGCGGCTTGTTCGCCGAGGTGGCAAGGCAAGAGGCGGGCATCCCCCTGGTCGACAGCAGGCTCCTGGAGCTCTATCGAACGGGATCCTACCAGGCCTTTCTTCGAGAGGCGGTCCATGGGCGCAAGAACATCATCATCTCCGGGGCAACGGGCTCCGGCAAGACGACGCTCTCAAAAGCGCTGATCCGCCATATCCCTTCGAGCGAACGCATTATCTCTATCGAGGACACGCCGGAGCTCGTCATCCCGCAACCGAACCATGTTCGGCTCTTCTATTCCAAGGGCGGACAAGGACTGGCGAAGGATCTGCTCGAATCCTGCCTGCGTATGCGGCCGGATCGCATTCTCCTGCAGGAACTTCGCGACGGGACGGCGTTCTACTACATTCGCAATGTGAACTCCGGCCATCCGGGCTCGATCACCACCGTCCATGCCGACTCGGCCATGCTTGCATTCGAGCAGCTGACACTGCTGGTAAAGGAATCCGAGGGCGGGCGGGACCTGGAGCGAAACGACATACGCGAGATGCTAAAGATCGCGATCGACGTCATCGTCCAGTGCAAACGCATCGATGGCCGGTTTCGGGTGACTGAAATCTACTATCGCGGCGCTGCGGGAACCGAGGCCGTCGATGTTGTCCGTGGCGATCGTCGGAACTGCTGACGCCGTGGTTTCCCGCGGGGCAGGACGGAAGAGGCCCAAGGGCCGGAACGCTTGTCATTCATTAAATGCAACGAGCTTTGCGACACGCGATCTTGGGTTGACCACGCAGGCGGACCCCGCACGGGCCAAATCTCCAATTTCCTGATCGCTATCGTGCTGCGGCTTGATATGTTCCGAGCACGCCACCCTGACCAAACCAGGCAGCACGGCGCGCTTGCCGACAGTTGAGCGCCTCCGCGGCGGATTCAGGACTTCTATCATGCGATGTGAGTTGAGTGGCCGGGCGGAACCATTGCCGTTCGCCGAGGTTCGCCATCTCGCCCGCACCGGTGCAATCCGGCTTGGGCCAACAGGAAACAGATCGGGAAGATGGCGAAGGCACTGGAAGATAAACTGAACGACTGCGTTGTCATCGGGGGTGGTCCAGCGGGCCTCACCGCGGCGATTTATCTGGCGCGCTACCATCTTTCGGTAACGGTCTTCCACGATGACTCCAGCCGGGCTTCCATCATTCCGATGTCGCACAACCACGCCGGATTCCCGGGCGGCATCAGCGGCACCGAGCTGCTGGCGAGAATGACAGCACAGGCTCAGCTCTACGGGGCAGCCATTCGACGCCGCAAGATCACGACGCTGCAAAAAATCGGCAATGGGTTCGTGGCGGAATTCGAAAACGGCAGCATCCGCTCTCGGGCCGTACTCTTGGCTACCGGTGTGGTCAACCGGCGGCCTGCCATGCCGCAGGCAACCCATGATGAAGCCGTGGCTCGTGGCCTCCTGCGCTACTGTCCCGTCTGTGACGGCTTTGAGGTGACTGACAAGCCTGTCGGTATCATCGGAACCGGGACGAAGGGGTTCAAGGAGGCCGTTTTCCTTCGCAGTTACACGAAGGACCTCACGCTGATATCGCCCGAGGACGTCCATGATCTATCCGAAGTCGAGATGTCGTCCTTGGCTCACCTCGGAATAAGAGTGGAGGTCGGCCCCATAGCTTCGACCAATCTCGACAATGATATGATCCGCGTCACAACGCCCACGGAAACCTACGCATTCGCTTCCATATATCCAGCTCTCGGATCTGACATATGTTCGCACCTGGCATTACAAATTGGTGCCCGGGTATCGGACGAAGGATGTATCACCGTCGATGGCCACCAGAGGACCACGGTGCCAGGGTTTTATGCCGCGGGAGACGTCGTCGCCGGTCTTGACCAGATCAGCCATGCCATGGGCCAGGCAGGGGTTGCTGCTACGACCATCCGCAACGATCTTGGCGATCAGGCACCGTTGGTGCGTTGTTGACCTCAATTTCTCCGCGGCCCATTTTGGCCGGCACGTAAAAGCGTATAGCTGGCGTCGCCGTTTGCTTAAGAAGGGCAGGGTCCTCAAACAGCCGGTTGGCGCTAGGCGCCGGTCACTCCAAGTCGAGCGACTGCTTCAGTTCGTCGATGCGCTTGGACGCCTCCGCCTTGGTCAAACTGTCGGCATAAGCGTCAGGCTTGTGCGCCTGTTCTGACAATGTCTTCAGATAGGAGCGCTGCGCGCCGGTCATCGGCTCATCGCCGCTGACCCAATCGTCGGGGTCCTTCTGGGTGTTGGACGATGTTGCGGTCTTCGGATTATCACTCATGGCGTCCTCCTGGATCTGTTCTCTAAACGTTCCAAGGGCCGCTCCGGTTCCAGTCGATGTCGATCATCGCGTACGCCTCGATTGTCGGCCTCTCGTTGGGACCAAGCCGGCGCCGGAGCCTATGCGGAAACGTCGGGCCCCTGCAGACGGTGATGCGCGCCTGCTGTGAGGAAGACTGCGAAACATGCGAGCAAACGCTGCAAATTCGGCATCATCCTAACGTCGATGGCCGGTAACATCCTAGACCCTGTCTTCGCCGCGCGCCTCGCCAGCCACACGTCCCTTCGCCGCAACGGCTGATCAGGAGACTTCGCGGGCGCCGTGGCCGGTTGCTTGTCAACGAGGCAAGTTTCGTAATCGGGCAGGAAATCGCCGTGGAGGCCTACCGTCTTCCGCCCTTACGCGGACATGCTGAGGGGCCAATGATTGCACTGATTGAGTGGGGTGAGCCGTGCGTTCGGCACTAGTTGCTGTCGGGTTTGAGCGTTTCGAGATGCTCGGAACAAACTGTTTTGACTAGGCCGAGCAAAACCGTCGTCTGCTCGCTCAGCCAGGTGAGCGCCTCTCCGCTGATCTCATAATGTTTCGAATAGCGCGCCTTCACATATGCTTCGTTCAGTGAGTTGAACCAGGCGCGTTCTTTGTGCTGATCACGCGGAAAGGCTTCGGCCAGCCGGCGGTCCTGCTCCTCGGCGAGTGAGCGAAGGAATTTGATGTTATGCGATGGTGGGCCGTAATTGGTGAGAGTGAGTAGAACGCAAGAATAGGCTTGCTCAAGCGATTGATGCATCAAGAATGCTGCCTCGTTGAACATGCTGCATTGCTTCGCAGAGTTTGCGAGGGCATTCAGATTTTGTGCCGTGTTAAATCTGTGCCGGAAGTGATCCGTCGCTAACGTCAACCGGTCTTCAAGAGTGAGTGGTGCAGGCTCGGCCAGCCGCTCGTCGTCCAGTTCGTAGAGAACAATGCCTTCCTTGCGAATGTCTGAGAAGAAGTACTGTCCCTCTCTAAGGTAGTTATTCACCTCTCGCCTAGAATGGACGATGAAGCTTACCGGGGTTTCGATCGAGGCGTCGTGGATCAGGCGGTCGGCTGCCTTGTACCAGTATTCGGCGAACTCGCAGAGCTTGCGGTTATTGACGATGATCAGCAGATCGAAATCGGAGCGGTACCCCTTCATAGTGAACGGTTCATCAACCCACCCGCCCCTGGCGTAAGAGCCGAACAGAATGATCTTCAGGATCCGGCCGCGCTTCTTGAAATCCGCCGTGCCGTCCCTCAAGGCATCCTCGAATTCCTCATGCAGGATTTCCAGGACCCGTCCAATCTCGCGCTGTTTGCGAAGCGGCATATGATCGAGAGACGACTTCATGGTACTATCGATAGGCGAAAGATTCAGCACCGTCCACCCACAGTTTTGAAGGGGTCTCTAATGTGGAAGCTGCCTGGATCCGTGGCTTGAAGGATGTTGGCGGCACCGCGACGGAGGTTTGGGCCCATGAGCGACTTCGGAAGCGTCCGGCTGGTAAGGGCGATAAGAAAAGCCTGCGGGCCGCGTCGAGAAATTGCGGCGAATGCGGAAAAAATCTCGATACCGATGCGATCCTGGCACCGAGGTTGGCATGACGGGCGCCAGTGTCGTCAACCGTGACAAAGGGAGCCGAGACCAGGCCCGCATGCAGCACGGCAGCATCCTCGGCATGAAAGCCATCCAGCCGCTCTGTCAAAAACCGGATGACCTGGCGTTTGGAAATCTCGACGCCGACATCGTTCAGCAAGGTCGTCAATCGCTGCGTCGTCACCTGCCCATGGCTATGAAGCATCAGGCAGAAGCGACGCAGACTGGCGCCGTAGCCGCCCTTTATCCCCGCAGGCAGCGGCGCGACGATCGTGCGTCCATCCGGAGTCACCCAGCATTCGCGGCGATAGCGCACCACTTCGGCCCGCACGACCAGATCCCGCACCACGCAATCCTTGTAGCCCTTGAAGCGCGATCCGGGTGGTGCGTTGGCAGGCAGCACCTCTTCGCGCGTGACGCTGCCCTTGTCGCCTTTCGGCCCGCGACGCCGCGCAGGCTTTCGGCTGCCGGCAACCGTTTTGTCACTCGTTGCCTGTTCCATGCCCGATGGCCTGAAGGGTGGGCGCGGCGGCAGGTTTTTGAGCCGCGCAATCTCGTCGCGCAGAAGCTGGTTGTCGACCTTCAGCCGCGTGTTCTCTACCCTGAGCAGGTCGTTTTCTTCACGAAGCTTTCGGTTGTCAGCCTCAAGCTTCTCGATCCGGATTTCTGCCCGATCAGCCCGCTCCACCAGACCAGTCACCAACTCCCGCAGCGCCTTCAGCGACAGCGTGTCGGCATGCTCGACCATGGGGAGGCGGCGCTTCGTCATAAAGGAAGTGAATCATGATTCACAAAAAACAGGAATCCCTTCTGCCACCAGATCTGCTCCAGTTACTGTTGCAGTGTTGCAGCCGGCCTTCGACGCCGGTGTCGCGCTCACGCGTCTTGACGAGCGCATCGCCCGTTCGCCGGTCGGCGCGGGCTGGATCGAACGCGCCCACTTTGCCGACGCCTGCGCCTCGCTGTGGTTCGACAGCGAACTCGTCCATCTCGAAGACCTGGTGCTGCACGACGCCACGAAAGACATTCGTGCGCCGACCCACGAGTTGACCATCGCCCACGACGTTCTGCGAACTCGCCGGCGCATCGCCGCGCAGCCGCCGGACTGGGCCTTGTCCGCGGAGGGTATCCGAACCTTGCTACAGACCCAGGCGCGGCCTGGACCAACTGATGATCCTGACAGCATAGCGAATGGCTCTGGCACCCGATCCGGCAAAATGCTCGAGAGAAGGGGAGGGGGCGAAGATGCGGACATCGGAAATCTCCCTGGCGTCGATTATCCCGTCATCGATGCGCTGCTGGCGCGCTCTGACGCCGCGATCGAACGAGCCAAAAAGCCCGACCGGGCTCCGGCCGATCCCATGATCTATGATCTCTACAGGGATGAAGATGCCCGGCTCGACGAATGGCGCGGCGTCCTGCACCAGGCCCAACGTCTGCCGGCGGTGCTGCAGGCTATCGTCGCCCTCGATGCGTGGACCGAACTCGCCGTACTTCAGCACGCGCCCTGGCTCGGCCGGCTGTTGGCCGCGTCGATTCTCCGAGAAACCGGCATCACGTCAGGCGCCCATCTCGCCGCGATCAATCTCGGCCTGAAATCCATCGCCGTCGATCGGCGCCGGCTTCGCGATCGCGAAACCCGGCTGCTGGTCATCGCCCACGGCTTCTTGGTGGCCGCCGAGATTAGCATGAAGGAGCATGCCCGGCTGGCGTTGGCGCGCACGGTGTTCGAACGGAGGCTAGAGGGGCGCCGCACGACGTCAAAGCTGCCGGAGCTGGTCGAGCTGGTGATGGCGAAGCCGTTGGTGTCGGCCGGCATTGTGGCGAAGACGCTCAATGTGACGCCGCAGGCGGCGCGGCGGATTGTTTTGGAGCTCGGCCTGAGGGAGATGACCGGGAGGGGGAGGTTTCGGACGTGGGGTATCGCTTGACTCACAGGCCGTTTGAGCGAGTTTAGATTGTTCGCGTCGTGGATGGGCGGCGCGATCTTCCGCATCTCTCTGAGTGAATTGAGATTTACAAGCAAGCTCTCACCGCATCGGCCTTAGTCAGCCTTGGCCTGACGACTGGCCCAGTACGACTTGTATTTGGGCCCTTTGGAATCGGGCGGCGACGGTGGCTCGTGAATCAAAACAGGCACCGGCGCGGGAAGGTCTGGCCCGACGATTATGGCTTCACCAGGGGCGAGAGTCGGAATAAACAGAGCGGCGTTGCGATCAAGATCGCCGCAGGCCTTTTCGACCGCATTGCGATCTTCTTCATTGGTCAGGCGATGCACAACCAGTGTGCCAAGTTGGCTGAGAACATCGGCCGGAATATCGCGAGGGCGTTGTGTGGCAAGGATGGTGGTCAGTCCGTATTTACGGCCTTCTTTGGCGATAAGCCCAAACGCTTCAAGTTTCACGCTGGCGTATTCGTCGCCGATGGTTCGGCCGAGGAATTGGTGGGCTTCATCCAGCAGTGTGATCATCGGCTTGTCGCGAAAGGTGTTCTGCCGGGCACGGGCCAGGAGAAAGCGCCCGATAACGTTCATAAGGATTTCGCGCGTGTTGTGCTCGAACCGGACGTTTTTGAAGGAAATGCGGAGGATATCCTGGTCTTCGGAGGCGAAGAACGCTTCCAGAACCGCGACTAAGGACTGTCCGCCCTTGCCGAATAGGCATTCAAGCTCAGGGGAATGGATCAACGTGCGCATGCGCGCGATCAGGCTTTCGCAGTAGCCGACGGCCTGCTCATTGACCTTACCCCAGTGGGTCGGATTGTCCCAATCCGTCGGTTGGACGCACTCCTGCTGAACCTGGTCGGGAAGGCTTTCAATGTCGAAGTGGCAAAGCGGACTGTGAATGACGTCGCTGTGCACTTCCAAAGCTTTCAGGAAGGGCCGGCGATCCTTCTGCTTCTTAAGGAGCAGCTTTTTCTCATAGATCGTCACGCCTTCAAGCTGTCCCTCACTTTTTGCGACAAGCTTGAGGCTCTTGATCGCTTCGCGAAGCTTGGGTCCCTGGCTTTGTCCTGACGGGCGAAACAAGGCAAACAGGTCGTCTTCGGTCATGAACTGATAGGGGAAATGAACCTGCTGGCTGCCGGCTTCTTCGTGGTCGAAGGCATAGTGCGCTGATATGGCGGGGATCTCTGCAAATTCGCCGGTTGGATCAAAGAGAATGCATTTGCCGCCAGCAGCTTTGATCTGCTGGAGTATGGTGGCCAAGGTCCAGCTCTTGCCGCCGCCCGTGGCGCCAAAAACGCCGCAGTGGCGGCCGAAGAGCTTCTCGGGCGGCAAGCGCAAATGTACACCACTGCCCGCATCGAGCGTGCCAATGTCGAGCGCGCTAGTGCTGCTCGCCACCAATGAATTTGCCATCAGCTCACCAAACGTCAACGGATCCGCCAGGTAAACCGCGTCACCGACGCGGGGATGGTGGCGGATGCCACGCATGAGTTTGTTCTGTCGATGATCTACCGAGGCCAGCAATTGCACCCTGCCGACCGGGTGAGGTTCGGGCTGCGTCCCCAAAGTCGGTTCGACGCGTTCTGCGTCCGGTAGCTTGACTTCGACCAGTCGGCCGAGGAGCTTGACGAGCTCGCAATCTACGAACACGAAGTCCCCGACGGCGCCGCGTGCAAGCGCACGTCGCTCTGGCCGAGCGGTGGCATAAGGCAAGTTCACTTGCACCGTCGACGCGGTCACGACGGAAATCGTGCCGACGTAGCGATCCGGATCAACCAGGCTGTGTTTAATCACGACGGCACTCCATCGCCGAAACCTCGCGCAGCCTGCATGCGGTCAAGATGGCGTTCGCGTTCGGTTTGCGCGACAAGATCGGGGATGGCGAGCGCCAGATCCTCAAAGCGGCCGCTGAGTAGCGTAATGCGCTGATCGCCAGTCCGAACCAGCTGTTTAAATCTCTCAAAGTAGCTGCTGACGCGATCCCGCACAGTGCTTGCCTCGGCAATGGTATGATCGCCTTTCATCAGGACGTCGTCTCGAAGAAAGGCCACATCACACACGATCAGCTTGAGGCTCATATTGGCCTCCAGCGCTGCCATCACCGGCTTGCTCAGGTGGTCGTCGTTGAAGCCGAAACCTGAGACAATCAGGGCCGTATCGGGCTCGCGCAGCGCGCTTTGAAATGCGCCCATCATGTCGAGGTAGGGCGGCTCGAAAGCTTCCTGGTATTTGCTGTCGCGCGGAAAGATCAGTAGCGGCGGCTCAGAGCCTTCCGCACGCACGATGTCGGCACCGCGACGCTTCCAGTCGATCGAGCCGTGCAGCTTGTAAAGATGGAAGACATTCTCGATATAATCTGGCCCTTCCTTGGCATTCTCGCGGCGCACGATGTCGTGTGAGAAATTGCCGCGATCGTAGATTTGCGGCATTGAATGGGAAAAGCCATCGATGATGGTAAAGCGCTGGGCCTGTGCTGCGTATTCAAAGCATAGATCATAGTTGGTCGTGAAAAATTTGGCGCGCGGCTTCCGAATGCCGCGTCGCGCGATCTTGCGGATCAACATTCCGTGCGCCTTGAGGTCGGTGTCTTCGCTGACGAAGCTGACGCGCGTGGAGATCGCCTTTTCGGCGGTTTCGATGAAGGTTTCGATTGTTGCGCTATCAGCGTTGTCGAAGAGCTCGACGTAGATTTTGCATTGGGTCAGCAACTTTTCGATGTTGGTGTCGGTGGCCTTCGCCTTGGGAATGAGATCGATGACTTCCTGGAAGGTTTTGTCGGTGGCGGCGCCTTTGACAGCGTTCCAGAGGTCGCCCATGCCGGGCGCGGTAAGCGTGTCCTTTACTGGATTTCTTGCGCAGAACGACGCGCCGGCCCCGGTCAGTACCATAAGGTTCGATGCGTTCAAAGCGACGCTCAACGCAAGGTCGATATCGCGGCTAGCGCCAAAGCTGGTGGCCTTGCCGTCGCCATCAACTTGATCAGCAAACTGAACCCAACCCTTGGCTGGATTGAACAGGCGCAGATTATCGGCAGATGCCGGCAAGACGTCCCAATATCCCAACGAATTTCCCCTCATTTGCGAACGCGATACGATACGCGCTATGCCCGTCATCGGAGCATCGCCGCAGACTACACGTCAAAATAAATTGTGTAAGTGTATCCTGATAGAATTTGAACGATTGGCTGTCGAAAGACGTTGATATTATTGCATATGATCGTTACGCAGGCTCAGAAAGCAAAGCCATGCCAGCGGATGCTCGGTGCGGATGCACTCGGTTGCCTTGGCGAACAGCAGTTCACCGGCGTCTTCACGAAGGCTGATACCATCGCGTGATCCGCGACCGTATCGGCTGGGATTACGGGTTGATTGCTGAAGGGTGATCTGGACAGGTGGATACCTCTGATAATCGGATGGTTGTCGTTCTGCGCTCAAATTGATCCACCTTTGCGGTTCGACGAGAACTACTTCCACAGCGAGTAACCTTGTAAAGTCACTCCCCTGAGTTGCATTGGCCGGTTTAGCGCGAAGTGGAGAAATGCTGCCGAAATTTAACATCCTCTTCTATGTGAGTTAAGTAAGCGCTCAGCGGGCACCCACTTGAGCTGGTCGGGACAACAGAGTTTCATCCTCTCAAGGTGTTGCAGGGCGTCTCTTCGATTTCGACGCCATTTGCCGTCTACGTCTTCACATCGACGCGTTTTCGTTCTACCTATGTTCGCGAGATTATTGGAAGGAAAGCGGCGAACGCTATGTTGATCTACCGTCGAACCAGCCTGCTCGAGTCCTCCGCCCAGACACTGGTCAACACGGTGAATTGCGTTGGAGTCATGGGTAAAGGAATCGCAAAGGAGTTCCGGAACCGCGAGCCGCAGATGTATGCGGCATATCGCAGGATCTGCGAGCAAAAGCTCCTTCGGCCAGGAAAGCTGTGGCTTTGGAAAGGATCGACCCAATGGGTACTGAACTTTCCGACGAAGGATCATTGGCGCAATCCGTCGAAACTCGAATGGATCGAGCAGGGCCTTCAGAAGTTCGTGAGTGGATTCTCCGAGCTCGGTATCCGAGAGATCTCGTTTCCGCGTCTGGGTTGCGGCAATGGAGGGCTTAACTGGGATAACGTGCGGCCGGTCATGGAGCACTATCTAGCCCCCCTGAAAATCCAGATCTTCGTTCACGACTTCGATAAGAAGATCGGCTTGCCTGAACACCTGGAGCACATACCATCTGCTTTGGCAAGTCAGATCGATACGGCACCCTCGTACACCGAGTTTCTGTCGATGCTCCCGCGTGCCATCGAGCTCGCCGGACCGAATTTCATCGACCTGAGCTCGCACGAACGGCTCAGCGCTGAATATGACGGGACCGAACTCCGGCTATCGACGCGGGATGTCGAGTGGGCGTTCGACGCCGAAGACCTCTGGGGCATCTGGGTTTCCCTCCAGAGAGGCTTTCTCACACAAGAGAAGGCCGGGTGGGCGGCCTTCGAAAGCGGGAGCGCGCTGATATCGCTTCTCTCACTGCTACCATTCGTCCGCCTCATCGAAATACAGCGCTTTGGCGACGCGGCATCCGAGCTGGCACTTGAACTGGCCCAGCCGGCAACGAGCATTGCCCCAGCCGATGCGAGGTCAACCGAACAGATGACTCTGCAATGGCACTGAGCGGTGCTTTTGTAGACAGCCATATCACCGCTTGGTCGGCAACTCTGGCGGCGAGCTACCGACCCTATCGTGGTCGGTGGCCGGCAAGGCTTTTTCATCATGCGCCAATCGAAAACGCGGTGGCAATTCTGCGAGACGGGAATCTCCGGTCGAGAAACGACGCCCAGAATGTACGGGTGAGGGATGTCGCCGGCGTCGGCGTGATCGACGCACGCAACCATGCACACGAGTTCGGTCGGATCTATTTCCGGCCGCGTACTCCGACGCAATGGCATATCGAGGGCATCCGTAAGCATGGCGAGTGCGCCCATGGCGAGAACGCCCATGCCCCCATCCTGATCATGTTCGTTTTCGACGCTCGGAGCGTCCTTCTTCAAGATGGTGTGTGCTTCAGCGACCGAAACATGCAGCTCGCGTCTGCTTCCGTGGGTGATACCGAAGCCTATTTCTCGTCGATACCCTTCGACAAGGTCTATCATGAAGGCGATATCGCAGGTGATCGTTCGATCATTGATCACCGCTGTGCGGAGGTTTTGGTGGCTTCGCCGATGCCATTGGCTCAAACCTTGCAGTGGATTTACTGCAGGACAGATGCAGAGGCATCGACGCTCCTCCATATGCTCGGACCTGACGCCAACGGTTGGCGTGACCGCGTGCTGGTATCTGATGACCTGCTCGTATTCGACAAGCGTTTCGTTTACGTCGAAAAAGTCGCGATTGCGCGTGATGGCGTCATTGCGCAGTTGAGCCCTCGCCAGGATTACGCACCCATCGATATCCATGTCGAAGTTTGGTCGTCTGACGGGGTAAAGCGCGTCGATTACCGAAATCTCGCAAGCCCAGCGCGACCACCCCTGCCGTCAACGAGCTGGCGGTTTCCTGCGCAGCTTCAAGATGGCAATTACCTGGTGAAAATTCATCTCGAAAGTCATCTTGGCTTCGCGTCGTTTATGGACGTCGGCAATAACATTTTCCTCTGACGACTATCGAGTGAAGGACGATGACTTGAGCTGGCCCGGCGTAGGGCGGTGATATTTTTCAATAGCTTAGCTAGTTGGACTAGGGGCCGGCGGTTCTTATCCTCTTCACGTGAACCGATCCGATTTTTTAGGCTGTGGGTTGTCGTCTTTAACAGTGACGTCGCGGCCAAGCGCGGGCCGCATGCTTCGCCCCATTGCCGTCGTTCACAATGCCCGGCTTCGTACCCGGAACCAGACTTAGCGGAACTCTCAAGCGCAAATCAACCAATGCGTGGGCAGGATGGACTCGCCAGCATTCAACGTGTATCGACCCAGGTCAACCTGGGGAAGTTAAGATGCCCGGATTGGATAGAAGGATCATCGCGCAATTTGACCACGAGAGCGTCATCGCTCACGTGAAGGCGGACATTCGCAGCGACTTCATCCTGGCCCCCCACTACAACGCGATCTTCAGCCACGCTGGCGAAGAGCTGTGGGAGCAGGTCAAGCAGCAACTGCGCGCGGGGACTTACCAGCCCGAACTGCCTATCACCATGAGCGTGCCGAAGGAGCGCTTTTTCACGCGACCCGGAAGCATCCTCAGGCCCGCCGACCGCTTCATGTACCAAGCTCTCGTTGACAATGCCATGCAGCAGCTGGAAGGGGGCCAGGACCGCAGCCGTTCATTCAGCCACGTTCCGTCGGAAGAGGAAGGACAGATGTTCGTTCCCAACCACCAATCTTGGGAACGATTCCAGGAGCGGGTCGCCGAAATCTGCGGGGATAGCGATTTCATACTGAAGGCGGATATCTCGAACTACTTCGAGCGGCTGCCGCAGCACCCTCGTGAATCTGATGTCGGCGGCCGGCTGCGCTCCGGAGTTTGTAAGCCTGCTGGAAGAAATGATGCTGGCGTTTCGCGAGCGAAACTCGTTCGGCATCGTCCAGGGTGTGTATCCTTCCGACGCGCTCGGCAACTTCTTCCTCTCCGACTTCGACGCTTACTGCGAGCTCGCCGAGATTATGTCGGCGCGCTACGTAGACGACATCTACATGGGTTTCGCGTCCGAAGCGGAGGCCCGCCAGGGCCTCGCTGAACTTATCGAAACGCTGCGCAAAGACGGCCTGCACCTCAACGAATACAAGTCCAAGATCATGCCAGCCCACGAGGTCATCCAGGAAGAGACTGCGATCGACCGGCTGTTCGACGAAATCCGCGAGGAAATCGAGGATGATGACACCTACAATCGCGCCAGCCCGTACGGCTTTGAGGTCGAGTGGGAAGACGAGGAAGACGAGGCAGAAGCAGGCAACGACGACGAGGATCAGCTTGAGAACGCTGCCGTCGAGCGTCTGATGGACAACATCGGCGACTACGCCAACCAGGAGGACCAAATCGAGAAGTTCTGCCTTCCCATCCTGCGCTCTGCCCAATCAGAAAGCGCCGTCGAGCACGTGCTCGGAAAGCTGAAGGACAAGCCGCACCAGACACGGCTGTACTTTTCCTACATTTCCACGTTCGTCCGGACGAGCCAGGATGTAGTCGGCGCGTTGGAAGAACTGGTGGCGGACGACACCGTGTCCGACTACCAGCGGATGTTCCTTCTGGCCGCGCTTGTCAGGGCAAGGAATGTCAGCCGCCCGACGGTGAATACGGCCCTTCAGTGGCTCCAGAACCGCAGGGTCGCGAAGGAGACACGCGCTATGGCTGCCATTTTCGCCGCGAAGCACGGCGTGGCGCAGCAAAAGCGGACGGTGCGCACCTCTTACGAGGACGAGCCCTCCGACTACGTGCGCAGCGCGATACTGTTTTCAGCGAAATACCTCACCGCGGTGGAGCGCAAGACTTGCAAGCGGGCCTGGGGCGGGCACACCCCGATTAACACGCTGATCGCTCAGACCATCTGACGAAAGAAGCCGAGAGCATAGCGCAACATGCGAAGCGGGTGGATGTATGCTCTTTTGAATCGTCTCTGGCGAGTCGACAGTCCGCTTTCGGCCCCCAATCGGTCATTCATCGAGCCAAAATCCGCCACCGAAGAATTTCAGATACATAGTTCTCGTAACGACGTGGTTGTTAGTTCGATTCCGTTCAAGGCGGCCATAGGTGGGCGAACGTTGTAATCCTGGTCAGGTTCGCTTCGGCTTTCGTCCTGCTCGCAGTGGTTTTGACCTTGCCCCCAGGTTTTATCCAGCTTTGAGTTCGCTCCAGCGGTTTGTGAGGTGCTCCCCGATTTTGGGCCAGCGGGAGCTGGAATTTCCGGGATTATTGGCTCAGCTCGGCGGGGGTGCCGAGGAGCCGTTCATAAGCGAAATCGGCACTTTGTTGCCGATCGCTATAGCGCGGGGATCAGGATGAGACGTCTCATCCTGATCCCCGCATTATGACGGACTGTCCGATTCGTCGGTCGGAGTGGCCGCCTGGATTATCGAAAACTTCCGATCGTGGAGCGATTGCGATGGCAACCATCGTCCCTACCGGGACCCCTTGAAAAGCTTCGGGCTGCCGGACAGCTGCGCGTACAGCTTGGCGAGACTTCTTCTCCCTCAACATTTCCGGCGAGACTGTATCCGAAAAGGGGCGCGATTATCTTACGAAAGGTGGGCGGATCGATCGTTAGTATGCAGATCCGCAACGAGAACATAAGCTTCGTGGGACAGTCGTGATGATCCCTGCCAAGAGCGCGAAGAGGAGACCTCGCGTATCCACACGAATAGTCACCGACCCTTTCGCGAAGAACAGACCAGTACGAAGCAAGCTGCTGTGGGGCCAACGCTCTAACTGCCGTCGGCGAACGCGTCCCTAGAAGGACCGTAGCCGAATGACGTTGTCCAGTGATTGAATGTTGGTCGTATGGGCGGCGCCAAGAGCGGCGGCTTTGCTGCGCCGCACTTCCGGCGCTGAGCAGGGCGGCAGATAGTTCGCCCATCCCGGAGTTCCCTGTGGCAGGGCAGGGGTATACTCCCAGCGTTTACCAACTTTTACGCCCTTGAAAGAGTCCCTGATGCAGATCGGCAGAAACGTGAACGATACCTGGTTCAATGCTTGTCGCTTGTGATTGAACAGTCCCTCTCCGGAATTTGGTCCCACAAAGTGTGTCAGCTCCCAATTGGGGCCACCACTTATGGAAGTGGTGGTGGTGAAGTCGATGACGGCATGGATTTGACCGACAGTGTATTCCCCTCCGACCCCTGCGTCAGGCGCGACGCCCGAGTTCGACGCGTTCCTTGGCCAGACCGAGAGGTCGTTCATCTTGGATGCGACGATCCCCATTTGAAGATTGTCTTTAATCCCCAGTGGCCCGGATAGTTCTGCCCCCCTTCCACATGGCAATGTTGGGGGGGTCGCAGTGCTCTGCTCCCGTGCCGTCCCTTTGACTAGACGTTCGAAGTCGACTGAATGGTATGTGGTATTAGCACGATGGCCCTTTTCGCTGACGCTCGCATCCAGACCGATCGTCAAAGGACGAGCCGCAGAGCCAAGACCGGGGAAGGATAACGAGGGGCTACTGCCCGTTGTCTGCTCAGCGTCGACCATAAGCTGAACCTCGCCGACATATTCGATAGCTCGAAAGATGTTCTGGAGATTAAAGACCCGCCATGGCTCCGGTGGCTTGTGATCTTCCTTCTTCAACGGGATGTCGGTTTCGAACTGAGGCATAGGTTCCTTATCGTTAGCGGCCGTCCAAAGCTCGCACTTGAGGTTCGCCATGGTTGAAGCGATCCGCATGATTGGTGCGCCGTATGTTTTGTCGCTGACAGCCAAATCGAAGGGAGGGGCCGCAGTGCACCCAGCCAACAATCCTGCCGTCGTTATAATCGCAAGAAGTCTAAACATCGTCCCCTCCGTAAAAGTACGAAGAATGCGAAGCATTTGATCGGAATGCAACCTGCAATATACAGGTTGCGACTAATTACTTGTGATTACTCAATCGCAAGCAACAGCCAGTCCATTGAAAACACTTACACTACTGTCATTCTCTCGCCTCCAAGAAATTGTATTTGACAAATATTGAATGGGACGCCCGGCGTTCCTTACATTATTATGGGTAGGCATACGCGCTGGGGTGCGGCGCAATGAAAACGCACCGCTTGGTGGGAGATCCCAAATGGCATCTAACGTTCCCAGTGCTCAGATTAACAAGAAGGCAATGTTCATCGACCCGGCGTTCCGGATGTTTGCCAGGGGGTGGGGGTACGCTAAACAGATATTCATCGATCCCGATTTTCGAAGCCGGGTCTTTCACGCGGCTTTTTTTTCGAGCCGGTTTAGCCGCCGTAAACTCGCAACAATCGCGGGAGTTCTCGTGATTGTTGGCGGAGCTGCAGGAAATTTCAACGACATCGTCGAGGCAGGTTCCACGGTGTGGCAGACAACGCGCAGCGTTCTGGATCCTGGTTCGGCACAGCAAGAGAAAGCGGCAGTTGCTCACCAACAGAAGATCGACTTCGAAGAGAAAATGTCCAGTGACATGTTCGAGGATGTGAAACGCTTGCAGTCCATCGTTACCGAGAAAACCAAGGCCGCTCAGATCGCGCCCACGAACACAGAGTCGCCGCGTACCGGTCGAGCCCTGGCTCCGAGAAGGAGCTGATAACACAACGCCAGGAGAAGATTGCCGCTCTCTTGCAATCTGACCCGGCAACCGCAAGCGCTGCAAACCAATTGTTGGACCTGATGGATAAGGCGGCCGCGTGCGGACCTGACAAGTGCGACCTCGACACCTGGACAACCGACTACGCAAAACAGTCTTGCCAAGTTGACCGAACTCTCGCGCTCTGGATTGTCAAAATGCGCGAAGCTGACCCGTCATTTGTACCTTCCTTCACAAAGAGAGCTGGCACGCTCGATTGCGACACCTTACTGTATAAGGCCGCCGCGCCGGGTGCCTAATAGATATCTAGAGAAGTTCTGAAGGCACGATCCTATGACAGTCGCTGACGATCAGTCGTAAGCGCGATTTTCCATGCACATTGACGTTGGCGGCATCTCCGAACGGGCTCTTTTTGCGAAGCGATATCCGGCTCTATCAGTCGGCGGAGGGTTTGGAGAAGTTGAACGGCAGCAGGTTGCCGATGTCGTCGGCTTCTTTGCGCTGAGGCAACTCAGTGAGCACGTGGCGCAGCCAGGAGAGCGGATCGACGCCGCAGGCTCGGCAAGTTAGCATCAGGCTGTAGATCACGGCGCTTGCCCTGGCTCCGTCGGCGGTATCGCTGAACAGCCAAGATTTTCTTCCGGTCGCAAAAACTCTGATGTCGCGTTCCAGAATGTTGTTATCGATCGGCATCATGCCGTCGCTGGTGTAGCGCGTCAGATAATCCCATTGGTTCAGGGTGTAGGACACGGCATCGCCTAGCTTGGTATCCGGTACGACCTTTGGCGCGATATTGTCGAGCCATGACTTGAGTGCGGCCAGGACAGGCAAGCTATGCTGTTGCCGGAAACGGCGAACGCAATCGGCCTGCGTTTCACCGGTGTTGGGCTTGCTCTCTCGTGCCTGCTTTTCGATCCGATAGAGCTGCTCGAAGAAGCGGAGCGCCTGCTCCGGCGGTCCGCCTCCATTCTTCCTGGTTTTGAGAGCCTCGACAAAGCGCCGCCGTGAATGAGCCATGCATCCGACATGGGTTGCGCCATGCAATGTGCGCCAGGCTGTATAGCCATCGCTCACCAATATGCCGCGGTAGTCGCCGAGAAAGGTCTGCGGGTGGACCTGACCGCGGCCCGGTTGATAATCGAGAAGCACGATTGGCTCGTCACTGTCCTCGCTGCTGCGGTATGCCCACATGTAAGACGTGCTGGTGGCTTCCTTGTTCTTTTCTTTCAGGACTTGAACGGTCGTCTCATCGCCATGAACAAGAGGCTGCGATCGAAGCCGCAGCTTCAGAGCGTCATAAATACGATGCAGGTGCTTCTCACTCGAGCCAATCACCCAGTGAGCGAGAGCACCTCGGCTGATCGGAACGCCGGCACGCTCGAATGTCTGAGCCACGCGGTAGAGCGGCGTTCCATCGACGTATTTGTGGACGAGCGCGAAAGCCAGTGTCGAGGCGGTGGCAATGCTGCCCGGCAATGGTTGCGGCGGCATCGATGCGATAACGACAGGCGTGTTGATCCCGGTACGGTCGCAATGGCGGCAGGCGTACTTGAACCGCACATTCTGCAGGACCTTTGCCTTGACCTCGATATGGAGCTGCTCGGTAACGGCCTCGCCCATGCGATGCATTTGGCTGTTGCAGCATGGACAGGCCTTCTGATCGTGGGGAAGGTCGTATTCGACACGCTCGCGCGGCAGGTCTTCTGGTAGAGGTCTGCGGCCCCGCTTTTTACCCACGGCGCCATCGACTGCTGGCAGGCCTGTATCCGGGAGATCGGCAACGCCGTCGCCATAATCACGATCACTCTCGTCCGCGGCTTCTTCGGCTTCGTTGAAGAGGCGGTCAATGTGCTTTTCGCTGCGCGGCGCAAATCGATGCAGCCTTGCGAGCGCCAGTTCTTCTTCCAGCTTGACGACCCGTCGCGAGAGCGCTTCCTTCTCAGCTTTGAGCGCAGCGATTTCGGCGGCATTTGCCGCCAACTGCGCCATCAGTGTTGGTTTCCACGCGGAACTGAGCCGGTTTTTCCACCGAGAAGTGAGCCACCTCTGAGTATGGTTTTCTGATCAGGGTTTGGTCAAGGGATTGGTTTTTTCTCCTTTCCTCTGTGCTGCGGCAGCCGAGCTGGCTTTGAATCGGAAGCTGTCGTTGCCGGTTTCCAGGATATGACAACGATGGGTCAGGCGGTCGAGCAGAGCGGTCGTCATCTTGGCGTCCCCAAAGACGGTGGCCCACTCGCTGAAGCTGAGGTTGGTGGTAATGATGACGCTGGTGCGTTCATAAAGCTTGCTCAGCAGATGGAAGAGCAGCGCTCCGCCTGAGGCACTGAACGGAAGGTATCCGAGTTCATCGAGGATCAGCAGATCGAGGCGAACCAGCGTCTCAGCGATCTGGCCCGCCTTGCCTTTGGCCTTCTCCTGCTCGAGCGCATTGACCAATTCTATGGTCGAGAAGAAGCGAACTTTTCGGCGATGATGCTCAATCGCCTGGACTGCGAGGGCGGTCGCGACATGTGTTTTTCCTGTGCCCGGTCCGCCGACAAGCACAATATTATGCGCTCCGTCCATGAACTCGCATCGGTGCAACTGGCGCACCGTCGCTTCGTTGATCTCGCTGGCGGCGAAGTCGAACCCGGAGATGTCCTTGTAGGCTGGGAAGCGAGCAGCCTTCATGTGATAGGCGATGGAACGGACCTCGCGCTCGGCCATCTCGGCCTTCAGCAACTGGGACAGGATCGGCACGGCCGCATCGAAAGCCGGGGCTCCTTGCTCGATCAGGTCAGTGACAGCCTGGGCCATGCCATACATCTTCAGGCTACGCAGCATGATGACGACTGCGGCGCTGGCAGGATCATGACGCATGGCGACCTCCGATCCGGACGCGCAGACCATCGTAGCGCTCGACATTGGCCTTGGGTTCGTGAAGCAAGGTCAACGCGTGTGGCGTATCGATATCGGGGCCATCGGTCGTCTTGCCGTCGATCAGCCGATGCAGCAGGTTCAGCACATGCGTCTTCGTCGCTACGCCCGCATCCAGAGCCAGTTCCACAGCCCTGACGACGACCTGTTCGTCGTGATGAAGAACGAGAGCAAGGATATCGACCATCTCACGATCACCGCCAGGGCGGCGAAGCATCTGGTCCTGCAGCCGTCGAAAGGCCAACGGCAATTCCAGGAAGGGCGCACCATTGCGCAGGGCACCAGGTTTGCGTTGGATGACCGCAAGGTAATGCCGCCAGTCGTAAATCGTTCGCGGCGGTTTGTCGTGACTCCTCTCAATAACCCGCGCATGCTCGCATAGGATATTGCCCTCGGCCGCAACGACCAGCCGCTCCGGATAAATCCGCAGGCTGACGGGCCGGTTAGCAAACGACGCGGGCACGCTGTAGCGGTTCCGCTCGAAGGTAATCAGGCAAGTCGGCGAGACGCGCTTGCTCTGTTCGACAAAGCCATCGAAAGCGGCAGGTAATGCCATCAGAGCAGCCTGCTCGGCGACCCAGATGTCCGCAATCGTGCCGGGCAAAGTGCCGTGCTGGGTCTCGCGCCACAGGTCTTGGCAATGCTGTTCCAGCCATGCGTTCAACGCCAATAAATCCGGGAAGTCCGGCATCTGTTGCCACAGCCGCGGTCGGGCATCCTGGACGTTTTTCTCGACCTGACCCTTCTCCCAACCCGCGGCGGGATTGCAGAACTCAGGCGCAAAGACGTAGTGGTTCGTCATTGCCAGGAAACGGATATTGACCTGTCGCTCCTTGCCGCGGCCAACACGGTCGACTGCAGTCTTCATGTTATCGTAGATGCCGCGACTAGGCACACCGCCGAACACGCGGAAGCCGTGCCAATGAGCGTCAAAGAGCATCTCGTGGGTTTGCAGCAGGTAGGCCCTGATCAGAAAAGCTCGGCTGTGCGATAGCTTGATGTGGGCGACCTGAAGCTTCGTGCGTTCGCCGCCGATCACGGCATAGTCCTCACTCCAATCAAATTGGAATGCCTCGCCAGCGCGGAAAGACAGCGGAACGAATATGCCGCGGCCCGATATCTGCTGCTCAATCCGCCACTCACGGGCGAAGGCGGCGACCCGGCCGTAGGACCCGGTAAAGCCCAGAGCCATCAGATCGGCATGAAGTTGCTTCAGCGTTCGGCGCTGCTTGCGTGACCTCCCGGCCTCGGTCTTCAGCCAGCCAGCGAGTTTGTCGGCGAACGGATCAAGCTTGCTTGGTCGTTCCGGTACCGTGAACTTCGGCTCGATCGTGCCGGCGCTCAAATACTTCGCGATCGTATTGCGCGACAATCCGGTTCGTCGGCTGATCTCGCGGATCGACTGCTTCTCCCGAAGCGCCATCCGACGGATGATATTTAAAAGTCCCATGTGGATCACTCCGTTGCCCCCGTCGCTCACCGCGTTGGGGGAAGGTTCACATGGCTCAATTCTCAATGGAAATTATGCGCCTAACCGGCTCAGTTCTGCGTGGAAACCAACAGCCGGAGTTTTTTTGTCGTCATTTCACCGATGATGTCTGCAAAACGCTGGCATCTGTTTTCGACACCGAACCACCGTTTCCAGTGTGGAAAATTGAGCTTTTGTACATTGGTCGTGCCGCGATCAGCCTCCATCCGGATCAGCCCTTCGAGATCGAAAGACTTGCCCTTGGCCTGGAGCTTCTCACCTTTGGCTTTGGCGGCCTTCTCAAGTGTGAAGCGCGAAGAGGGCAGTCCCCAGCGGGCGTGGACGAGCTGCTTTTTCTCGTCGGCGGTTTTGCGGACAATCGGCCCCATCTGATCGGGGTTCATCTGGTAGGCCGGCACCAGATCGATCAGGCTTTCGGCGTCCTGGGCCCATCTCGCGACCCAGTCCTTGTCTTCTATGCGATAAGGATTGCACATGCCAGCTATTTACTCCGCCCCGCTCTGATGGACGACAATCTAGCGTATGGCTCCGATTTCGCTAGTCGAGCTGGAAGACGTCGGCATTGTCCTGTCGTTCTCGCAAGCCTGGTAGGGCGGATGGCGAAGCTTACCGTCCGTCGTCCAGGCGCGAAACTCGATCTCGGCAATCAGGGTCGGCTCAACCCAGACAATATCGGCACTGCCGGAATAGGGCAGGGGCGGCTGCTTCCGCTTCCAGCGTAACTTATCCAGCATCTTGCGCAGTCGGATGGGCATGCCAATCGCCGCGCCGATTGCCCCCTTGACTGGCAATAAAGCGTCTTTAGCAGCTCCGTTTTCGGTCCCATGATGCGAATTGCGTCGTCTGCGACCTAGAGGCGCTGTGCCAGACCATCGCGGGCAAGAGGGCAAAAGAAAATGTTTCTATGTTTGCAAAATTCTCGACTTCCTTTCGCGTCTAAGCCTGACATTTGCGACAGCGTAGATGTCACGACGCCGGCAGTCTCATCAGAAGTTTCAGCGGCTCGGAAACAAGCGTGGGATCAATGGATCCCTCCCGCAGGGCCCGCAGGATCTCGAAGTGAGAGGGGATTTCGTTGAGGACTTCTTCGGGCAAGGCGATCGCCACAGCGTCGAAGGGTACCGCCTTTGCGGCCTCTTTCGAGCGACGCTTTCGGCCAGCTTTACCAAGCCCCTCATCGGAACGCAGATCTCGTGGCTGCGCCTTGATTTCGAACGATCGTTTCACTGGTTCCAGGTTGAAAGCGTCAAAGACAACGAGCTCTGGGTTCCGGGCCTTCAAAAGTTCCGCAGCCTCCTCAAAGGAGCACGTTTCATCGGCGCGCAAGAAAACCATGCCGTGACACGACAGAAGCGTGATCCGTGACCGCGAAAACGGGCTGGCGCCGAGGACGTCCGACGTCGCAAAAACTGCGCCGCCGATCAGACAATCACTCAACTCAAGGTCCGAGCCGTCGGCAAGCCAGCGATCGCAGGACTGAAAATAGCAGCTCGATTTCTCGAACCGGACGCGGCGCGTCGCCAGCTGAACATCGCCATCAACAATGACGTGGCCACATTGGATAAAGCTGACATCGCCGAGCGACGAATTACTCCGCAGCCGGATCTTGCATTCGACAAAGCTGCTCATATCTATCGAAACGTTGCGCCCACCCAGGATGAGAGACGACTGGGACAGCTCCAGACCTTCGGCAGCAAATCCATTGCAATCGGCGACAACTGTACTCTTTTTGAGGACGACAGAACGCAGCTCGCCATGGTCGAAAGCCACGTTGTTGAGTTTCCAGTCTGCTCCCTTTACCTTCGTAAAGGCGCATCTGCGTAGCTGCACCCCGTTGAAGTGGACCTGGTCGACATTGATCTTCGAGAGTTCAGCACCGATAATATCAGTATCGATCAAGTTGACGTGCCGCAACAGGACGCCTGATACAAAGGCCAGCTTCTGAAGGCCCGCTCCTGCGGTCTTGCCGGCCCTCAACTTCTGGCGGAGAAAGTCTGCAAAATCGTTCTGGTCCCGCACGAAGCTGCTCAGAAAATACAGGATTTCCCGATCATTCAGAGCGTTCAGTATGTCGAAAAACTGCTCCGGATTGTCGGTTGCGGTAATCATCATGGATTGGGCAAAGAAGAACTCGTAGAATGAGCGGTGGGTAAACGAGATTGTTCCGTCGTCGACAAACCGAACGAACGAGCAGGTTCGAATGTCAGTGATCGCGCCATCGATATCGATCCGCCCCGACTGGCGATTTCTCGACCCTGGCTTGATCACCCCGGCGACGCAGGTTGCAAGTTCATCGATCGAGAGGACGATCTCGCCTTTCTCCTTCATGCGCTGTGCCATGGCGCGGCACGCATCGAGCCGCTGCTCCAGCTTCAGGTACTGGCCAAGCTCTCCTTTGCTCTCGTCCCGTTGTGCCGCCATCTGCGTGTAGATGTCATACAATGTCGCGGCACCAACCTTTTCCGTCCCGCGTATATCGATCGCTCCCTTGATCGTCGTCTTCAGAATCATATCAAGCAGGAGCGGCCGCCGCATCAGATCTTCGAGATCATAGATCTCGCAGAGCAGCCCATAAAAGTCATCGACCGTCATATTCAGCAGTGTGCGGATCTCGTCGGCCCGGACCCTTATCGCTTGCAGGATGGTGGCGGGATCGAGCTGTGAGATGGTCACGACATTGGCGCTGCTTGGCTGTCTCAGAGGCGCAATCGCCCCGCCGGACAAAACCTCTTCCAGTTTGGCCCGGTCGATTCCGCTTTTCGGTAAATGTTTCAGGGTCGGCTGGTTGTCCAGGTGGTTCCGGGCGAGTTTGTAGACCTCCGCGATAGACTCGAAGAATGTGGGACGGCTTGTCAGGATGCAGGCCGACGGGGAGCGTATGATGGGCGAGAGGATCGCCAGATAGCGGGCACGGTCTTCGACCGTCGCACCGGTGAATATTTCATCGAACCCGTCGAGAAAAACGATTAGCCGCCCCACGGTAAGCTCCGCCTCCCAGATCGCGCGGGGAGGGGTGATGTATTGATGGTCGCGAAGCGCCGCCTCCACGAAACTCCAGAGCCCATCATGCTGACGCAGCGACTTTAGCCGCAACATGACGGGAAAGGGTGCCGTGTCATTCTTCAGCTTGTTTTGAGCCGCCTCGTAGAAGGCTCGATCGACGATAGTCGTTTTGCCCGAGCCAAAATCTCCGACGATAACCAACATGGAGCTGTGTGTTCTCGCCCACTGCAGGCAATGTTCGGAGATATCGTCGACCTCGATTGTCTCGATGCGCCCTGCCAACGGATAATATTGCTCGAAGATGCGATTGGTCTGATAGTCCCTGCTGACGCGCAACAAGGATTCGGAGCTGTTGAAAAGGTCCTTTTCGAGCGCGTCGATATGCACAGCTCGAATGATGTCGGTCGGAAGAGATATTTTCGCCTCCCGAGTGATCTTCGCGTCGGTGATCAAGATCGCCGAATTGATGATGCGGGCGTTGAGTAGATCCTCGGCGGCACCCTTGAAATTCCTGACGTCATTGACGCCAAGCGGTTTTCCTCGAACCTTAGCCTCGACCATGATCGAAACGTGACCGATCCCGCCCACATATTTGCGGGCCATGATGTCGACCTGATGCCCGAGGATCAGATGGTCGCGGCTTATGCTATAGCCGAGTGCCTCGTAATATCGGACCACTCGCAGTTCAAAGGCGTCACCCTTCACAGTCGATGCACGCCCTCTTGCAGCCAATTGCTTTTTCGGTGGCATCTGATTCCCCCTGCCGCTCGTCGAGTTCTAGCGGATCGGCCGTCGGGCCGTAAAGGTCCTCCTCCTCGCCGATCCGCTGCTGGGCGATGGCAGCAATTTCCGCTCGAAAGCGGACGGGGTGCTTCAGAACGATCGCCTCATAGCTATCTTGGCCAGAAGCCACTCCTTGATTCCGGACCGCCGCTCAATGACCTGGATTGCTCCATGCTCTCGAATATCTCGCGGCTCATAGCCGATTGAGCGCGGCTGCCCACGCGAAGCCTTAATATTTTGGTAAACTTTTAGAGTGCGTTCGAGTTCGCGTGCGACTTTATCGCTACTGCTGGCAAGCTCGTCCAACGTCCGACATGACACCTTCCCTGCATCGCTTTGGTACCCTGCGTTAGACGATTTCATTCATTTTTAATTTCTGCTTTCGGCGGTTGGCCTATCGATGTCGCAAGAGACCGCAGTGACCATGATGGCCGCTGCATGTTTAAATTGAATAGTTTGCCAAGACCTGTCCTTGGCCTGCCGTTGAAAACGCCTAGATCTGACGAATGAGCACTGCAGCCCGCTACATTTTCGTAAGCGAGATTTTCCATGCACATTGACGTTGGCGGCATCTCCGAACGGGCTCTTTTTGCGAAGCGATATCCGGCTCTATCAGTCGGCGGAGGGTTTGGAGAAGTTGAACGGCAGCAGGTTGCCGATGTCGTCGGCTTCTTTGCGCTGAGGCAACTCAGTGAGCACGTGGCGCAGCCAGGAGAGCGGATCGACGCCGCAGGCTCGGCAAGTTAGCATCAGGCTGTAGATCACGGCGCTTGCCCTGGCTCCGTCGGCGGTATCGCTGAACAGCCAAGATTTTCTTCCGGTCGCAAAAACTCTGATGTCGCGTTCCAGAATGTTGTTATCGATCGGCATCATGCCGTCGCTGGTGTAGCGCGTCAGATAATCCCATTGGTTCAGGGTGTAGGACACGGCATCGCCTAGCTTGGTATCCGGTACGACCTTTGGCGCGATATTGTCGAGCCATGACTTGAGTGCGGCCAGGACAGGCAAGCTATGCTGTTGCCGGAAACGGCGAACGCAATCGGCCTGCGTTTCACCGGTGTTGGGCTTGCTCTCTCGTGCCTGCTTTTCGATCCGATAGAGCTGCTCGAAGAAGCGGAGCGCCTGCTCCGGCGGTCCGCCTCCATTCTTCCTGGTTTTGAGAGCCTCGACAAAGCGCCGCCGTGAATGAGCCATGCATCCGACATGGGTTGCGCCATGCAATGTGCGCCAGGCTGTATAGCCATCGCTCACCAATATGCCGCGGTAGTCGCCGAGAAAGGTCTGCGGGTGGACCTGACCGCGGCCCGGTTGATAATCGAGAAGCACGATTGGCTCGTCACTGTCCTCGCTGCTGCGGTATGCCCACATGTAAGACGTGCTGGTGGCTTCCTTGTTCTTTTCTTTCAGGACTTGAACGGTCGTCTCATCGCCATGAACAAGAGGCTGCGATCGAAGCCGCAGCTTCAGAGCGTCATAAATACGATGCAGGTGCTTCTCACTCGAGCCAATCACCCAGTGAGCGAGAGCACCTCGGCTGATCGGAACGCCGGCACGCTCGAATGTCTGAGCCACGCGGTAGAGCGGCGTTCCATCGACGTATTTGTGGACGAGCGCGAAAGCCAGTGTCGAGGCGGTGGCAATGCTGCCCGGCAATGGTTGCGGCGGCATCGATGCGATAACGACAGGCGTGTTGATCCCGGTACGGTCGCAATGGCGGCAGGCGTACTTGAACCGCACATTCTGCAGGACCTTTGCCTTGACCTCGATATGGAGCTGCTCGGTAACGGCCTCGCCCATGCGATGCATTTGGCTGTTGCAGCATGGACAGGCCTTCTGATCGTGGGGAAGGTCGTATTCGACACGCTCGCGCGGCAGGTCTTCTGGTAGAGGTCTGCGGCCCCGCTTTTTACCCACGGCGCCATCGACTGCTGGCAGGCCTGTATCCGGGAGATCGGCAACGCCGTCGCCATAATCACGATCACTCTCGTCCGCGGCTTCTTCGGCTTCGTTGAAGAGGCGGTCAATGTGCTTTTCGCTGCGCGGCGCAAATCGATGCAGCCTTGCGAGCGCCAGTTCTTCTTCCAGCTTGACGACCCGTCGCGAGAGCGCTTCCTTCTCAGCTTTGAGCGCAGCGATTTCGGCGGCATTTGCCGCCAACTGCGCCATCAGTTCTGCAACGCTCGGCTCGCCGGTTCGGGTCATCCCAGTTTTGAATCTGAACCGCCCCGTTGCGTCAACAGTTCAATTCGCCGCCTTCAACCGGCGATCTGATATTGCCGCACCGGATGACGGATCATCGCGTCGATATCAATCCCGTCGAGAATCCAGTGGAGCTGCTCGGTCGTCAGTGTAACCACCGCCGCCTCTCGGCGCGGCCATCGGAACTTGTCTTCCGTCAACCGCTTCAGGATCAACACAAAGCCCGAGCGGTCAAAGAACAGCAGCTTAACCCGGTCACGGCGACGATTGCAGAAGGCAAAAACTGCGGGAGCAAACGGGTCCAACGCCATCGTCTCCTGGACCAGGACCGCAAGGCTGTTGATGCCGGCCCGGAAGTCGATGGGCTCTCGATGCAGGTAGACCTTCAGATCAGCGCCCAGTCTGAACATGACCCAACGCTCCTATGATTGCGATCAGTCGACTCTCATCGTCGCACTCGACGGTCAGGCTGATCCCGTTGGGTAGGAGTGCGCTCACCTTGGATGCATGACACGGCTTGCCCGCCGCCACGCTCTTCGTCAGTAAATCGCCGCCAGAACCCGGCCGCATAGCTGGAGCAATCTGAACTGGAACAAAAGCCGAGACCGATGGCGAAGGATGCTGCTCCAGTTCCTTCTTTATCCACTTACGAACGAGATTGGCATTCACACCGTATTCCCGTGCTAGCCGAGAGACCGAAACGCCGGGTTCTAAACACGCTGCAACGAGCAGATCACGAGACGCAGGGTCATATCGACGGCGGCCATCGCGACCAACAAGCCGCACCTGCAGTTTAGGAGTATCGTTCATGATTTGGTGTCCACCTATTTTTGGTGGACACTTCATGCATCAGAGCACTGCGCCTCAGAAGGCGCATAGAAATTCGCGCTTACACATTTTCCACCTGATAACGCCGGTCGGCGCGGTGAACGATCTTGCGAAAGCAGATTTTGCCTCTTTGGACGATGCTCGCGCAGAAGCCATGGCGCTTGCAAAGGAGTATATGAGGAGGGCGGCCGGCGACGGGCGGGATGTTTCGGGTTATGCAATTGAAATTTGCAATGAGGCCGGCATAACCCTTTCTGTCGTGACGTTCCGTCAGGCTCGCTAGCAATTTGGGAGTGGGGTCGCAGTCGCAGTTGTGACCCGCGGCTCACGTGTTCCCGTCTACATCCCCGTCTTTATCTAGCATATGCACCGGCAGATAGGTGTTCTTAGCCATCCATTCCCTGACGATGAACCTGATGGTGTCGTTGCGCGTCAGTCCGAACTCGCCAGCCAGGTCACGAAGGACTTCTTCCACATCATCATCCATCGAGACGGCCGAGGCGTTGCGCAGCCTCAGCGCAGCCCGCCGAAGCATGATCTGCAGATCTGGTCGGGAGATGTCAGCAATCCGATCGGCGGCGTCTTCGAGGAGGGTGGCGGTGTCGGTTGCGGTCATTTCTTAGATCCGGTTAGTGACGCGGACGAACGTCCGCCGGGAACCGTGGATATTGACACGTTGCATGTTGCGCAACTTCCGTAGTTTTTCACGGTAGCCTTACCGAAAGGAGAGGATGGTTGCAGCCATCTGACCTTGCCCCCAAGTTTTATCCAATTTTGAGTTCGCTCCAGCGGTTTTTGGTTTCGGTATTCGGGGCGGTAGCGGCGGGTTGCGGTGCGGAGCCGTTCCGGCTGCGCAGCACCGCATCACGTCGCGGGTTTATTGTCTGAGCGAACTCGGCAGGTGTCAGCCAGCCAAGGCCTGAATGCGGGCGTTGCGCCCAAGCTAACAGCGATGCCCGTACAGATGTCAAGCACTGTCCAGTGGTGATCAAGCCGCGCGGCGGAGGCGGTAGCGTCTGAAATTTGGGTACAGCGTGCACAGCGGTCCGCATCATTGAACTGTGCAAAAGTTGGAGTGCATTTTCCGGAAATCAATGCTCCTAATCTAATCGTGTTCGGCAGCCCTGCCTGAGCGACTTCAGAGGCTGCTGTCGAACGAGGCGTTGAGTTAGGCGATCTCGTAGAGAAGATCGCAAATTAGGTCTGCAATTATGCTTGCCTGGGTGTCGCTCATGTAAGCTGCTGTCTCAACCGCCACAGCTTCGACGTCACCGTGATCGACTGCAATCAGGTCGAGCAGCCGGGTAAACTTGATCGTCAGCTCCAGATCGCCAGCAAATTCTTCGATGGTGACGGCGAGCAAGCTCCTCGTGGCTTCGATCAATCGCGACTGGATGGAGTCGGGGGAAGTCGACAGAGCCCTGACGGCTTCAAAAATATCGGCTCTCGTCTTCGGGTATTTTACGTCCATTCAATTCTCTTTCTTGGGAAGCTATCGCGAACGGAGCCTAGTTGGTGAAACGGGCTCTGATCTTGGTGCTGGATGATCGTCGATCCCTCCTATCACGAAGCGTCGTCTTAGTGCCGCAAAATATGGAGCGCTCGGGATAAGCCAGAGGCAGCTCGAGATTTCATGGATCGTTTCCGACGCTCTTCGAATACATTGGCAGGGAGACTGGCGGGATCGGCATCACTGAACCCACGCAAACCGGCTTCGGATCGAGACTGACAAGACGGACAGTTGAAGTTCAATTCCAAGGGACAGCTTCCTATAACTGGAGGGCGGATGGACTGACAGCCACCTTTAGGCTGCCACTGCGCTATCTTTGTTGAATAAAGGCGTGTCGTCAGTTCGACCGGCTTGTTCCCACTTGAACGCTGGCGGAATCAAACTTACGCTACCGCGCCGCGAACGATCCCGTGCAAGCTCATCGGGATATTTAGTTTTGTTTCAACCTGATACCGGAGGCACGAGTTGGCGACCCGAGACGACCACTCCCTTTGGAAAGAAAACCATCTGCGAAGCGCGATCGATGCAGCCGGGGTCGCTCTGTGGTCGTGGAACGTCGAAACCGACAAGTTCGCGATGGATGAACGGGCCTTCGAAATATGGGGCCTGCCTCAAAGTCCGGAGATCACGTTCGAGGATCTGTCGTCCCGGATTCATCCCGCCGACCGCGATCGCGTCAGAGCAGCCTTCTCCGCCACAAGGGCCCAGGTCGGGCGCTACGAAATCGATTTCCGCATTCTGCTGAACGACCTCGTGCGCTGGGTGTCGGCGCGCGGGCAGGGGAGCGACCTGGGTAAGGTCAAAGATACGATGTTTGGGATTTTTCTCGATGTCACTGGCCGAAAACAGGCCGAGGAGGGGCATGAACTGCTCGCCGGCGAAATGAGCCATCGCGTAAAGAATCTTCTGACCATCACCACCAGTCTTACCACCATGACGTCCCGCTCGACATCGACGACAACCGACATGGCCCGCGAACTGATCCAGCGGCTGACGGCCTTGGGCCGCGCCCATGACTTGGTTCGGCCTTTGCCGGGTCACGAGGGAAAGGCAGCGTTGATCGGTGATCTGATAACCGTGCTTCTTGCACCTTACGACGACAATGGCGCGTTCGATCGGCGCATCAGGGTCTCGGTGCCACGGATGAGCGTCGGTGAAGGAACGGCAACCACGATGGCGCTGATCATTCACGAGCTCGCCACCAACTCGCTCAAATACGGCGCCCTTTCCGTTCCTGCCGGCACCCTGGATGTATCCGGCAGTGACGGCGAACAGGACCTGACGATCATATGGACGGAGCGTGGCGGTCCGCCTGTCAAAACCCCGAACGGCGGAAGCGGTTTCGGCAGTTCTATGGTCAGGAGGGCCGTTGCTGGTCAACTTGCCGGCACCATCAGTTACGACTGGTCCGAGGCAGGAGCAATCATCACCCTTGTTATCAGCAAGGCCCGTCTTGTCGCCTGATGGCGACTGAGCTGGCTGAATTCTCCATAGGTCCCATTGCCTTGCGGCCTGCTTTGCCGCTGCTATGTTTCGGCATCATTTCTTAGCCCCGTTCTGAAGTCGTCTACTCTTGACGTGGCCGGGAGCCGAAGCAATCTAAAGGTGAATCTGCGAGGACCCGAAAACTTTTCGTTGACCGGCTCGGCCGGTTCGCCTATAGATGTCGTCATCGAGATTTGCTTGCTGAGCTTTGGTTACCGCGCGATTGGCACCGCGCCTTGAACGAACTTCCCTTTCAAAAATCGCTATCACCGTCTGCAGCGCCTCTTACGCTGCGGTTATCTATCGCTATTGCTACGAAAGGGTTCATCATGACCACTGGCACAGTAAAATGGTTCAATTCCACCAAGGGTTTCGGCTTCATTCAGCCTGACAACGGCGGCGCTGACGCCTTCGTTCACATCTCTGCCGTCGAGCGCGCCGGAATGCGTGAAATCGTCGAAGGCCAGAAGATCGGCTACGACCTCGAGCGCGACATGAAGTCGGGCAAGATGTCGGCCTGCAATCTGCAGAACGCCTAATATCGATATCTGCTTTCCTTTGACCACGGATGTACTGGCACTGCCGGAAGCACGATATCAATTCAAAGGCCAGGCTCACCGCCTGGCCTTTTTGCTTGCACCCTCCGAACTTCGCGGACTGGAATTCCAATGACTGAAACATACAGCAAATCGCGCCAGCAGGCGGAAACCGCCTTCGGCAACCTCCAGGCACGATCGTGTCCCGGCAAGTGGTGTAGCTGACGGGAGGTAGCAAAGCCGAGTGCCCGCGCGCTTCTCGCTGCGCTGTAGCGGGTGATCGGCTTTGCGGGCGGCCATCAGTGTTTTCCGCTAGGGTCGGGTTGTTCAAGACCAACCTGACGGAAAGACCACCGATGACCAATGACATGATGAACGTGCGCTCCCTCGTTGAGAAGAGCGCGGATGCAGATTTATTGCGTGAGATGATTGGCTTTGCCGCCGAGCGGCTGATGGAGTTGGAAGTCGGCTCGGCCACGGGTGCTGACTTCGGTGAGAAGAACCCGATGCGGCTCGCTCAACGCAATGGCTACCGTGACCGCGATTGGGAGACGCGCGCCGGAACCGTCGAGCTTCGCATTCCGAAGCTGCGCAAGGGCAGCTACTTCCCGAGCTTTCTCGAACCGCGTCGGATGGCGGAAAAGGCCCTGACGGCGGTTATCCAGGAAGCGTATATTCAAGGGATATCAACACGCTCTGTCGACGACTTGGTCAAGGCCATGGGCATGTCTGGCATCTCCAAAAGCCAGGTGAGCCGTCTATGCGAAGAGATCGACGTCAAGGTCAAAGCGTTCCTCGACAGGCCAATTGAAGGCGAGTGGCCGTATGTATGGGTGGATGCGACCTACCTCAAAGTCCGGCGCGGCGGCCGCATCGTTTCCGTTGCTGTTATCATCGCCGTCGGCGTCAACAGCGATGGTCGACGCGAGGTCCTGGGAATGGAAGTCGGCACGTCGGAAGCCGAGCCGATCTGGACGGAATTCCTGCGCAGGCTGACACGTCGAGGATTACGTGGTGTGAAGCTTGTTGTCTCCGATGCGCATGAAGGGCTCAAGGCCGCCGTCACCAAGGTTCTCAACGCCACCTGGCAACGGTGCCGGGTTCACTTCATGAGGAACGTACTGGCGCATGCTGGAAAGAGTGGCAGGCGGGTCGTCTCGGCCTTCATCGCCACCGCCTTTGCCCAGGAGACGCCGGAGGCCGCCAGCGCTCAATGGCGCAGCGTCGCTGATCAGATCAGACCGAAAGTGCCGAAGCTCGCCACCATCCTGGACGACGCTGAAGAGGACGTGCTCGCCTACATGACCTTCCCGAAAGAGCACCGGGCGAAGCTTCACTCAACGAATCCAATCGAACGTCTCAACGGCGAAATCAAGCGACGAACGGAGGTCGTCGGCATCTTTCCCAACGACGAAGCCATCGTCCGTCTCGTCGGTGCACTGCTGCTCGAACAGAATGATGAATGGGCCGTCCAGCGCGCCAGGTACATGACGCTTGAGACCATGGCACAAATGAGCGATGATCCCCAAATCAGTCTGCCCGCTGTGGCACGCTGAAATCCCCTCCGACCCAACGTCGGAAAGCACGGCAATCAGCCGTCAGCTACACCACTCCCATGGACACGATCCCAGGCACCGTTTTTCGCCAAGGACAAGGCGAAAGAGGAACTGGACGCCGTCGCGCAATCCCGCGATGCGAAGACGTTGCGCCTGCGCGAGGCCCGTCTCGCGAAGGAATTTGCCGATCACGCTTCGGCGATGTTGGCGTCTGCGAAACGCGTCAAGCGAAGCTGATCGTCTCCTCTTGATGGGGCGGCCTGCTAAGCTTCACTCTAACCAAGGAGCTTCGAAGTGCCTGATACCAAAGACATCCAGGCGATCAACACATCCTGGCAGATCGCGATTCAGGAAATATTGCGGATGATCATCCGCGACATGTACCATGCCGGCGGTGAGGACGCGTTCAAAGGGCATATCAAGCGGATCGAAGAAGCCGCGGTCGATAGCATTTACACCGACCTAAGGCTCCGCGGCACGGACGAATGGACCGAAGTCCTGGTCAAGGAACGCGCCAGCAATTTCGTAACAACGCTACTGACTTCCTTTACCTACTAGCGCGTGAGCAGCGTTGTTTAGTCGCCGGTGTGACCAGTTCTCGGCGCCCATGGGAAGTCATATTTCGGTTTACGCTCGACAGCAGCACCATCGACAGCTTCGCTGGAACTGAGCTCGACCAGGATGTCACGGAGAGCTTGTCCTTGTGGATGACTGCCGGCGATCTCAAGAAATCTTCCTACCTGCATCCTCGTTTCCGCCCCGCCGGAAGCCATGTTCGCGCGATGAAGGACGGTCGGCTCACCGGTCACTCCATCGTAGACAAGGTGCCATGTGTCACCATTCGAGCTGGCAAAAAACTCTTTTGGGTCATTTGACATGTCGATAGCCTCGGCCAACACGGCGGCGAGTTGATCTTGGGTGAAGGGCTTGGCAAGCCGGATCGACGTCGTGTCCCCACCCTTCGGCAGCTCCGCGTATCCCGTCGCCAAGACGACCTTCATGTCAGGCGCGTTTGTGAACCTCCGCGGCCAGCTCGAGCAACGTAAGCATGCGTTTGGCCAGGATCAGCGACATACGAAAGAACTCAGACAAGCGCGTTTGAGGTCTTGCAGCGCGGAGCAGATGCGCGATTATCTGGCCTGCAGGCTTGCCTCGGGACATTTGCTGATATGCCATATCGCCAGTAAAGCTGTCGGCGGACCTTCGACGATGGGCAGACGAACGTACATCATTTGTTACTTCGCACTTGCGGTAATTGTCATACGATTCAAAACCCTAAATAATAACAAAAATCAGTTGCTTAGTCTGGGTTTCTCGACTACGTTTTTTTACAGAAGAGCTCCGAAATAACCGACCCTCGGAGGCGAAACTCAACGGTCGTTTAACCTCGCTTGAGGGAGGATGATGACATTGTTTGTCCGACTTCGTTTCTTCGCAATGGTGCAGCGAGTGCGTGATCTCGTCTCGATCCGATACCGACCTACGACGTAGATGCGTCTCGTCGTAGACCCTTTGTTCCGTTTTCTAAGATGGTGCTCCCGTGCGGCGCGCCCGAGGTTCGGCATGCAAAAGCAAGCTGTCGTATTCAACGGTCAGGAAGTCGGGATCGCGGTCCCTGTCGAAAACCGCCTCAAATTCATCGCTGTCCGCTTCAATGTCATCGACTTGGACAACAGGCTCTTTGACACGGTTACCGAAATCCGGCGCGCCATTACAGAGCATCTCGCGTCCAGCGGTCGCGCGATTACCTCTCACTGAGTGGCAGGAGATATTCTTCAACGCCACGGCACGACTGGGACCGCAGGTTCGTTGCGAGAAGCGGTGGGGCGCAGCTGGAATCCGGCCACAACGTTCAGAGCTTCCGAACGCGCGAACCGGCTCGCTAGTTCTTGAAAACTTGGCGGTCGATCGACTGAACATCGAAGGCAGTCTGTGGTCGGTTCCGCAAACGCCGGCGAAGGGGCGCTGTGTCGATGTCGGACAGGGGTGAGGGGCGCACACGAATGGATCATGGCCCTCATCCCAGTTTCGGCCTTTCAATTCAGCCCTGAAAGGCTCCAGTGCGCCGGGCTACTTGGCAACATGCCAAACGCCGCCGACGCCATCGCCGGTCATATCGCCAGGCTTCTTGTCTCCGACGAAGGTGTAAAGCGGCTTACCTTCATAAGCCCACATTTCCTTGCCGTCGGCCGCCTTGACGAGTGACCATTCGCCTTCGGCCTTGGCCTTGGCGGCGGCGTGGAAGGCCGGCCATTTCTTCAAGCAGGCATCGTCGCAGTTTGATTTGCCCATGGCGTCCTTGTCGAACGTATAGAGTGTCATACCTTTGGCGTCTGCCAGGATCTTACCCATCTTCGTATCGACCATTTTTGCCGGTTCCGCTGCAAAGGCCGAAAAGACGGTTGCAGCCAACAGGCCAATGGAGACGATCAGCGTTTTCATGATTACCTCCGGTTCGGAAGTGCCAGCGGGATGCCGGTAGTGTCCGATGTGAGCAAGAAACGCTTCGGCGAGGTGGCGGTTCCGCGATCTGACCGGCGGCGATACACATTCGGATTTGTCTTATGACCGGCCGAGGTTCCGAGGTTTGAATTGCGGGTAAGCCATGGATGAAAGGACGTGACCTCGCCCCGACTGTTGTGAGTTGCCTTACCAGCCATAGCTGAAGGTAGCGCCGCTGCCGTTATCCCCATCCTGCACCACGTCGGTTTCAGTATTTCGCCCATACTGGAAAATGCCATAGGCATTGTTGTTGCCATTCTGCCGCAAGGTTGCGGAATGACCGCTGCCCCGTTGCTGGATGAAGCCGAGGTTGCCGCGGCCGATTTGGGCGATGCCGGCGGCGTTACCCCGGCCCAACTGCCGGATGTCGGCGTCTTTCAGGCCGCGGTAGAGCGAATAGACGTGCAGTCCGCTTGAGAAAAGACCCCCATCCTCGGCATTATCAGGCGCAAGATTGAACGAGATCCGGCCGCCGGCATAGGCCGGCACAGACAAGGCTATTTGCCCCAGGCTCGCGGCAAGAAGAGTGACGGTAAGGGTCTTAAACACGTTGCGGGTCATCCTGATCTCCATTTGCCGGCTGGACTTGGCCGATGATCGACTTTCGCATCTTCAAGCTGAACCCGTTCGGAATTGCCCGTTCAGTTGTCGTTCAGTCGTTGCCGCCTGGTCGAAGAAAAAGGGCGCCAAAACCGGCGACCCTTTTCAAGAGATCTGCAGAGTGTGGAGGCCGTTCAGTTGCCGCCGGTCTTCGTGCAACTGAAACGCTTATCCCCGATCACGACATCCAGTGTCGCCTTGTATTCGGTTCCCTTGGAGTCGAGCGAAACGGAACTGAGGACAGCCGTATGTCCCGCTATGGAATCGAAGTCGCCACCCTGGTTGATCGTGGAGCTTCCGCCATCCCCTGATTTCTCGACATGGAAGGTGTAAGTACCGCCAACGTGCTTGTCGGCGCGGACGAGCGCATCCAATCTCACCATACCTGCTCCAGGCGTTGCTTTGATTTCGCAAAGCTGCGCCTCGTCAGATTGGTTGGGAGTCGTCACGGCCGCAACGGCGCCGACGGGAAGCAGGACTAGCGCGAGAATCGCCATCAGGCGGCGTGGATGTTTGATATTATTACGCATGGGGCGTCCCCTAATGGCATGCTGTTGCGATCTGACCTCTTTTTACGTCACCGCGCAGCCTGCTTATGGGCAGGCCTGGACGAAGGCCGCGACATTGCCGTTGCCGCCCTGACTGACATTGGCATTGCAGCCACGACCGACCTGGACACCAGCCGCGATGTTGCCATTGCCGTCCTGGGTCAGGATGGTCGTGTGGTTGGAGCCAAACTGGCCGATCCCGGCCACGTTGCGGTTGCCGTTCTGATAGGTGGCGCCATAGTTGTCATGCCCTTCCTGACCGACAGCCGAAAGGTTATGGCGACCATATTGACGGCCGACAATCCGGTTGTAGCCACCGCTCTGGTAGGTTCTGATCCGGTTTGCGTATCCTTCCTGCGCGCCACCGGCAGAGTTCGACCATCCATATTGTTCGATGCTCACATCGTTGGCCATGGCGGGAGCTGCGGCGGTGAGGCCAACGAGCGCGACGAGGGCGGTTGCAATGAAAGACGTGCGGATCATGACTGTGTCTCCTCAGGGCGGATAGGACCGCGGTTGAACGACTTCCTTCTAGACGTCCTCACTGGAACGGAAGCTGAAGGCACCATTCAGTCGGGGTTCATTGGCAGAGATCGGAGCCCGCTGAATTGCGGAGCTGATGCTCGGAGAAGTTTGAGCCAGTCGCTGGAATTCGAAATTCAGATGGCAGTCGTGAGGGCCAGCATCCAACTCGGCAGAGCGTCAAGCAGAACTGTTTGAACCGTGCGATCGAGGCCGGTGAGCGTCATGGCGCCGGCAAGAACGAGCAGCACTCCGAGCGCGATCTTGAGGCCGCTGGCTGTGGTAATCATGCGCCCGCGCCAGCGCAACAAAGCTTCGCGCGACAGCATCGACAGCAACAGCAATGGCAAGGCCGTGCCGATGCCGAAAGCGAGCATGGTCAATGTGACCATGCCAAGATTTTCGCCGCGGGCAGCCATGATGGAGGCAGCGCCCAGGGTGGGGCCGACACACGGCGTCCATACCGCGCCGAGGAGCAGGCCGACACCGAACTGTCCGGAGATGCCCGACGTCGACAGGCCGCTGAAGCGGTTTTGCGTCCAGTTGCTCACTGGACCTGCCGCGGTGGCAAAACCAACCTGCAGACGCGGCACCAGCAGCACCGCGCCGACAAGGATCAGCAGCAAGGCCGCACCGGTGCGGAAGACTGTCATGTCCAGGCCGATCGAGAAGCCGATGGTGGCAACCAACAGGCCGATTGCCGTGAACGATAGCGCCACGCCGGCTGCCAACGCCAGCGGCGCAAGCCGATGCTCCGCCACGGCGCCGGTCAACACGACGGGGATCAGCGGTAGGACACAGGGCGACAGGATCGACAGGATACCGGCGAGCAGGGCGAGCAGCATCGATCTACAGCGCCTTGCGCATGATTGCCTCGATTGCGGCGGGGTTGGTCTTGCCGGTCATCCGGTCGACCTCCTTGCCGCCCTTGTAGACGATCAACGTGCTTTGCATCTGGACATGCAGCAGTTTCAGCACGTCCTTCTGCGTATCAAAATCGACCTGGAACTCTTTCATGTCCTTGAAATCGGGTGTGCTGAGAAGCTTGGCGACGACCGGCTTCTGCAGCTTGCATTCCCCGCACCAGGGGGCGGTGACGTGCACGATGATCGGTCCGCCGGCGGCAACCGCCTCCTTGAAACCAGGCAGCGGGTCATTACCGGCAGCAAAGACGGGTATCGCGATCGCGAGGGCGACAGCGGCGAAGGAAAGAAGGACGTGACGGCGGTTCATACAGGAGTCTCCATGGTGCGAGATGCAGGGGGGAAGTGTGTGAATAGGTCATCAGCAGCGGCGGCTGCGGCCTGTGGCGCGGTGATAGTGACGAACACGCCAGCGGCGTCGTGCGTCAGGTCGAAGGTCAGGAAGGCGCAGCAAGCCTGCTCCGCGCGCACCAATTCGCTGACCTCGGCAAGCGCGTCGGGCGCATAGGTCAGGTTCAGGCGCAGGCCGGTTCGGGTTGCCTGCCGAAGATGGCGGGACGTCAGGGCCCGGATGAACTCGGTCCGCGCCTTGAATGCGTTGGCGTCCAGCGTGCAGGCAATCGGGGCTTCTTGCTTGACGTCGGTGCTGCAAGAGCCGCAGCCACAGCTGTCCGCCGCCATCAGGTTTTCGACGTCGGCCGGTGGCGCAGCCTTTCGCCGCCACAGCAACAACAGGCCAGTTGCAGGCACAACGAGGAGGATCGCGACGGCGCCCCATTTGACAAGTGCGCCGACCAAAACAGCGCTGGCGCTGGCGAGCATAAGAGGCAGGACGCTACAGCACGCGGCACAGGCCGCGACTGCAGCACCTGTCAGCCTCATTCCAGTGTTCATCGTCGACTTCCGCTTTTCAGACTGGTCGAAGCCTACGCCTTCAAGTAACTTGAAGGGCAAGGAGATAATCTGCCATGAACGTTCACATCCGCGTGTTCAGCATCGGCGCCTTGGCAAAGGCGACGGGCACCAGCACGCCGACCATCCGCTACTACGAGGAAATCGGTCTGCTGCCACCGGCAAACCGGACGGCAAGCGGACAGCGCACCTACGACGAAGCCGACATCGGCCGGCTGACCTTCATCAAGCAATGCCGTGACTTCGGCTTCAGCATCGACCAGGTTCGCGTGCTGGTCGATCTGTCGATCAGTACAGCGCGGGCCTGCACCGAGACGCGGGATATCGCACAGGCGCATCTTGATGAGGTCCGCGCCAAGATGCTTGAACTGCGGGCCTTGGAGGCTCGCCTGCAGGGTTTCGTCACGCGATGCAATGACGCCTGCGCCGGTGGACCGGGCAGCGACTGCGTGATTTTCAAGGACATGGCAGCGCCGCAGACCAAAGGCTGCTGCGGCTGAGTGGAGCTCCGCGACGCCTCAACCGCGCCATGGGCATAAGATGCCGCAGAGAGCGATGGCGGTTGCGGCTTCATAATGCCGCGTTCGGTTGAATCCTAATCTGGAAAAGTCTCCATTTTCTCCCTTGCCGCTGCACGGTGGCAGGGGACGGCGCGATGGCGACGGAGAGCCTCGATCCTTGCTCCGAACCATCGGGATAGCGGCACGCCGAGCCGACCGAAATCTGCCGTCGGGCGTTTTGCATGCCGATGCATACGCGTTCTCGCAGACCGGCGCGATGGAAGTTTTAGGCAGCGGCGCGATGGTCATCCCGTGCCGCGTCCCAGACTTCTCTCGCTGCATCCATGTTCATTGCAGCGATGCCAAGACCGACGATCAGGTCTGGCCACGCCGAACTCCAGACAAAGGCGGTGACGAGGCCCGCTCCAATGATGGCGATATTGGCCAGCGCATCATTGCGTGCGGAAAGAAAGGCAGCCCGCGTGAGGCTACCGCTCTCGTGACGGAAAGCCGCAAGCAGGAAGGCACGGGACGGATTGATGGCAAGCGCTCCAGCGCCCGTGACGGTCAACAGAAAGGGCTGCGGCGGCGCCGGATCGATGAAGCTTCGATAGGCCGTCCGAGCAGCAACGGAGAAAAGCACCCATTCCTCGATGATCTTGCCGATGACGCCGAGCTGAGAGGGACGGTTCTGCGCCGCCCGGTTCGGGTCGAGACAAGATCAAGCACGCGGTCGAGGCTGTCGGCTCGTTCTACTCCTCGCAGACGCCCCCTTCTATGGGGCGATCGATCAGCGCCATTTCCTGCAATACAAGGCAACACTTCGCACGGGCTTCGATCTGGAAGCGGTTGGCGTCATCGACCGTGACGAGACCGGACTCGTTCGGCGCGTGACGATGACGTTTGCGCCTGGCTTGCTGACCGCAGCCATCGCGCCGACCTTACCCAGCAGATGGAGCTGAAACGCTCCCTTGGCCGCACCAATACACTGGGACTGAGCATGTGATTTGATGCGCGAAGGCCGACGTTGGCAATCAAGCCGATATCTTTCCGTCAGCCTCGACATCGCCATCGTCGAACCTCTTCCAGGGTCTCGATCAGGACGGACGGTCAAGCATGTCAGTCTCGATCGTAGCTCGGCCGCCAGCCACGCGTGATGCCGCGGCTCATAGCGCCCTCTGCCAGTGCTAGCTGCCGGCGGAGGTGGCGGATATCCTCCAGCAAGGTTCCGACCGCCGCGCGCGCGTCGCCCCCATGGTAGGCGATCACTTCCTCGCCCTGATCAACCACGGCTTCTCCGATCGGCTGCTCGCGCGTATCCGTGCTCCATTCTTCGGTTCAGATTGGCGGCCGCCTCGCCGATGTTCTTATTATGTTCGCACGTGGAGGGGAGTCAAGAGCGCGTGAGAGATTCGGCTACGGTCGGCAATGAGCGACTTCAGCGCTTCTGTCGCTGCTGCCACGGGATGAGATTGCCTTGCTTGTCCCGTAACCCCAGCTCGCATTCATCCGAAATCCTTTGCCGATGCTCCTCGGCTGTGCCTGCAACAGGTAGAAGCGTTCTAACAACGCTTGAGCCTCTTCGGTTGGTAGGCCCATCCGGCGTAACCGCTCAATCAAAGCTATCTGGTGAGCGAGATGCTTCTCGCCCTCCAATACGTGCCTTGCTACCATCTCCGCCGGCGTCTCATAGGTGCCCATGCGACACTGTACCCCGCCACGATCCTTTTGGCGACGACGGACTAATTCAAGCAATTCGTGACGGTTTCGTGGATCTCCGAAATCCAAACACCTGCTCGGGTGCAGCCGACAGCGCCGGTGACTGTGAGGAAGAAAGGCCCCACGATTGCGGGGATTAAGCGGAGGGGTGTTTTCTAGTAGCCGCGCCAGGCGCGACAAGGAGAATATCGCTAAAATCCCTTAGATTTGCAATAGATATTACTTTTTAACCTCCCGATCTCCACCTTTTGATCAAAGATTCGGAACAGACCCGAATTGTACGTGACCGTGCAGAATAAGAAATTCCATATCTATTTGCCCGATTTTATTATAGCCGACATATTGATGTGATACTTCTCATTTGGCCGCTCAACGTTAGTTGCTAGACCCCAAGCAGTTAGATCTCCTGTGCGTTGGGCGGTCACCTAACCTATGAAGAGATCTGTGCAGCAAATCAGCCTCCGCCTAAGAAATACTGACGTTTCGCGTGGCGGCGGGGCGCATAATCAATCTTGGTCAGTTGCTTTTTAAGGCATTGCTGATGAACTGTCGGCATGACAAAGCCGCCTCGCATACCTACACAGCCGCTGCTCGGTGACGTTGACGCATCAATCCGCAGCCGGGCGCGCCGCCGCCGCGATCCCACCCAGCCGCAACTCCCCCTTGATCCTATGCCTGCTCGCATCGATCCGTGCCTCGCGCTGCTGAAGCCACGGCCACCGAAAGGCCCGCAGTGGGCCTTCGAGGTGAAGTGGGACGGGTACCGCCTGGCCGTCCACATTGCGCCATCTGGCGTCCGGATCCTGACGCGGGGAGGGCATGACTGGACCGATCGCTTCCCGGCCGTTGCGGCCGAGGCCAAAAGACTCTCAGTTTCAACAGCTATCCTGGATGGCGAAGCCGTCGTTCTCGACCACCATGGTCGGTCGGATTTCGGTATGCTTCAGCAATCGCTCGGCGGGCGCGGCGGCAAGCGGATGTCCAGAGAGGCAATTTTCATGGCGTTCGATCTTCTCTATTTCGACGGCCATGACCTAACCGAGACGGATCTCGCCTCCAGGCGTCATCTCCTCGAGGGGCTGGTGCCGCCCGCGGGGGAAGATGCCATCCGGCTTTCCGAAGAGATCGATGCGGACGGCGAAACGCTTCTGCGCATTGCCTGCGAACACGACCTCGAAGGCATCATCGCGAAAGACCGCAACAGCACCTATCGCAGCGGCCGCCTCGGGGACTGGGTGAAGATCAAATGCGTCCAGAGCGATGGCTTCTTGATCGTTGGGTATGAGAAGTCGAAAGCCTCATTCGGGGGCATCGGGCGGCTGCTGCTCGCCGCGCGCAAGGGAAACGAGCTCGTTTATGTCGGAGGAGTGGGAACCGGCTTTAACGAACGTTCCGCGGGCCAGCTTCGGAAGCAGATGGACGAACTGATCATTGGCAAGGCCGCTGTCGACACAGGACGGAAGCGTAATGCGGTCTTCGTCGATCCGAAAATTGTTGCCGAGATCGAGTATCGTGCGTGGACACATGATGCGAAGCTGCGGCATGCGTCATATAAGGGGTTGCGGGATGTGGCCGATGAGGCGACGGTTTACGAGCTGGAATAGCTCGGGATGCTATCGGCGCTTCACTTCGCTGCGGGTGTGGGGTGGCGTGGACTTTTCGCAGGAGCGCCCTACATCCACTTTATCGTCAGCAACCGAAAACGTAGGCGCTGATGGCCGAGGGTTACGATGTGCTCCCGCCTGCAAATAGCGGTGTGCACCCAATGCGCAACTCCCCTCTCGAAACTACCTTGTCATCCTCCCGTGCTCTTCTAATCCGATCATACGAGTTGCTGAAATCAACCGATCGTCTTGTAGCTGGAGGACGCTCATCCTCGGAACTGCCGGCAAAAGGCGATCCAGATCCCGCGTCAAGGCAAAGCGACGCCAACTCCGCCGAAAAGGGATAGCTGGTCGTCGCCCGATGACGGAGGTTCGCCAGCATAACGCGGATCAGGCATTGCCGTCGACATCTCCGTCTTCGTCCAGGTGATGCACTGGCTCCTCCCTTGCAACCCGGCCCAGCCGGTCGGATCGGGCGCTGACCGTCAGAGCTAGGACAGCCAGAGCTTCGCATTTCTAACTGGCCAGCGGCGCTGCATCTCTAATCAGCTTTGACAACACTGAAAATAGGGGGGTCGACGGTCCTGTTCCTTTCAAATTGTAAGCGGCTATTTCGGCGTGTCGGCTTTGTTGGCGCGCGCCTGAATTTGCGTGCATCGCTCGAACAGGTGCTCGAACGGCTCGGAATCGCCGAGCAGCAGACCGTCGTCTACCATCCGCGCGTAATCTTCGCCGAGCGCGCGCAGACCTTCTCCGGATGGCGTGAGAACCAGATTGCCGTTGACGGCTGCGGCGTAGTCGATAGGTGAGCGGTCGGCCGCCTTTTGCGCAAAGAACATGGATTTGTGTTTGGCCACGACATTGGCAAGCTGCCGATCCGCGAATGCTTTGTCGGCGAAACCGGCATCATCCAGCCGAACGACGTCATGCCAGTGGCGGGCAAAACGATCGCCGCGGAGACGTTCCTGCAGGCAGAAGACATGGATTGCGGTCGCTTTCTCCCAGAACGTCCGCTCCGCGTGCATGACGCGAGGGCTCGTTTTCGGAAATTCGACACCATCGACGTGACCCGAAGCGTCGCAGCCGACATCGCGGATACTGGCTGGCTCACCGGTTGACCGTGCGCCGAATTCGAGCATGACGCTCGGGGCGACATAGCCGGATCCGCTGCTCACCGCGTCATAGTCCAGATAGAGCGTATAATCCTCGAGGCGAATTGCCGCCGGAAGAGATTGATCGTGCAGCGCGCCGGCGATCACCGGCTCCACCGAGTCCGAGACCCAGACCGGAAGCCGCTTTCGCACTTCGCTGGTCCAGCGCTTCTCCTCACTGCGGGTTTTCGGCAGCGCCTCATCATTGTCGCTGACCAAGTCCGGTGCCAGGGCGCGGATATCATAGGTCAGGTCGACGTCCTCGGAGAACCTTTTGATGACGCCGTAGGCTTTCGAAAGCGAAGTGCCACCCTTGAAGACGAGGTGCTCGCCGAGCTTGGACGAAAAGAGCGTCTGCAGCGTCCAGACGACCCAGACATCCTTTTCGAGCAGGTGAATGGGCCGTCCGGTGCTGTCGGCCGCGACGGCCAAGGCTTCGCGCCGGTCGTCCTTTGACAAGGTCAGGAACTGATCAGCCATGCGCAGCCTTTCCCACGCTTCTTGCAAGCCAGGTCGGGAACTGCGGTGCCGCCGCCACTAGCTCGCCGAACGCGTCTGGCGGCAGCTTTCGCTTGATCCGCGGCAGTGCCTCATCGGCCTTCTCGGGCCCAAGCCAGGCGAGCGCACGGACCGCCACGCCGGCGGGCCGATCGGCCAAGGCCAGTTGCCAGCGAGGCACATGCCTGAGCTCGACCGTCTGCTGTCCAAGGTTCATCGTCCGGCTGCGGCCGGATGTCAGGTAGACGGAGCGGACCGGGACCTGGGTGGTCAGGCCTAGGGAATTCGCAGCGGCGGCGCCGTTTGAGACGATGACCTCGCCGCGTTGCCGCGCCACGGCCTCCACCGCCTGTTCAACTGTCGGCGGCCGGCTGCCAAAACGGCTTTTGACAGGCCGCATATAGATGCCGCGGCCGGCCCGGACGAGCTCGCCGCGCTCGGCCAGGCGCGACAGAGCCTGGTCCAGGGCGGCACGATTTCCGAGATGCAAAAAGCTCTTTGCCGAAAGCGCGGACCCTTCCGGCAGTCGTTCAGCATGGCCCATGATTTGTGACGTCAGCTTTTGCATGACATGTCTCCTGTTAGAAATATATGCAGTTTTCTGACGGTTTGCAATGAGAGGGGAAAGACGACGCGTGTCATACTGGTATTTCTCGCCGCGTTCGTATTCTTTCTGGGAGGATCGAGGAAGGCGCCCGCTGCCTATGCAGGGCGTTGAACGTCGTTGGCAGGCCAGAGCTCTCGAGGCCAGCGACCGGCTTGTTGCCATAGAGTTCGCGTTTTAGGCCAGGAAGATCGCATAATGGATCGAAGGGAACCGGCCATAGTTGCGAAGCAGGAAAACGCACTGCTTGCCAAGCACATAGGTATTTCGCGGCAGTGACCGCGGTTCGAATCCTTTCAAGGCGCAGGGTATTATCGCTCGTTAGGATTCGACTGTGCCCAGGCAAAATTAACCTCTGCGACATCCTGCTCTCCGAGCGTCACGTTTTTTGGGGCCCGACCTGAAGTTCAATGCCCCTACCAGAACCGCGTCCAGCCGCCCAGGCTTACCAGGAACGGATCTCAGCAGCGGACACAAAAGGTTAAAACGTTTTCAGGAGCCGCAGTAGCGCAACGGTCTCGGTGGGGGTCCCGCGTTTAAAGCCAATATAAGTTTGCACCTCCTTGCCATGAAACCTGCGCTTGAACGCGGCTTGGCCTTGAACGTTGAAAATCCTGCGGTTAACCAGCGATGAAACGAACGCGCGCTGATAGAGGTAACGCCAGACGGTGCTATCACGAAATTGGCTTTTCTCGACGCCGGCGAGAGGCGACAAGCCGAGGGTCATGATCTCGGAGCCTTCTTGTCTGAAACGATCGGCAGCATACTTCGTAAGCCCGATTTCAGCATGGGCAGTGGTGCCGGGGAATTTTCGCTTGAAAGCTGCCGTGTAGCCAACGGCTTTGCCGCCGCGAAAGAGCGGGTCGAAGTCGAGCAGGGCGATTGGCTTTGCATGAGGTGATAAAAGAACGAACCGCCGCATCCCCGGCGTAAGGGACAGACGAAATGGTCGGTTCAAAAACCGCATCTCGCGGCGCCGGACAATTCTTCCAGCGCGCCAGTCATCAGAAATCTTCGTAAGCTCGGCGACAAATTCGCCGTCTCCGCACTCGTGTATAGTATAGCCGTTTTTATGCAACCAACGTTCGGAGTACCGGAGAGTTTCGTTGCGCTTGCCCGTGAACGAGTGGGTCGGCAATGAAAGGGCGCTGTCTTTGCCCATTTGATTTAGACGATAACCGTGCGATGCAAGCTCCGCGGCGGTTGATGCGTGAATTTGAACGAAGCAAGGCTTTCCGGATTGGGCGATGAATTGCGCGAGGTAATGGGCCCTTCGGCCTGGGCTGGCGACCGGATCGCCAAGAGCAAAAACATGCCCCATTTTTGTAGCGTAGGCGATGTAGCCGTCTTCGTCGCCAAAGTAGTTGAGATCAGGCTGAACGGCCGTGGAATATGCCAGGGAAAAATCGCCGTACTGGCGGCACAGTGACAGTCGCTGTTCGACCGTCAAATTTACCGACGAGATTGCAGGTAAGCTCCGATCAAGACAGGTATCGATAAATTTTCTCAGGCGCGCCATTTACAACATTTCAAGTCGGAGTTTTGTACCGTCGATGCGTTCGGAAAGAATGTCAATGAGAATCAACTGGATATATCGTGATACAAGCAAATGAGACTGAATCCACCGTAGTCGTGGGGGCTGGTACGGCTGGTCTGATCGCCGCTTTCGAATTGCGGAAGGTTGGAATTTACCCACGGATATTCGAGAAGGCTAGCCGCGTTGGTGATCAATGGCGTGCGAGGCATCCTCAGCTCACGCTCAATACTCACCGGGATCTTTCCTACCTGCCAAGCATGCGGTATCCAGCAGGAACCCCAGCTTTTCCAAAGCGCGATGCCGTGGTCGCCCACCTTGAAGACTTCGTTGCCAAAGAATCGATGCCAATCGAATTTGGGGTCGAGGTCGATCACATATCGATTAGTGAGGGCGTTTATAGGCTCGCGACGAACAAAGGGACGATCACGGCCCGGAACGTCGTTATCGCAACGGGCCGAGACCGCAAACCAATCATACCAGCGTGGACCGGCCTCGAACGTTTCCAAGGCAAAGTCATGCATGCTGCTGAATTTCGCAACCCATGTGATTATGATGGCAAACGCGTTCTCGTCGTCGGATCCGGCAATTCCGGATTTGACGTCCTTAATCATCTGGCGAAGCAAAAAACAGCCGCTCTTTGGCTGTCGTCAAGACATAGCCCGACACTCGTGCCAAAGCGCCTTTTCGGTGTAACCGTCCATCGGCTTTCCCCCTTTCTAGCCTGTTTTCCGACGCGACTGGTCGATGCGGCACTTGCCGCCACGAGCTATGTCGCTTTCGGTGATCTGGGACGGTTCGGTATCGGAAAGCCGGCGGCCGGCGGTGCGACCAGACTAAGAGAAGGTATAGCATTGGCATCAGATGATGGCGCCGTGAAGGCGATCAAAGCGGGGACGATCAAGGTGGTGCCGGAAGTGCAATCGTTTGATGAGGATCACGTCAATTTCAAAGAGGGTCAATCCTGTTCACCAGAAATCGTCATTTCGGCGACTGGATACGCACCCGATCTCGAAGGGATGCTGGGCAGCCTCGGTCTGCTAGATGAACAGGGGCGAACCCTGATCAATGGACCGCAACAATTATCTTATCTTCCCGGGCTTTATTGTATCGGCATGCGAGCGAGCATTGTTGGTGATATTGGAAGTGCGAAGGTTCAGGGGCGCGCAATTGCGAGAGCGATAAGGCGTCGGCCGACGCGATGAATCACAGATGGCAGCGTCTCAAAAGATGCCCGCCTTTGCGAAGGTAGCACCCATTGCCCGCTCCCCTGCGAAGCGCACCATTCGTGGCTTTAGCTGTTCTAAAAAAGACCTAGCCGAAACTTGATGCCGCCTCCGAGCGCCGGAGGCGGCGCGATATAGGTTACTTGGCCTTCATTACGAATTCCGTCGTGTACGTCTTTGATAAGTCGACCGTCTTACCTTGAACATTTTTCGAGAATTCCGAGAGAACGGCGAGAACCGTTTTCGGTCCGTCTTCCGGCATCACACCGTCCGGCGTGAACATCGCCTTGCCATTTTCCAGCGCTTTCACGTAGCCTTCCTTGTCGCCGACGTAAAAGTCACTTGGCATCTTGTCGGCGATCTCGGACGCAGAGTGCGTATTAATGAAGTGCAGCGTCTTGACGAAAGCGTTCGCGAGCTTCTGCACCTCCTCCTTGTGTGCATTGACCCAGTCGGCGTCCATATAAAGAGACGCGGCCGGATAAGTGCCACCAAGGACCGCCTTGGTTCCAGCCATCGTCCGCATGTCGATCAAGACTTTGGCCTCGCCGGTTTTGAGCATACGGGAGATCGTCGGCTCGGTGGTCATTCCGGCTTGAATGGCATCCTGCTGGATGGCGGCGATGAAAGTCTGGCCGGCACCGACGGGAACTGAGGTGAACTCGCCGAGCTTTAAGCCATTCTTGACAGCCAGATACTGCGTCAGGAAATTCGTGGACGAACCAAGTCCGGTGACGCCGAGGTTCTTGCCCTTGAAATCAGCGGGCGACTTGATCTCCGGGTGTTTGCTGGACACCAGTTCGACTTCCCCTGGCGCCTGACTGAACTGCACAACGGATTCGACGAACTTGCCCTTGCCCTGCAGGTCGATGCAATGGTCATAGAAGCCGACCACACCCTGAACGGCGCCGGAGAGCATCTCGTTTTCCGCGTCCACGCCGGCCGGTTCGTTGAGAAGCTCAACGTCGAGATCTTCGTCTTTGAAGTAGCCGAGCGCTTCCGCAAGCTTGGCCGGCAAATAAATCTGCTTTTCATAGCCGCCCACCATGATGGAGATCTTGTCGGCAGCTTGGGCTGCCGTGGCCCCGAGCGAACTGGTTGCCATCGCCAAGGCCAGGCCCGCAGAATAAATGAAAACGCGTGATGAATGCATGAAAGTCTCCTCCTGAACAGGATATCGCCCGCCGCGCTCCTCACGGCGTCCTCTACGAGATCCACATGTGACCGTAACTGCCCCAAGCTTTCAGTGAGCTTTCAATCTAAAGATACGACAACGCCGAAAGCGACGAGTGCTGTGTTAGAGGACGCCTGGCTGCCGATCTCAAGGCGCGGATGTCATCTCAGCCTTCTTCTCCGGCAGAAGCCAAACTTTCGTTTTCATTGGCCGCTGCCAAATCGCCATCCTCCCAGATCTCAACGAATTCCTCGCCTTCATGCCGTAGGCTCATAAAGACGACGATCGCCACGATGGCCGCTAAAAAGATCGCACTTGTTATAATCGTGCCGAGGCCGAGGCCGCCGTATTGCGTCGGCTGAGACATCAGGTCACCGAATGAGGCACCGAGAGGTCTGGTCAGAATGTAGACCAACCAAAAGCCAAGTACCGGATCGAGGCCGAGAAAGAAGTAGCCGATGGTAAGCGAGATGATGACCATGCCGAATAGGACGCCAGTCGCCAGATATCCCAGTGCGAACTTCTCGGCCACCAGATCGCCGGCGGCTGTGCCGAGCGCAAAGGTGAACAGAATAGCGAGCCAATAGAAGGCCTCGCGCCGACCCGTGAATATAGAGTGTATTGAAAGCGTGCGCTCCGTCTGAAACCAGAGCAAGAAAGTCAGCGCCAAGGCGATCGCGAAACCTATCGTGGTATCCACCAGCGGCACATTCAAGTTGTCCACCAGATTGTCCGTGATCAAAGTGCCAACGATGCTGATTAACACAACCGAAAGCCAATACGCAGCGGGAACATATCTCTTTTGGGCAAATTGCCAAATCAACGCCCCCGCGAGAACAACGGACATGATCAGCGATGTCGCCGTCAGACCGACGCCCATCTGCACATTCAGATAATCGGCTGCCGTTTCGCCCATCGTGACAGCCATAAGTTTAATGAGCCAGAAGTCTGGCGTGACGCGGGGGACACGATTGTAAACGACAGCTTTGACGGTTTCGGTGGTGGCGGGCATTGTGGGTATCCTTGAGAAAGCGGTAATGGTCATTGAGGTTGGACAGCGCAGGCATTTCAAGCGCACGTGAGATCCAATGCGACCTCGCCCTATTGAGGAGGGTTAGCAGGATCGTCGAGCTCCACCATAAGGGCAGCGAGCGCCTTATTGACCTTGTCGGCCGATGGGGCTGATTGCCGTAGCGCCTTGAGCGCCGCGTCCGAAGCGACGTCAATATTGTCCCAGTCGGTCGGGTTTAGCGGACGGATCGCTGTCTCGGCCTGGTCCCAAGCTGTTTCGTAGTCGGTAATTCGCTTTGCGGCGGCTGACAGATCCCCCTTGGAACAGAGGGTTTGAACGTCGGCTATGATTGTCTTGAACGATGACAGATCACCAAGGTCTGCCGTTTCGGCGGGTGCTTTGTTGGCATAGAGTTCAAAACCGGTGAAGGCAGCTACCGGTGCAACAATAAGTGCAATGGCGAGAATAATCTGTTTCATCAGCGGATTCCCAATTTCTGGCAGGCTCGAGTGGCAGCCCGCGGCGGTTGGGTGAGCCCCCCTGCCTTGCCACCGGCGTGCGGTTTACATGAGATGACTACGTGGATTCTATTAGCTGAGAATTAGAGCGGTGACGGCGTGAAGGTCGACAGGCAGTAAATCCGCAGCAAATAACCTGCAAAAGGGGCGGCCGTTGATGTCACCGGCCGCCCGAAGTCTCACTTCTTCTGCGAGGTCATTTGCGAGACGACCGCTTTTCTGCCTTTGATCGTGTAAGTCAGCTGGACCTTCTCCCCGACGCGGAGTTTGGTGTCCTCGATTCCCTCGGGCAGGTTGTAGGTCTTGCCGTCCGACAGCGTGATCGTATCGGCATTCTTGCTGATCGCCGTGATCTTGCCGGACGCTTGGGCTGCCAAGGCCATGCTTATCGACGCGAGCGTTAGAATTGCGGTCATAAGGATCTGTCGTTTCATTCTACTTCTCCATTTATGGTTTGGGCCGCCGATATTTTTGCTTTCCCGCAATACGGCATGGGTTGCGCGGAAAGCATGCCCTCACTCACCTCTGAGCTTCTGCGTGACGTGTGTCCGGCTGCGCATTGCTTCGTTCATCGCGGCCAGCAAAGAGGTCCCCCCGGCGGCGGCAACGAGGGTAGCGAGATAGAACCATGGCACCGAAAGCACCTGGGGTGGGGGGTCGAACACTCCGGTCAACAGCTTGACGAGCACATAGGCAATCAGCGTGCCCGCCATGAGACCCAGGACCATACCGCTGCCGGTGACTAATATTGCTTCGCTCCAGACAAAGGCCCCGAGTTGTCGTGGCCGGGCTCCGAGCGCGACGAGGAGCGCGAAGGAGCGCTCGCGATCGACAAACCCGAGACCTAGCACCAATCCACCCGAAGCGGCCAGCATGACCAGCGCGAAGACCAGCTCGAGCCGTGTCAAGCCGGCGAGGTCAACTGCGGTGAGGCTCGACCCGATCAGGGCGACGGCATCGCCGATCTGGCTGACCTTGAGTCCAGGTAGACCCGCAGTCGCGTTTCGGGCGGCCAGAGCGACGCGGGCCGGATCGCCGCTCGAACGGAGAAGGACGATCTCGCTTACGGCGGACCCGGTCTGCTGTGCAATGTAAGCGGCGTTGGCGACCAGAAACGAATCCTTGGGTGCGGTCGGGAATTCGCGCACTACGCCCATAATGTGGAAGGGTACGACATGGTATTGGTGATCGGCCGCGTTTTGCAGGCGAAGATTGATGCTGTCGCCGCGACTGAGTTGATAGTCGTTCACCGTTTCCTGCGATACAAGCACGCCGTCGGGTGTTTGTGCGAGGTCGGTGAGCATCGCCCTGGCGTCGCCGTCGGCGAAATAGGCGTCGGACATCGTCGTGGCTGTGCCGATGCGCGTTGGATCGATGCCAAAGAGATCCTGAAGGTCTGTTCCGACGTAAGCGTAGCGGTGTTGCATCGGCTGCGCGGCCGCCACGCCCGGCAGCCGGTAAAGATGATTGAGCGCCTGGGAAGCGGGCACGGCGGATGTGCCCGTGACGGTGACGTCGGCTCCGTTGGTGAGTTCAGCGTCGACCTTTGCCTGAGCCTCATAGGTCGCGTTGAAAATCGCAGTCGATACGGCGAAGGCAAACGCAAGCGCGGCTAAACCGATGCCAGCACTCAGTCGCCGGCCTTGCCGTCCAAATGTCGCAGCCACCACACCCGCGAGACGTCCGGCGACCGGTCGCAAGGTCCTGGCGATCACCGAGCCGCTTTGCCGCAACGCGGCCCCGACGAGCCTCATGGCCAATAGGGCCAGGCCGATCCATAGCAACACAGGGACGAGGAAGGCCGTGTAGTCGACCGCCGTCGCTGCCACGCCCTCCGGCGCGAGAACAACCTGGTATCCGCTCGCTGCCGAACGCCAGTAGAGCGCCGCCGCCAAAGCCAGCAGGGCCGGATCGAGATAGAAGCGCGCCCAGAGCGGTGCCTGGTCATAGCCGACTGGCCGCCGGGCGGCCGCAATGGTCGAGCCGCGGGCGTCGCGCCAGGCTGGGATCAGGATCGATGCGAGCGAAAGCGCGATCCCGGCCACCGCCACAGCGCAAATCAAGGGAATTGCTCCCCTGCGCAAGAGCGCCACCCCGAGGATGAAATGCGCGGCAAGAGCAGCAAGGAGAATACCGAGGATCGCACCGCCGACACCCGCAACTGCCGCTTCAGCGGCAGCCATGCGAAGAACCGTATCGACGGCTGCTCCTCGCAGGCGCAGCAACGCCTGATCGTGGCGGCGCCTGTCCCGCCCAGCGCCGGCGACCGCAAGCGTCAGCAGGATGGCGAGGATGGCCCCAGGGGCGCCGAGGAAAAGGAATACCAGCCGCGCATAAAGGGCATCCTCGCGCACCGCCGCCAATCGGGCCGCCAGGTTGTTTGCAAGCAGCGCGGTTCCGGCGACGCGAGCCTCGAAATTGTGGCCGCGCTCGGTTGCTGCGGTGCTGGCGGCGACCGGGTCGGATGATAAGTCATGATGATCGAGCTTGACGTGGAACTGGGTCCGAATTGTATCGGGCCGGCTCGCGCGCTGCTCCTCGAACATCTGCTTCCACTGAGGCAAGGGCAACAGCAAAACATTGTCGGGCGGGGCTTGTGGTGTGGCGCCAGCCGGGACACCGATCGCCTGAAACATCGCATCGGCGTTCGGCAAATCGACGATGCCGACGATCGTAACGCTGAAATCAGGCGCTTGGTGCCGGTGGATGGTGACCTGATCCCCCACCGCGACATGCAGGTTGGCCGCAGTCTGTTGCGCGATCAGAACGCCGTCGACCGATCCTACGAGCCGTCGAACCTGTGCTGGGAATTGTTCGAAATAGCCTGGTCCGATGCCAAGTACCGTGCCGCCGCCCGTGGTCTGCACGGTGCCTCCCGTGTTCGCCTCAAAACCAGGTACGTCGGCATAGTCGATCGACTGCAGACCGGTTACCGGGGCGGCGGAGCGGATCACAGCCTCGACCGCACTATGATCCGTTCCCGTCAGCGGTTGAACCTGCCAGTCGACGGGGACCTGGGCGACCGACCGTGCGGTCTTCTGGGCCGCGCTGAATTGCAAAAACGCGCCTAGGCACGCGATGAAGGCGACCGTCAGCGCGACACCGCCGATGGTGCCGACCAATCGGCCGGAACGCGTTCGGACAAGTCCGATCAGCCAGCGCCTGTACATGCCGACCTCTCAACCATGCTTTCGAATTTGCCGTGACGCATCCACCAGATGCGGCTCATCTTTGCCGCCATGCGCTCATCATGCGTCGCGATCACTATGGCGCTTCCCGACTGCCGACCCCAGGCGAGGAGTCGGTCGACCAGCAACACGGCACTGGCCTGATCAAGTTGGCCTGTCGGCTCGTCGGCGACGATCAATTGCGGATTGGTCGAAACGGCCCGCGCTACGGCGACCCGCTCGGCCTGGCCGCCGGAAAGCTGCTCCGGCAACTTTGCCGCCAGCGCTTCGACGCCGAAAGTGGCAAGTGCCGTCAGGGCGCGCGTCTCGGCGTCGGGGCCGCTAGTGAGAAGGATCGGTAACGCGACGTTCTCGACGGCGGTGAGTGCCGGCATCAGGTTCGCAGATTGGAAGACGACGCCGATCCGCTCGGGGCGCAATGTGTCGAACGGACCGAGCCCAGGCCAATCCAATTGTCCTGAGCTTGGCACGTCCAGCCCTGCGATCAAGTTCAAAAGCGTCGTCTTTCCGCAGCCGGAAGGTCCCATGATGGCGATGGTTTCGCCTGCGTGAATCCTGAAGGAGCAGCCCTGAATGGCCGTCACGATACCCCGCTCGCGCTGAAAGCTGCGCCACAGATCCGTGGCCACCGCCAAAGTCTTAGCCATGCACGATGCCTCCATCCCGAATGTCCACAATGCGATCGGCCCGTGCGGCGAGTGCTGGGCTGTGCGTGACGATCAGGACGGCGCCGCCGCTCCGGCAGTTTTCGACGAGGCGATCAATGACGAGTTGTTCTGTCGCCGCATCGACTTCGGCGGTCGGCTCATCGCAGAGCAGGATTGCCGGGTTTGCAGCGAGCGCCACGGCCAAGCCAGCGCGAGCTGCCTCACCGCCTGAAAGGTGGGAAGGTAGTGCGTCGGCGAGCCCGTCGAGGCCCAACCCGCCGACAAGGCCATCGATTTCGTCCGGTCTGCCGCGACCGGAAATCTCCATCTGGAGACGAATGTTGGCCCGGACCGTCAGATGCTCGAACAGATTGCCGGATTGCATGAGCATGCCAAAATGGCGAGCCCTAAGCCGAGCCCGCTCCGGCTCGGGGCGTCGGGTCACGCGCTCGCCCAGGACAGACACGACGCCACCGTCCGGCTCATCGATCCCGGCCAGGCAGGCAAGGAGCGTCGATTTTCCGCTGCCCGACGGGCCTCTCAACGCGGTGAATTCTCCGGCATCGAGCGTGAGGGCCACCCCGCGCAGAGCCACGACTTCGTCGTCGCCGGCATGAAAGAAGCGGTAAAGCTCGGTCGCCTCCAGCGCAGCCATGAACTCACCTCCACTGCAAGGAATTGGAGATCAGTTGCCATTGGTCGACGTTGTCGGCACCGGCCGGAGCGGCAAGATCAAGCGTGACCGCCTTGCCATTCTTGAACAGGATGAAGCGCTCGTGCTCGAGCCTGATCTGTTTGCTCGTGACCGAATTAGGCGCCGAGCTCGACACATAGCTGATGCGGACACCCGCTCCCGCTGCGAGCCTTACATCCTTGACCGCCGTGACTTTGACAGCGTGCTCGGCCGTCTTGAGGTCTGGGATCTCGTGGGCCCTTGCTGAAGAAGCCGTTGGCGCTGCATTCGCGATGCCAACGGTAGCAACTATCTCATCGTATTTATCGAAGAACCGAACGCCATGGTCGATCGCGGACCGCGACCATCCCTCCGGCACCTTCAGATCAAATCCGTCGGGAGAGTTGTAGGTAACGAAGACTTGGTTGTCCGGAATGTCCCCCGGCGGGTTCGTCTCAGGCGCAACGAGTTTCTTCTGCGCCACAGCGGGAGCAAATGCGCCGGATGATACCATGAGCAGCACACCCAATGCGGCGGATATTCGATAGCGGACAGTCATGATCGGCGCTCCTCTGCAAACCTGAGAAGGCATATGACGCCAGCAGAATTAGAAGGGTCTTAGATGATCAGCCGGAATGCAGTCGGCTGCATCAGAATCTGTGCAGGAGAAATCGGTTTAGGTTATCTTGAAACATGCGTGTTCTTGTGATCGAAGATGATGTCATGCTTGGCCGGGCTCTCGTGCAAGCCCTCGACGATGCCGGCATGTCGGCAGATTGGGTGCGTGACGGGCACCTCGGGGGCGAAGCCGTCGCCGTCGGCGGCCATGGTCTTGCGTTGCTCGACCTCGGTTTGCCCGGCCGCTCGGGCCTGGAAATCCTGCGTTCGCTCCGGATGGCCGGCGACAGGAGACCAATCCTGGTGATCACCGCCCGTGACGAACTCGACGATCGCGTCACGGGGCTCGACCTCGGGGCCGATGACTACCTGGTGAAGCCGTTCGAGGTCAAAGAACTGCTGGCGCGCATGCGTGCCGTACTGCGCCGACATGGAGGTCAGGCGGTTTCGATCCTCTGCACGAGCGAAATCGAGCTCGATCTGTCGAGCCATGAGGTGAAATATCGTGGGTGCGGCGAAGTGTTGCCAGCGCGCGAGTTTGTCTTGATTCAGGCACTATTGGAACGTCCCGGCACCATTCTATCGCGCAGCCAGCTCGAGGAAAGGCTCTATGGTTGGGGTGAAGAGGTGGAAAGCAACGCTGTCGACGTGCTCATCCATTACGTGCGGCGCAAGTTCGACAAGGACATCATACGCAACGTCCGCGGGGCCGGCTGGATGGTTCCCAAGTGAAAGGCACGATTTCGATCCGACGCACGGCCTTCATATGGCTTGCCGGGTTAATGGCGACCATCGGCGTCTGCGCGGCGACAACATCGTACTTCCTCGTCAGGAACGAGGCATCCGACTTCCTCGACAATCAGCTACGGCAGATCGCGCTCTATGTCGGTGATGCGCGTTCATCGCCAGAAACAGGCCCAGATAGCGGCGCGCCGCACGATCCCGAAGACGACTTCGTCATCCAGGCCTGGGATGCGGCGGGCAAGCCGTTGCGACAATCGCATCCCGCCGTTGGTATTCCCCGCCAACCAGCGACCGGGTTTGTCGACATTTCGACCGTCAGCAACTATTGGCGGGTCTACACGCTGGCCGCGCCGGATCGAACTGTTCAGGTCTCCCAGGATATGAGCGTCCGGGAGGAACTGGCGGCGAATGCGGCGCTCCAGGCGGCGCTTCCTATTATCGTTCTGATTCCGCTATCATTGCTGACGCTGAGCTGGATTATCGATCGGATCATGGCCCGGCTCAATCGCCTGGCCGTCGCGGTCGCCTCCCGGGACACAACCGTGGACAGCCCTGTTCCGATCGATGACGTGCCAGCTGAAGTCGTTCCGTTCGTAAGTTCGATCAATCTGCTGCTCGCCCGGCTACGCGCATTGCTGGAGAGACAGCGGCGGTTCATCTCGGATGCGGCCCATGAACTGCGCACACCGCTCTCGGCGCTTCAAATTCAAATCGACAACCTTCGGCACGACGACCGCGACGGCCGTTTTTCTCAGGGTTTAGCTGAGCTCGACGCCGGAATCGGCAGGGCCACCCGCCTCGTGAACAAGCTCTTGCGGCTGGCGCGCTACGACGCCCATGAGACCGCGCCCACGTCGCAGGCGATCGACCTTGTCCAGCTCGCGCTCGACACGGTTGCGCGCCTCACCCCCCTTGCCGAGAGCCGGGGGATTGACCTGGGCATCACACGCCAGGACAAGGCTTTCACCATCGGAGCGCTGGCCGACTTCGAAATCATTCTTGAAAACCTCATCGAGAACGCCGTTCGATACACGCCTGCGAGCGGAATCGTCGACGTCGCGGTGCTGACTGGCGGGCAAGAAATTCGAATCGAAATCCGCGACACCGGTCCCGGCATCGCGGAGGAAGACTTGCCGCGCGTCTTTGAACGGTTCTTCCGGGCAGGGCCTCAGGACAGCGAGGGAAGCGGTTTAGGGCTTGCCATCGCGAAAGCGGCAGCCGAACGACAAGGGGCGCGCGTCACGCTCGCTCCTCGCGAGGAGCGGCCTGGGCTTATAGCATCTGTCATTATCGATCTGCCTGAATAACTGCATCCGCTAGCTCTTTGTCCAACCAGATCGAAGGTAACGACGCTTGGCCGAGGAATAGATCGCCAGCCGGCCGTCGCGCAACTCTCTCTCGTTGAGCCTGGCCTTGGGTAACGATGCCGTTATGCAGGGCGGGTTTGCTGGGCGACAGCAGGTGGCGGTAATGTAGCTCTGGAGAAATTCGGGATTTCCTCGATGGTATCAAGCATGTCGACATTGAGTATCGGTCACGGAGAAGTGTCCCCGTGTCTCGGGTCTGATGTGACGGATTGGGTAAGCGGGAGAGTCATCGCCTGTCCAGCTAGGTCCGCGCGGAGCCGGTTGAGTTGGTCGAGGCTGGCAACAGTCTTTTCAGGCATTAGTGTCGCCAGTCCGACGAGCAGGGTTTCAAGGAAGGCCAGCGTCGCGCTGTGTAGGCTGAAATCATCGGCCCGGCCGCGCGGGACTGTCACGACCCGGGTCACACGCCCCGCCAGTTCCCTTTCGAGACTGTCCGTCACGAGGACGGTCTGCAAGCCAAGAGCCTGGGCATGGTTGAGCAGGACGGACAGTTCCCGGTATACCCGGCTGTAGGCCATGATGAACACGACGTCGCCGGCACGCAGCGGCAGAAGTTCGTCCGCCAGAGATAGGCCGGTGGAGGTTAACGCCCGTCCGCTCAGGCCGAGTCTGCCGAGTTGGGTGCAGAAGTATTGGGTCATAGCCGATGTGGGACCAACCCCGAACACAACGATTTCGCGGGCGCCGGTTAGCGCATGGACGATGGCGCGAAAGCTTTGGGCATCGAGGGTGGATCGCAGCGTGGAAATCGCCTCTGCCTGGGCTGTGAGTGTCTTTTCCAGGGCCTGCTCGAGATCTCCGGCATTCTTCAGGATCGTCCGTGACAACCGTTCAGGCAACGTCAGTTGGGCGCTGAATTCGTCGGCGATCGCCCGGCGCATTCCGTCCAAACCCTCGAACCCGAGGGCTCTGGCGGTACGGATGATCGAGGCGTCGCTGGTCCCAATAGCATTGGCGAGCTCGATCGCTGTGTGCACCAAAATCTGATGCAGGTTTTCTGCGAAATATCGCGCCACACGATGTTCGGTGCGGCTGAGGTTGGGGCTACGGGATGCCACCAACTCGGCGAAAGAAGACGCCTGGTTCATTTGATCTCCTTGACCTGTTATACATACTACACCATTATTCTCCAGTGTTGTCACCACAACAATCGGAAAGAGAGCATGCAGAGTTTATCCTGGGCCATCGCCGCGCCGGCCATTGGGGCAGCCTTCATGGCGTCGATTGTTGAAGTGGCCGAGGCATTTACAATCATTCTGGCGGTAGGCACGCTCCGAGGATGGCGCCCTGCTGTCGCCGGTACGGTGGCGGCACTCGCGGTGCTGGCTATAGTGGTCCTTGCCCTTGGCCCCCTCCTCGATAACATTCCGCTGCGTTCGCTGCAGCTCGTAATTGGGGTCCTGTTGCTGTTGTTCGGCATGGGATGGCTGCGCAAAGCCATCCTGAGATCGGCGGGGATCATTCCGCTGCATGACGAGATCGCGGCCTTCCGCGCCGAGCAGGCATATTTGTCGGATGCGATCGCACGCCACCAGACGTCGCTTAACTTACTGGCCGGCATGACAGCCTTCAAAGGCGTGCTGCTCGAAGGTCTGGAAGTGATCTTCATCGTGATCGCCGTCGGTTCCGGCCGAGGCCTCACCTGGGCGGCCTCGCTTGGGGCGCTGGCCGCCTGCCTGCTGGTATTGCTAGTCGGCGTCATCGTCCACAAGCCGCTCTCACGAGTCCCAGAAAACATGCTAAAGTTTTCAGTGGCCATCATGCTGTCGAGCTTCGGAGTCTTCTGGACCGGTGAAGGTCTGGGCATCGAATGGCCGGGGCAGGACCTGATGCTTTTTGTTTTTGCAGCATTGTTCCTGATGACCGGGCTCGCCATGTCCCGCGTCCTGAGATCCGAAGCTGAGGAACTGCTCCAATGACCGTCATCGCGGATGTGTTCAAAGAAATCTTTAGCATGTTTGTCGCCGATGTTTGGTTGACACTGGCGGTACTGGTACTCGTGCTGAGCATTGCAATCGGTATCTATTCCACTCCCAGTTCAATGCATCTGCTGCTGGGCTTCACCATGTTAGCCGGCTGCTTGCTCATCATCGTTGCCGCAACGGTGCGGAATACGCGGCGCATGAAGCGACAAAAAGACCAATGAAACCGTCAAAAACTTTGAAGGCAATCCTCTGCTATGGCGGAGGGAGTGTGATCGCAATGGCTGCCATGATCGCCTGCTATGTCGGCTGGCTTATCCTAAGCGGCAACTTCAATACGGTTGTCTCGGGAGAAGTTTATCGCTCGGCACAGCCGACAGCCGCTGCCCTCTCAAACTATGTCAAAGAGTACGGCATCCGGTCGATCATCAATCTGCGCGGCCAAAATATCGGTAAACCCTGGTACGACGAGGAGGTTGCGGCGAGCAGCGGTCTCGGCATTACGCACTACGACTTCCGGATGTCCGCCGGATCAATCGTGACACAGGAGAGAGCCGAACAACTTATCGCCCTCATGATAAACGCCGAAAAGCCTCTCCTGATCCACTGTCAGGCCGGCGCGGACCGCAGCGGCCTTGCCAGCGCGCTCTATCTGGCCGCCATCGCCAAGGCCGGAGAAGCCGCAGCCGAAAGCCAGATATCGCTTCGATATGGTCATATTTCGCTGCCCTATCTCAGTGCGGCTTACCCGATGGACGTGAGCTTTGAGCAACTTGAACCCTGGCTGGGTTTCGCGCGCCGCTCACTGCAGTGAGGCTTGATACGTCGCGCAGCCTGCTAGTATTTGCGTCTCCGCGGGAAAGAAATAGTGCGACGCCGCATGCTCTGGATGCCCCTAAGGCAGTTGGCATAGAAGGGAAATTTGCTTTAAAAGATTGCAGCGGCGCCGCCTCAGAAAGTGGATCGTTCGCTGGCTTTGAGGTACGGAGTAGGGCGTTTATGGCCTCATCGAACACGGCATTATTCCGGGCGGCGGCGGTATCGTTGCTGCTACTACTCCTGGGGTCTCGTTCGGCCTTGAGCCAGGATGCAAAATCCTCCGATAACCAGTGGATCATAACCCTTGGCGGATCCGTCGAATACGGTCCTTCCTATGAAGGATCGAAGCACCTTTCCTTCAGCGGTATGCCGTCTTTCGATTTTCGTCGTCTCGGCGAAGCGCCCGAATACGGCGCGCCGGACGATAATATCGACTACGGGATGTTCGATATCGGTGGTGTCGATATCGGCCCTGTCGTCAGCCTGAGAGGAGGGCGGTCGGCATTCGACGAATCCGAACTGCAGGGTCTGCATTCGGTCCAGTGGAACTTGGACGCCGGTGTCTTTGCGCAATTTTGGCCGATAGAGGATCACCTGCGTGTGCGGGCGGAAACGCGTCAGGCGCTGTGGGGCGGCGACGGTTTGCTTGCCGATCTCTATTTCGATTGGTTCCAGCCGGTCGGCGATCGCTGGCTGCTGTCTGCCGGTCCGCGCATGTCTCTGGCAAACGGCCCCTATATGCGCAACAATTTCGCGGTGTCCGCCGAGGAAGCTGCCAAGAGTGGTCGCGTCGAGGCGTTCGACGCGAATGGCGGTCTCAAATCCATCGGTTTCACGGTGGCCGCCACCTATACGCTTTCACCGGTCTGGAGCGTGCAGGTCTACGACAAATATAACCGCCTGGTGGGCGATGCCGCCGATAGCCCGATCACCTCAAGGCTTGGCTCAGCCGACCAGAACGTGATCGGTATCACGCTCAGCCGTTCCTTCCAGATCGGCTTTTGAACTTTGCGCCGCCGCTGTTTCATGCTGGGCGATATAGTCTCGCGTCACGGGAATGACGTCGTTGCGCTTGCTTAGCTGGATCTGAAAAACCACCAGATCTTCGTAACGGAATGCGGCTTCGGCGCTGGCAAGGTAGAATTCCCACATGCGGCAGAAGCGTTCGTCGTAAAGTGCGGCAGCCTCCTGCCAGCGGGCCAGGAAGCGCTTTCGCCAATGTGCCAGCGTCCAGGCATAGTGCAGGCGCAGGACCTCGATATCGGCAACCGCAAGACCGGCCTTTTCAATTTCGGGCAGGATTTCCGAGAGCGCGGGAATATAGCCGCCGGGAAAGATATATTTGTCGAGCCAAGGCGTGGTGAAGCCGGGCGTCGCCGAACAGCCGATCGTGTGCAGAACCATGATGCCGTCATTTTCCAGCAGGTCCGCACATTTCTCGAAGAAGGCGCGGTAGGATGCGAGGCCGACATGCTCGAACATGCCGACCGACACGATCCGGTCGAACCGTCCGCTCAGGCTGCGATAATCCTGCAGGACAAACTGGGTGCCTGCCTCCACCCGCTCGTGTTCGGCAAGCCGCTTCTGGGCGTAGCCATGCTGCTCCTCAGACAGGGTGATGCCGAGCACATGCCCGCCCTGCACATGCCTCGCCATGTGCAGGGCGAGCCCACCCCAGCCGCAACCGATATCGAGCACGCTCTTGCCGGGCCCAAGCTGCAATTTCGCGGCGAGATGCCGCTTCTTGGCGTGTTGCGCCGCATCGAGCGATTGGTCGGGGCTCTCGAAATAGGCGCAGGAATATTGCCGGTCCCCGTCGAGGAAGAGTTCGTAGAGCCGGCCATCGAGATCGTAATGGTGGGCGACATTGGCTTTGGAGCGCGCCGGAAAATTGCGATGGCGGAAGATGCGCAGCCAGGTGCGGGCGCGATCGACCACCCTGGCGACGAGCGGATGCTTGGCGTTCTGCGCCTCACGCAGCATCATCGCCAGGAAGTCGTGGAGCGAGCCCCGTTCGATGAGAAAGCGGCGATCCATATAGAGTTCGCCGAGCCGCAGATCGGCATCGATGAGAAATGCCCATTGCGCTGCAAGATCGGCAAAGCTGACATGTATCTGCTCTCCGGACCCGTCGCCGAAGGAGAGCTGCTGCCCATTGGATGTTGTGACGTTGAGGCAGCCGCGGGTGACGATGCGCGCGAGCGCACGCTCCAGAACCCGATTGCTGAACGCCGATGCAGCGCCCTTCGCATTACCGAGGATGAAATTTTGTGTTGGCTGCATCATCGATCCTTGCTGACATGGGCGTGCGGCAGGATCGGTCCAACATCGTTGTCACTGACGGAGCCCGTTTTTTCGGATGCGCCGGCGATCAGCCAGACACCGGCGAGGATCAGAGCGCTGCCGACGATCTGAAGGCTGACGATCGGTTCGCCAAAAGCAAACCAGCCGGTGGCAATGATCAGGACGTAGCTGATGCCGGAAAGCGGAAAGGCCTTGCTGAGGTCGAGTTCGGCGAGCACCGTCATCCAGATGAAGAAGCAGACGATCTCGACCACGACGGCTGCCAGGATCCAGTGCGAGCTCAGCGCATCCTTAAGCCAGGTCGTCCCCTCGGCATTGCCGAGCTGCGTCGCGCCAAGCTTGGTGAAGATCTGGAAAAGCGTGTTGAGGACGGGCACGGCGAGCCATGTCAGGCGCATGGACGTCATTACTTGGCCTCATCCTGCGAAAAGAGCGGGGAGACCAGCCGCAACAGCGCCTGCAGCAGCCGATTGCGGTGGCGGAAGAACATGGTGTTTGTCGTAAGCTGGCTGCCGAGCCGGACCTTGTTTTCATAATAGGCCTGGCCGCTCTGATAATGGGAAAGGCCGCGATCGAGGCAATAGCGCAGATTGGTGAACCAGCTGAGGAAATAAAGGTTGTAGGGCCGTCCTCGCTCGCCGTCCATGCAGAAGAACTTGTCGATCGCGACGCGATCATCATGAAAGATGAGATTGGCAGCCAGCAGCTCGTCCTCGACAAAATAGAGGACGCAGAACGAACGGCCGCGCATATGGGTGAGTATCCCTTCAAAATATGCCGGCGTCAGCTCTTCGAACTGCCATTCGCTGCGATCGCGGGTGTCGTGGTAGAGCGACATGATACGCGGCAGCACGTCACCCACATCCGTTCTGATCTCGACCCTGACGGCGTCGAAGGACTTCATCTTGCGCCGCATGTCCTTGCGCGTGCCCGCAGACAGCTTGGCCATATATTGGTCAATCGTCCGAAAATCGATATCGAGCCAGGCGGATGGCAGGCCGCCGATTGTCGCATAGCGCCGTTCTGAAAACAGGGTGCCGAACTCCAGCGCGACCGGCGCGGGAATATCCTTAACCCCCATCAGCGCGCAGGCTTCCCGAGCCGCAAGACTTTCGAAGGCGTCGAGCAGGTCGCCGAGCAGTGCCTCACGACGTGCCTCGGGCACCTCGGCATGAAAGCCTATGACGCCGTTTTCGGTGCACGGCGAGCCGAGGCAGGCAAGCCGCAGCACTAGGAAACCTGAAACGTGTCGTCGCACGCGGCGGATCAGCCGGCGCGGCAAGCCCTCTTCCAGTGTCGTGTCCAGCGGATAGGGGCAGAGGAACGCCGGCATGGCGGCGCTGATCCTTCCGTTCTCGACGATCGCAATGTAGCGCCAGTCGAATTCGCCGATGCCGGCGTCTTCGATCGCGAGCAGGCAATCATAATCTTCGACATGACCGCGATAGCAGGCGTTCCAGGCTTCGCGGCCGATGGCGCGGATCGTGTCGTAGACCTGTGCAACCGGCCCGCCACCTTCGGCAACAAACTGTCTATAGGCGAGCTTCAGCATGGCCTGCCTCAAAGAAATTGGCGGTGAATTCCGCGACCTGTCGATGCTGGCGGTCGAGATGGATCATGTGGTAGCTGTCCTTGATCCACCTGAGTTCATGCGGACCGCCGATGTGATCGGATATGTAAAGCGCATGCCGGGGGTTGCTGAGATCGTCCTCTTCGGCGTGGAGGATCAGCGTCGGTGTCTGGATCTGCGGCAGGGCTCCGCGCAGTGCCTTGCCCAATCGATACATCTCGACGATGCCGCGGCCGGGGAATTTCTCGAGCATGCCTTCGCCCGCCATGCCTTCGACCATGCGCCGCATCCGCTCGTCCTTGATGCCGAGCGATTGGTTTTCGCTGAAGTTGAGGCGGTCGAGAAAAGGTACCCGCGATAGCCAGCCGATATGCGGCGACAGCATCGTATAGTGTCGCGGAACGTCCCAACCGTCGTAGTGGAAGCAGGGCGAGTAGATCGCGACAGCCTTGATCAGGTCCGGCCGGTGCTTGGCAGCCAGCAACGACAGCTTGCCGCCGACACAAATGCCGGCGGCAAAAACCGTCTGCGTGCGCTCTGCCAGGAATTCCGATCCCCGCACGACGCTTGCCAGCCAGTCTTCCCACTGCGTGCGACGCAGCGTCTTGACGTCTTCGCCATGACCGGCCAGCAACGGCGCGTGAACGCTGTAGCCGCGCCGATTGACCCGGCGCGCCACGAGCTTCATTTCGGCTGGGGCGCCCGTCAGGCCGTGGATCAGCAGCACACCTTTGCCATTGGTTCCTGGCAGGAAGAAGCTCAACTGCTCAGACCTCATGCCGAAGCTCCATCTCGCGGTTTTCCGGAGCCATGAAGCCGAGGGCATGGCAGGTGCTGATCACATGCGTGCCGGCCTTTTCCTGTTCCTCCCTGATCTGTTCGTGCAGTGCCGCAAGCTTCGTCCAGTGGGTGCGTGGCCGGTAATGATGTTCCGCATGGTAACCATTGCCGAACCAAAGCCAGTTGTAGAACGGCTTGTGGCTGCTCACGCCCCAGGCAATCGGTTCGTCCGGATCGCCATGCAGGTGTTCATAATAGCCGTTGAGCGACGACAGGCAGTTGCCGGCATAGTAAAACGGCACGAAAAACAGCACGGCCTTCCAATCGTAGATCAGCGCGATTGCCGCTAGGCCGAGGAAAGCAAGCAGTTCGAAACGGCCCCATGCGGCATCGAAAGGACGGTTCTTGGCGATGCCTTTGTGAATATCGCCGAGACTGTCGCGGAAGAAGCTCTTCAGCGTGTAGGACCAGACATTCTCCGGCTCGCCGTTTCGGCCGTAGCGGTAGATCGACAGTAGATCGATCGTACCGCCGTTTTCATCCGGCCGGTCGCTGTTGCCGGAGTGATGGCGCATATGCACCCAATGGTAATAGGTCTGAGAAAAACCGATCGCCACTGACTCCAGCAGGCTGAAGCCGTAATTCATCCAGCGCGGCTTGAAATACGGCGTGTGGATGAAATTGTGCGAGATGCTGTTGATGTTCCAGGATATCGATACGGCATAGAGGCAGCCCAGGATCGCGGAGATCCAGAGCGGCCGGCTTTCGAAACCGACGATCAGGTAGACGTCAAAGGCGAGATGGGCAAAGGCCGCAAGCACGGGGGCGACATCCCATCTGGTATGAGCAAAGATTTTCATAGTCCGGTTGCTCCCACACAGGCCACGCCGGCGGTAATGAGAAACACGCCCGTCGCGTGGCGAAGGTTGATCTTTTCTTTGAAGACGACCGCGCCGGCGACCACGGTCCCGACGTAGCTGAGCGCCATCAGCGGAAAGGCGGTGGTCAGCGGCACGCGGGCGAGCACGGCCGCCCAGGCAAGCAGCTCGATCGCCCAGAAGGCGATGCCGAGCCAGGTCAGCGGCTTGGCCAGGGTTGCCAGAACGGCGCTGTCGCTGGCCGCCTGCTTGAAGCAAACCTCGCGGGCGGTTTCCGCGACCACGCAGAACAGGATCAGGCCGAACGTCGGCAAGGTGAGGCCGCCAGTCATTCCATTGCTTCCGCCAGGACTTCCAGCAACGCGTGATTTGCGGCGCTGTTGATGTTGCGCACGGCGTCCGCCGCCTGCCGAAGCCGCGGCTGATCGATGAAGATTTCCGCCTGCTTCAGGAGCCGGGTCGTGAAGCCGCCAGCATAGCTCGGCACCGAATAGTCGCCGATGACATCGGCGCCGATGATGCGATGGCGGCTGCCGATCTCGCTGATCAGCGCCATCAGATAGGGCAGCCGCATGCGCCCCTGATCCCAGTTGGTCACGGCGTCATCGGCGGCCAGCACGTCCTTGTCGACCGTGACATAAACTGCTTCGGTGCCGATACGGCTGAGGATCCGGTCGATGAAATTGTCCTCGCCGATCGCGGAGATGGAATTCCAGTACAGGGCGCGCCCGTCCTGCCGGTAGCTGGCGCCGCTGCCGTATTCGGCAGAGACACGGCTTGGCGGATGCTCGTAAGGGTAAAGCTCCAGCTTGCCTTCCCTCAGCCAGCGCAGATTGGCTCCCTTGCGTTCGGGGTTGCGCAGATCGCCGCTGCAGACGCCGACCGTGACGACCTTGTCTATCTTGGGGTTCGACAGGGCGCTGTTGATCCACGAGCCGCAATGCATGCCGCCCTCGAAGTTCACCCAGTCCGGGTGATTGTCGAAATGAACGAGGGTGGTCGAAACCGGCCGCCGTTCGAGGGCCGTGTCGAGAAGCAGAGCGGTCACATGGTGGAAATCGCCCGAGCCCATGAAGGCAAGCTGCGGACCCCTGCCTCGAGAGGGCAGTGACCGGGAGATATCCCGGCCAAGGTCGGAGAGCATCTTCTGCTTGCCCCACAATCTGATTGCACTGCCGCCCCGCTTGTCGACATGGTGGTACGCGCCTGCAAGCGTGCAGGCGCGCACGAAATCAGGCTGCAACTCCAAAGCATCGTCGAGATGAAGGAGGAGAAGCTGCACCGTGCTACCTCAGGGCCGCGCGCGTGAAGAGCTGGTCGAGCAGCGTCAGCGCCAGATCGATCTCTTTGTGTGAGATCAGCAGGTTCGGCGCCAGGGTGATGACGTTTTTGTGGTAGCCGCCGACATCGAGAACGAGGCCATAGACCTTGTGCCCGACCTGGAGGTCGCCCTTCATGCCTTCGTCGCAAAGCCAGTCCATCGTCGCCTTGTCGGGCGTGAAACCGTCTTCCTTGCAGATTTCGCATCTCAGCGCCAATCCGAGCCCGTCGACGTCACCGACGATCGCATGGCGCTTCTGAAGCTGCTTCAGGCCATCGAGGAAATAGGCGCCTTTGGCCATGATCGCCGCGCCAAAATCCTCCTCTTCCAGCATCTTCATGGTTTCGAGCGCAACGGCCGTTCCCATCGGATTGCTGGCGAAGGTGGAATGGGTGGAGCCAGGCGGGAAGACGGTCGGATTGATCATTTCCTCCCTGGCCCAGACACCCGAGAGCGGGTTAAGCCCATTGGTGATCGCCTTGCCGAATACGAGAACGTCGGGCGAGACGCCGAAATGCTCGATCGACCAGAGTTTTCCGGTCCGGTAGACGCCCATCTGGATCTCGTCGACGACAAGCAGGATGCCGTGCTGATCCAGGACCTTCTTGAGTTCGGTGAAGAAGTTCTTCGGTGGAATGACGTAGCCGCCGGTGCCCTGGATGGGCTCGATATAAAAGGCCGCATATTCGGCACTGCCGACCTTGGGATCCCAGACGCCGTTATATTCGCTTTCAAAGAGGCGAGCGAACTTGCGGACGCAATGCTCGCCGTATTCCTCCTTCGTCATGCCCTTCGGGCCGCGGAAATGGTAAGGAAACTCGACGAATTGCGCCCTTTCGCCGAAATGGCCGAAGCGGCGGCGATAGCGATAGCTTGACGTGATCGCGGAGGCGCCCAGCGTGCGGCCGTGATAGCCGCCTTCGAAGGCGAACATCAGGCTTTTGCCGCCGGTATAGTTCCGCACCAGCTTCAGCGAATCCTCGATTGCCTGGGATCCGCCGACATTGAAATGAACGCGCCCCTTGCGGCCGAACTTGCGCTCGGCATCCTGCGCGATCATCGTCGCAAGCTCAACCTTCTCGCGATGCAGATATTGCGAGGCGACTTGCGGCAGCCGGTCGAGCTGCCGATGGACGGCGGCATTCAGCCTTTCGTTGCGATAGCCGAAATTGACGGCGGAATACCACATCTGCAGATCGAGAAACGCGGTCCCCTTTGCGTCATAGACGTAGGAGCCTTCGCATTCTTCGAAGAATTTCGGTTCCACCGCGTAGTGGACCGTATCGCCATGCGAGCAATAGGTCTCCTCCAGAAACCGCAGCTCGGCTTCCGACTTTTCGGTGAGCGCCGTATTTTCCTTGAAGGTGTCGGCGTTGACAATGTTCATGGTGAACCTCTCGGTCTGGTTATGCGATTGAAGATTGGAGCATTGCGCGGGGGGCCCGCGCAATGCCGGGGAGGGCGGCTTGCATCTTTGGGATCAAGTCGGTGAAATCGTCGAAGCCGATGTAGGAAATGCCCTGGTCGCTGCAGTAATCGGCGAGCTTGCCCTTGGCGAAGACGAGGCCGGCCCGGCCGGAGACGCAGAAATCGCTGCGTCCATCGCCGATATAGATCTGCCGCTCGATGCCGCCGATGACCTTGCATTTGCACACGCCCGAGCCTGCCGAACAGCCGGCTGTCGCCGGCGAAGGTGCAAGCGCATAGGTGTGGTGACCATCGACGACCCGATGGGTCAGGATATTGGCGATGACGGGCAGATCCCTGATGCCGTTCAGCGCCAGCACGTGGCGAATGAAGTAATCGACGCCGTCGCTGACGACGGTGATCGGCAGGCCGTTTTCGCGGCAGTAATCACGGAAGGCCACGAAGCCTGGATCGATTGCCACGGTGTCGAGGAGTGCGTCGAGCTCGGGCCGGTTTGCCCGGATGAGGGCGATCTGGCGGCGCATGCACTCGGCTGAGCCGATACGACCGTCCTTCCATTCCTGCTCGATCTCTTCCCACTCGGAATCGGCAAAGCAGGACAGGACGATATCCGTCACATCCTGAATGGAAATCGTGCCGTCAAAATCGGAAAATATTTGCATCCAATGGCCGCCCTTCGACTTGATCCGCGGCTGTGTCTACCGAGAGTCGATGAGGCAAGCCTGAGGGCAAAATGATGCGAAAATGAAAAATGAACGGACGCCGGTAGCAGCGCCTCAGTCTCTGGGCAGGCGCAATTCAACCCGCAGGCCGTTACCCCAGGGAGGTGTCGAAAGCGCGATCGACACAGAAAGTCGTTCGGCGGTATCGGCGACGATCGCAAGCCCAAGGCCGGCACCCTCGGCATGGAGCGTGTCCAGGCGATAGAACCGCTTGAACACGGCCTCCCGGTCCACGGGGGCTATGCCCGGTCCGCTATCGCTGATCGATACCAGCCAGAACTCCCCTTGAGAGGAGAGGATGACCTCAATGATGCCGCCGACAGGCGTATATTTGATCGCATTGTCTAGGAGGTTGCTGACCATCATCTGCAGCAGTGATTCATCCGTCCTGATCTCGGCTGATTCCGGCCCTTCCAGCGAGACGTCGAGATTGCGGCTATTGATGATGTTGCCAAAGTCCGCCACGGTCGACGCGATCATGTGATACAGCGGAACCGGCATTGGATTGAGCGGATGGTGGCTGACCCTGGCAAGGCGTAGCAACTGCTCGATGAGATGGGTGGCTCTGTTGTTGCTGGTCACCAGATCCGAGATGATCGCCTTCTGCTCCTGCTGGTCATCGGTGCTTGCAAGCATCTGCAGCAGCAGCTTGACGCTTGCCTGCGGCGTGCGCAGCTGGTGGGCCGCCAGATCGGAAAAACGCCGCTCAAGGGTCAGCGACCGGCCGAGCTTTTCGAGAAGCTGGTTGATCGACCGGCCGAGAGGCAGGAGGTCCCTGGGCAGGCCCTCCACGGCAATCGCTGAGAGATCGTCCGGCGAACGGGTGCGGATCTGATGCACAAGCCCGTGGATGGTCCGCAGGCCATTGTTGATCCCGAGCCAAATCAGAAAGCCGATCACCGGCACCAGTACGAGCAGCGGAAAGACCAGGTTCAGAAGGATGTTGGAAACGAGAGTGTATCGTAGGGACGTCTTTTCACCGACTTCCATGACGATGCCTGAAGCCGGGATCGGCAACGAATAGACCCGCCAGTTCTCGCCGCGGTAAGAAAGGTCGGTGAAGCCCGCCTTCTGGTACGGCACGTCGGAGAGAAATGCGGTGCTGGAGTAGAACATGATCTTCCCGTCCACCCAGGCGCGGAACATATGCGCATCGGCATAGTCGTCCGCGTCCTCGTTGAAAGCGAGCTGATTGTCCATGCTGAAATCGATGTCATCGATCTGTTGGGGCGTGCGCTCCGGCGAGTGGCGCAACCGGTTGTGCAACAGTCCCCACAAGACGTTCGCATCGTTGATGAGCTGCGCGTCGTAGATATTGTTGATCTCGCGCGTGGCGCTGTTGAAGGCGAAGGCGCCGATCACCAGGATTGTCACCACGACCACGGGGGCAATCCTCAGGAAGAGCTTGCGCGTAAGGGTTGACGGGCTCATCGTTCGATCATGTAGCCGATGCCGCGGATCGATTTGATGAATTCGGTGCCTAGCTTTTTGCGCAGATTGTAGATGGTTACCTCGATGGTATTGCTTTCAACGCTGCTATAGGCATCGTAAAGCGCGTATTCGATATCGTTCTTCGTCACGTAGCGACCGCTGCGCTCCATCAGGAGCTTGAGCAGGTGAAACTCCTTTGCCGTTGTGTGTACCTGTATATTGCCTTTCCGCGCGACCATTGCAGACGGATCCATTTCGACATCGCCGCACCGAAGCAGGCTTTCAGTCCGGCCGTCGCGTCGTCGGATTAGCGCGCGCAGGCGGGCAAGCAATTCGTCGAGATCGAACGGTTTGACCAGGTAGTCGTCCGCTCCCTCGTCGAGACCTTCGACCTTGCGCCGGACGTTGTCGAGCGCCGTCAAAAGCAAGATGGGCACGGTGTTGCCTTTGCGTCTCACGCCTTTAAGAACCTCGATTCCGCTAAGCAGCGGCAGGTTGATATCGAGGATGACGGCTGCAAAAAGCAACTGCTCGGCCGCCTCGAGCCCCGACTCGCCGTCTCGCATCCAGTCGACGCCGTAGGCGTGCTTCTCCAGTGCCCTTTTTAGTGACGAGCCGAGAATACTGTCGTCTTCCACAAGCAGAATGCGCACGTTCGATCCGTCCTGACGCAGGCAAATGAGCGAATGTGGACTCCGATTTGAAGCAGAGTTGTGGCGAGCCTCCCCAGAAACGATTAGATGGACGACAATTTCACCTGGGAGATGTCCGAACCGCGTTGGCCGACATAGGCGCGGTTCGCCATCTCCGTCGTATCTCGAATCATCCAATCTTTCGGTTGGTTGCCACGACGGAGCGGAGGTCCCATCAGAGCAGCCGGTGCACCACCGCTGTGGCGATGACCGTTTTCCAGATAGGACAAATGGCCTCGCCGTTAAATTGGTACGTTCTATCCGGCGCTCGCGGAGGTAAGTTGAAAATGCGAGGCGGTCACCGCGATGTCAAACGACATTCCGCAGTCGGCTTGTGATCCACAGGAGCCGATCCTGTCTGGCGGATCCGCCCCTCTCAAAGCGTCTCACATGCTCCCCGAAATCCCGTGCAAAGCCGCCACGACCTGTTGGTGATCGTATTGCTTCGGAAAAAACACGGTTCTCACCGGAATGTCGCGGTCGCCTAGGCGGAAATGTCCCGAGGTGATGATGATCTGGATCGGCGCCCAACGGTCGCGGATCGCGGCCGCTAGCTTCAACCCGTTCATAGATCCCGGCAGGTCGCGTCTTTGAACACGATCGTAACGTCCCGCCACGCTTCTAGGCTCCGAAAGGATGTAAGCGACGAGAAGGCGAATGCCCATGAAAGCCGCGCGGTGATCCATCGGCGCCTCGACGAGCAGGGGCGCAGATCAATCTTCTCGATAAGGCCCTGGTGATAAATGCCGGCGTGGACGCCCAGGTTCGCGATGAACTGAAAGCATCAAGGAAACGGTGCAGATGAACTACGAGTACGTGCAGCCGACTGAAGAGTGGCAGCGCATGAAAGCTATCGGCTATGGATCTCAAGTTTGATCGCTTTCGCCGGCCTCACGATCGGCGGGATGGTGGCTTACGCCAGCGATGGGGCCGTGGCATGGCTTCGGCACTGGCTGAAGATCAACTGACGCGATGCCTTCAGCTTTAGTGGTGGCAGACCCGAGTAATCAACGACCTGAGTTCTGCGCCACAGATAATTTCTTCTCGTTGCCCGCCGTTGTGGATGAAAACCTCAAGAGCGCTCAGTTCATCCGCATGCTTTCCGGCGTATTCGATTGCTTTTTCGAGAGAGCGGAAAGTCTTATTCTCCGTCTGTGTCGACCAGCAGCCGCCATTCAATATTTGATACTGCTCGATGGGCCGCTCAGCTATCATTTGCTAACCCCAAGCATTTAAAATCTCCTGTGCGCTGGGCGGCCCCCTAATCTATAAAACGCCATCTTTTGTTGCATTCGTCTGGTTGGCAGTAGTTGCAGTCACAGAGTCGCTGTCGGGCAACCGTGGTGGCGCGCACGATTAATTCAGCGATCATCCTTGCTTCCTCGCGCTCCGTTGTTCCGCATCAGCATGTGGTAATATTCCTCAACCTTTCGGATAGCCTTCCGCGGTTCGGCTTCGAAACCTTGCTGCGGCGTCAGCCGTTGACGGACATGCGGGCCGAGGCCGCTCCATCGCCACTGGCCATTCTTTGGACCGCCGCTCTCCATTCGGATCCTCCCGATGATGATTTCACCGTCATAGCCCAGCCAGTCGAGATCCGTCGGATCGTCGTTCTCATCGATCTTCGTGCCGCGCCATGTGTAGAGGGGTTGGTATCGAATGGGCATATTCTACAGCAGATCCGACGGTAGGGACGTGACATCGTCAAAGATGGCTTGGCCAAGTCAATAGTCAATCTGGGTGAATTGCTTTATGAGCCATTGCCGCTGAACTTCCGGGATGACAAAGCCGCCTCGCTCACGTTCGAAGCCGCTGCTCGGTCATGCCGAGGCGCCGATCCGCAGTCGGCCGCGCAAGAAGCGCGATCCGGCGCAGCCTCAGCTCACCCTTGATCCCATGCCGGCGGGCATTGATCCATGCCTGGCGCTGCTGAAGTCGCGGCCGCCGAAAGGCCCGCAATGGACATACGAGGTGAGATGGGATGGCTATCGCCTGGCCGTCCACATCGAATCGTCGGGCGTCCGCATCCTGACCCGCGGCGGCCATGACTGGACCGAACGGTTTGCTGCTATCGCCGCCGAGGCAAGACGGCTTCCCGTATCGACGGCGATACTGGATGGCGAAGCGGTCGTATTCAACGAGCAGGGCCGGTCGGACTTTGCTTCAACAGTCGCTAGGCGGTCGGGGCGGAAAGAACGCGTCTCGCGAAGCGGTGCTGATGGCATTCGATCTCCTCTATTTCGACGGCCATGATCTTATCGGGATTGATCTTGTCTCCGGCGCCACCTCCTCGAGGGGCTGGTGCCAATCCTTTCCGTCTTTTCTTGCAGCATATGTGATTTGCCCCCCACAGATTGTGCCGCGGTTTTCAAGTCCGCGATTTCATCCGCCTCGATTTTCTCGAGGTTGCGATCCTATATAACGAGGTCGGTCGGGTAGCCCGGCTTTAGCATGCCCTTCCAGCTGTCGGCGAATTCGGCAAACGCGCCGCGATTGGTGTTGGCGTCCAGCACTTCCATGAGCGTCCGGCGACTGTCCGGAAGATCGTCGCTCCATGGCTTTCTGGTCATGGCGGAGTGCATGGGGAGACGGGCCAGTCGGTCGAGAAAATCAGGTGATACCAGCATCGCCGATTTGGATCTCTCGCTCCTCAGGCTTGTTGCCATGGTGTTCACGTTCTGGGCGAAGGTTGTTCAAGACCAACCTGACGGAAAGACCACCGATGACCAATGACATGATGAACGTGCGCTCCCTCGTTGAGAAGAGCGCGGATGCAGATTTATTGCGTGAGATGATTGGCTTTGCCGCCGAGCGGCTGATGGAGTTGGAAGTCGGCTCGGCCACGGGTGCTGACTTCGGTGAGAAGAACCCGATGCGGCTCGCTCAACGCAATGGCTACCGTGACCGCGATTGGGAGACGCGCGCCGGAACCGTCGAGCTTCGCATTCCGAAGCTGCGCAAGGGCAGCTACTTCCCGAGCTTTCGAACCGCGTCGGATGGCGGGAAAGGCCCTGACGGGGTTATCCAGGAAGCGTATATTCAAGGGATATCAACACGCTCTGTCGACGACTTGGTCAAGGCCATGGGCATGTCTGGCATCTCCAAAAGCCAGGTGAGCCGTCTATGCGAAGAGATCGACGTCAAGGTCAAAGCGTTCCTCGACAGGCCAATTGAAGGCGAGTGGCCGTATGTAAGGGTGGATGCGACCTACCTCAAAGTCCGGCGCGGCGGCCGCATCGTTTCCGTTGCTGTTATCATCGCCGTCGGCGTCAACAGCGATGGTCGACGCGAGCTCCTGGGAATGGAAGTCGGCACGCCGGGGGTCGTCGCGGACGCATTGACCGCAGCATCCGGCCAAGGTTGACCAACTTTGGCGAAGTAAGCAATAACTGGTCTTGGCGCTTCGGTGCCATGACAGTGTCCGGCTCATCGCGGATCAAAGATGAACATGTTGGATAGCGCCGCCTTTGCCGTCACGGGGCCGATGTCGTTGGCATATACCGATCGCCAATGGTGCAGCCGATCCTTCGCCATCCTCCGTGCAGGCAGCGCGTAATCAGCAGGTGACCCGCCTCGACAAAGATCCTGGAACCGAGAGACAGGTGGTACGGGCATTGGGGTGGCCATTGCCCATCGTATTGCAAGATCCAATGATGCCAAGCTTCGGCTTTATCATCGAGAAGCAGGTGGGCTGACTGCCGAGCTCACGTTGCATGAAATTTGTGAAAAGGTCCGGGTTCGGGATCGAGCGGCGGCCTGTTTATCCACAGCGGGCGCGTTCGGACCGTATGGATTGGCGCGGCCCTTCGAAACGAGAGGGACAGTTCTTTTGACATCCTTTATTCGAAAGCCGACAATGCGCGCTATGAAGCGAAGTCGGCCGGTCGAAATCGGGTATGCTTTGATAATTCGTCACCATCGCCCTCGAAAGTCGAATGCCAACCTAGAGGCTTGAGCCGAGTTGTGCGAAATGACTACCAGCGGCAGATGCGCTTTTTGGTGTAGATCCACCGATGGTGGTGACGATGGCGAACAACCTTCACACGACAGCGTGGACCGCGGCGATAATAATCACGCCCATGGTAGCGACGCCAATCGCGCCGATCGTGGTCTCCATGCCATGACCTACCGTGGCTATCACCAATCGTTACCGTTACACTATCGGCCAGACTTGGGCTGGCTGATGTGAAGATCGACGCCAGCCCAATCATGCTCGCGATAGATAACGTTTTCATTTTGGTAACTCCCTAAATGGCTTCAGCCACAAAACGCGACCTTCAAATGAGAGTTCCCCGGGTCAGGCTTTGGTCCTATCAATCATCGAAAAGATGCTCGACGCCTTGCCGAGTCACGATGCGCTTACCGCCGGAGCCCACGCGTGATCGCCGCTGATCGCCTCGATCGGCAATCGGCCAGGCTGCTCGTCGTGGAGGCGGACGGCACGATGCGCGACCTGCAGAGGGCTAACCTCGAGACGTTATTCGATCCTGGCGATCTGGTTGTCGCCAACGATGCCGCAACCTTGCCTGCCAGGCTGCACGGCACGCATCTCCGATGTGGAAAGATAATCGAGATCCGCTTGGCCGGCTGGCTGTCAGCTTCCGCTCAAGTCCGCTTCCTTGCGATCGTCTTTGGCTCTGGTGATCACCGCACCCGCACGGAAGATCGGCTGCCGCCGCCTGCGCTGTCATCAGGCGATCGCCTCCAGCTCGGCCCACTTGAAGCCAGGGGTCGAGCGCGTTCTCGACCATCCTCGCCTTGTCGAGCTCAGCTTCGAAGGCACCCGAGCAGCCATGTTTGCAGGACTGGCGCAGCATGGCAGGCCGATTCAATACGCGCATGTTCCGGAGCCGCTGGCACTGTGGGATGTTTGGACGAGAATTGCCGCCCGGCCGGTCGCGTTCGAGGCGCCATCGGCTTCCTTCGCGCTCGACTGGCGCACACTGCAAGCTTGGCGTCGGCGCGAGATCGGTTTTGCAACACTCACGCATGCCGCGGGGATTTCTTCCACCGGCGATCCCGCACTCGACTCGCGCCTTCCCTTCGACGAGCCGTACCACATCCCTGAATGTACCGTGGCGCAGGTAGCGCGGGCGCAGCTCAGGGGCAGCCGCATCATCGCGATCGGCACGAGCGTCGTGCGCGCACTTGAAGCAGCCGCCAATCCCGATGGCAGCGTGCGTGCCGGAGATGGTATTGCGACAGGGCGCATCGCATGTGGCACTCCGCTCCGCGTCGTCGATGCGGTTCTCACTGGCGTCCACCAGCCCGGCGAAAGCCATTTCGAGCTGTTGCGCGCCTTCGCGGACGACGGCCTCCTCGCCAGTGCCTCCACCGCTCTAACCGCATGCGGTTACCGTGCACATGAATTCGGCGATTCAATGCTGCTCAACCTTCAACCGCCACTTTATTGGCGCGAACCTTAGATGGATAGAGCAGCTTGCATCGCCGTTCCTTGGCTGGCCCGCCGGCACTGAAGCGTCGCGTAAGCCCGGTTGGAACATCGGCGCGCTCGCGCAAGGTGGTGCTCGGCACCATCATGATCAATGGCAGGATTCAGCAGGAGGGCGATGTGGAACACCTCGTCGCTCAGTAGATCTTCGATCTGTCGTGCCTGCCGGGCGCGACAGTGAATTCTGGCCGCCGACCGGACGCGGCGGCGACGTGTTCGCACACGGCTCTTCAGGCAGCCCGGATTCTCGCGAACGGCCGGCGCCGGGGCTTCGGCTGAGAGATATGTTTGTGCCGGACCTTTGATATCGATACCGTGAAGATCAAGGGCAGGAATTTTCAGTAGATTTGCTGCTGACTAATGGTAGCCACGGCGCAGCGGTGGTTCGATTCCCGTCAAGGCGACTACCTTCGAGCCCGCCTGGTCGGCGCGACATAAGAGAATTGCACCAAATCTGCGTCAGAGCCAGTTTCGGACGCCTATTGACAGTTAGAATGAGCGCCCCGTCTTCGCGCGTTCTCAACCTTTTTTACACACCCTTCGACCTTCGCGATCAGGACGTCGAAGTCAATAGGCTTCGTCAAGTAATCGTCGGCGCCGGACCTCGGCGCCTCCAGCATGGTCGCTTTGTCAGTCAAAGCGGTAAGGAAATGAACGGCGTGCCGGCGAGGCTGGGATAGTTCAACTGGATTTCAGCAACCAGTTCTGAGCCGTTCATTTCGGGCATGGTGATGTCGCAGATCACGATGTCTGGCCAGTTCGAGATCATCAGCTCCAAGCTCTCCCTGCCGGTAGAGGCTTCGTACGCGCCAAAGCCCGCTTCGCTCAATTCTTCGACGATCAGTTGCCTGACTTCTTGTTCGTCATCAATGCAAAGAACACTTATCGTTTCAGCTGTTCCTTTGTTTTGGGAGCCCTGTTCGCGGGATGTGCTGCCGAGGCGGCCGCGGGCAAGGAAACTGTGAACGTAGAACCATGCCCTTTTCTGCTAGCGACGCTTACGGTACCTTCATGGAGCTCGACTATCTGCTTGACGAGGTTCAAGCCAATACCCGTCCCGGCGATGCCCGAGGACGTCCGCGCACGAAAATAGCGCTCGAACATTCGCGGCAAATCGTCCTCGTCGATGCCAATGCCGCGGTCTCTTACAGTCACATATACATTCTGCGCGTCGCTCCACGCCCGCACCTCAATTTCGGGGGAGTGAGGAGAATATTTCGCAGCATTTGAGAGCAGGTTTGTGAACACCTGCTCCAGAGCAGACGCATCGGCAGCAACGTTCTTTGGAAGCGGCTCGAGGCGCAGGGAGACATGGTGCTTTCTGTCCCAGTCATGATGGCGGTCGCAGCAAGCACTGAGAATATCGCCGATGGAACAGGGCTTCAGCGCTATGCTTATCTTTCCCGCTTCAAGTCTTCCGAATGACAGGATGCTTTCCATCAACTCAACCATGCGCGCTACCGACGAACGAATTTGCTCAGCCTTGGTTGACACGAATTCAGCGTCTAGCTGGTCACGGCGGCGGGTCAACCGCTGCGCGGCGCCGTCAATGATCGTCAGAGGCGTCCTAAACTCGTGACTGGCCATGGCGACGAACTGACTTTGGAGGGCGTTCACTTGCCGCTCACGCTCCAGCGCGGCCTCCAATTGTCGAGACGCTTCTTCGAGTTCCGAAGCCCGTTGCCCAAGAGCCTCCGCCCGCCTCCGCAGTGTGATGTCGCGGGCGACGCCGATGATTCCGATAATCTGACCCGAGGCATCACGCAGTGGCATCTTGCTCGAAGAGAGCCACTTCTCCTGTCCCGTCGCGTCAACGACCTTTTCCTCCCGATCGAGCATGGCAACTCCGGATTCGAGAATTTCGCACTCAGTCGACCGAAAGAGGTGAGCTGCCTCCTGACAGTGTAGATCGAAATCGGTGAGGCCGACCAGTTGGCTGGGATGCGAAAAGCCATGGTCTTTGGCCAAAGCAACATTGGCGAAGACGAAACGACTGCTCTTGTCCTTGACCCAGAGATAGTCATGCACTTGGTCGATGAGAGACTGAAACGAGATGAGTTCGTTGATCGCGCCAACCCTTTGCAGCTGTTCGATCTCGCGCACATGGCGGGTGCACCAGCCGCCTGTCGGCAGTCCGTGATGCACGATGCCGATCCGAGTCCCATTGGCAAGAGCGAGGGTGCACTCCTCGATCTCGCCCGTTTTGAGTTCCGTCGGCACCAGACAACGCGAAGCAGCGATTTGGCTACCGCATGCGGGGACGAGCAGAAGCGAGAGTTTCTCCGCAGTGCTGCCGAGGTGTTGATCCGTCACAGGCTGCCCATAAAGATGGCAGAAGGCCGGATTGGCATATTGAAGCCTGCTCGAGGCATCAAATATGGACACTGCCGCCTCGTCCAAATTGAGCGCAGCTCGAAAAAGGTCCGATTGATCAACATCTCCAAGACGATTGTCCTGGCGGTTTGAACCCTCGCCGATATGTGAAGTTCGGTTGTTTCGTTGCCACATTCAGAAATCACCCAGGTTAGATGACAGAACACAACTTGGAGCCGCTTCGTCACGTCACAACTAGAATTGGTATCCTAAAAATCATAACCGGTTGTAAATTTCAGTTGCTGCTAATGACCATTCGGTGTGCCCGTGCTTGATGTCTTGAGGAGGCCGGGACGGCCCGCCGGCGGGATGGCTGTGCGCCTTGGCGGAGGTGCAGATCCGATGAACGAGATAGTGGAGCGATCGCAGTTGAGCATCATCGGTCCCGATAGCCGCTTTTTCCTCAGAGCTTGTAGGGCGCGTCTTAGTCTATCGAGGGACGGCGACCAAGGATGCATCCGAAACTCATCAAGTACTTGCAGCATCCTGAATGTGGCCTCCAACGATTCATACTTCCTGAAACAAAGGAGTGTTTACTGATGGTTGAAACACTTTATCCATTTTTGAAATTCGAGGCGGCGCCAGCCATGCGGAAAAGAATAAGGCTGCAGGAATTGCGGGTAGGGATGTTCGTCGATGAGGTTGAGAGCGGCAGCCAGGACGCCTCGGTGCGGTTCAGCCCGTTCTTGGTTTCCTCCCCCACCGACTCCATCGCTGAAGGAGCGATGGCCGCGCACCCTGAAGCAACGGCGATACCTACGGCGCCTTCGACCATAATGCCGATGTGCGTTCCGGCCGTTGCGGGCCGCTTTCGGCAGTTGGGCCGGGGACTAGTGACCTTAATTTGACGTCCTGTAAGCCAGGGACAACGATCGTGTCCATGGGAGTGGTGTAGCTGACGGCTGATTGCCGTGCTTTCCGACGTTGGGTCGGAGGGGATTTCAGCGTGCCACAGCGGGCAGACTGATTTGGGGATCATCGCTCATTTGTGCCATGGTCTCAAGCGTCATGTACCTGGCGCGCTGGACGGCCCATTCATCATTCTGTTCGAGCAGCAGTGCACCGACGAGACGGACGATGGCTTCGTCGTTGGGAAAGATGCCGACGACCTCCGTTCGTCGCTTGATTTCGCCGTTGAGACGTTCGATTGGATTCGTTGAGTGAAGCTTCGCCCGGTGCTCTTTCGGGAAGGTCATGTAGGCGAGCACGTCCTCTTCAGCGTCGTCCAGGATGGTGGCGAGCTTCGGCACTTTCGGTCTGATCTGATCAGCGACGCTGCGCCATTGAGCGCTGGCGGCCTCCGGCGTCTCCTGGGCAAAGGCGGTGGCGATGAAGGCCGAGACGACCCGCCTGCCACTCTTTCCAGCATGCGCCAGTACGTTCCTCATGAAGTGAACCCGGCACCGTTGCCAGGTGGCGTTGAGAACCTTGGTGACGGCGGCCTTGAGCCCTTCATGCGCATCGGAGACAACAAGCTTCACACCACGTAATCCTCGACGTGTCAGCCTGCGCAGGAATTCCGTCCAGATCGGCTCGGCTTCCGACGTGCCGACTTCCATTCCCAGGACCTCGCGTCGACCATCGCTGTTGACGCCGACGGCGATGATAACAGCAACGGAAACGATGCGGCCGCCGCGCCGGACTTTGAGGTAGGTCGCATCCACCCATACATACGGCCACTCGCCTTCAATTGGCCTGTCGAGGAACGCTTTGACCTTGACGTCGATCTCTTCGCATAGACGGCTCACCTGGCTTTTGGAGATGCCAGACATGCCCATGGCCTTGACCAAGTCGTCGACAGAGCGTGTTGATATCCCTTGAATATACGCTTCCTGGATAACCGCCGTCAGGGCCTTTTCCGCCATCCGACGCGGTTCGAGAAAGCTCGGGAAGTAGCTGCCCTTGCGCAGCTTCGGAATGCGAAGCTCGACGGTTCCGGCGCGCGTCTCCCAATCGCGGTCACGGTAGCCATTGCGTTGAGCGAGCCGCATCGGGTTCTTCTCACCGAAGTCAGCACCCGTGGCCGAGCCGACTTCCAACTCCATCAGCCGCTCGGCGGCAAAGCCAATCATCTCACGCAATAAATCTGCATCCGCGCTCTTCTCAACGAGGGAGCGCACGTTCATCATGTCATTGGTCATCGGTGGTCTTTCCGTCAGGTTGGTCTTGAACAACCCGACCCTAGCGGAAAACACTGATGGCCGCCCGCAAAGCCGATCACCCGCTACAGCGCAGCGAGAAGCGCGCGGGCACTCGGCTTTGCTACCTCCCGTCAGCTACACCACTTGCCGGGACACGATCGGGACAACAGTCGTACGGCACCAGATCGTCGAGCTGTCATGGGTGAGGACAATACCGCCCGGACACTGGCGAGGATGCCGCGGCGCGCCCTCGAGTCGCTGTGCCAGCTTCAGGGCGGGCACAAGACGGCGATCGTTCGGATTGAGGTTGAGTTCGCGGACATTGCGATCGCAGGCCTCCACCAACCAAGACCACATGCCTGAAGACACGACGTCTTCCGGCAGCCGAGTGCCTTGCCGACACCACGGATCGCGATTTTAGCAAACCTGCGGTCCATGGAAGACTTCCTCCTGATCAAGCTCGAGAAATCTTACAGACCTGCGGTGATGCGATCTAGCGAAGCGTGCCGCTGATCACCATGTTCGAGACGAAGGCCGCCAATAGGTCGGGATCGAAGTGACCCGGCGACTTCATCATCATGTTGGTGGCTTCGGCCTGCGACCAGGCGGGCTTGTAAGGCCTTATCGTCGTCAGCGCATCATAGACATCGCAGATCGCCGCGACCCGAGCCACGTATGGAATCCGCTCTCCAGAAAGGCCGGAAGGATAGATTGGACGCAACGATAAAATAGCGTGATAGATTGAGAGCTGTCCGTTCAAGTACGATAAGTGTGTACCAGCAACATCTGCTTGAGATCATACGCTGAGACAATCTAGACGTTGTGGGCGGATTCTAAAAAACGTCAGCCCCCCGCACCGCCGGCGGCCGTGCTGCCCCTGCCGGCCAGGGCGAGTACGCGCGCCCACCGATATGAGCGAGGCGCACGGCGCCTTCGCCGCCGGCATCGCCCTGCTGCTGGCGCCAGCGGCTGGCGTTGAGACGCCATCGAGATATGGGGTCGGTCCGCGTTTGATAGCCTGCGCCAAGGCTGCCGGCTGGCGAGGACAGTACCCTGCCGGGCGCGCGCCTATTTCCAGTCGCGTAGAAGGTGCACCGGTACACTGCAGGTTAATCATACAGGATACTTGTCTATTAAATTAAGGTGATCTCAACAGGGAATTGGGAGAGTGGACCATGGGTTTCTAGGCAAAGAGAAGAATGTTTTCGGTCGTCAATTGCATCACAACGCAACATAACATCTGGCTTGTTCTGGTCGCCGCTCTAGTCTGTGTTTCAGGAAGTTGGGCGGTCCTTCGCCTTTTTTCGCGGGGGCGGAGCGTCAACGGCGCGGAAGCGGTCGGCTGGCAGTTTCTCGCCGCAACGGCCGCAGGCGCGTCCATCTGGTCGACACATTTCATCGCCATCATCGCCTACCATGCCGGCACGCCTGTGACCTTCGATCCGGTACTGACAATCATTTCCTTGCTGATCGCTATGGCTGGCTCATTCTGCGGCTTGACGGTAGCCGGTATGATCCGCACCTCCTGGTCACCTGCTGTCGGCGGCGCCTTAGTTGGACTGTCAATCGCCATCATGCACTACACAGGTATGCTGGCTTATGTTGCCCAAGGCACGGTCGATTGGGATATGAGATTCTTGATCGCGTCCATCTTTCTCGCCGTGACTATCACTTCCGCTGCGATACAGGTTGCCAGCCGTGACTATAGCGCCGCCAGCAAGATCATATCGGTTGGATTGCTCACGCTGGCGATCGTCAGCCTCCATTTCACGGGCATGACTGCGTTCAAGCTCACACCGATCTTTATGGACGACAGTTATTCCAATCCAGCGGCTCTGCAGGCTATGGCCCTGGCGATCGCTCTGCTCAGCGTCATCATTGTCGGTGCCGTAGCAGCGAGCTACTTGATTGACAATCAAAACCGCGTCCGTTCGGTCAGCGAGCTGGAGCATATGGCGCTCAATGACGCGTTGACCGGGCTTGCCAATCGTGCGTGCTTCAATGATCGCCTCGCTGCGCAAATCGAACTGGGCAACAATGGCGGACCGAAATTTGCGCTGGCAGCCATCGACCTCGATCGTTTCAAGGAAATCAACGACATAAAGGGGCATTCGGCGGGCGATGAGGCGCTGAAAATCTTGGCGCAGCGCATGCGTGATTCAAACGATGGCACCATGTTCATCGCACGCACGGGCGGCGACGAGTTTTCAATTATTGCGCCTGTCGCGAGTCGCGGCGAGTTGCGCGAGGCGCTCCTGCGGTTGCGGGCCGAGATCATCAGGCCGTTTATGCTTGACGGCTTCCACGCCTCAGTTGGCGCGAGTTTTGGCGCCTGCATCTTCCCTGACGACGCTCAGGAAAGGGAGACATTGATTAACAACACCGACTTGGCGCTTTATCGGGCCAAGAGCGAAATTGGGGAAAAGATCTGTTTTTTCGACAAGAAAATGGACGACACCGTCCGTAACAAGCGCCAACTCGCGATCGATCTTCGTCACGCTCTGGAAAACAATCAGCTCGAAGTCTACTATCAGGTTCAGACGCTAGTATCGGATAGTTCGGTCATCGGCTATGAGGCGCTGCTACGCTGGCAGCATCCGCAACGTGGTTTCATCCCACCGGTCGAATTCATTCCCCTCGCCGAAGAAAACGGCCTTATCCTGCAACTTGGCGAATGGGTTCTTCGAACTGCCTGTAGCCAATGCTCGTCCCTGGGCCTGAACATAAGAGTCGCCGTCAACCTCTCACCGGTGCAGTTCCTCCATCCCAACCTGCCGGGATTGGTTGCCGGCGTTCTCACCGACACCGGACTGAGACCGGAAAATCTTGAACTTGAGCTCACGGAGTCGGCCATCATCCAAGACAAGGAGCGTACCCTCCTTCAGTTGCAGCAGATCCGGAAGCTGGGTGTGACGATCGCTCTTGACGACTTCGGGACGGGTTACTCTTCGCTCGATACGCTCCGTGCTTTCCCGTTCGACAAGATCAAGCTCGACCGCAGCTTTATGGGTGAAATCGAATCCAGCAAGTCAGCGCGCGCAATCATCCGTGCCGTACTTGCGCTTGGACGCAGCCTCGAAATTCCTGTCCTCGCAGAAGGTATCGAAACTTGCGACCAACTTGCAATCCTGCATGCCGAAGGCTGTGAATCTGCCCAAGGTTATTTGTTCGGGCGACCGGCACCGTTCGCAGATATCCTCTCCGGACACAAAGGCGATCCGCGGGCGCAAGCCCTGCGGTCTGTGCCAAGGGAAATGAGCGGGAATAAGGAGCGCGCTATGACGGCGGCGGCCCCACCCGTCCATTGCCTTGCTTGAATATCGGCTTCCTTCAAAGACATTTTCCTGCGCAAGGAGATCCTGAGTACGAGACCGTACCCGGAACAGGCCCCGCCGGCTCTTGTTACATCAGCAGGGCCGTACGGGAGTTCCTCGCTAGATAGCTCTGTTTGTACGAACTTGCCCGGTTTCGGCGGGGCATTTCTGGCGCAGAAGAAAATCACCACTTCACGCGGATGCCGGCAGTGCCCGCCTATTGGGCTAGTATCGCTGAAACTCTTCAGCGAAGACGGAGTCGCCAGCTACCAAAGGCCAAACTCGAAACCCGCGGCTAACCGGACAGCCGCGAAGGCCGCCGTGACGAGGGCTTCGCGCGCTTTAAGCCGACCGAAAATTGGCGTTCTGCACTCACTGATCTTACCCCCAATTGGCATGACGCCCGCAGAGAAGCGGAAAGCTCTCGCGCATCTGATAGGTCACCACGAGATGAGCGAACGGGGGGCGTGTAAAGCCATGGGCTTTTGCCGAATGACGATCCGCCACGAAACCAGACGCAGCGATGACCATGGCGTTCGCGAGCGGATGAAGGCGCTGGCGCGTGAACGCCGTCGCTTCGGATATCGACGTCTTCATGTGCTGCTCAGACGTGAGGGGCATTTTGTAAATCACAAGCGGCTCATCAGGCTCTATCGCGAGGAGAAGCTGACAGTGCGCAAACGTGGTGGCCGGAAGCGAGCGATCGGCACACGCGCACCGATGCTGCGAAAACAGCAACAAACCGCTGGAGCGAACTCAAAATGGGATAAAACTTGGGGGGCAAGGTCATCACCACTTTACATTGAAGCTAACCTTCCCGCCAAACGAGTAGCTGTCACCAAAGTCATGGAGGCTGGTGCGCGCGAATGCTTCGCCGTTGATGGAATAGCGCTCGTCCCACCAACTGTAGGAGCCACCGAGGCCCAATCCGCCCCACAGCGCCCGGTTTTCGCTGACGAATCTCGTTCCCGAGACGTCGACATCGGATCCGTCGAGGAAGTCGTAGTAGAGATTGGCGATCCCGTAGACGCTTGAGCGGCTCACCAGCCCTGCGGCATCCTTCCAGTCGTTGTCGTAGTCGGCGGAGACGCCGAGGCGGCCGATCAGCGTGTCGCCATCGCGCAGTGACACTGCGCCGCCATAGGGATCGGTGAAGTCGCCGAAGCGCACGGATAAATAGAAAAGCTGGGCTTGCGGTGTCAGCGACCAACGCGTACTAAGCCCGATCTTCTGTCCGGCTTCGATGCTCAATGCGTAGCCGAAACCGTCGTTGCCCTTGTCAGCGTCCTGCTCAAATCGTCGGAATGAAGATCGCTGTCATACCAGGTCAGTTGCCCCTGAGCGTCGATGTAGAGGCCGCTATTGCCGTACCAGGTCGGCGTGCCGCCAGGGCCATCGCCGGTGCTGTCGATGTCGCCGGTGCCGAACAGAGAGGATGCATCTGCGGAAACCGTGCCAAAGTGAACGCTGAACCCGCCAATCAGGGCGCCGGCCGCGCTTTCGGCCAACGCCCCGTCCGCGCCCGTCTCGAGCTTCCAAATGCCTGCTTTCCCAATCGTTTAAGCATCTTTTAGATCCTGCTGTCAAAGTGGGCGGCCGCTTGGCAGCAGTCGCATTTCACCATTCGTCGTCAACTGCGCTGCAGACAATTAAAAAAAGCCCCACCGAAGCGGGGCAATTGGGGAAACGGGGAGTTGAAGTGGGATTGTGCGGGCAGGAACTGCGATAGCTCTTTGTCATCCACCCGCGCGATCCAAAGCACTAACCAGCGGCGGTTCCTCTGGTTCCGCACCTTCGGGAATAAGTTGATCCACACGGCTGAGCGGCGGACCTAGCCAGATACCCTCCTGCCGCTCAACGCAAAACAAGCTCCATCATGTCGACTTTCAGATGACGGTCAGATCAGGAGCCGCACCAGCGCGTCCTCACGCCCTCACCCTTTACCCCACGTTGAAACGACTGGATGATCCGGCTGGCCAGTTCTTCGCAGTCGCGGTCGGTCTTGACCTGTCGAACAGAACTGACGTGGTCATACGCTCGCTGGCAGAGAGCGACTTCTTCTCGCTCATGGCCGTTTGCGTTTCCGTTACCTTGGATCGGGTCATGATCGCCCCTCACTTTCCTTAGATCAGGGGAGGAGCCGATTGATGTATCCCGACAAGCCTACACCAGGATCGCGATCTGGATAGTTTCTCTAAGCGCGGGTACGTGGTTGAAGTGGCGGCGCGACCAAAAAATTTGCGGTTGTCGTGGCGCAAGTGCCTTAATGGGTTCCTCGAAAGGCTGAAGGCAGGAGCGGCGCTGACACATGGCGACTCATGCGGGCTATGCCATGAGGGTCGTGAGCCGTGGTCTGTTCCCGCCGTTGCGCCGCGAGGAGAACTTGCTGTCGTGTCCTTCGACGACGCTGCTGACGTCATAAAGACCAAATTGCATGGGTTTGAATGCCACACGGCCGCATCCGAGGCTACCTCCGCAGAGTTAGACCAAGGGCAGACGATAGCGTTTCCTGCATTGTTTTCGCGGAGAAGGGCTTGCTCAACACTGGCGATCCAGAGAGTTCAGTTGGCAAGCCACCCGCTCCATACCCAGTGCTGAAGATAAAAGGCACCCCTCGTTCAAGCAGGATTTCAGCGACCGGGAAGCTCTGCTCCCCTCCGAGATTGATATCGAGAACAGCCAGATCGACTTCGGCGGTGGCCGCGACGCTACAGGCTTCCTTAAGCCCAGCCACGGATGCAACGACCTCGCATCCCAGATCCTGAAGCATATCCTCAATCATCAGTGCAACAAAACCTTCGTCCTCAACGATAAGGACCTTGATGCCGCTGAACTCACTCATGCAGGGCCGCCTGCGGCTGAGAAAGACATGCGGCACACCACCCCCGACGGTTCGAAGGCAAGGTCAAAGTGACCGCCCAGGTCACGCTCAATAGCTCGCTCCATCAGCCGGCTGCCGGTTCCGCGACGAATCGGTGGAGCTACGGGCGGACCCCCGCGCTCGCGCCATTCAAGGATCAACCGCGGTTTCAGGTCCGACCCCGCTTCCAGCCGCCAAGTCAGCGCCAGCGTGCCAGCTTCTGAGGACAGGGCTCCGTATTTGATTGCGTTAGTTGCGAGTTCATTAAGGACCATCGTGACGTTCAACGCCGTGCGAGGGTCGAGATCAACGAACGGTCCATTAATCTCCACCTGCCGCCCTGCGTTATCGGCCAATGCCGTCAATACTTCACGGGTGAGCGTGTCCAGGGAAACACCCTCCCAATTGCGTCTCGTCAGCAAATCATGAGCGCGCGATAGAGCGAGTAGTCTTGCCTCGAACCGAAGCGAGAAATCCTCAAGGCTTTCAGCTTGCCGCGCGGTTTGAATCGCCAGCGACTGCACAGTCGCCAACGTGTTTTTCACACGATGGTTGAGTTCATCGATTAGCAGCCTCTGCCGGTTCTCCGCCTGCTTGCGCTCGGTGATATCCACCAGCATGTTGATCGCACCGATCAGTTTGCCGTCCGCGTCATGAAGAGGTGTGGGGTAGGGGATGAATGGAATGCGTCTGCCGTCCGGCCGTTCGGCGATTGCCTCGGCGCCGCGAACAGGACGATTTTCCTTCAGTGCCACCGCCATAGGGCATTGATCGTGAGGAAGCAGTGTGCCGTCGGTATTGTAAAGTCGCCAGGTCACGCACCACATATCGCCGATTTCGGGCGTGCGGCCGGACATCTCCACGGCTGCGTTATTGAAGAAGGTGATACGACCTATTGCATCGGTTGTATAAACCGCCGCCGGCAGCGCCTCCAACAGATCGCGCAGGTGCTGTTCGCTCTCGCGTATCCGGTCCTCCATCCGCTTGGCCGCAGTAACATCCTGGAGTACCCGCACTCCGTAGCGGAAGCTCCCCTCTGCATCCAGAACAGACGAGCTGTAAACATCCAGATAGACCGTACTGCCGTCGGGCCTCGTGGCCCGTTTACGCAGGGCATAATTGTTGATTTCGCCGGCCATCTGGCGCGCATAAAGAGCACCGTCCTCCTTCTGGTCCTCTTCTTGTGTATAGTCGAAGAAGGTCATGTTGAGCAGCTCCTCACGGGAGCGTCCCAACATCCGGCAGAGAGTGTCGTTGACGCGCAGCAGCCGGCCGTCTTTGTCGGCTTCCGCAATCCCGATCGTGGCGGCGTCGTAGGTTGCGGTCAGTCGCTCGTCGCTTTCACGGCGGGCAGTCTCGGCCTCACGAAGATCGGTCACGTCCGTCGTAAAACAGCGCGTGCTGATGAACTTGCCCTCCTCAAAACGGCTATTGGAGGTGATTTGCACCTGCTTGATGGATCCGTCTTTGGCACGCAGACGTGCGGGATAACGGTCGAGGTTTTCGCCGCAGGAAAGCTTGTGGAGAATGTCGCCGATGACCGGTGCGTCCACATGAAACTCGACGATATGTCGCCCCACATATTCCTCTGCCGTATAGCCGAGAAGCGCAAGCTCGGCCTTGTTGGCGCGCTGGATGATGCCATCGCCGCCGACGATATGGAGTCCGATCGCACTGTTTTCGAAGAAATCCTCAAGATCGGCATTCTTCTGCCGGATTGTCTCCTCCAGCTCTTTATGTCCGGAAATATCCTGGAAACAGTTGATGGCGCCCTGGATTTTGCCTTCATGGTCCTTCAGCGCGCGGATATTGACGAGTGCTGTGAAGCGCGACCCATCCGCCCGCTCCATGACGACCTCGGCATTCCGCGTGGATGTGCCGGCAAAAACAGCAGTTGCCATGGGACAGACGTCATGTGCAAGCGGCGTGCCGTCGGGGAGGAAGAGAGCATGGGATCCGCAGAAGCGGGGACGTTTGTCGCCAACAGGGGGAGTTTGTCCCCACAGCTCCGCCGCCTCGGCATTGTAACGCACGAGCCAGCCGTCCTGGTCGCAGAGATAGACCGCGCCGGGGACCGCGTCGAAAACACTTGGCGCAGCTGCCGTGAGCGCCTCGAACTCGGTCAGCCGTCGGGCGGCTGCAGGAAACTCTTCGATATTGGACATGCAACTTATCCCCTCGGACCGTGAGCCCGGAACAGAGCGCCAGCTACAGTTGGACCCCGTCCGCCCCTAGCCCTTGCCCGATTCACTGAGCTTAACCACGACAAACGCAACAATGGAGAATTGGTTCCACGCGCCATAGAAGGCGACCGCGTAATTATTCGTGCTTCCCACAAGCTGGGGATTTGGCGGCAGACCACCGGGTTCGGCCTAGGGTTAAGGTACTCGACGGCTGCCCACAATGTTCCTATGTTCACCCAGCCTGGCGGTAGGAAGCCCAGGGGAGCAGTGGGTTCTCGCACCAAAGTCGGAGGAATCCTGTCGGTTATAGCAAGGAACAATGTCACGGTGCGGGGCGAAGGACGGCGCCCCATGGTGTTTGCGCACGGCTTCGGATGCGACCAGAACATGTGGCGGCATGTCACGCCGGCCTTTGAACAGGATTATAAGGTCGTCCTCTTCGACCATGTCGGCTGCGGCAAGTCCGACCTCAGCGCCTATGAGCATGCCAAGTACTCCAGCCTGCGGGTTACGCGGCTGATGTCGTCGAGATAGGGCAGGCCCTGGATATCATAGGTGGCGTATTTGTCGGCCACTCCGTGAGCGCCATGATCGGCATTCTCGCTGCAAGTGACGCACCTGATCTGTTCAGCGAGCTTGTCCTGATTGGTCCGTCGCCCCGCTACATTAACGACGAAGGTTACGAGGGTGGGTTTACCCGGGAGCAGATCGAGGAATTGCTGGAATTCCTGGACGATAATCACATGGGATGGTCCGCCGCCATGGGGCCGGTTATCATGGGCAATCCTGATCGTCCGGAACTGAGCGAAGAGCTGGTGAACAGCTTCTGCCGGACGGATCCCGACATCGCCAAGGCATTCGCACGCGTCACCTTTCTGTCCGACAACAGAGGGGACCTTTCACGCTGCCAGGCCCGCGCGCTTGTGATACAATGCCACCAGGATGTCATCGCTCAACAGGGGGTCGGGGAATATGTGCGAGATCATTTGCCGCAGGGGGAGATGGTCATCATCGATGCAACAGGGCATTGTCCGAACCTGAGCGCGCCTGCCCAGGTGATTTCAGCGATCAAAGCCTTTGTGTAAAGCGGAACCTCAAGCAGGGCTGGAGGGAATCGTGGAGGATCTGGACGATCTCTATGAGAACGCCCCCTGTGGTTACCTGTCGCTCGCAGCCGATGGCGTGATTGTCAAGGCTAACCGCACGCTTGCCGGATGGCTTGGCGTGCAGAGCTTCGACCTCCTCGGCAAGCGATTTTACGATCTACTCAGTGTTCCAGGGAAGATTTTCTACGAAACCCATTTTGCGCCGCTGTTGCGAATGCAGGGACACTTCAATGAAGTCGCTCTGGATCTTGTCGGTCCGGATGGACAAAAGCTCCCCGTTTTGGCGAATGCAGCCGAACGCCGCTCGAACGACGGAGGTGTTCAGTTCACCCGTATAACCCTGTTCCAGGCGGTGGATCGACGCAGATACGAGCGCGACCTGGTGGATGCAAGGAACGCCGCCGATCGAGCCCGCCGAGAGCTCGAGGAACTGAACCGAACTCTGGAAGAGCGTATCGATGCAGGTATTGCCGAGCGGCTCAAACTTGAGCAAGGGCTGCTTGCGGAAAAGGAGGTGGCGCACTTAAGGGAGCAGTTTGTCGCGATCCTGGGGCATGACCTGCGCAATCCGCTGGCTTCCATCGCCGGGGGGCTAAACATTCTGTCGCGGGAGCCTCAGTCCGACAAGGGCCGGCGCGTTCTGACGATGATGAACCAAAGTACAGAGCGCATGTCCAGCCTGATCGAGGACATGCTCGATCTTGCGCGCTGTCGAGCTGGTCAGGGCATTGCAGTCGACCCTAAGCCAACCGACTTGCGCGTCGTACTTGAGCATGTTGTCCAGGAATTACAGACCGCAAATCCGGAGCGGGACATCCAGAGTTCACTGGATATTCCGGACCAGGTAGCTTGCGACGGCGGCCGGGTGGCTCAGCTGGTATCCAACCTGATCGGTAACGCGCTGACACACGGGGCGCCGGGGCTCCCGGTCACGGTCGTTGCGGCTCCAGGCCCGAACGAAATCATCATTACGGTTGCGAATGAGGGCGATCCAATTCCCCGACATGTGAGGGACCACCTGTTCGAGCCCTTCTTCCGAGCCACAGGTTCTGCGGAAAAGCAGGGGCTTGGCCTCGGTCTTTTTATCTGCAGTGAGATTGCTCGAAGCCATGGCGGTCGTTTGGAGGTGCACTCCGACACAAAGCAGACCGCCTTCCTGTTCCGTATGCCGGTCTAACAGCGGCCGCAGAGGATTTGCGCGACAACGGTGGGACCGACTCGCCGCCTTGGCATTGCGCGTCTGAGACAGATAGAATCAATCGTGTTGCCGAATTCGCCGACGGCCCGGTAAAGGTACGCCACGAACCTTCACATAGGTCGCATCGACCCGCCAGCTTGTTGCCTGTGGCCGTCGCCAGTGCCAACGCAGCCCCTTTTCAATCTCTGGCGCGTATTTCTGGGCCCAGCGATAGATTGGCGAATGATCGACAATCACGCCCCATTCGCCCATCAGATTGCGGTAGCGCAGCGGCAATACCACCGCACTGCCCACAAAATCACATCACCCTGAAAATGGCGCCACTTGAAATCGCTTACCAAAAATCTCGCAGAAAATCCTCGGCGCTCTTTCAAACGTCAATGGGATTTTTGCAACGGAGCCCATTTGCAGGCAGTCTCTTTGCCCGTGCGGTCACCTCCCGCACGCGATGCCATAGAGATCGTCAAGTGAGGTACGTCACAACCATTGCCGAGGTCACACTGCGCCCTAATTGCAAAGACTTGGCGAGAGCGACCGACACATCGATGTCTTCGAGCAACGCCAAAGATCACGGAGGCGGAATTGGAAAATGACCTCGGCCCCCGTCGCGTCTATTCGACCTCGCCATCCTCCCCTTCACGCATGCCTGCCTTCGTGAGTGTATTCGCTGTTATTGCTATTCTGTATTTCGGCAAGGAAGTACTTCTTCCTCTAGCAATCGCAGTCCTGTTGACATTCGCATTGGCTCCCATTTCCTCTCGCCTTCGAAAGCTTGGCCTGCCCCGTATTTCGGCGGTAATAATCACTGTCGTGATCGCTTTTCTTGTCCTCGTCCTGTTCGGGCTTGTCGTAGCAGGACACGTTGCCGAAGTGGCCCAGAACCTTCCGGCCTACCAGGGCAACATCATTGCAAAAATTCGAACTCTGCAGGAAAGTGGAACGGACAGCGGTATTGTGCGGCGCCTGACGTCCGTCATTGAGAGCGTCGGTCGTGAGCTCAGTAACGCCGACGAGCGCCCAGTTGCTCCCGGTACCGCATCAAGACCAAGGGAGCCTGTGCTCGTTGAGATATTCGCGCCGAGTAGACCAATTGAAACGCTGACTAGCCTGATTGGTCCGCTGCTCGGCCCCATCGCCTCATTGGGCTTGATCATCGTCGTCGTAATATTCATGCTTTTAGAGCGGGAAGAGCTTCGCGATCGCTTTATCCGGCTCGTTGGCTATGGCGATCTGCATCGCACAACAGAAGCCATCCAGGAGGCAGGTAGCCGCGTCGCGCGGTATCTTCTTATGCAGCTGGTGGTGAACTGCGCCTACGGCGTCCCATTGGCGCTCGGACTATGGGCGGTTGGCATTCCAAATCCAGCGCTCTGGGGGATGCTAGCCATCGTCCTTCGATTTGTCCCTTATATCGGGCCTGTAATCGCGACGGTTCTGCCGCTGTTCCTGGCCTTTGCAGTTGACCCTGGCTGGAGCCTTGTTCTCTGGGTTGGGGCCATCTTCCTCGTGCTGGAATTGACCAGCAACAACGTCATCGAGCCCTGGCTTTATGGTTCTCGTACCGGCCTCTCTCCGCTGGCAATCATCGTCGCGGCGATTTTTTGGGCATGGCTGTGGGGACCAGTCGGTCTTGTGCTGTCCACGCCGCTGACCGTGTGTCTTGCAGTGTTGGGCCGGTATGTCCCGCAGTTCGAGTTCCTCGAGGTGGTTTTTGGTAGTGACCCGGTGCTCGATCCCAAGGAGCGGCTGTACCAGCGGCTTCTTGCCGGCGATCCCGATGAGGCGACCGATTACGCTGAGGAATTCCTCGAGGAGGATTATCTGGAGGATTACTATGGCAAGGTTGCCATTCCCGCCCTTCTACTCGCGGAGAAGGATAGGCGTCGAGGCGTCTTGACTGCGGAGCAGATGGAACAGGTGTTCGGGACCGCCATTACACTGGTCTCGAACCTCGCGGAAATCGCGGAGGAAGAAGAGCAGGAAGAGGAAGAGGAACAGAAGGAGACGGAAGCGGCAGGTGGGCCTAGCCCCCCCAAGGAAGGGAATGGGGATGAAAGCGAACTACCTGACGGACGGGGCAAGACCGTCTTTTGCGTCGGAGGCAGGGGCCCGCTCGACGACGCGTCGGCTGCGATGCTTGCCCAGATTCTTCAGGTACAGGGCGCCGAGGTGGTCGCAGCGAGGCATTCTGACATCCCCAATCGCCGTGCCATGAGCCTCGTTCCGAAACAATCGAACGCCATCGTAGTTTGCTTCCTCAACGAGGACTCGGCAAGGCATGCCACCATACTTGTTCGTCGGTTCAAGCGCATATACCCAACTATTCGCGTCGGCGCGGTCCTTTGGGTGGAAAACGAGAAGGAAAGGCAACCGCCTGCGCTTCGGGACCCGGATTTCGTTGCCACCACCTTGACCTCGGCTGCCCGCGAGGCACTCGCCGATGGACCAGCATCATTGGTGACGCCCGCGCGCAAGATTCGTACCAGGCGGTCCTCGAACAAGACAGGCATAACCGCCGCGCGGTCCGAGCTTTAGCCGGCAAGCCTTGGAGGGTATACATGAGCGATATGGGACCCGGAACCAGATGTGATGGGACGAGAATCTGGTTTACCGTATTCGTCGACGCCCCTCGGAGGCCGACACCAACGCCGTCTGCGGAGGCGAGAGCTCGGACCCCTTTCGGCTCGAAGCGCCAGACAGAGGCGGCCAATGATCCTTCCTCTTTCACTAGGGCGTGGTGACGATTTAACGATTTAGGATTCCCGGGGCGGAGCAAATCAGATTCAAGGCTAATTTTTGGAGATTGGCCATGGATTGCGATGCGCTTCGGGATGATCAGTGGGAACGGATCAAAAGATTTGTGCCAGGCGGCACGAAAGGCAAGCGCGGTCCGCGCACGAACAACCGGCTGTTCCTGGAGGCGCGGTTGTGGATGGCCCGCTCCGGTGGTCGCTGGCGTGACCTGCCGGAACGGCTCGGCGATTACCGCTCGGTGAAACGACGTTATTACCGTTGGATCGAAATTGGCGTCCTTGACGAGATGCTTTCGGTTTTGGCCCGCGAAGCCGACCTCGAATGGCTGATGATCGACAGTACCGTCGTGCGGGCGCATCAGCATGCGGCGGGCGCTCGTAAGGTCAAAGGGGGGCAGATGCCCAGGGCCTGGGTCGGTCTCGGGGCGGGCTGAGCACCAAAATCCACGCCGCCACCGAGGCGCTCGGCCTTCCAGTCCGTTTGATCGCCAGCCCGGGGCAGCGCAACGACATCGCCTTTGCCCATGCTCTCGTCGAGGGTTTCGACGCCAAGGCCACCATCGCTGACAAGGGATATGACGCAGATCATCTCATCGACAGGATCGATGAGGCCGGAATTGACGTCGTCATCCCACCCAAGCGTAACCGGAAAGTCCTGCGCCCCTACGACGCCGATCTCTACAAGGAGCGCAACAAGATCGAACGCTTCTTCAACAAGCTCAAGCAGTTTCGACGCGTCGCAACCAGATACGACAAGCTCCTCGCCAACTTCATGGGCTTCGTCAAACTCGCCGCTATCGCAATCTGGCTCAAATAGTTAAATCGTCACTGCGCCCTAGTTCTCCAGCACCCCGCGCGTTGTTGACGACGGCACGATCTGGTGGCGCCTTGCCAGGGTCCTGCACGAGCCGTTCGATGTTGGCATCCGTAAATCGAAATCGCACGATGTGGGTGAAATCGAAGCCGAGAAAGGCTGCTCGAAAGTTCTCCCGCTTGGCCTCGATCGTACGCTAGCTCAAACCGCATTGAAAACCTTCCAGGCAAAGCTTTTCGAATAGGCGGTTGTCATTGTCGACAGGTTGCCGGAGTCTTTAGCCGGCGATTCAGAAAACCTATGACAATCCTGATCTCGATCGTTTCGAGGCAAGCGTTAACGAGCTCGTGACCTCGGTGCGCTTCGGCGTCAGTAAGGCACAGCGCTGTGTTTCGGCGTGCAAATTTGACCCCCTTGGCGGGGTAATCGGCGTCCAATTTTGGCTCTGACGCAGATTTGGTGCGATTCTCTCATGTCGCACCGATCAGCCGGGCTTGAAGAAGATCAAGCTTTCCGCGTCCGTACATTTGGCGTTTCACCAGCTTGAGCTTGGTGATCTGCCCTTCGGTTTGTCCATTGGACCAGGGTGAGACGATAGCTGCCCGGACAGCCTGAATGTCTTTCACCACGCCATTGCCAAAGGAGGAAACCAGACTGTCGCGGGCGCGGTCGATCCAAGACGTGAGTTGGTTTTCCGCTTTGCGCCGGATCATCAGATGGAAGTCGGTAATGATATCGCGAGCCGCAATGAGCAACGGGACGCCGCTTTCGATGGCCGCGATGGTGACGGTCTCGGATTTCGTCAGGTTGTCTCTGTTGGTTGTGAGAAGGCGGGCAATCGTGCGGGCGGATGGAACGCGGGTCAACGATTCCGCATCGGCCTTGTCGGCCCGCTTCCGCCTTGTGGCCCATTCACTCACGACCCGGCGCGAACCCCGAAAGCCCTGTGTTTTCAAACGCCGCCATAGCTCAGTGCCGTTCCGCTTACCGACAGCCCATTGTGCGTCGAGCCATTCCAGATACATTTCCAACGAACTTTCTCGGGACCGAAAAACATCGTTTCGTTGCCCTCTGAGCACCTGGCGGACCAAGCCGCGGCTATGCCCGGTGCGACGCACGATTTCCTTGATCGTCATGCCGTCCTTTGCTAGCGCCATGATGGCCGCGTTGGCTTGTTCGCGTCGGAGAGGCGTTCGGCCGCGGTCAGCAGCTTCGGATTGATACGCGTTGCGCCGAGCGTCTTGCGGATTTGCCGCATCGACTTGCGGACGGCGTCCAGGAACGCACGGCTGGCATTCTCCATCAGATGCCATCGATCAGCTACCTGCACCGCATCAGGCAACGCCTTTGCAGCCGCCAGCCCGTAAGCGCCACCGCGGTCGCGAGCAATGATCTGGATTTGGGCATTCTGCCGCAGCCAGGCCTCTGCCGTCGCCGGCTCCCGGTCCGGCAGTAGACTGACCGGCCGCCGACGTTCCAGGTCGCACACGATCGTGCCGTAGCGATGGTTGCGCCGCCATGCCCAGTCGTCGATGCCGATCACCGAGGGCGCGGTCGACGGCGGAAGTCCTTGCCTGCGGATAACGCGGAGCAAGGTATCGTTGCTTACGGGAAGCATCAGCCGTTGGGCAAAACGCGCCGCCGGTCTTCCGCCAAGCGCAAGCCCTAAATGGTGGACGAGATGCTCGAGGCGTCCGGTTCGTCTGGCATAGGGAAGCAAGACAACGTAATCTTCTCGGTCGAGCCGTTTTCTCTCTTATGTCCGCGTCCCCGCGAGATCAGCCGGGCGAGAAATTTCCAGGGAGACGCCATCTATCTGACCTAGTGTTTTATCCCGCAAGCAGGCAATGACCCCTCTGGTGATCGCCAAACCGCTCAGCGAATATCTGTCTGCCGCAGAGCACGGCATCGCAAGCGAACCTTCGTGTCTGCACGAGCAGCCTGACGCGTTTCCCCGAGAGGGGAAGGTCCGCGACTTGGCGGCAATAGCGACTTCGAACAGTTCGCGACATTCGTCCGCATCGCCGGACGCGTTGGCTATTGCCGCTCCGACTGAAACGCTTGACGAGGAGAGCTTGATTCGTGCCGCTCGACCGGCAAGTGAGGAGCTACCTCGTCACGATCATGCCGCTGCAATCTCCGCAGTGCCTGTGCATTCCGAAGAGGCCGAAAACGATGTCCGCGACACCGTGGACGGCGAAGTCGCCAAAATGGTGGAGGTCGCTAATCCGGCTATATCCGGTGGTATTGGTATCGACGTCACCGCTGCACATGATACCCCTGGGATCAAGCGAACTGTCGAGGTCGCACCGCGCAAGCAAAGGAGCCGCGGCAAGGAAGCGATGGCGATAGCGAACGAACGACAGTTTATCCATACTGCAAACGAGATAGGCCTCGATGACGAGATCAAGGTGCTGAGGGATCAGTTCGCCAGGAAGCTGAAGCTGCAAAACGCGCAGTTGAGAAAAATGCTGGACCGGTTTGAACGCTGAATGTGGCGCGCTGCCTGTCCATTTAACCCCGGATCGATTGCAAGCCTTCGCCAGTTCAGATCCCGTCAAGGCGGTCGAACGTGGTGAGGCTTATTTAAGAGCGCCTACCTTAGCTTTCTCCTTATTTAAATAAAGCCGCGCTTGCTTAAATAGCGGCTGAAACCCATACTCGCGTCATGTCTGATTCCGAACCCAATCAGCGGCGGGGCCGCTTTGTCGAAACATCAGTTGCCGGCGAAACAGTGCGGGCATTCATACCACCTGCGTTGCCGCCGCTACCTGCCATTGACGTGCTTTCACTCTTGGAACGCCTTAGCTTGGCAGAGCGAGCTCTCGGACGGCTAGATGGCATCACGATGCTGCTTCCTCGTCAGGAACTCTTCCTTTATATGTATGTCAGGAAAGAGGCTGTTCTATCTTCGCAAATCGAAGGGACGCAGTCGACCCTATCCGATCTCCTGCGTTTTGAGACCGAAGCCCAGGCAGGACAGCCCATCGACGATATCCGCGAAGTTTCTAATTACGTCGATGCCATGATGTATGGTTTGGAGCGACTAGAAGCGCTGCCGATGTCGCTGCGTTTGATCCGCGAAATGCATGCGCGATTGCTGCACAGTGGGCGTGGTGGCACCAAAAATCCGGGAGAATTCCGGCGTTCGCAAAATTGGATTGGCGGGACGCGGCCTGGCAACGCCCTCTTCGTCCCACCGCCTGTCACGGAAATGGACGCCTGCCTGGATGCCCTTGAGCGGTTCATGCATGAAGATCGGTCGAGACTACCGGCACTAATTAAGGCTGGCCTTCTCCACGTCCAATTCGAGACGATCCATCCATTCTTAGATGGCAACGGGCGAATCGGTCGCCTCCTTGTCACGTTGTATCTTTGCACGAACGGGGTTCTGCGTAAGCCGCTTCTCTACCTGAGTCTCTATCTGAAGGCCCATCGGACGGAATATTATCGACTGCTTCAGGAGGTTCGCGAACAAGGCAATTGGGAAGCCTGGCTCGACTTCTTTCTCACTGGCGTTGCCGATACCGCCAACCAGGCGTTTCACGCGGCGACCCAGATCGTCGACGTATTTAAGGAAGACCGCGAGCGCATCACATCCGAAAGCGACCGAGCGGGCTCGGCGCTTCGGATCCACGACCTTTTTCAGCAAAATCCGTTTATGACGGCCAATCAGCTCGTTCAACAGACAGGCCTTTCCGCGCCCACCATCAATGCGGCACTTACAGACCTGGAGCGTTTCGGTGTAGTTGAGGAGGTCACTGGCCGCAAGCGAGGTCGCGTTTTTAGCTACCGGCGGTATCTCGCGATCCTTAGCGAAGGCACTGATCCTTTGCCCCCAACCGCGTGAACATACCAATAATCTATGGGTCGACGGTTCGAACCCCTTCAAGGCGGCCGTCTTGGAACTGCTGAGCCGTCGGTTGGACTCCCATCCAGGCGTGAGAGCTCACCGCTGCGATAGATCTGCCATCGTCGCGTCCATTAAATTCCGGAGCAAGGTGCTTCGGACCTACAACGTAGAGCACTGCGGTCCAGCCTCCCAACCAACAAGCTTCGTTAGGTGGCGTCGCGCAATTGTGCGGCGCGTTCGGTTGCGCACTCAAATCGGAGGCAAGGGAACTCGCGTCCCCTGCGCTGGTTTGTCGGGACGAAACGAATGGAGGTCCTTAATGGACAAGGTCATCGACGTCGATTTCCACGTCACCTGGCAATCGCCCGTCTTCGTCCGGATCGGCGACGGCATGCGGGAACGTATTGACGGGCCGGACGCGGCATTGGCGGCGCTTCTCCATCGCTGGCCCTCGACCAGTCAAGCGGGATACGCCGTCGCCAAGCGCCGCTGCGTCGACGCGATCGCGAAGCGCGGCAGCCCGGAGCTTGCCCGCGAGGCTTTCGTGGAAGCGGCAGTCTCGGCTAGGGTGCTGGGATGATAGGATTGGAGCGGCGGCCCGCACGAAGCTTACCACTGTCCGCCGGCCTGCTCTTGGGCCTCGGACTCGGAGGCTTCTTCGACGGCATTGTTCTTCACCAGCTTTTGCAGTGGCATCATATGCTCAGTTCCTGGTACCCGATCACATCGATCGAGAACCTTGAACTGAACACCTTCTGGGACGGCGTCTTCCATTCTGGTGCCTACGTCTTCGTGCTCGCCGGTCTCTTCATCCTTTGGCGGTCCGGTCGCCTCGGCCATTTCCGCTGGTCGACGGCCGACCTCGTCGCGACAATGCTCATCGGCTTCGGAGCATTCAACCTGATCGAAGGCATTGTCGATCATCAGGTTCTCGGCCTCCACCACGTCAACGAAACCGTTCCTCGCGGAGAGTTGCTCTTCTGGGACCTCGGCTTCCTTGCCTGGGGGGGGGCGATGGTCGCCATCGGCGTAATGATCATGAGGCGACGACATGTCTGAGGTGCTTCGTGAACTCCGCACGGCAATGATCTGGGCCGCGTTCGGTCTTGGTCTTGTCTTCGCGACCCGACCGGTGTGGTCGTTTCTTCTCTTCGGCCCAAACCTCACGCTTGAGCACCTACTCTCATTGCGGTGCTTTGGCCTGCCGACATGAAGCGCCCGTCGAGCGCGCGACCTGTCCCTAGCGATCTAGGGAGCCCATCCATGACTGCGTATCCTGACCGAAATGGCCTTGATGCCGTACACCGTGCCTCCCGCCATGTCGTCATCGTCGGCGGCGGTTTCGGCGGCCTGGCCTGTGCCATGGAACTGAGCAACGCCCCAGGATAATGATGTCACGGTCGTTGACCGCCGCAATCACACCCTCTTCCAGCCGCTGCTGTATCAAGTGGCGACCGCCGCCCTGTCGCCGGCGGACATTGCCGAACCGATTCGCAAAACGCTTGCCAGTTTCAAGAACATCAACTTGATCATGGCAGAGGTCGTCGGAATTGACCCGCGGTTGCACAAGGTGTCACTTTCTGATGGCGACCCGCTTTCCTACGACAAGCTCGTCATCGCCACCGGCTCCGATTACAACTATTTCGGCCATGATGAATGGCGGCAGTTCGCGCCCGGGCTAAAAAGCATTCATGAGGCGCGGCATATCCGTCATCGGCTGCTTCTGGCCTTCGAAAAAGTAGCGTGAGCGAAGAGCGAGCCAGAGAAACAGGCATTGCTCACCAGCATTGTCATCGGCGGTGGACCAACGGGCGTCGAAATGGCCGGCGCCATCTCCGAACTCGGTCGCTTCATGATCAGCCGCGACTTTCGGGACCTCCAGCCCGACAATCTGAAAGTGGTACTCGTGGAGGCGGGACCACGGATACTCGCCGCCTTTCCCGAACATCTTTCTGCATACGCCAAGTCCTATCTCGAGAATATCGGCGTCGAGGTCCGCACGGGCAGGCGGGTGATGGATATTCGCGAGGATGGGGCCGAGATCGAAGGTGAGTTCGTTCCCGCCGGATCGATCATATGGGGCGCGGGCGTCAAGGCGTCCCCCGCCCATTCATGGCTCGGGATACTCGGACTGGCGGGTGGACGGATCCCTGTCGATGATCATCTCGTGTCCTGGGGTTCGATGACATCTACGCCATTGGAGACACATCTGCGCTCACCGGGGCGGACGGGAAGCTCCTGCCAGGTCTAGCGCAGGTCGCCAAGCAGCAAGGCACATATCTCGGAAAAGCCTGCGAATGGGCAAAGCCGTTTCAGGTTTCAAATTCAAGAATCGCGGTAGTACCGCGGTGATCCGTCGGAATGCCGCCGTCTTCGACTTTGGAAAATGGACGTTGAAAGGCAGGGCGGCCTGGCTGCTTTGGGCGCTTGTCCATGTCGACCTCCTGATCAACTTCGAGAAGCGCCTTCTTGTCGCCATCCAGTGGGTAGGGCGGTACCTCACGCGGCAACGCGGCGCGCGGATCATCGACGAGACGGCTGAGGGAGCCGATGACGGTCCCGGCGCTCCTAACCGCTCTACTGCGGAGCCGGAGAGTATTGAGGCTAACAGCTCATTCGTTCACCAGTGCATGACCGGGCGCAGGAACTAACTGGGCAAAATTTGGTTTTCCGCAGGCTGAGACGCGGCGCCTTTGCCCATGGAGGCCGCTTCACAGCACCTGATAAGCAGGAATAGAAGAGCGGGAGCGAGATGAAGCAAAACTGGCCAAAACAAATCTGGATCGTGCGCCACGGTGAAAGCGCCGGCAACGTCGCCCGGGACGCCGCCGACCTTGCAGGCCATGCCCGCATAGAGATCGGAGGACGAGATGTCGACGTCCCCTTGAGTGCGCTTGGCCAACAGCAGTCTGACGCCTTGGCGGCATGGTTCAGCGACCTGACTTTATCGGAACAGCCCAAAGTCATTTTGGCATCGCCGTACAAACGGGCCGTTCGAACCGCGGAAACAATCGCCCAGCATCTTTCGCCTTCGGAGGGCCTTTCCGTCAGCATCGACGAGCGGCTGCGAGAAAAAGAGTTCGGAGTTCTGGATCGGCTGACTCGGCGGGGCATCGAGGAGCTGCACCCGGATCAGGCAGAGTTCCGGCGAATACTGGGAAAGTTCTATCATCGGCCGCCGGCCGGTGAGAGCTGGTGCGACGTCATTTTGCGGCTGCGAAGCATGCTCGATACGATCAGCCTTCATTACGCCGATCAACGCGTCCTCATCGTTGCTCATCAGGTTGTCGTCTTGTGCATGCGTTACATCATCGAGAATCTCTCCGAGGAGCAGATCCTGGAGATCGATCGGGAAGGCGACGTGGTGAACTGTGGTGTGACCGAATACGTCGCCAACGCCGGCAAGGAGGTCGGAGGCGGCCTGGTCCTGACACGGTATAACTTTGTCGCGCCGCTTATCGAAGCGGGAGCGCCGGTGACTGCTCAAAAAGATGCCAACGTGGCTGCTCGATGATGAGCATGCAGATCATCGATGCACAATTTCTTGAATCTCTGCCGCTGCCGCAACCTGCGGAAGGCAGCAAGGAAGAACGGGGACGGGTGTGCATCATCGGCGGCAGCAGAGAAGTTCCGGGAGCCGTTCTCCTGGCCGCACTGGGCGCCATGCGGGCCGGTGCTGGAAAGCTTCAGATTGTCACCGTCGAAAGCCGCGCCGGCGCTTTGGCCGTGGCGATGCCCGAGGCATTGGTCATCGACGTGCCGGAGACGCCAGCTGGCGGACTGCTATGTAGCCCGGTTGCGTCCATGGCGTCACGGTGGGATAGCGCGCACGCTTTGCTCGTTGGACCGGGAATGGTGGAAGAGGCCGATGGCCACGAGATCCTTAAATCTTTACTCGATCGCACCGGCGAAGCAGTCATTGTCGTCGACGCCGGTGCCCTGCCGCGGATTACCGAGCTCGGCGAGAGCCTTCACAGGCGTACCGGCCGGGTCATCATCACCCCTCACGCGGGAGAGATGGCGAACCTGTTGGGCGTAGACAAAGCGGCCGTCGAGACCGATCCTACGTTGGCGGCTTCACGCCTGACGGAGGAGTTCGGCCTTATCGTCATCATGAAGGGCAGCCAGACGATCATAACCGCACCGGAAGGGATCTGGCGCTACGAAGGCGGCGGCGTCGGGTTAGCGACCTCCGGCTCTGGTGATGTTCTCGCCGGGCTCGTGGCTGGACTAGCGGCGCGTGGCGCGGAACCAGTGGCCGCCGCCATGTGGGGTGTTTTTCTTCACGGCGAAGCAGGCTCGCAACTGGCAATGAAGGTCGGACCCCTCGGATTTCTCGCCCGTGAAATTCCCGACCTGATACCGAACCTGATGAGCGAACAGCCTTAAGGCGAGCGCGCGCAGCCGCAGCAAACATGGTGGTCGGCCTGGAGCAAATCAGTCACACGATGGGGCAGGCCGGCGTGGCTGCAACCACCATCAGGAAAGATCTTTATGATCTTGCGCCGCGGATCCAATGAACGGAGTCGCGGGCGAGATCAGTTGCCAAGCGCCATCGTTTTGACGAGCAGCAAAGCGGGAAAGCTGGCGACGACAGTTGCCGCGACCGAGGCAGCAAGGATTTTCAAGATGTAAGCTCTGCGAGCCCTTCGCGTATCCCACTCGTAGACCATCAAACGCGCTCCCGATCGAACGTTATTGATCCTCGCCACGCATGAGCGCCCGAATGATGTTCGTGCCGGCCAGGAGCCGATCATTGCGCTCGGCCTTGTCGGGCCAGCCTTGTCCTACAACATGCTCGTTCAACGCTTCGCCACTGCCAGCCGCGATCCAGCGTAGGCGGCCGGGGAACATCTCGGCAAGCGTCGCGACCAGATGTGCGAGAACGGCAGGGTGATATCGCCATCCTCCCGGAATAGCCAGGCTTCCAAATGGAAGGGAAGTGGCCATCATCGCCGCTCCGAGCCACGCCCAATTGTTGCCGGCGTTCGCCTGCCGCTTGCTCCAGGGCGCGATATGGTCCGACGTCATGATTGCGTGGAAGCCGGCCGTTTCTGCGGCCTTCACATAATTTAGCAGCTCGCTCGGGGAGAACTGCTCGTGGGACGCATGATAACCCAACATCATCTAGCCGCGTGCTCATTTGCGCTGCCAAGGTGGAATGAACCGGCGGCCCTGGTAATCAGGGAGTAACCCGGAATGGACGGGCTGCAACCAGAGCAAGTTGGCGACCCCGCGAAGTGACAAATTTTGTTTAACGCAAACGAACATCACCATCCCGCATTGTCGACGCGGTGAAGGCGGAAGAAGTAACACCGGTCGTCGCCTTTAACCACCATCATGCCCGCCACTTCGTTGTCATCGATCCGACGGAAGTAATCGACGATCGGCTGGCGGTCATACACCATTGCCGCTGTCTCATTGAAATCGACAGAGCGTAGTTTGACAGTCGCCGTTGGCCCCTTAGCGCGGAAGGCTCTCTCGAGGTAGGAGAACCAGTTCCTTGCGATAAACGTCCTACCGAAGCTTGCGAAGCGAAGAACGAGTCTGATCGGAAAGACTGACGGTTCGATTGGAACTAGACGGCCCGGTTGCCACTGGAACAGGAGGGCGTCGGCCCGGAAATCGGCGTGGAATCGTTTACCGAACCAGTTTAAGTTCTCCAGGACGCCATCCAACGGATGACCTGATGAAATGCCCTCTCCTCGCCAAATACCAACCATCTCCGTAGGGAGCACGGGGGGAAGCGTGCGGAACCAGGCGGCGGCAGAAGCCTGATCAATCTTACCTGAATCACTTGCCACTAACTCGGTCACGTGGAGCCCTTCGCTGAAAGAGATTTCTAGGTTTATTAGGGCGCGGTGACGATTTAACGATTTAGGATTCCCGGGGCGGAGCAAATCAGATTCAAGGCTAATTTTGGAGATTGGCCATGGATTGCGATGCGCTTCGGGATGATCAGTGGGAACGGATCAAAAGATTTGTGCCAGGCGGCACGAAAGGCAAGCGCGGTCCGCGCACGAACAACCGGCTGTTCCTGGAGGCGCTGTTGTGGATGGCCCGCTCCGGTGGTCGCTGGCGTGACCTGCCGGAACGGCTCGGCGATTACCGCTCGGTGAAACGACGTTATTACCGTTGGATCGAAATTGGCGTCCTTGACGAGATGCTTTCGGTTTTGGCCCGCGAAGCCGACCTCGAATGGCTGATGATCGACAGTACCGTCGTGCGGGCGCATCAGCATGCGGCGGGCGCTCGTAAGGTCAAAGGGGGGCAGATGCCCAGGGCCTGGGTCGGTCTCGGGGCGGGCTGAGCACCAAAATCCACGCCGCCACCGAGGCGCTCGGCCTTCCAGTCCGTTTGATCGCCAGCCCGGGGCAGCGCAACGACATCGCCTTTGCCCATGCTCTCGTCGAGGGTTTCGACGCCAAGGCCACCATCGCTGACAAGGGATATGACGCAGATCATCTCATCGACAGGATCGATGAGGCCGGAATTGACGTCGTCATCCCACCCAAGCGTAACCGGAAAGTCCTGCGCCCCTACGACGCCGATCTCTACAAGGAGCGCAACAAGATCGAACGCTTCTTCAACAAGCTCAAGCAGTTTCGACGCGTCGCAACCAGATACGACAAGCTCCTCGCCAACTTCATGGGCTTCGTCAAACTCGCCGCTATCGCAATCTGGCTCAAATAGTTAAATCGTCACTGCGCCCTAATGCAATCCCCGTTCCCACACCTAACCTGAGACGCCAAACTCATACTCTTCGATATGATCGGCGTGGCTCCCTGGTAGGCCGGCTTCGTCAAGCCATCGCATTGCAATCTCGGCGTCGGACTTTCCCGCGTCTGTTCGTACCTTCATCGATGCGGTGGAAAATTCCAGCATCTTGCCGCCGACTTCCCGTTCGCCCTTGTAGGAGATATGAAGTGCGGAGATTGGCACCGGCCAGCCTGATGCCCGGTGTTTCAGTAACTCCATCGACCGTTGGCTTTGATTGGCCAATAACAGGTCCTGCATGCGGTGGACCGCGTCGTCGAGGGTATTCGGCACGGGTCCGTTCGCTTGAACCAGATCGAAGGCCAAACACTTGACGGGGCAGGCCGGCGGCTCCCGAAACAGCGGAAGGATCGGCAGATTGGCGGCCAGGCCACCGTCAACCATATGCCGATCACCCACCGGCTCGGACGGGAAAAGCACGGGAAATGCCGAAGACGCCATCAGATGGTCGATGGTGATTTCCATTTGAGAGGTGTCGTAAACCTGCTCTTCCCCCGTCGAGACATCCGTCGCACTGACGACAAGGCGAACGTCTCCGCCGTTGAGATAGTCGAAATCGACAAGCCGGGTAACCGTCTTCCAATGCCCGAGCGCTCGAATAGGGATGGTGACGGCAGACCGCTCAGGCGCCGCCACCACAAGCCGAGAGACGGCTGAAACAAACGCGGTCGACCGTGAAGCAGGGTGCCGAGCGACGAGGCAATCTTTGATCCGTCCCAGAGGTGGGCGAAATTAGCGATGGCAACATCGCTGGCGGTCAGTTGCCAAAACTCATCCAGACGCGCTAGCCGGTCCTCAGGCTTGTTTCCGGCGATCAACGCGCCGACGACCGCGCCGACCGATGTCCCTGCAACACGCTCGGGGCGGATGCCCGCTGCGTGCAGGGCGCGATACGCCCCGGCGTGGTAGGCGCCCAGGGCATTGCCTCCCGACAGGCAGAGCCAGACTTCCGATGAGGCGTTGATGGCCGTCAAATCATGATCTCGCCACCTGTGACGGGGATGACCGCGCCGGTCATATAGCTTCCAAGCTCAGATGCCAGGAGGACATATGCGCCGGCGAGCTCCGCCGGCTGTCCGGCTCGCTTCAGCAGCGTTTGCTCACCGAACTTGGCTGCTTTTTCCGCCGGCATGGTCGAGGGGATCAGGGGCGTCCAGATCGGGCCTGGCGCCACCGCGTTCACCCGGATACCTTTTTCGGCGAGCATTTCCGCGAGCCCAGCGGTAAAATTCGAAACCGCTCCCTTGGTGGACGCATAGGCAAGGAGTTGAGGCGACGGCTGGCGCGATTGTATCGAAGTGGTGTTGATGATCGCGCTGCCGGGCTTCATGTGCGGAGCCGCTGCCTTCGACAGGAAGAAGGGCGCGTAGATGTTCGTCCGGAACGTCTCGTCCCATTCATCGGCTGTAATGTCGGCGATGTCGGCATAGGTCCGCTGGAAGGCGGCGTTGTTCACCAGAATATCGAGACTACCGAGCTCATCGACGGCGCGTTGCACGAGCGTGTTGCAGTGTTCCTCGGATTTGATGTCGCCTGGCACCACCAGCGCTTTGCGCCCGGCCTCCTCGACCCATTTAGCCGTATCTTGGGCGTCTTCATCCTCGTTGAGGTAGGAGATGACAACGTCGGCGCCTTCGCGGGCAAAGGCGATCGCCACCGCTTTGCCGATCCCGGAGTCGGCGCCGGTGATCAAGGCCACCTTGCCTTCTAGCTTGCCGTTCCCCTTGTAGGATTTTTCGCCGTGATCGGGGATGGGGTCCATCAGCGCCGTCTCGCCCGGCGGCTCCTGCTGCTGTTCGCCGTAGGGAGGGGAGGGGCGACGAATGTCAGTCATGGCAAAGCTCCTGGTTTGATTGTAGCGGGCTGCAAACCTTGGGAAGGGCACAAGGTTCCGTAGCAAATCGCCGATGAGGCAGAGGAACTATTTCTCGCATTGGCGCTTCTCGAAGTTGCATCCCTTGCAACGTGCTTTTGGAAAGAAGCTGCATGGACGAGGCGAGCCGTCGGCTTGTACGTTAGAGATCTATGAAAACACGCGCTATTTGGCAGGAGCCCATCTCACAAGGAAGGGCCAGCCAGGCGATGGCTTATACCGATTTGCCGGACAATGCAGTCTGAAAAAGGAGCCCGAGAACCGACTTCGCTTTGTCTCTTGAGCGCATCCCCTAAGGGAGCGTGCTCTATCGCCCCGCACCTTGTCGCTGCTTCTCTTGACCAGGCACTGCTCCACCGAACCCTGAAGCGGTTTCGGCCCATGCGGGTTGCGATCACATTGCGCGACTAGCCCAGCCAGGCGTCGCCGAGATCGGGAGGGCGTCGGCGCGCGCGCTTCTGCGAGGAGCATCAGCATTGACCGGAGCGCCCGGAGCGTCGCTTCGCTCATATAGTCACGGTGAGCCAGCGAAGGACACAATGGAAAAAGCATGCTCGCAGCTTCTCGGCCTTTGACATCTGAGCGAAGCTTATCGGTCAGACCACTACCAGACCAACGGAGTACGTTAGGCGGCCGACGGTCCGGGGTCGTCCGGTTCCTCCGGCGGTCTTGCGCTGCACACAGGTTCGACCCCTTGCGTCAACCTCAGCACCGGCTTGTCGGCCAGTCTGATCCTCACTGGAAAGCCGTCCGATCTGCGCATCATGCGTTCCGGCTGGTAGTTCACCGCGTCCAGCAGGATGGTTTCTTCAAACCCGTCGGCATTTTCGATGACGATCATCTGACCTTCTCTCAGGCCAAGGAGTGCAAGACCGCGCAACGTGTCCACCGGAAGAAGCATTCCGACCGGCGTCGTCATGCGGCCGGTGGTGAGAACCCGCGTATCGCGCCGACCGCCGATGCTGAAAGTCACACGACTGTTCAGGCTGGCGACGTCCTCCGGCAGATCCTCCCTGAACATGACGATGGCGGAAGCCATCTTCCGCCTGAGGAGGGGGATGAGGGTGGTGTCCCGGACGAGCGGGTCGTCGAGCATCGCCTCGAGCAGGGTGAAGTCCTTAGTGGTCAGCAGGAATTGGTCGTTCATCGCAGTTCTCCATCGCCCGGTTAGGGGCGTTCAAAATCGACATGGATGGAGTTCCCCTGGCCGCGCACGGCACAGGGGTCAGGGTCCTGCGGTGATGCACCCTCCAGGAAGAAGGCGGGGACGGTTGATGGTAATCATAGCACCTGCCCAAGTTCCGCGGGCGCTGCCACCGTTTCGACAGTCAGCCGGTGCAGCCGGCCGTCACGAGCGGTCCAGTCGATTGACTGGCCGGCTTTCAGACCGATTAGCGCGGCGCCGATCGGCGTGAGTATGGAGATCTTCCCTTCGGCGATGTCCGCCTCTCCGGGAAACACGAGGGTCACCTGCTTTTCTTCGCCCAGGTCGCTCGTAAAGCGAACGTTGAGCCCATATGGACGACGTCGGGTGGGAGCAGGTTGTCGTCGACAAGGCGCGCCCGTTCCAGTTCTTGAAGGAGCTCGTCGGATACTTCAGGGTTTTTGGACGCATGCGCCTCGGCGAGCTTGATCAGCCTTCCGTGCTCCGAGCGGCCGATAATGATCGCAGGCCTCCTCGAGGTCTTGTCGCGTGTCATTTGATAACTCCTGTGCGCCGCGAACTAGGTTCTGCGACAGCGAACGATGGAATTGTTGAGAGAATGTCAGTGAGGCTTCCCAGCCTTATCGACCGGCTGCCAACGCCCTCGGCGGGCGCGACGCGGCCAGCCGGGGCTCAAGTTCCTGCGATGAGGAACACCCGCCTTACGACGATATCATGATGCAAGATCAACATGTGATGAATATGGTGATGAGCCACCGATGAATCAAGGACGGGGTGTTCTGCCGGCGGCAGGGGACGGCCCTCGGACGATGAAAATCAATCGGGGAGTGTTGAGTTGTTCGGCTGTGCAGCGCAGGAAGCATCTGCGGGACGATAATCACCATGGCGTAAGCGCTCGGCCACGATTGTTTTCATGTGGATTGGCTGGGCCTTGGCGGCGAAACCGATTGGAAGCTAATGCCGTGAATCATCGAAGAGGTTTCACGTTCGTAACGATGTGAAGGCATTCATCGAAAAGAAACTTCACGAGGGCGAGCCGGAGGGTTTGGGAGCGCTTTCGCTGCGAAGTCGCAGACGCTTCTCAGACTTCACCTTCAGGCGCTGCTCGGAGAGCTTCCGCGGCCGTCCCCTGGCGGGATGGGCCGCAGCCCATATCTCGGCAAGCTCCACCATGCTATTGTGGCGTCGTCGCTCGGGGACGAATTTCTCATCAGCCGTGGAGCAATCCGGCCGGTTCGAAGGGACCGCATGGCCATGCGATCCAATGCCATGAGATCTGCGGAAAAACGGGAGATGTTGGCGATTACTCCTGAAGATTTTCCCGTGATCCTGAGGGCAACAGAAGCCGTTCGCCTGCCTCGGTAAAATTAAGACTGCACGGGCTTCGGTGAAAGCGGTGAAACAGGCGAAGTTTCAGGTTTGCCGCCTAGGGTCGATCCGCTACGGATCGTCCTTGGGGCCCCGCCCGCATACACGGGCGGGGCCTTCTTGATGCTAGAAGTCCATACCAGCGCCAGCAGGCAGCGCCGGAGCAGCTTCCTTCTTCGGCTTCTCGGCAATCATGGCTTCGGTCGTGACCAGCAGGCCGGCCACAGAGGCTGCATCCTGAAGCGCGGTGCGCACCACCTTTGCCGGGTCGATGACGCCCTGGGCATAGAGGTCGCCGTACTCGCCCGTCTGGGCGTTCCAGCCAAACGACAGGTCGGTCTTTTCGCGCAGCTTGCCGACGATGATCGAACCTTCGGCTCCAGCATTTTCGGCGATCTGACGGACAGGAGCTTCGATCGCCCGGCGGACGATATCGATCCCGACACGCTGATCGTCGTTGGCTGTAGGGAGGCCATCAAGTGCTCGAACCGCGCGCAGCAGCGCTACGCCACCGCCGGGCAGGATACCTTCTTCGACGGCGGCACGGGTCGCATGAAGGGCGTCATCGACGCGGTCCTTTTTCTCCTTCACTTCGACTTCCGTCGATCCGCCAACACGGATAACGGCAACGCCGCCGGCGAGCTTCGCAAGGCGTTCCTGCAGCTTCTCGCGATCGTAGTCGGAGGTGGTCTCCTCGATCTGGGCGCGGATCTGCGCAACACGACCATCGATGTCGCCCTTGGAGCCAACGCCATCGATGATGGTGGTGTTTTCCTTCTCTATCGCCACCTTCTTGGCGCGGCCGAGCATCTCGAGCGTGACGTTCTCCAGCTTGATGCCGACATCCTCCGAGATGACTGTGCCGCCCGTCAGGATGGCGATGTCCTCCAACATGGCCTTGCGGCGATCGCCGAAGCCCGGAGCCTTGACGGCAGCAATCTTCAGGCCGCCACGAAGCTTGTTGACGACAAGCGTCGCAAGCGCTTCGCCTTCAACGTCCTCGGCGATGATCAGCAGAGGCTTACCTGACTTCACCACAGCCTCTAGCACTGGCAGCATTGCCTGGAGATTGGAGAGCTTCTTTTCGTGGATGAGGATATAGGGATCCTCAAGCTCGACCCGCATCTTGTCCTGATTGGTTACGAAATAGGGGGACAGGTAGCCTCGATCAAACTGCATGCCTTCGACGACTTCGAGTTCTGTCTCGGCGGTTTTGGCCTCTTCGACGGTGATCACGCCTTCGTTGCCAACCTTTTCCATGGCTTCGGCAAGATAGCGGCCGATTTCTTCGTCGCCGTTGGCGGAGATGGTACCGACCTGGGCGATTTCAGAATTGCTGGTGATCTTGCGGGCGTTGGTCTTCAGTTCTTTGACCACTGCGTCGACGGCAATGTCGATGCCGCGTTTCAGGTCCATCGGGTTCATGCCGGATGCTACCGCCTTGGCGCCTTCCTTGACGATAGCTTGGGCCAGAACAGTCGCGGTGGTGGTGCCGTCGCCGGCGAGATCGTTGGTCTTCGATGCCACTTCACGCAACATCTGCGCGCCCATGTTCTCGAACTTGTCTTCTAGTTCGATTTCCCTGGCGACGGAGACGCCGTCCTTGGTGATGCGCGGTGCGCCGAACGACTTGTCGATGACGACGTTGCGGCCCTTAGGGCCGAGTGTGACTTTCACGGCATTCGCCAGAACATCGACCCCTCTCAGCATGCGTTCACGGGCATCGGTGTTGAACTTGACTTCTTTCGCAGCCATTTCTTTAACTCCTCAATAGGCAGCTATTTGACTGATGGTTTCGACAGGGTAGGCTCAGGCGGCTTTCTTCTGCTCGACCTGGGCTTCGATGATACCCATGACGTCACTTTCCTTCATGATCAGCAGGTCTTCGCCGTTGATCTTGATCTCAGTGCCAGACCACTTGCCGAACAGGATGCGGTCACCAGCCTTAACGTCGAGCGCCTGGATCTGGCCCGCCTCGTTACGCGCGCCGGGCCCGACGGCGACGACTTCGCCTTCCTGCGGCTTTTCCTTGGCGGTATCGGGAATGATGATGCCGCCCTTGGTCTTCTCTTCGGATTCGACGCGGCGGACGAGAATGCGATCATGAAGCGGTCTAAACGACATGTTTTCCTCCATGGACAAACAGTGATGACGTTCCCCTGTCCGGATGGGAGTGCCCGCATCCGGACAGGAACGAAACCTCTTTGAGCGTTTCGCGAAAAAAATTTATTTTCGCATTTTTTCGATTTCAAGAGGGCGATTGAGAAAAATTAGCACTCGTCCTTTGCGGCTGCTAACACGCTGGAAAGGAACAATAATGTGAATTTTTCCGTTTCGGACAGGTTGATCATGGCGCATACCTGCGCGATCATCCCTATTGTCACGAAACGGAGATGAAGCATGAACTTTTCATCTGATCTCGAGCGCCAGCTCAATGGGTACGGACTGACCACCGCGCATATACTTTATCGCATCCCGGATTTCGAATCCGTCCTGCAGACCTATGTCTGGCAGGAATACGATCTCGCCCCTGACTTTCCCGAAATGCGCAGGTTCCTGGATTTCTGGCAGGCTTCCCTCGATGGGCCGCTGCATTCTGTTCGCTACAGCCACCATCGCCTGGTCGGCCCCAATGAGTGGCGGCGCGTCGATGGTGAATTAAAACTGCACTGAGGCTTGAAATTGATTTTCTCACTCCCCAGCTCATCGGCCGGCCGAGGCTTGATGAGCTCGGTGACTTTTCCACGTCTGTATGGAGCGAGACCGCATGGAAGAAAACATCAATATCATCAAAAGCGCCAGCATCCCTGAGCGGGAGGAGATCATCGTCGATTTTGCCCGTTGGCTTGAGACCGCCTCACAGGAGGCTGTGGTTTATGGCGAGGGACGCTTTGCGACGATGTCGGCCAATATGGCAGAAGCAATCCGCATCAATGCCGATGAACTTGCTCGTGACAGGCCCGAGGTTGCCGAGCGGGTCTTGCAGCAGGCCTTTGCGATGATATCGCAATTCAAGGCAGCTTATCCGCATCGGGTTATCAGCCAGTCTGTCCATTAAGCGCATTGGAGACAATGGGACAAGCCGATCTGTTCGCATGGACGATCGGAGAAGTCTCTGCCGCGGGCAATTGAGGAAGTCCATGTCCCGAAAAACGAGGTAAATTTTCTCGACGTCCGCCCTTGAATCGCAACTGCCTGACGTGACAAACAAGCGCCTTGTTCAGGCGTCCACGAACAACGCGACATCGCCGGGCCAATAGGATCCCTTCGTTATTTGGATGATCCACATTCCCTGTGAGACGCCGGCCACGGCTTTCCACTGCACGATGCGGCCATGTGCGTAGGCTTTCGGGGTCAGCTCTTGCGTTTCGTGGGAACACCATAACTAGAAGCCAAAAGCTGGCGGCAGGCTGTTGAGGGTATGGAGTGGCAGCGGTAATCGTTATTTCCGATGTATCAGCATTTACTAAACCCATCCGAGAATTCTCCAAGCCAATGGCTCGATCACGCGTCCGATAGCGCACCAAACTCCAGACTGAGGAACCTGGCAGCGGCGCCCTTGTTTCCCTGGGAATGTCAACAGGAGGTCTATTGTGGAAAACGTTATCGACGTCGCCTTCCACGTCACCTGGGACACACCGGTATTTGTGCGGATAGGCAACGGCTTCCGCGAACGGATCGATGGCCCCGACGCGGCGCTGTCTGAACTCCTCCACCGCTGGCCATCGAACGGTTGTCCAGAATATGCCGCGGCCAAGAGAGGATGCTTGGACGCGATCGCCCGTCACGGCAGCCCGGCGCTGGCCCGGAGCGCATTCATAGAGGCCGCGGTCGTAGCGAAGGTCCTGGCATAACTGGCATAGCAGGCGGCGATAGAAGAAAGTTCCCGATGTCCGCCGGTCTTCTTCTGGGAGTAGTACTCGGCGGTTTCTTCGATGGCATTGTCCTTCACCAATTGCTCCACGTGGTCAGCTCCTGGTATCCCATCACCTCCATCGAAAACCTCGAACTTAACACCTTTTGGGACGGTGTCTTCCATTCAGCGACTTACGTTTTGGTGCTTGCCGGACTCTTCATTCCCTGGGGGTCCAGCCGCCTTAACCACTTCCGTTGGAGTGGCAGATGCCAATCCGGCTCGGCGAGCCTCGGACGGCAAGTCGAACGTCCCCGCACTTGCAAGATCCAGTCAGCGTCGTCATCTCGTCGAACCCTTGGCGTCGTCGTCCACGACCTCGGTATCCGGTCGGTCGCCGCCATCCACGTGTTCCGTCTGCCAGCTCCCATCGGCAACTTGATAGGATATCTCGGCGTCGCGGCCTTCGAGGTGCTGCCGGTCCGCTGCAGATTTAGCGGCTCTGAGCGCCGTGTCATGAGTAGGAAAGGTCTCGGACCAAACGTCGCCGAGCCTGTATCCAAAACCGCCGTCATGCTCGCCGACATGATATGTGAGCTTCGTCATGCAAATTCCTCCGGTGGAGGACGTATCTAGTGCGGCGGAGGGACGGTCCAACCCCATCTTTCGGTGGCAGGTTGAAGCTCTTTTTCACAGTCCTACGTGTTGGAGGCTGGAAGGAGTGCTTGAATGAAGAAAGAGCTCGAAAAGCCCGACTTTAAGACGATGTCCGAAGCCGTGCAGGCTTGGCGGCGTGCCCGGTGCGCTAGGCGTCATCCAGAAACCGGTCCTCGATCTCGAGCACGTCGAAGTGATCCAATACGTCGCCGATCGAAGGGCGGGTAATACGGACATACACCGCCGAAATTTTTTATTGAATATCCGCCGCTCGGCTCTGCTGCACCGTAGCACCTAGCCGGGACGTCAGCCCGAAGTGCACGACCTTGCCTGCGTGAGCAGCTCGCGATATCGCGCCAGGCTTGCTCTGTTTGGCCGAAAGATCAACTCACCACGGCAGCGATCCCGGTCTTATCGGCATGAGCGATCACCGACCGCATCTTGGTTAGGAAGATCGCATGATGGATCGATCGGAACCCTGCGCTGAGGCGGCTCACAACCAGCTCGATACAGCATTTAGTTTCGCGGGTTGTCAGGGGTGTGCAGTGAAGCCCCCGCCTTTTCGGCCGCTGCCCGCAGACGCTTGTCTCTGGTCCACAGCGCCGCTCGTTGGTCGAGGAGAACTGAGGCCATCAAGTGGGCATCTGTGTAGCCAATGCCCATGCTGAAAATGGCGTGGCGATCAATCATCATCATAACTTCGTCGTGCGTCGCGACGAACGCTTCGCGCTGGGCCGCCAGGAATGCTATCACACTACTGCGATCCCCAAGGCTGCCAAGTGCGAGCTCTCCGATTACGGCTGGATGGCATAAGAGACGGTCGTCCTCAATAATCCTACGCAGCTCTGAATCGGCATGCCGGAAATGATCGATCCAGATGGAAGTGTCGGCAAGTATCACTTGGCAGCTACGCTCCGGCGGCGTGGAGCCGCTTTCGCATCCGGCATAGTGCCGCCGAGCGCGATTAGGCGTTTTCCCGACTCCACACGAACAAGCGTCTCCAACGCTTGGCGGACCAGAGTGGCGGTTTCTTTCGTGCCCGTCAGAGACCTAGCCCTTTCCATAAGGGTGTCGTCGAGATTGATAGTCGATCGCATCGTCCGGCTTCCTGATTATGGTGCTATGAATAGCACCATTTGGTGATAAAATCTACGCCTGACCTCCACTCCAATTCGTCGGCCGTCGGATGTGCAAATCCAGCTGCGCAATATTTTGCTGCAGGCGCGCGGGTTCCTGTGGCGGGGTCGGTGGTTCGTATAGGAGAGTGGGGCGCTCGGAATGGTTGGCCGCCCCAGATGCGGATTGATCAGGCCGGAACGCGGATGACGGTTTTTCCTGCGCGCCGCTCCGTTGAGGTGAGCGCGGCGACAGCGTCGGTCAAAGTTGTGATCTTGCCGAGATTTGTACGCAGTCTGCCATCGCGGAGCCGCTGCACGATCTCGAACAGTTGGTTTCCATCGGCCTCGCCAGGCGGCGACGATGGTATCCGCTGCATCTTGAAATTGAATAGTTTACCAAGACCTGTCCTTGGCCTGCCGTTGAAACCGCCTAGATCTGACGAATGAGCACTGCAGCCCGCTACATTTTTCACCTGATAACGCCGGTCGGCGCGGTGAACGATGTTGCGAAAGCAGATTTTGCCTCTTTGGACGATGCTCGCGCAGAAGCCATGACGCTTGCAAAGGAGTATATGAGGAGGGCGGCGGGCGACGGGCGGGATGTTTCGGGTTATGCAATAGAAATTTTTGTGAGGCCGGCCGAACCCTTTCTGTCGTGACGTTCCGTCAGGCTCGCTAGCAACTTGGGAGTGGCGTCGCAGTCGCAGTTGTGATCCGCGGCTCACCTGTTCCCATCTACATCCCCGTCTTTATCTAGCATATGCACCGGCAGATAGGTGTTCTTAGCCATCCATTCCCTGACGATGAACCTGATGGTGTCGTTGCGCGTCAGTCCGAACTCCCCGGCCAGGTCACGAAGGACTTCTTCCACATCATCATCCATCGAGACGGCCGAGGCGTTGCGTAGCCTCAGCGCAGCCCGCCGAAGCATGATCTGCAGATCCGGTCGGGAGATGTCAGCAATCCGATCGGCGGCGTCTTCGAGGAGGGTGGCGGTGTCGGTTGCGGTCATTTCTTGGATCCGGTTGGTGACGCGGACGAACGTCCGCCGGGAACCGTGGATATTGACACGTTGCATGTTGCGCAACTTCCGTAGTTGTTGCACGGTAGCCTTACCGAAAGGAGAGGATGGTTGCAGCCATCCTCTCCCCACGCGGGCGTAGCGCCAAGGCGAAAGGGCGTCCAGAATGGTTGGCCGCCCCAGATGCGGATTGATCAGGCCAGAACGCGGATGACGGTTTTTCCTGCGCGCCGCTCCGTTGAGGTGAGCGCGGCGACCGCGTCGGTCAAAGTTGTGATCTTGCCGACATTTGTACGCAGTCTGCCATCGCGGACCCGCTGCACGATCTCGAACAGTTGGTTTCGATCGGCCTCAACCACAAAATCAACGGTGGATCCGTTTGCAGGCCGAACATCGGTTGGCCCGACCGCAGTCACAAGCGTTCCGCCGGTTCTGATCAGGGCAGCCGACCGCTTCTGGATGTCCCCGCCGATGACGTCGAAGACCAAGTCCACGCTGCCTATGTCTTCAAGGCTGTCGTTTGCAAGATCGACGAACTCATTCGCCCCGAAGTCGAGAACCTTTTGACGGTCGGCGGTGCGCCCCGTACCGACGACATAGGCACCGGCTTCCTTCGCGAGCTGCGTCACGATCGAGCCGACGGCGCCGGCTGCACCGTGCGCCAGAACTGTTTGTCCCGCCTGAAGTCGGCCATGCTGGAACAGACCCTGCCAAGCGGTGAGGCCCGAGATCGGCAGACTGGCACCGACAGTGAAATCGACATCACCCGGCAGCGGCGCCAGATTGCGTGCCTCCAGAGAGACATATTCGGCAAGCGTGCCGTCGCGGTACCAGTCAGCCAGGCCGAATACGCGCTGGCCGATCGACAGTCCTGTGGTGCCGTAACCCAAAGCCGTGACCACGCCAGCCACCTCATGACCAAGGATTGACGGCGTCCGATCATGCGAGGTCCGATCGGTCCAGGTAGAGGGCCATTCAAGTTCGGTATTGACGAACCCCGCCGCATGAACCCTGACAACGACGTCGTTGATGGCGGCCGTTGGCTCGGGTCGTTCCATCAGTTTTAGACCGGCAAGCTCCGCCTCCGGGTTGGTTGCTACAATGGCTTTCATGGGACGCACTCCTTAATTTCCGTTGCATTGAAAGATTTGAGGACCACAAGCCAATATCGGCCTTGTGCAGGCAGTTGCCGCTCGACTGTGGCTTGTTTGACCGGATGCCGACGGACGAGCCTCAATAATTGGCAATCACAGGTCCGATACCGGCGAGCGCTTCATCAGCAAGAGGTCTTTGACATCCTGCAGATCGCTTCCATCCGAGACGGGAAGCGTCAGCCATTTTCCATCGACATAGGTTCTAGCGTTGTCGTAGAGGGTGACCAGTTCAGGCGTGCCGGGTCCCGGAGACATCCACGCTGGCGGCCCGGACACTCAACCATTCCGCCCCGGGCGGCGAGAAGCGCCTGCCGCGCCACTGCCGCATGTTCCCAGCCGAGGAACGCGGTGCCTTGCAGCGGAAAGAATTATTGCGTCTTCAGCCCGATCGAGCTCAGCGACAGGGACAGGTAGGGTGTGAGAAAATCGGGTTGGTTCGCTCTTTCACCGGTGTAGAAGGCGCCCGAAGCGACTCCGATAAACACAGGACGGTCATGGAGCAGTCCAACCTTTTCCGCCGGAGTCGATTTCATCGTGCGGCCGACGCGCAGGATCTGGTCGATCCAGGCCTTGAGAACCGAGGGAATGGTCAGATTGTGCATCGGCGTTCCGATTACAATCATGTCCGCCGCTTCGACCTCCCCGATAAGTATTTCGTGGGAGCCCGCAGGCGGCGCTGCCAAGCTCGCCGGTGATGCCAACGCGGCGGCATATAACAGCGTGGTCTGGGGCAGGGGATCTGCCCCGATGTCACGCCGTGTGATGCTTGCCGTGGGTGCAACCTCAAGAAGCTTCTCGACGATCGCCGCCGAAAGCGCACGACTATGCCATTCCAGACGCTGGCTGCTATCAATATGGAGGATGTTCATGGGATTGATCCAACGGCTTCATGAGGGTGCGAGAGAGCGGAACTCAGATCGCGCCAGCTGGCGCAACGGCGGGAAAGTCCTTGTCGGGATCGAAGACATTGTTGAACAGGTTCGTCAGCGTGTACATGGCTACCAGAGCGACGTGCGGACGGCGATAAATCGCCAGTTCTGAAGATGGAATGATGTCGGCGCCGACGTGCCGATGCGCACCAGATCCCGGATATGATCGTCGCTCAATGTGGCGGTGGTGTCGTAATATTTGGCGGCGCTGCGGCTGAGGATGGTGTCGATAACCGCATTCGTCGGCGTAGTTTCGGAGGCTGTGTTGCTGATGTAGTTCATTGGGTGGCTCCCTCATCAAGTGATTACGGAGCCGATTTTACGAGCAGCAATGATATTATCGAGACTGAATTGCCTCAATCTAATGCTCAAAAGGATCAAGCTTTAGCCCAGCACCAACCCTCACTTTTCCCGCCGGTCTGCGCCAGCCTTCGCCATTCCCCTGGCGTCATCCCCATCTTCTCGGTGAACACGCGGCGGAATGCCGAAACGGATTGATAGCCGACCGTTTCGGCGATTGCCTCGGTACTGACCGCCGGCTTCTTGAGATCGTTGGCGGCCAGGCTCATGCGCAAATCAGTCAAGAGGTCGAGCGCGGAGCAACCGAGCCTGTCCTGGAAGCGGCGCATGAACGTAGCGCGGGACATGCCGCACAGATCTGCCAGATCGGGCAATTTCCAGGGCTTTGCCGGGTCGGCGAGCATTGCGGTGACTGCAGGCGCCAGTCTTGGATGACCGGCGAGCGCCAACAGTCCCTCGGGGGCTTTTTTCGATTCACTTGCTGCTCTCAGCACAAGGGTAAACAGAACTGAAGACAGGGCGTTCAAAACGGCGCGGCCACCCACCAGGTCGCCGGCCGCCTCCATGCGCATCAACCCCACCAGACTGGCCAGTTGATCGGTGGCGGAGCCCTCACCGTCCACTTCACGACGGTCGATTGCACGCGCCACCACGTCTGTGGGCAGGTAGGTGCGGATCAGCCGATCATGGGGCGGCGCGATGAAGAAGCGGCCGCACAAAAGATCGAGTTGCTCGTCATGGCTATCGTTCTCGCTCAGCATCCAGCCAGCGGTTCCCCGGTGCTGTCGCGTTGCGATAGGTGTTTCCCCGCTGCCATCATGGAGCATGTGCGGCGCGCCGTGAGGCAGCAATATGATATCTCCCGCGCAAAGTTCTTTCGTCGATTTGGTCTCCGGGTGCTCGAAGATGGCCCGACCCTTGACGATCACGTGGTATGGGATCTCATTCGCCGCAGCCCGCGGCCACGCAACTCGCCACGGTGCACCATATGAACACCGGACCTCGAGTTGGCCGGTCACGCTGACGATCTGCAGGAGATGACTCAACCAGTCGACTTCGGACATGGAATCTCGTGGGTTTTCAGTTAGACATCCCACGTCACTTGTCACGTTTTTCATATTTTCTCCATCTCCCTGCAGACAACATCCCGTGAGCGGCCCAAGCGCAGAAATCAAGAAGGTAGCGCGGGGAGGCAAGACTAGATGTCGACTTGTCAGGGCCATCCTCTTTGTCCCGAAGCAGCAACACTGGATGGAGAGCTGACATGCACATCGATGGCGCATGCCAATGCGGAAAGATCACATATGAAGCCGAGGTCGATCCGCAAGACGTCGCGATCTGCCATTGTACCGACTGCCAGAGATTGACTGGCACCGCCTATAGGGTGACCGTCAGCACACAACGTAGCCAGTTCCATATCACGTCAGGTGAGCCCAAGCTTTATGTTAAGACCGCCGACAATGGTCGTCGGCGGCTGCAGTTCTTCTGTTCCGATTGCGGATCGCCCATCTATACGGCGGGAGAGAATGAAGACGCCGAGCAGGTCGGTGTCAGACTGGGAACGGTCAATCAGCGTCAGGAGCTGAAACCCCATTCGCAGATCTGGTGCTCTTCGGCGTTGGCATGGGCGCAGGATCTGACTGGACTTCCAGGTCGACCGGGCGATTGAGCGCCCCAGCAGAGACGTAACGGAACGGTTTTCGGCTTTTCCCAACAAGGAAAGCGACGAAGGTCGTGCGCCAGCGCGTCGTCCAGCGGCTCCCGGTAGATGCCTTGAAATTGGCCGTCACCGCGAGATCGAAGTCGAGCCGCCGTCATTGCCATCAGCCGCCGAGGCATACATATTTTTGTGTATCCAGATCGATTGTTAAATCGCCATAGGAGAAAGCATGGCCCGCCTTTCGAACATGATCGCAGTCGTAACTGGCGGCGGCAGAGGAATAGGTCGAGAGATCGCTCTGCAGCAGGCTAGGGAAGGGGCGAAGGTCGCCGCGTTGGCGCGAACGGCGACCGAGATTGAGGAAACAGTCTCTCTCATTGAGGAAGCGGGCGGTGAAGCGATCGCTGTTTCGACGGACTTGATTGACCTTGCCGCCGTTGAAAGTGCCTTTGCTCGCGTTGCGAGCGAATTGGGTCCGATCGACATTCTCATCAACAACCACGGCTCATTTCAGGGCTTTGGTCCTATTTGGGACTGCGATCCCCTGGTTTGGTGGCGGGATGTCGAGATCAATCTGCGTGGTACATTCAACACTTGCCGCACGGCCGCCCCTATGATGTTGGCGCAGGGCAGCGGCCGAATCGTAAACCTCGTTGGTGGCGGAACGGGCAACAGCTTTCCTCATGGCTCTGGCTACGCGTCCAGCAAGGCCGCCATTATGCGTTTCACCGAATGTCTGAACGACACAACCATTGGCAACAACGTGCGCGCGTTCGCCGTCGATCCCGGTCTTGTTCGCACTGCGATGACCGAGTTGCAGCTATCGTCGGAGGCCGGGAAAACCTACTTGCCCGGGATCCAGAAGCTTTTTGAGGATGGTGTCAACATCGAACCGTCACGGGCTGCACTCTTGATTGCCGACATCGCTGCCGGACGTTTCGATACTCTGGCTGGCCGTCTCTTGCGCGGTGTCGATGATCGCGATGCGCTCGCAGAGGAGATGGATGCGATAGTCGCGGCAGACGGCAGAGCACTGCGTTTTAGCTCCGTCGAACAAGCTAAGCTCTGAAGATATTCTTAGAGGTTGGAGAGGCCCGTTTGCAGAGTGCCTGAATGAACAGGCGGCGAACCGCTGCACTCAGTCTCGACGTCCTACCGAACCGTCGTCATCACGGAGGTCACAGGCGAGATCATCGACCCGGCGGGCAGCGCGTAGCATCACCCGGATGCGGGCGCCGAGCATGTCTCGGCGGATGGCGAGCGGCCACGTTGAATAACTCGCCTATACGTGGCCGATAAAGTCGGAGCCTTTAGAGCAGGCAGACAAACGAAAGTCGGTGCGGTTTCGCCCCGGCTTTTTTGTTGCGTCGGCAGTCAGGCCGGACGCACGTTTTCCGCCTTGGACTTTCCGGTCTTGCGATCCTGGCCTACCTCGTAGCTGACCGCCTGGCCGTCGCGCAGCGATCCGCCTTGCACCGCGGAGATGTGGACGAAGACGTCCTGCCCGCCGTTATCCGGCGTGATGAAGCCGAAGCCCTTGTCCTGGTTGAAGAACTTGACGGTACCGTTTGCCACGCGATTTTCCCTTTCCGGATTGACTGGCGAATGTCATAGCTCTCTGGGATCGACTTCGCAACGACCCCGCTGCCAGGCACGTTTCGGACTGACCGCGATACCGCAGCGCCTCAACTACCTTGACGAAGGCCGGCGACGTCTGATGCTGGCTTGGATATTGGAGGTATTACCCGTCCCACGGCGGATCTAAAGCCGTCAAGACGTCTCAATTTTTAAGCAATCGGATAACTCGATCTGAAAGCGGGGCTGATAGGTAGCTATCTCCTTTTCGAGACGGTGCATGATGATACTCACCTTGCAGAACGCCATTCTTGAGATGATCGCCAAGGGAGAGCCGTTGGCGACGACAATGGCGGAGCTCTGCTTGAGGGTCGAGTCCGCGGTCCCCGGCATTTCCGCCTCGGTTCTGGCATACGATGGCCGCTGCCTGCATACGCTCGCGGCCCCGTCGCTTCCGGCGTCCTATTCGGCCGCGATCGAAAACCTGAAGGCCGGACCATTGGCTGGTTCCTGCGGCACGGCTGCGTACTATGGAGAGCCGGTGATCGTCGCCGATATCGCGACGGACCCACGTTGGCAGGATTATCGGTCACTCGCTATGCCAATCGGTATTCGTGCCTGCTGGTCAAGCCCGATCAAAAGTGGCGACCGCGTCGTCGGGACCTTCGCCTTCTATTATCGCGAGGTGCGAACCCCTAGCGATCTCGAGCAAAAGGTCATCGACGCCTGCGTCCACCTCTGCTCAATTGCTATCGATCGCGAAGAGCGTGTCAGAGAGCGCCAGCGCCTGACTTACACGGACGCTTTAACCGGCCTACCAAACCGGGCTGCCTTCGATCGGGTCTTGAACCAAGAACTTGACATCTCCGAGCGCGCTTGGGGAATTTTGCTCGCTGACCTCGATAATCTGAAACTCGTGAATGACACCTTCGGTCACGCGGCCGGCGACGCACTGATCAATACGGTCGCAGTTCGTCTTCGCGCCGCCGTGGGGGCAGAAGCAGCCTTCAGGCTCGGCGGCGATGAATTTGCCTTGATCGTGTTTCCGATGCAGAGCCTCGGTCTGGAACGGACGGCGACTGAGATCCTTGCTGCGTTGGCATTACCCGCCGAATGTGACGGTCATGTCGTCGTTCCTGCCGCAACCATCGGCGGAGCGTTACCAGAAGACGGCTTGACGCCCGACCAAATCCGCCGAAACGCCGACGTGGCTCTTTATCATGCAAAGGAAAACAATCGGGGGAAGTATTTGCAGTTTCACCGCGGCCTCGGCACGGCGCTAACGAGGCGTTTCAGAGCGGTTCGGGACGTCAGTCTTGCGCTCTCGCAAGGTCGCATCAATCCGCATTATCAGCCCATCGTGCGCATCGACACCAGAGAGATTGTTGGCTTTGAAGCCCTGTGCCGGATGACCACGCCGTCGGGCGAGGTCATCGCCGCTGCACACTTCCAGGAAGCCGCGAAGGATGCTCGCGTGGCCGCCGAACTGACCCAGCGGATGATGACAAGCGTGGCGCACGACATGCGGAGCTGGCTTGATGCTGGTCTCCCTCTGCAGCATGTCGGCATCAATCTGTCCGCCGCAGACTTTCGCGCCGGAGCCCTAAGGGAAAAGATCTGCAAAGCTTTTGACGAGGCTGAAGTTCCGCTAGACCACGTCATACTGGAGGTGACGGAATCGGTCTACCTCGGGCAGCGCGATCATGTTGTTGCGGCGGAGATCAAGGCCCTGCGCGCAGAAGGAATTAAAGTGGCCCTGGACGATTTCGGGACCGGATTTGCCTCCCTTACCCACTTGCTGACCATACCCGTCGATATCCTCAAAATCGATAAGTCCTTTGTCGATCGGTTGACGCCTGGAGATGCTGGCTTATTCATCGTCGAAGGGCTGATCGGCATTGCCAGCAACCTCGGCGTCCGGGTGGTAGCAGAAGGAATAGAATCTGAAGCCCAGGCCGAACAGCTGGAAAAGCTCGGCTGCAAGCTCGGGCAGGGATATCTTTTCTCAAAGGCAGTCAACCGCGTAGAGGCAACAACGTTGCTCAGAGACCGCGCACAGCGGCCTCCCCATCAAACTGCGGCCAACGGTGTTAGATCAAGGCAGGGTTCTTTACCGCGCCACGAGTTTATTTAGCTATTTGGTATCCAGGGATAGAGAATGCAGAAGCGGATTCAGGTGAACCAGCTACGGGTTGGGATGTTCGTAGAAGACGTCGAGCTCGGCGGCCATGGTGATGCAGTCAGATGCGAGCCATTTCTGATCAGGTCCAATAGCGACGTCAGACGCATCATAGCAAGCCACGTCAAAAGCGTGGTCATCAATGTCGCCAAAGGCATCGATCTTGATCGAAACCCGGCTCAAGGGGAGGACGCTGCGAGCTATGAGGCAAGGCTGCTCGTGGTGTTCACTCCGCAGGAGATCGGGCGAGCGCGACAGTCTATTAGGGAAATCGATCCACACCTCCGGCAAGTTCTCAGCGACGCCCGCTTGCAAGCTTGCTTCGCTGACGGACCGGCCAGCACAGCCGTGGAGCGGATCATGTCCGCATCACTCGATAATGCTGGAGCTCTGATTGCTGTTGCCAAGCTGAAGGAGAAGGACGAGGTGACCTTTCTTCATTCGCTGGCGGTCAGCGCGCTTATGGTTGCGTTCGGACGTAGCCTCGGCCACAGCGAAGACGATATCCGCCTGCTTGGCCTCGGCGGCCTGGTGCATGATCTGGGCAAGATGACGCTCTCCGACGACATCCTTACCAAGACCGGCAAACTGACTGCCGAGGAGATGGAGCTTGTTCGACGACATCCGCAGCTTGGCTACGAGATGTTATCAAGAGCGGGCACAGCGCCAAAAGAGGTTCTGGATATCTGTCGCTATCATCACGAACGGTATGAGGGCGGCGGTTACCCCGGCAGACTTTCCGGCAGAAGCATACCGTACGTCGCGCGGCTGGCGGCCATCTGCGACGTCTACGAGGCACTCACCACAATCCGGCCTTATAAGCGTGCGTTCTCGCAAACCGAGGCCATCAACATGATGATGAATTCGCCGGGGCATTTCGATGCGAAGCTCTTATCTGCCTTCGTTTCAAAGATGGCCATCAGCGGCACGATCCACTAGCCGAGCACCGCAACTAGCGCCCCAATCTCCCCTGGCAAGCACCGGACCACGCCAAGTCACGTGACGATGCCGCAACATGTTCTTGTTGTCGAAACTTGCGTCCGGCATCCAGCATGGATGACGGCGGCTGTGCAAATCCATATACCGTGAGCGTCGAAACCAGTGTTTAGACTTCGTTAACCATACTCCGCTAATGTGGTCTCCACGCGATTCTCCTCCCTATGCTGTCGATTGAAAAACTACGGCCGTGAGACTTTGTCTCCGGCCTTTTTGGGTTTCAGCCGCCATTGTCGCGCTCTACGGCACCCTCTGTCACAGCTTCAGCATCCTGCCGCCGGATATGGCGGCGAATTTCGCGTAGTGGACGGAATGGATCTTTGGCGCGTTGTCGATCTGCTACGGTCGGATGAAGAGGAAGAGGTTTGGAAAGGCGGGTGACCTGCCTCCGGAACCCTCTCTTCATCAGGCCGTGATGAGCACCTGAACATTGCCCTGGCGATTGATCACGTCGACAACGACCTGGTCTCCCGACCGGCGAACGGCGACGTCTGCCGAGCCGCTACCGATCAGCAGGCGTCGCAAGATCACCTCGTCGAGGAAAGAGGGAAGTCGCGGCATATTGAAGCTGATGAGTGGGCCGTTCGGGTCGAAGTCGAGGCCGAGACAGGATTGCAGCAGAGACAAGGGTGCTGCTGCCGCCCATGCTTGAGGCGAGCAGGCGACCGGATAAAAGGTGGGCCCTCGTGCCCGCTGGCGCGGCATGCCGCAGAGGAGTTCGGGGAGTCGTCGCAGGTCGATATAGGTCGCGGCGGCGAACAACCCCTCGAAGATCCGCGCCGCTTCGACGCGGTAGCCGTAGCGCGCAAGGCCACTGGCGATCAGGGCATTGTCATGTGGCCAGATCGAGCCATTGTGATAGCTCATCGGATTGTAACGTGCTTCGGTGGAGGGGATGGTACGAATGCCCCAGCCGCAGAAGGACGATGCGCTCATCAGAGTGCGGGTAAGCTGTTGGACCCGTTCAGGATAAGCAATGCCGGTGAACAGCGAATGGCCGGCATTTGAGGATCGAATGCGGCAGGGTCGTTTGTCTCCGTCGAGGGCCAACACATATGTGCCAAGCTCCTCGTCGAAGAAGCTGATGTCGAAAGCCCGGCGCAGTCCCTCCGCCCGCGCGAGAAAACTCGCGGCTCGTTCCGGCCTGCCCTTCCGCCTGAAGATTTCGGCAGCACTTTGCCACGCGCCGTAGACATAAGCCTGGACTTCGGCGATCGCGATCGGCCCCCGGGCCAATGTGCCGTCGGCATGGAAAACCGAATCGTGGCTGTCTTTCCATGCCTGATTGATCAGTCCTTCTTCCGTCAGCCGTCCATATTCAACGAAGCCGTCGCTGTCGCGATCGCCATATTCGTCGATCCACGTCAGCGCCGCTTCGACATATGGCAGGAGCCGGTCGATCGTCGCAAGATCACCGGTTCGCTGGAGATAGGCGCCAGCCAGCATTACAAATAGCGGCGTTGAATCGACGCTGCCGTAATAACGTCCGAACGGAACCTCGCCAAGTTCGGCCATCTCGCCGTAGCGCGTTTCGTGGAGGATCTTGCCAGGCTCGGCGTCCGAAGCAGGATCGACAGTCGTCGCCTGGTTGGCTGCCAGATGACCGAGAACGCCGCGGGCGATCTCCGGATCGAGCCAAAGTGTCTGAAGCGCGGTGATCAGAGCGTCACGGCCGAAGACGGTGCTGAACCAGGGGATGCCGGCATAGGGATAGGGACCTTCTGCCTTGTCGGTCATCAACATGTACAGGTCGGAGACGCTGCGGCGCGAGACTTCGTTGAAGACCTCGTTGGAGGTTGCAATCAACGCCGCGCGCGAGGAAGAGGCGCGCAACGCACGACGGGCATCCCGCAAGGCCAGGAAGAAAGAAAGGCGGCTCAGTCGGTCGGCGGAGGTCTGGTCGCAGCCGATCTGGATGAACAGCGACTTGGTCTCGTGCGGCTCTAGATGGAGATCGAAGGTGACAAGATCGCTCCGAATCTCGGTCGGTTCCGGCATGAAGGAAAGTCGCACCGACCTCTTGCGATCGTCCAAGCCAATATAGGAAAGGAGGATGCTATCCTGTTCTATGACGGCAGGAAGATGGCGCCCTCGCCTTGCCCTTGCGGTTCCCCGGACTTCGAAAAGGTCAGCGAAATCGGCATCAAACGCGATCTGGATGCGGACATGTTGCCGACGCTCGTCATAGTTCCTCACGGCCAGCCGTTCATAACAACAGGCGTTCCAGAGAAAGCGCGACCTTCGCAGATGAATGGTGTCATGGCCGAGAACCAGCCTTCCCTTGTCATCGAATTGATCAGGATTGGTGAGATCGCAGGTCAGCGTGGCATTGTCATCGCGAAGTGTCGACGACAGGAGCATCGGCCGCTGACCGGTGATCGTCAGGTAGAGATGCGAGAGGTAACGGGTATCCCGGTGAAAGAGACCTTCCGGACTGCCGGGACCGGAAAGAGCGTCGCCATTGTGGTCGAAGACGGCGAAAGTATCGCCGTGCTTCAGGGTGCGCGGCCGGCGCTCCTGCAGCGATGCGGCGGCCGGAATGAAAAACTGAGCGACCGCCGCCGCCGGGCCCGGCGATGCCGCGGCGGAGTTGCCGTCCGCAGAAATGTTTGACATGTCTCCTCCTTGACGTCAGGCAACGGCCTGCAGGTCGGGCGCCTGACCATTCGACCGGCGGATTGGCGCGGCTTTGGTACGAACGCCCGGCAAGTTGCGGTAGATGTCGACATAGTCGCACGCCATCCGTTTCGCGGTGAAGCGCTTTTCGAATGCCGCCCGTACCCTTTGCCGATCGAGCCGCAGCGCCAATTCGACGTTCTCAGCCGCCTCAGTGACACTGTCGACGAGAATGCCGGAAATGCCATTGTCAATGACCTCGGGTACCGAGCCACAGCCGAAAGCGATCACTGGCGTGCCGCAGGCCATGGCCTCGATCATCACCAGCCCGAAGGGCTCCGGCCAATCGATCGGGAAGAGCAGAGCGCCAGCATTACCAAGGAAGTCAGCCTTCTGATGTTCGTCGATCTCGCCGATGAATTCGACATTCGGATGGCTCTTCACCATCGGCTCGATTAGGGTTTCCCAATACGCCTTGTCGGCATTATCGATCTTGGCGGCGATCTTCAGCGGCATTCCAATCTTTGCCGCGATCTGGATCGCGCGGTCGGGGCGCTTTTCCGGAGAAATCCGCCCAAGGAAGGCAAGGTAATTGCCCCTAGGGTTCTGCGTGAAGGGAAGAAGGTCGGCAGGCAAACCGTGATAGACCGTTCCGCGCCAGTCGACCGGTGGCATCGGGCTGCGCTGGTCATCGGAGATCGACACCAGCGGAACATCCGGAAACGCCGTGTAGAACGGCTTCAGATCCGGCAGGTCGAGTCGCCCGTGCAGCGTGGTAACCGTGCGGTCGGCGAAATCGTGGATCAGCGGGAAATGCAGGAGATCGATGTGGAAATGCAGCACATCGAACTCATGCGCCCGCCGGCGGATCTCCTCCAGCATCACGACCTGATGCGGCAGATGGTCCTTGATGGCCGGATTAAGACGCAACGCGACATCGGAGCATCCTACGAGGCGCGCGCCGGTAACAGAATCGCAGCTGGCAAACAGCGTGACATCATGGCCCTGACGGACCAGTTCTTCGGTGAGATAGGAAACAATGCGCTCGGTTCCCCCATAAAGCTTGGGCGGAACGCTTTCAGCAAGTGGTGCGATCTGAGCGATCTTCATCGGCAAAACCTCCTCAGCTAAGGGTCGTCGGCAAAAACCCTGTTCGTATCCTCCAAGCACACGGGTGTTACGTCGAAGTCCACATCTCAAATGGCTGTCAGCATCGATCTCCTTTCCGGTAGCCGGAGAGGCCAAGGCCACCAAATCGGCGCGCTCCCGCTCTGCGGCGGCGTGCCCTGCGGACGTCAATGGATTTAGGCGAGTCTTGACCCCCAGATTGCAGATTGTGCCCGTCAAAAGTTTTCAGCGCTTCAATGATCTCGTCATAGGGGACGGCTTCATCCGCACCGGGATAAAGACGAACCGCCGGAATAGACTCGACGGCAAAGATGTCGGATGCCCACGACGCGAGAATGGCGCGCTTTTCGTCATCGCCGATATCGTTGGCGGTAAGCACGTCACGCGGGTGACCAAAATGTTTCGCCGGATGCAGCAGGTGGTCGGCGCTGATCGCTGCCCTGGCTTCGTCCGGTATCGAATTACTGGCGATTTCCTTTCTCATGGTCTGGCTCCATTAGCCTCCGGTTGGCCGGACCGGATGACCAGCCCGGGCGGGTGCAAAGCCTGTTGTCGAGCATTTTGCGCGAAAAGATTTGGTTCGGACATTTTTCGATTTCAAGAGAGCGAAACGAAAAATTAGTATACATGCTCCTGCGCTGCTAACCCGCTAAAAAGGAACAACAATCCCGTCAATGGCCACAAATCTTGCGCCACCCTCGCAATTTCAATGAAAAGGCAATGAAGCCCTCGAAGGGCGCTCCATTCCATCAGCTATACCCAATCAGCGTCTGACCCGAGCCAACGAATGGCGCCGTGTCGAAGGTGAGCTCAAGCTTCGCTGAGGTCTTGAAACAGAAATTCTCCCTTCTTAGCTGTTTTGCTTCCCGAGGCTCGATGAGCTCGGGCAGCATCGCACAAACACATTAGACGCCAGTTTCTTACGCTGCGACGGCGTGACAGCAATGGTCGTCCGGAGACAGCGTCATATCAGGATTTATGTTAGACCCTCCATTTACCGCCGGATATCTCAATGCAAGCCGAACCTACGTTCCAGATCACCTACACCCTGCCCGCGTGGGATTATGCCGCCATGGCGCGGGGGCTCACCCGTCGCCCTTGGCGCCGCAGCATGGTTACGGTGGTTCTTTGGCTGTTTTCCGTCTGGTGTCTTCTGGCCTTCTTCACGGATCTCTACAATCCACTAACCATGATCAACGCCGTCGCTGACAGCAATTCCTGGCTTTGGCTACCTGCCGGCCTCGTCGTCGTCGTGCTGGTGTCGCTGGCCACGCACTGGCTGGCCTGGGGAGCATCGTTTCTGTCCTATCGGCAAATCGCGTCCGCGGACGCCACCATCACCATATCCTTCAACGATGCCATTCATGTGAAGTCAAATGTCGCAGATTCGACCGTTCCCCGGGGCGAGTGTGAAACGCATCATTCGTGAGAAAGATTATCTGATGCTGCCGATATCAAAGCGGGAGGCTTTTATTCTACCCAGACGCAGCTTCGAGAATCAAAAGCGTTTTGAGGACGCCTTTCGGTATGCGAGCGCGCAAATTTCGGCAGGTTCGGCTGGCGCCGGGGACAGGCATCAGTAGCTTTCCGTCCGTTTCCCCTAGGCGATAGACAACGGAGCATCGAGCGCTCGTTTGCTCACTAGAGTACCCGCTGATCGCATTCGGCATCTCGGTCTCCCGATGCTGGAGCAGATTCCGAAACTGATCGATCCATACCGACGTCGTGTCCGCGATCGTCGCCGGAGACGCAGTCAGGCAGAAGCGGCTCTCAAGCTTCACTTGCGTGAGATATCGAGAATCTGTGCCTTCGGAGCCAGTCAGAGACGCTACCGTTTCCTGCTGCCGGTCATCCCGAAGTTTCGGCGGCGCTACCCCGACATAGATATCGGTTTCAATGATCGCCTCGTCGATGTGGTCGAAGACGGGTTGGATGCGGTGATCCGCAGCGGCGCGCTGCATGATTCACGCTTGATGTCGCACCGCCTGGGGTCGTTCTGTTTCGTCCTGTGCGCGTCCCCGTCCTGTCTAGAGCGGAACGGTTTCCCACAAGCTCCACACGATCTGGAAACGCACGACTGTCTTCGATTCCGCTTCCCGACGTCGGGCAAGCTCCAGGCGTGGCAGCTCAAGAATGCGGATGGCGTCGACCTTCCGTCGTCCCTCGGCCCTGACCTGCAACAAAATGGAGGCTTTGCGCGGGGCAGCCATTTCCCGTTTGGGAATCGCCTACATGCCGGATTTCCTAGCAAAGGATGCGCTTGGACGCCGGCCTGCTTCACACCGTCTTGACACTCATCTCGCGGATCCTGGGCATTTCAACATTCTGTGGCCGTCCAACCGGCTCGTCTCGCCGCGCCTACGGGTGTTCATCGATATCGTGGCGGACGCGCTGTTTCGGGATAACCGGTAGCGCCAATCCGGCGTTATGGCGTCAAGCTACATCTCGTCATCGGCCTGCGGGAACTTGCCGGGGGTGCAACAGTTCAACAGGTCGCAGGCGACCTGTGGTACGAATCCAAGACGGACTTCGTCGTCATGTTCAAGCGTTTGGCACACGCCATCGCGCTACTTTGCCGATCGGCGAGCGCCGAGCGCGCGTGACAAATTGTATCGGCGGCGACAATCCACTATCCGGCTGAAGCCGGAGCGCGCCATCCAACATGCACCCAGCAGGGATCTTCGCGGACTTGACCAGGCTTGCTCCGAGCCTAGAATCGCGGCTCGCACACTGGGCCGTGAGACACTGTCTCTGGCCTTTTTTTGCGCCAACCTCGGTCCGCTTTGGTGCAATGCAATCGGCATGCGACCTGTGCAATTCGATCCCTGTCGAGTGCACGCCGGCCTCCCGGACTGGAGGCCAGCGTGCAGAAGGCTGGTAAGGATCATCTCATCGGCTTGAACGCAGCTCGCAACTCCTCTGCAAAGATCTGCGGTTGCTCCCAGGCGGCGAAATGACCTCCCTTTGCCGCTTGATTGTAGTAGACCAGCGACGGGTAGGCCTGTCTGCTCCAGCTTTCCGGCGCCTTATAGATTTCCTTTGGAAACGCGGTGATAGCCACCGGAACCTTAATGTCACGGGTTTTCTGGGTGTCGGAACTGAAGTTGTTGTTGTTGTTTTCCCAATAGAAGCGGGAGGATGAGGCGCCGCTGTTGGTAAACCAGTAGAGCGTGATGTCGTTTAGCATTTCATCCCGCGAAAGCACGTTTTCCGGGACGCCGTCGCTATCCGTCCACTGGTCGAATTTTTCATACATCCAGGCTGCCATACCCGACGGTGAATCCGCCAGCGAGTAGCCAATGGTCTGCGGCCGCGTCACCATGATCCCGCCATAGGCCGCATTGCGTCCGAAGAACGTGCTCAGGGATTGGTAGGCGTCACGCTCCGGTGCGGACAAGCTTGCTGGTGGCGGGTCCCCTGCATTGATACCTTTCATCAAGTCCCCCGGTACGGTCGCCGGCATGTTGAGATGGATGCCGATCAGGCCCTTCGGAGCCTGTCGCGCCAGAGCATCGGAGATCACCGACCCATGGTCTCCGCCCTGTGATACATAGTTGGTGTAACCGAGACGCTTCATGAGGAGATCCCAGGCCTTGGCCACGCGGTCCGGCCCCCAGCCAAGTTCGGTCGGCTTGCCTGAGAAGCCATATCCGGGAATGGACGGGATAACCACATCAAACGCATCCTCCGGGCGCCCTCCATAGGCAGTCGGGTCGGTGAGCGGGCCGATCACCTTAAGGAATTCGAACTGCGATCCCGGCCAGCCATGGGTGAGGATGACCGGCAGAGCGTTCGGATGACGGGAGCGAACATGAATGAACTGAATGTCGACGCCATCGATGGTGGTGATGAATTCCGGCAGTGCATTCAGCTCCTGCTCAGCCTTTCGCCAGTCGTAATCGGTTCCCCAGTATCGAACGAGCTTCTGAACACGATCGAGCTGAATGCCTTGAGAAATATCCCCCACCGTCTCCTTGTCCGGCCAGCGAGTATCTGCAATCCTTTCGCGAAGATCATCCAGCTGCGACTGTGGAACATGAATGCGAAACGGCCGGATGCGTTCATCGGCATTCTTCTCTGGGGTGGAGACAGTTACTGGGTCTGCAGCATTGGCGCTCTCAAAGCCGACCACGGGGAACAGCAACATTGAGGCCGTTGCGACTGCGATTACGCGGCCCGATAAACGGACCTGATTAAACATTAATTTGTTGGCGCGCATACTGCTTCTCCTTGGTTATGCCGTTGTCAGGGCACTGGCGCGGAGGAGAATTTACGGATCTCATGTATCCGGCTTGTTTCGGGATTCGTTGAAGTTGTATCAAATCGTATGATCCAGGAAACGAACCGACCTGTCGCCATCGCATATCAATGCAAAATGTCTGATGGGTCGCTATCGGCAAAGGTCAGACGGCCGAATTTAACAGAGAGAAGGGAGGGAAAGTACTTCTCTAACAATCTAAACCGTGAGATAGCCAATTGCCCCAGTCCCAAGAGATGCGTTTTAAGACCAAATTTATTAGTAACTTAGCTCCTTAAAAAGGTGTTGCAGGTTCAGACCCTTCAAGGCGAGTGGGGCGCTCGGAATGGTTGGCCGCCCCAGATGCGGATTGATCAGGCCAGAACGCGGATGACGGTTTTTCCTGCGCGCCGCTCCGTTGAGGTGAGCGCGGCGACAGCGTCGGTCAAAGTTGTGGTCTTGCCGACATTTGTACGCAGTCTGCCATCGCGGACCCGCTGCACGATCTCGAACAGTTGGTTTCAATCGGCCTCAACCACGAAATCAACCGTGGATCCGTTTGCAGGCCGAACATCGGTTGGCCCGACCGCAGTCACAGGCGTTCCGCCGGTTCTGATCAGGGCAACTGACCGCTTCTGAATGTCCCCGCCGATGAGGGCGAAGACCAAGTCCACGCCGCCTATGTCCTCAAGTCGATCGTTCGCAAGATCGACGAATTCCTTCGAAGGTCGAGAACTCGCGACACTGCTGCCCTCGGGACTGGCAATCGTCAGTGTGCTGTTTCCCGATACGCGCCTGCGCGCGCGTGCCATCGGCATCTTCGCCGTGACGTTCGCAGCCGGCTTCGCCATCGGTCCCCTTTTAGGCGGCATGCTGCTCAGCCAGTTCGAGTGGAATGCTGTGTTCCTTATCAACGTGCCAGTCGTGCTTGGCTTCCTGATCGCCGCGCCGGTTCTGCTTCGGGAAATGCGCTCGACCACCCATGGCCGAATCGACCTCCCGAGCCTCCTGCTGTCATTCGTCGGCATCCTGCTGTTTACCTGGTCGCTCAAGAATGTCGCAGCGGAGGGCTTTACAGCGACTCAATCCGTCGCCGGAATCATCGGTATTCTTGCCCTCGCGCTGCTTCTGCGCCGACAGACCAGGATCGACTATCCACTGCTCGATCTCAACCTGTTTCGGGATCGCATCTTCTCAACCGCGATTATGACCGGCCTTCTGTCGCTCCTCGTCTGGTCGGCCGCCAGCTACCTCTCCGGCATCTATCTGCAATCGGTGCTTGGCTTCGATGTTTTCACGGCCGCTTTGCTGACGTTGCCGGGGGCGATTGTGCTGACGGCGACCTGCGTGGGCAGCGACGCACCTGCTGATAAGCGCGGGCGTCTTCCTGCTGCTGTTCATCAGCACCGAGGCCGGCGTTGCGGCCTTCATCGCTTCAACCGTGATCGCCGGTGTCGGATACGGGCTGTCTTTCAGCCTTGTGGCCGAAATCGCGGTCTCGGCGGTTCCTGCCGAACGAGCTGGAGCTGCCGGTTCGATTGCCGAGACCAGCAACGAGTTGGGGAATGCGTTTGGTTATTACGCTCCTCGGATCGTTGGCCGCGCTGAGCTTTCGCCTGCTCGGTCCCGGCGTTGCCGGCACGCTCAACGAAACTCTCGATCAGTCAGGCCTTGCTTCCGAAACTTTCATGCAGGCCAAGGAGGCCTTCCTGACCGGCCTGCATATTGCGGTCGGGACGGGCGGATTGTTGACCTTGGCAGGTGGCATCATCACGTGGCTATGGCTTCCGAAGAAGTTGCCGGAATGAACTGAAGGCCGATAGGCCGGCCTTGGGCGCTGTTCGGGAGACATGATGCTGCTGTTGAGAGGGGTCGTAGCGTTGCGCACGCCGCGGACTCTGCCGAACGCTTTGCCAATTATTCGAGCGGGGATAGTCTTCGGTTGGTGTCGCCCTTTATTGAGGGACGGCTACCTAGTGGCTACCCATAATTGGCCCGCCAGCAGTCGTGCTTAAAGTGCCTGATGTGAAGAGTAGCCGCGACGGTGCTTTGCCCCTATAAGGGGAATTCGTCACTGAAGTTGAACTCTGCGACGCGAACGAGCGCGAACCTCGAACAGGACTTGTTAGACACGCTGCGAAATCAAATCGAACTGGATCAGCGGATGGACAGCACAGCGGTTGAAGTTAGGAGCTACTCCGGGGAAGTAGAGCGCCACCGGCACGATTTCCATCAGGTGATCTTGCCTTGCTCGGGCGTACTCGAAATCGAAACAGGGCGCCGCGCCGGTCGTGTGGGAGGAACCATAGCGTCCTTCATACCCGCTGAGTGCGAGCATACTTTTTCTGCTGAGCCCGAAAACAGCTTCATCGTTTTGGATGTACCTCCTGGGGTTTGGACGCGGGCCATTGATCATGAGATCGTGCCGCCTTTTTTCGCGATCGGTTCCGCCGTTCAGGGGCTTGTCGATTACATAAAAGCACTTAGCCCTCAGGCTAGGCTTTCATCGTCGCTCTGTGAGGCCTGGTCCACGCTTCTTCTGGAACGGCTCGCCCAACAAAGTGATCAGCTTGATCGGGTGGAACTGGCGGTGAGGCGAGCCGTTGCCTTTATGAAATGCAGACTGGCCGATCCAATTCGCGTTCATGATATTGCTCAGGCAGCCGGCTTGAGCCAAACCCGCCTCCACGAGGCTTTCCTGAACAAGCGGGCGACAACACCTCACGCTCAACTGGTCGAGCTCCGCCTTGATGCGGCCGAACGCATGCTTGCCATTCCGACTCTATCCATTGCCGAAATAGCGATCCGAAGCGGTCATTCTGACCAGAGCGCATTGACGCGCGCCATGCGTAGGGAGCGTGGTGCAACCCCAGCGGAGGTTCGGTGCAGCCTGCTTGGAGGAAATGCCTGAAGTCCGGAAGGTTATGTCAAGACTCTTTCCCTGTTCTTGTATCCCTATGCCGTTGTGTGGCTGGGGGAAAGAATGATAAATCAGCGAGCGGGTAAGGCGACGGCTGTCGGGCTGATTGCCATCGGGTTATGGTCCGGGCTGGCTTTATTTACAGTCGCGGCGGGGGGCATTCCGCCATTTGAACTCCTGGCACTGTGTTTTGGTGTCGCCTTCGCCAGCGGAAGAGTTGTACTCGTGTTAGGTGGGGCTCCCTCCGTCGGCCGACTTTGCCGGCCGCCGGCAGCGTCGCTCCTGGCATTCTTCGCGATTTTTCTCTACCACGCGCTTTATTTCTTTGCGCTCGCGACGGTTCCACCTGCGCGTGCCAGTTTGATTGCCTATCTATGGCCGCTACTCATCGTGCTCTTCTCCGCTTTGGTTCCTGGAGGCGACCGGTTGGGCTACCGGCACCTCGTGGGCGCAGCTCTGGGGTTCATTGGGGCGGCCATTATTTTCATGGACCGTCAGGCGGAGACTGAGCAGGCTTCCAATGTACTAGGGTATCTGGCCGCCTTCGCATGTGCGGCGATCTGGTCGGGGTACTCCGTCATCAACCGCCGCTTCGAAGAGGTTCCGAGTCAGACTTTAATCGGTGTTTATGGTGCGGTGGCCCTTGCCGGCGCGACCGCGCATCTTTTGTTCGAGGATAGTGTAGTGCCAACCGTCCATCAGTGGCTTGCCGTACTGTTTCTAGGGATGGGCCCCACAGGCCTCGCGTTCCTGGCTTGGGATTATGCGACTAAGCATGGCAACATGCCGCTGCTCGGGACACTCTCATACTTGGCGCCACTGATCTCGACCCTGCTCCTTGTCGCGAGCGGGCAATCACAAGCGAGCATTTACGTTGGCTTGTCGGCGCTCCTAATAGTTGGCGGAGCAGGGCTCGCATGCTACCCAGGCAGAGCAAAAGAAAACGCGAAACGCCCTGGCACCTGACGTGCTGAAAGGTATGCAACGTCGTCAGCGCTATGGCTCGGCGAGTGCGTTCAGCGTCGCGTTCACCCGCCACGTGGGGAAGCCGCCGGAGGACTTCTCACGGGAAAATACGGCAACATAGAGCGGAGCAAGAAACCGCTTTTGAGGCGTTGACGAGAGCCGAGCCGCCCAACGGGGCGGCCGGTATCTTATTCCTGTGGGATCAGGCGCCGCAGACTCCCACGGGACAGTCTCGCCATCAAAGAAAGAAGCCGCCGGTCGGGCCGTCTTCTGGTTCAGGGTCGCCAGAAAAGACCACGCTCTTTGCAGCGTGTTGGACAGTGCGGTAGCCGGAATGTCCGTTGAAGTCCGTGGTCGTGAAGCCTGGATCGGTTGCGTTGACCTTGATGCCGGACGCCGCGAGGTCCTTGGCGAACGCCAGAGCAACCGCATCGAGCGCAGATTTTGAGCTGTTGTAGCCGAGCTAATTAACTCGGTAGAACTCGTTCTGCGGGGTCAGAAACCAGCCCTTGGAACCAAGACCGCTGCTTACCATGACGACGTCGGTTCAGGCGGCCTTAAGAAGCGGAAGGAAAGCCTGTGTGACGCGAACAACAGCGAAATTCAATTTGGTTCAGAGGCGGGACTTAGGTCCTAGCGATAGATCGGCTCCGCAAGGCCGATTTAAGTCTGACCGTCCGACTGCCGTAGGTTGGCAACCGGCGATCTTTTGTACCAAAGCGCCCGGGACCTAAGTCCGGGCTTACACGCGCCCACGAACTGGCATAGCGTGTGGTGTCCAACCCCTGATGGACAATCGAAGGAAGGCGCAGTCGGCGTATGTTTTCGGTCTCGTACTGAGCCTTCCTTTCCGATAGCATCCTAGGTTCACTCTCTGATAAGATCGGCTGCCATCCGCCAAAGCCGATCCGCGTTCTCGCTGTCCAGGGCGTAAGCCGCGAGCCTTCCTGTTTGCCATCAGGTCGTCCAGGGAGAACGGGGGCGATTGACAATCGTGGAAGTATCGGCCGCTCACGCCCTCGACGGGGGGCGAACCCGCCGGCAACACGGACGTCGATGCACCTTGCCCCGGCGTTTTGCGGAGATGTTCCGCAGTTCTAAGTCCCCCCGTGTGTCGTTATAGGTTCGTCGCGATCGCACCCGGGTGAAGTGCGTTCGAGACGATCCCGTCCGATTTCTAGCGGCCGGCGATGCCACCGCGATCTTCAGCGGCCTCCCTGCTTTAAGAGCAATCTGGATGGCTCGATCGGGTCGCTTCTCCGGGGGCAATGCGCCCAAGGAAAGCAAGATAGTTTCCTTTCGGCTTTGCGGTAAAAGGCAGCATATCGATCGCAAGCCCGTGATATACGGTACCCGCCCAGTTGACCGGCGGCATCGGCTGGCGCTGATTGTTTGAGATCGATACCAGCGGTTTTCCCGGAAAGCCTGGTAGAATGGTCGAAGGTCAGGCAGGTCCAACTGCCCGTGCAGCGTCGTCACGGTTCGGCCGGCAAAATTCCGAACCAACGGGAAATGCAGCAGATCGATGTGGGAATGGACGACATCGAATTCGTGCGCCCGGCGGCGAACCTCCTCCAGCATCACGATCTGGTGCGGCAGGTGGTCCTTGACTGCAGGGTTGAGCCGCAAGGCAACGCGCGAGCAAGGCACCAGTTTGCCGTTGGTAACACAGTCGCCGCTGGCGAAAAGTGCGACCTCATGGCCCTGACGGACAAGCTCGTCCGCCAGATAAGAAACGGTTCTCTCTGTTCCCCCATAGAGCTTCGGGGGAACGCGTTCGGCAAGCGGGGCGATCTGGGCGATCTTCGTCGAAAAAGCTTCTCGAATGAGCAACGAGTTAACATTTGGAATCAGCCCGCGTTCTCGAAGGGATGCGGCGCGGTCATCAGATGTAAAACTAGATCTGAAGCGGCTCGTTCCGTACTCCAGTCCAAAAGCTGCATTGGCCCGGACTGTTGAACCGTCGCATGCGCGGGCGACCTCACGACGCTCTCTTAGCGCTGAAGAAGGTCGACGAGGTTTGGTTTTAAGCTCCTCCTTCGGCCTTATCCAAATCCTTCAGGGATCGTCTTGGTCAATGGCGGCAGGCCTGAACGATGACCCGGAAGGAAGTGCTAACCAATTCCCTTCCGCGTGCTTTAACGTTCCCGTTTTACGCTGTTCACACATAAAAGGACGAATTGCAGATGAATCGGCAGGCGCGGTCGCAGTGGGTTTTAAAGTGGCTTCTCCCGGCAGCGGCGTCATTAATCATAGGGTGCGTCCTTCTTGGTACCCTCCACTGGGCCGCAGCAAAAACCGATATGGTGGCAGAGGCTCGCCAGCGGGACCTGGTTAGACTGATCGTCTCGAAGATGCAGGCAAGCGTTGCTCATGATCAGGAAAGCGCGACGGTATGGGACGATGCTGTTCGAAAAACCGGTGCGCGGGATCTGGAATGGCTCAAATCGAACCTCGGCGATTGGATGCACACTTACTTCGGCCATGACGCCGCAATCGTACTTTCCTCCGATCGGACCCCGATTTATGAATTCATTGCGCCCTCGGATAACGCGTTGTCGTCGGATGATCTGCGCGGCGCCTACATGCCGCTGGCGGAGGCATTACAGAAACGACTTGCTGCCAGCGACACCGAAGGGGTCACGGACCGCGTGCTCTCAATCGGCGAAAGCGACCTCGCATACGTAGGGCGACGACCGGCGATTGTGAGCGTCAAGCCAATCGTCTCTGACACCGGCGATGTCGAGCAACAGCCGGGCGAGCAAAATCTCCATGTCGCTGTGAGGTTCCTCGATCAAAGTTTCGTTTCCGACATCGGAAAGGACTACCAGTTTTCTGAAATGAAGTTCGAGGACGATGCTCCGAAGGACACCGAGCACTCATTCGTTCCCCTAACGGCTCGTTCGGGCGCTGCGATCGGCTACTTCACCTGGCGCCCATTTCGGCCTGGTGGGAGCGTGATGAAAGCGACCCTGCCGGCGGTGGGCCTGGCAGCCGCTGTCATTTTCGTCGCGGCTAGTCTGTGCGGGCATGCGATCTGGAGACGTTCGACCCGGCTCGCTTCAAATCGTGAGGAACTCCAGCATCTCGCCTCGCGCGATCCTCTGACCGGCCTTTCAAACCGCGCTCATTTCAGCAACGAACTCGCCGCCCGCCTCGGCGCGGCCTCGCAGAACCAGAGCCACTGCGTGCTGTTCATAGACCTCGACCGGTTCAAAGCGGTTAACGATACTTTCGGGCACCCGACTGGAGACAGGGTCATCTCGCTCGTGGGCCAGCGCATGAATGAGATCATGCCCGCGGCGCTCATCGGTCGCATCGGAGGTGACGAATTTACCGTCTTTCTCGAAGAAGCGGACGGTGAAGTGGCCACCGCCGTTTGCCAACAGATCGTGCAGCGTCTGCGGCAGCCTTTCGAGATAGATGGCGCCCACATCGTCATTGGTGCAAGTGTCGGAGCTGCGGTTGCCGCCGGCCGTGCGGATCCGTCGGAACTCACCCGTCAGGCCGATATAGCTCTCTACCACGCAAAGGCTGCGGGTCGGAACACTTTTGCGATCTTCGGCGGGCATATGGACGAGCTACTGCGCAGGCGTCGCAAGCTTGAACACGACCTTCGGCTGGCGCTCGAGACGAGATCTCAGATCGAGGCCTTTTATCAGCCGGTATATTCAGCGGAGCACAAGGGCCTGTCGTCTATGGAAGCGCTCGCTCGTTGGAAGCATCCCGAAGAAGGCTTCATCGCTCCCGACATCTTCATCCCCATTGCCGAGGAAATAGGCCTTATCCACGAACTCGGCGCCAAAGTGCTCGAGGATGCCTGCAGTGTCATGGCAGACCTTCCTTTAATCTCTATGGCGATCAACGCCTCTGCATTGGAACTCTGTTCAGACGGTTATCCTCTTCGTGTCTTGTCCAGATTGGCGAAATGGAACATCGATCCAAAAAGACTCGAGATAGAAATTACCGAGTCTTTGGCTTTTGGTGAAGAAGGACGAAGCGACCGGAACATTGCTATACTCCGAAATGCGGGGGTGGGTATTGCGATCGACGACTTCGGAACGGGATATTCCTCTTTCTCGAGAATGCAGAAGCTGGTGGTCGACAGGATCAAGATTGACAAGTCGTTCATCGATGCGATGCAGGGAGAGAGCAAGCCGCTGATCGAGGCGATGATCAATATGGCCCGGGCGAAGGGTCTTAAGACCACGGCTGAAGGTGTGGAAACGGATGAACAGAGCGATGCTTTGGTGGCGCTTGGATGTGATAGCCTCCAAGGTTTTCTGATCTCGCGGCCCCTTAGCCGCGCGGCCGTGATCGATTTGTACAACGAAACCGGCAAGCAAATATTTACTGCTTGAAGCTGGGCCGCGCCTCGGTCTGTCGCTACCGGCGCGGGGATATGCATTGGCTTAGAAGTTCCAAGGGCTGGCGTGCCGCCACCGGCTTCAGCCATTTTGGTCGTCTCGTGGCATCACGCCGCGAACGTCGTTGGAGCGCAAGAGGGAGTGTCTCCGGCTCATCGCGGTGCAGCCATGGTCTTTGTTGGTTTTGCGCCGAGGCCGATCAGTGGACAGTGGCAACCACCGGAACTCCGGCTTCCTCGGCAGCGCGAATGAGGGCTGCGCGGGCGACCTTGGCCGGGATATTGCCCCGGATCGCATCCAGACATGTTTTGCCGCCGCGATATCTTCCGCGCCGTCGCCCGCTGCCGATATGCCCCCGTCAGTTTCTTATCGGCAACGCAGACAAGGGTCGGCTGGCGACGGTGGATGGGATATCACCAACAGGCCTTCTGGCATTTTGTCCCCGCCAGCGCTCCCGTCCTCCGCAGCATTGGTGGCGTCGGAACACTGTTGGGAACAGGATGGACCCCGGGAGCAGGAACCCGCCTTTTTGCGCGGCCGAGGGCTTTCTTTTCCGACTTGGCGCGCTTGAGGCCCGATTGCGTCCGCTCGATCAGCAAGCCGCGCTCGAACTGGGCGACCGCGTTAAGCACGTTCAGGTTCATCGTGCCCGCCGGCGGTCTCACCTCCGTCGGCATCGTCAGCGGCAATCGCCGCTCAGGCCGACTGGCTCACTGCCAACCACCCGCTCGGCTATAGTTATGGGAGAGGCGTCTCCGCTCGGCAAACTCGTGGAGGCAGGTGGCAAGGTATTGATGGTCGGAGCCCCCTCGACACAATGACCCTTCTCCACCATGCCGAACACCTTGCGCGAATTCCGGACAAGCGCCTGCACCGGTATCAGGTGCCCTTTGCCACGTCGGCCGGGGTGGTGTGGCGCATACTCGAGGAGTTTGACACCCGCGACCCGGTTGTGCCGGGTCTTAAGGACGACAACGAGATCATCGGCGCGTTTCTCGCCACAGGGCAGGGTGACGCAGGGCTTGATCGGAGAGGCAAGATCGGTGCTGGTCGATGCGACCTCCATCTGCAGCTTCTGTCGCATGGTTGGAGAACCATGTCTGGCCTGACTGAGCAGCTGTCATGGCGACCCGAAGGTCCCGCACATCCTCTCATTGGTAAGCTGACCGCACACTCAAGCACAAGGAGCGCCCCTTCTGCCGCCAAGGAACAAACTCCGCATGGCGAGGTTGGTATTGCGAAACAGCACAAAACAATGGGAGAAACTCATGCATAAATCTCTTCAGTTCATCCTTGTCGGCCTTGCCGCCATGACCGGATTGACGATCTCGCCAACGATCGCCGCCGCGCAGGATATGGAGTTGCGGGTCGGCCCCGGCGGCGTCGGTGTCTACGATCGCGATCGCGACCGTAATCGCTACGACCGCTATGACCGCCGCGCTCCGCGCGGCTGCGATCCCAACGACGCGCTCGACATCGCCCGCGGAGAAGGACTTCGCAGGGCGCAGATCGTCCGCATGTCGCCCCGCAGCATCGTCGTCCAAGGGATGACGCGCCGTGGACCGGATCGGATGACCTTCGCCAATCGGCGCGGATGCCCGGAAATCTGATCTGCCCGTCAGCGGCAAGCTGAAGGGCCGGGCGGCTAGCGGAGCCCGGAACGACAAGGCTGCCGCGCCCAAGGCTTCGAAACCAGTTAGACTCACTGGGAAGTGGCCGCATGCAGGCCGCTTCGTTCTATTGTAAACGGGGGCAGGCTCCAAGGAGACGAAGCTGCGCGACTGCGGGATCATCGGAGGCGCCCCCGCAGGGCTGACCGCGGCGATCTATCTCTCGCGGAAAACCGTGCAAGAAAAGCACGACTGGACCACGCTCTTGTTGAACGACATGAAATGAGGCACCGTTGGCCTCAATTTCTGAATGGTGTACGGGATGATCAGCGGCGGCTGATACTTTATTAGGACAATTCATTTTTGCTCCAATCTATGCTTGATCCGAACCTTGTTGCGCGTGTTTGATCGGTTCAAATTCCATGACTTCTCCACCTGAGGCGCGAAGCCGATCAAAGTATGTGGAATGGTCGATGAGCTGGGCCGGGAAGTAGAGGCCCGGTCGAGGCGGTTCGCCTGCGAGACCAGCCAGGCGTTCAAGAACGAGCGCAACACCCAAACCCGTTAGCGGCATCTGACCACCGGGGTGAACGATCGCGTGACGTTTCTGAAGCGGCTGCCCGGCGTGATCCAGGCCCGAAAGGTTTATGATGATTTCGGTCGATACCGGTCCGCCATTCCGGCGAGCGGAGCTCATTCCAATGGCCAAGTCGAACCGAATATCAGGCGCGCCGGTTGCGTTTGCCAACAACAGGATATCGTTCGGCGAAAACACGTTCGCGTCCAACGCAGTGCCGTCGATTGCGCGAACCTTTGACTTAGTTTCGTCCCCATGGCACCACCGCCATGCGCCAGCCGTTCTCATAAGAGCAGCAGCACCCGCATGCATCTGGCGCTCAAAATCAGCATTTGCTGCAGGTCCGAACGCATCTTGCTCGTCGAGCACGGCCTCGATGTGAATGTTATGCAACCGACCAAATTGTTGGGCGAACAAGAGCGAAGGTACGCTTGTCGCACCAACGAGCCACTCTGTACCAAGGACGACAGGCGCGGCAGCGGGCTTTTGCATGAAAGATGCAGCCTCCAGACCCAGCTCGCTAATGCTTGGTGAGATGTTGATGTGCCCCGCGCTCTTTTGCTGAGCCCAGCGGAGAGCTGCTCCCGTTGCATCGGTAAACAGCGTTGCGACCGCCGAGACACGTTGCTCGCCTAGCCCCAGGTCAGAGGCAGTGAGGTCCACGACCACCGCAGACGCGCCGTCGAAAGCTGCTGCTGCTCGTACCGCGCGTTGTTCGTCCCGGCCGCCAATGAGGATTGGTACATCAGGATGTTGGACACGCAAGAAGCGTGTAGCCCAGCGCCCGACCTCACCGGCGCCGCCAATAATCAGTATTGGGTTTTGCACACTTCCAGATGCTTGTAACATCGCGATACCTATGTTTTACTGATACCTACTCATGGTAGGTTACTAAAAGTAGGTATGCAAGTGGAAAAACCAAAAGCCGCCGTCGACAACAGGACCGCAGGTCGTCTTTCGAAGCCTGAGCGGCGTCAGCAACTGCTGGAGACGGCCCGCCTGATCGTCCGGGAGGAAGGTGCTGACCGGCTGACATTAGGCCACCTGGCAGTGCGGGCCGGCGTTTCCAAACCTGTGACTTACGAGCATTTCGAGACCAGAACGCGTCTTTTGATTGAGCTCTATCGTTGGATAGACACCGAACGCATTACCGCGTTTCGCACGCTTATGGCTCAGGAAAATCGACCGGCGAAAGAGACTGTTTCGGCTTTGGCTAAAACCTATCTAGCTTGCGGAACCGACCAAGGTGACGAATTTCATGCTGTCGGCGCGGCGCTCGCAGGAAGCGAGGAAAGAGCTGGCGTATACCAGGAGTTAGTCGACGCAGTGATCGAGATGTTCCTGGAAGTTCTACGACCTCATTCAAGCGTTCGGCTGGAATCGCTGGCATTGGCATGCGAGGCATTGGTTGCGGCAGGAGACGCGCTGACAAGCGCCGTTACACGCGGCAATTGCTCCGCGTCTGAGGCAGAGGAGGTATATGTAAACCTCATTGAGGCTGTGACCAAGTGCTGATTGCCACTGAGGGGTTCAATGGCGCTCTAGGATCTTCGGAGGTTAACGCCGAGGTGTAGTCTCGATATCGCAATTAAGTCGCGAGGTCTCGGCACGTGCCGCAGGCCGACCCGCGCTGCCGAAATTGGCCATTCGGCAAATCAGCTCGCAAAGTAGCGCGTGGGTGTTTTGCCTAAGGCCTTCTTGAACATGACGATGAAAGCCGTCGGCGACTCGTAGCCCAAGTCGCTGGACACCCTCTGGACCGCCGCGCCGCTGGCCAGTTCGCGCAACGCGATGACCAAGTGCAGTTGCCGCCGCCATCGGCCGAAAGTCAATCCCGTTTCCTGGACCATCAGCCGCTTCAGGGATCGCTCACTCATGGCAACGTGTGCCGCCCAATCGACCAGGGTGCGACGGTCGCTCGGCTCTGCCATCAGTGCAGCGGTGATCGCGGCGATTTTGGGATGGCTGGATGCGGGTAACTCCAGCCCCTGTATCGGCATTTGCGCGAGTTCATCCAGCAGGACCCGCACCATTCGGCCTACATGGTCGTCTGGAGCAGAATTGACCGGTACATCCGCCAGTCGGAGGATCATCTCACGGAGCATCGGCGACACAGAGAGCGTGCAGCACACCTGAGGCAGCTTGGCAGCGTCGGGTTGAACGAACAAATAGGACGGGCATGCGTTGGACGTGACCTGGTTGCTGTGGGGCACGCCGCCGGGTATCCAGACCCCGCGGTCCGGCGGGACAATCCAGATGCCATTCTCCGTTCTGCATGTGACGGCCCCGTGCAGCGCCAAGATGAGCTGCCCTTCCTTGTGCTGGTGCTGGGGCACTTCAGCCTCATAGTCACTGAAGTCGAGACGGACAGCGAAGGCCGGACGATCCCACCGGTCGGGTTCAATGTCGTCGTAGCAGGAACGGCGTTTTGCGGATTGGCCCGATTTGGAGATCATTTGGCATTATGTCTAAATTCGTACGCACCGCAATAGTCTACTCTTTGGTAATCAACAACCGAATGGAGACTTTCATGCGAATTTCTGTCGTCGGCGCCACGGGACGAATTGGCGCCAAGCTGACTCGGAACTTACTGAAGGCCGGGCACCAGGTCAGAGCAGTGTCGAGAGGTGGCCCAGCGCTTGACGCACTGGTCGAGCTTGGAGCAGAGCCATACCTTGGAAGCTTTGACACAGGAGCGGGAGACCTCGACCAATTTTTCCAGGGTGCAGATGCTGCCTTCCTGATGGTGAAGACCGATTGGAACAACATCGCGGGACACTACCCCGCCGTTGCCCAGCGCTTTGTCGATGCGCTCGAAACGTCCTCCGTCAAACTGGCCGTAAGCCTGACGGCCATGGGTTCGGACGTGAAAGGGAAGACGGGTCATTTCGAGTGCTTCAACGATCTGGACGAAAAACTCAACGAGCTCCTCAATATCGATCTGGTCCACTTGCGCGCCGGCTGGTTCATGGACGACGTGTCGGCGTGGACGGGCCCGGTTGCCAAATACGGTCGAATTGCCTGGTTCTGCAAACCTGATTTGAAGATGCCCTGGGTGGCGACCGACGACATCGCTTGGCTGGCGGCGAAGGAACTGACCAATCCGAGGGGCAGACACCGCGTCTATCTCGAAGTCGGCTCGCAAGATGTCTCGATGAACGAACTGGCCGTAATCATTGGCAGGGAGATCGGCAGGCCGGTGGAGTACCGATACATCGAGACGACCCGCAAAGACGTGGAAGCTGAATTTCTGGCGCGGTTTGGAACCGCGGAGAAATGGCACGACGACACCCTGAGCGCCGACGCTTTGAACAATGGCATCGTAAGGTTCCATGGGGAGAACGAGGATCGTCCGAAATTGCCCACGACGATGGAGATGTTCATTGGTCATGTTTGGAAGCCGCGTTACCTGGATGCGGTCAGATCCGGAAACCAACGGGAGACGTTTTTCATGTGGGCCGCCAGAGACTAGCTGTCCGTCATGGCGGCTCTTTTGAGCTGTCCCAGCAATCTCGAGTCTTTATTGGACGCTGCCGCAATTTAATCATTTGCGGTAGTCATACGACCGCAATTGGCGCAGAGGGCTACCAAGCTATTCCATATAGGGTCGGAGCACCTCTTCGATCCATATGAACGCTGGGACACGGCGTGACAGGTTTTGGCGCAGACGTTCGCCGCGATTGCCCGGATTGACCACCAAGGATCATGAGCCGTCGTGGTCAGCTTGGCTGAAACGTTGTTCTACGTGCCGTCGTCGTATCCTGTCATAAGATCAAGCATTTTCGCGAGCCCTGAGCCGCGCTGTGATCGCGCCAAGGTTTTGCCTGGCTGACGCCACTCGCAAATACGCGTTTTGGGAATTCCGACAAACTCGGCGAGCTTATTTGTCGCTTGTGACCATTTTGCCGATATTGCGAAGCGACCCGCAGTTCGCGGTTCGGCTTCTTCGCGAGAACATTCTCCGTGTGATGCGATACCTTCGTGCCGCGTCGGTCATATCAATCGGTGAAGATTCACTGCGAATGAATAGTGCGAAGTTCGACGATAAGGTTGTGCCTTCGTTTCAGGACTGCCCCAGCGAGACGCCGCGGTTTCGACCTCAACTGATGCCACTGGCTGCGTGGATGCAAGTCTGATTTCAACTCTTGCACCACGAGTGGAAGAGATGGTGATGAGGAGGAAGGTGGAATGATGGAGGAACCGCGGGCCATGGAAGCCGGCCCGCGATTCATTCATGCTATTGGACGACTTCAATTACCGCGCGGGTCTTCGGATTAACGAGCACGCGCTTTTTGTTGACAACCACATAACCGTAATCAGGTTGATCGGGGATTGTGTGGATTTCGACCGTGTCAGGAAGCGCCGTACCGACCGTGACGTCACCGTCAAACGTGACGGATGGCGTTTCCTGTTTCATGACGTAGGTTTTGACCTCGCCGGGAACGACGACCGTCGTCGTCTGCGCGACGGCCGCTCCGCCGAGTGCCAGAAACAGCGACGCCGCAGAGATGACCAGTATTTTCATGTTATCCTCCAGGATCTTGAGTGTCACGGCAAAACGCTACCGGCAGGATATGGTTCCTCCGTTACACGGAATGTCGCAGGTATTCGGACACCCTGCAGGGTACCTTTGCCAGCATGATCTGCAGAATGTCCGATAGCTGAGCTGAGACCGCGTTCGAGGGAACGGCCTTGATGGCAATAGGGTGATGTCCGGTATAGTGTTGAGAACGTCATCAGCTCGTGGTGGATCAGGCGTATAACATGATCATGAACCCCTTTTTCCACTTCCAGCCGTGCCCGAGAACGCTTTCTCGAAGCTATCCTCCAGAGTGCCATCGAATATGCGATCATCTCCGTCGATCTCGATCACAGGGCGACCACATGGAATGAAGGTGTGCGCCGGATCCTCGGATGGGACGAGGCCGAAGTCATCGGCGAGCCCATCGGCGTAATCTTTACGCCGGCGGACCGGGAGACGGGGGTACTGACCTTGCCCCCAAGTTTTATCCATTTTTGAGTTCGCTCCAGCGGTTTTGGGGTGGTAGCGGCGGGTTGCGGTGCGGAGCCATTCCGGCTGCGCAGCACCGCATCACGTCGCGGGTTGATTGTCTGAGCGAATTCGGCTGGTGTCATCCAACCGAGTCCAGAGTGAGGTCGGTGATCGTTGTAATCGCTGCGCCAGTTTGAAAGCGCTGATCGAGTATGGGTCAGTGACGAGAAGAGCGTTTCATTGAGGAGCTCGTCGCGCAGTCGCCCATTGAAGCTTTCGATGAAGGCGTTCTCGATTGGTTTGCCCGGTGCGATGTAGTGCCATTCCACCCTGGCCCGATCCGTCCATTGCAGGATCGCGTTGCTGGTAAACTCACTGCCATTGTCGCTGACGATCATCTTCGGCTTGCCTCGTCCTTCGATGATCCGGTCCAACTCGCGGGCAACCCGCAGGCCGGAAAGAGACGTATCGGCGACGAGCGCCAGGCACTCCCTGGTGCAATCATCGACGACGGTCAGCACCCGGAACCTGCGTCCATCGGTGAACTGATCCGACACGAAGTCCAACGACCAGCGATCATTGGCGGTCATCGGGACCAGCATCGGTGCTCGCGTGCCGATCGCTCGCTTGCGGCCGCCGCGCTTGCGCACCGTCAGCTTCTCCTCCCGATACAGCCGGAAGAGCTTCTTTTGGTTCACACGGTGTCCCTCGCGTTTGAGCAGCACGTGGATGCGTCGGTAACCGAAGGGCGGCGTTCATGCGCCGGCGCCTTCATCCGCTCGCGAAGACTATCATCGTCGCTGCGCCTGGTTTCGTAACGGACCGTCATTCGGCAAAAGTCAATGGCTTTACACGCCCGCCATTCGCTCATCCGATGTTGTTCCACCAGATGCGCGACAGCTTTCCGCCTTGCTGCGGGCGTCACCACTTCTTTCCCAAAAGGTCTTTCAAAGCAGCATTGTCGAGCATGGCATCCGCCAGAAGCCGCTTCAGCTTGGTGTTCTCGTCCTCCAGCGTCTTCAGTCGTTTGGCTTCCGACACTTGCATGCCGCCGAACTTCGCCTTCCATTTATAGATGCTGGCATCGCTGACGCAGTGTTTGCGGCAAAGATCCGAGACCGGAGTGCCCGCCTCGTGCTCTTTCAGAATGCCGATGATCTGTTCTTCTGTGAAACGGTTGCGCTTCATTCTCTGGTCCTCTCGATGGGCCAGAGCTTACTTCAAAATGGATTATTTCAACGGGGCAAGGTCAGGCGCCGTCACTTTCCCGCCGCCGACAAAGGACGATATTGATCCGTTCAGCAATGGTCCTTGCTTCCTCGCACTCCGTTATTCCGCATCAGCTGGTGGCAATATTTATTCTGGCGTTCCGCATAGGTCACGCGGTTCGGCTTCGAATCCGTTATGTCTCACGCCGGGAGCCCGCGCAGAAGAGGTTTGAGAAGGAGATGACCAGCCTTCTGCGCGGCCCCGAACCCCGTGGAGGGGGTAGATCGCGAATAGCGCAGGGCAACGCTAGCTAACGATCCGAGGAGTTAACTATCAATGCGAGGCGGTGGTTCCTGTACAGTTGCGCACCAGCCGTTTCACCGCCTTGGGGCGGCCGGCTGTGAACCGCACGGACGCTGCGAACAGGGGTGCTGGCGCAGCAGTACAAGATACTGAAGCCGTGCGGCCCGTCGTCAAAACCATTAACTGACTGAAGAGGTTCCCAGATCACAGCTGTCGTCTAAGAAAAAAGCCCGCTGGCTGGCGCGAAGCTGGCTAACGAGACACCTTCCCCAGCAGTCGCATATTCTGCCCATCGCATTTCACTGTGTCGCTGTCGACGGCCGTCAGCGAGGCGCATAGGATCAGTTCGGCGATCATCTCGAATTGCTCCGGCTCTTGATCTCCTAACAGGGATAATGCTCGAAGCACCACCAGCGCGTTTCAACCGTCTTCGATTGGGAAAAGCCGAAGCTTCCTCATTTCGCGCATCCGGCGACGCAGCAATAGTGCTCGGTGATGTCGTTCGCTCCCCGAATGGCGAGCCCGTCTACACCCCTCTTCGCGGCGAAGGATAGCCGTCCTCTGAAAGCTCAGCAGCCGTCTGAGATCAAGTCCAGAATGCGCTGTTGCCTCACCTGTCGTGACGGTGAGGACGCGCGAGAGGCACCCAGCCTTTTCCTCTTCGCCGAATTGGAGCGGACCGCTTCTGTCGGGCGGTTGCGACATGGCTCGCCCTTCGCCGGCTCTATGTACTGAAGGGCCTTGAGGGAGGCTCTGCAAGAGTGATGCGATTTCCGTCAGGGTCTGTTAACTGGGCGATCCTTCCGTAGTCACCCTCCAATTCACTTGTGAGCTTCATGCCTAATTCATCGAGCGATTTTCGGGCATTTTCCAGTTTCGGCACCACAATTGTCAGTCTACCGGAGCCCGCATTCTCCTTGTCATGGAAGATTTGAATATTTGCGCCTGCGACGTTGCGCCATTGGATCAAACCATCCATCGGACGATCATCAGGTTCGCGGTCGAAAATTTGGGTATAGAATTTTTCCGCAAGATCGATGCTTGCCGTTGCAAGCGCGGCGTAGATTCCTTGGATTCGCATTTACATTGCTCCTTCCAAATCGGGCTCAAATGAGAAATGGGACAGTCCGTTCCAAATGGTTTGTGATGACGGCGGCATGGCCTTTCTGGCGCAAACCTCAAATTGAGAGGTGCTATCCCGCCGACTTCTCCTTCACCAATGTTGAGATATAATCTCGCAGGTCTATCGCTCCGCGGATCGGATTTTCAGGCATGTCAAAGCCGGCCAGGGATACCTCCGTCATCCGCGCGTAGGCATGAGCCGCACGTTCTGAAAAGCCCGCCTTCATGAAGCTCGCTTCCCACTCGCTCCGCTTGATCGTTCGGACGGTCACCGCATGCCCGAGTATTTCGGCGAACGCAGCCGCGACCTCGTCGAACGAGTATGCTTCCGGTCCTTCGACGTACCTTATCCCGACGTCGTCGAGCGGACTGGCCAACCGTCTTGCTGCGGCCAAACCGAGGTCGGCCGGAGCCACCATCGGTATCTTCAGCTGCGCCGGGAACATCGTCGTAATCGAGCCTTGCCGAGCCTCGTCGGGGAGCATGTCGAGGTTGGTGTAGTAATATGCGCCGCGGTTGATGGCAGCCGGAATCGCGGCGGCGCCGACGGCTCTCTCGAAATTCCACAGAACCGAGAGATCGCCGATCGCGTCGCCGGGCTGTGCGCCGTAGGTGGACTCCACCATGACTTTCTCCAGGCCCGCGCCGCCGACCGCCTCGGCAATGCTGGTTGCCGTCCGGGTTTCCCCGGCGTTTGTGTCAGTAGTAACGGGCGCTGGAGGATTCAGGAGAAATGCTCGGCGGCCGCGACGCAGTGTGGCGCGCAGAGCTTGCGGGTCGCCAAGATCGACAATGGCGATCTCGGCTCCCAGGGATTTGAGACCCGCGGCCTTCGCCTCGTCGTGTACGACCGCGACAATCTGATGCCCGTCTCGAAGAAGTGTCCGGGCGACTACCGATCCGATATGGCCGGTTGCGCCAAGAACGATGAAAGCATCCGCCCTGGTCATTGAGCCTGCTCCAGAGGCCAGACTTCGACGACACCCTGGGCGACCGCGCATGGCGCCTTCGAAACTATCTCGATGGCTTCTTCCAGGCTTTCAGCTTCAATCAATGCGAAACCGGCCAATGGCAATGCGGCCGTCAGGAACGAACCCTTAGAAATTTCCACCTTTACGCCATCGTGGTTTCGGACCTGGACCGGCGATCCGGCTATACCCATGATCGCACCTCGATCCCGCAGTTGCTGGTCGTGAGCGTGCGCCGCATCGCGGAGTGCTGGAGCGGTGCGATCATATCCGATCTGATCGCCATATCCGATCGTGAGATATTTCGGCATTACAAATTCCTTTCTTCCGCATCTCTTCCATCGCGGTCTCGGTCTCGGTCTCGGTCTTGTCGGCGGCGATGCCCAGCGCCTTGAGCACGGCGGCCGACTTGGAACTGGATATCGCGGTACTCGACGATTTCGAGATGGTTTCCCCAAAGGTCGAGAAAATTGAACGGCCGGCCCTCCGGAACCGTCGCGCCAGCCGCGGTGGCAAGGTCCATGACGATCGATCTGTCGTTCACGACCAAGCCAAAATGACGGTTTGTGTGGCGCTCTTGCGTTCTGCCGCGGCTCAACGCGAGGAACTGGTCCCCCATGTCCACGAAAGCCATCTGCAGGACGCCGCTATCATCGCGGTGGCTTCCGCGGAGCTGGAAATTAAAGACCTTGCCATAGAATTCGAACGCCGCGTCGACATCATCGACCTCGAGCGCGACATGGTTCAAGCCCATGAGCTTGGGTTTGGTCATGCTCATCTCCCGATTCTTGATGCTTTGGGCTTAACGCCCCAGAACCGACAGGGTTCAGAGCGTCTTCGGAATGCGGGATTTCTGCATCTGCGGATCCCGTAGAAAACCTGCGGGCGGGGCCAGCACCTTGAGCACGAGTTGCTAAACCGTGAGCAGTGTTGGCGGCATCGCGTTTGTGCCAGATGAGCCCGGCCTCCATTCGGCGCGCATGCGCTTCGGAAAGCATCGAGATCAGATCGGTGTCCGCCTCGGCGTCGGCGGGTTGCCCCAGGGGCCGCTTGCATCGGAGAGCTTCGAAAATTTCTGCTGGAGCTTGTCGACTGAAGGCCGCTGAAGCTGAGATCGCCCGGCTGGAGGCGGTGGAGAAGAGCGCCAACGAGCGGATTGCCAACCTCACATTGATCCTGAAGGTTCTGCAGCGCACCCTAGAAGTGGGAGGCGCTCACGCGCCCCCTGTTCCGAACTCCCAGACAGGGATACCGAGCTTCTTCGCCTTGTCGGCGAGATTTCCCTGCCGGTGCCCGGGACGTGCATCACACCGATAGGCAGGATGTCCCGCAGCTGATCGTTATGCTTGAACGGCGCGGCCTTGGCGTGTTTCGTCCAGTCTGGGGCAAATCCGACCCGCGGCACCTTGCGGCGATCGGCCAGCGGGAGGCGATCTTTTCGGCAGCTGCTGCAGATCGATGCGATATATCAAGTTAATCGTCTGTCGGATCACTGGGAGCTCTTGCACAAGATAATACCGATGCTCGGACGGACTTGTGGGGCAATTCGTCATCGAAGCGGCAGATAAAAGTTCATTACACCGGCGAATTCAGGCTTGGTGCTTAGAACGGGAGAACTCTGCCCACTCGGAGAACTCTGTGCTGCTATAAAGCGGCTGTCCCTAAAATGGTCCGTTGCCACACGCAGACGGTCCGGCGAGAGCGGCGACGGCTCCGCAATCGATTCACCCAACTTTCGCGATCCTGCGTAGACGTCGATATCGCAAATTCGTCACTGCGTTCTCAGCCACTGAGTAGATCGGCCCTCAAATCTCAGTCCAGGTCAAAGCGTTGTGAAACTGAACACCTCTGGCGCCTTGCACCGGTTCAGGGCATCCTATGATGGCTGAAAATTGTGTCATGGCAGTTGGAGGAATGCCGATGCGCTGCTTTACCGTGCTTGGACCTTCGCAGACCGGAAAATCGACAGTCGTGGAAAAGCTCGCCTCCCTGGAGGGAACGCCGCGAAAATCCGGCTCCCCTTATGGATTGAACCTTACGGAGTTCAGCTTCGGGAACGAGGCGTGGTGTGCACTGGATGCGCCAGGACCCAACGAAGCGTTGGCGCACGCGCAGCATGCGCTTCTTGCCAGCGACGCCTGCATCCTGTGCGTTTCATCGGCACCCGAGGAGGCTGTGCTCGCCGCGCCCTATCTCAGGATCCTCGAGGCCTCGGGGACGCCTTGCATCCTCTTCGTCAACCGGATGGACGAACCTAGAGGGCGGTTGAGGGACGTGATCGCCGCGCTTCAAGACTACGCCAACCACACCCTTTTGCTTCGCCAGATCCCGATCCGCGAGGGGGACAGGATCATTGGCAGTTGCGATCTGATTTCGGAACGGGCGTGGCGATACCGGGAAGGCCAGCCTTCGGCGCTGATCGCCATCCCCGAAAACACTGCGGAACGCGAGCACGAAGCGCGCACCGAGCTCCTGGAACACCTGTCCGAATTTGATGACTGGCTTCTCGAGGAACTGATCGAGGACCGTGAGCCATCCAGCGACGCGCTCTATGCCATCTCATCGCGCATTCTCAGGGAAAACAGAATTATCCCGGTCCTGATCGGTGCTGCAAGTCACGGCAGCGGCATGATGAGGCTGATGAAGGCGCTGCGCCACGAGGCCCCGCCGGTAGGCGTTCTTCGGCAGCGTCTCGCTCATACAGGAACTGTCGAGGAAGGCAAGCTGGCGGCCGTGAGCTTCCATGCCTATTATCGCCAGAATGTCGGCAAGACGGTGCTCGTGCGCGCACTTGGCGAGGGGCTGCGGCAAGGCGCATCACTGGGCGGCTCCAGCCTCGGCGCCGTCCAAAATCTCGCAAACGGCCGGTCCAATTCGGGGGTTCTGCCCGCGCCGGGGGATGTCTTCGCGGCGGTCAAGTCCGACCACCTGCCCGTTCCTTCGCTGTTGACCTCCGGCGCGGTGGTTGCCCCGCCTGATTGGACGGAACCACCCACGCCGATGCTCGAAAGGATCCTGGTTCCAGGCAGCGAGCGCGATGAAAACAAACTTTCCGAAACGCTGGCGAAACTTTCCGAGGCGGATCGCGGTCTGAAAGTCTTGCAGGAGGAAGGCACCGGCGCTCAACTCGTCCGCGCCCAAGGGCCGGTCCATCTGCGTGATCTCTGCCGAACGCTGTCCGATGTCTTTCACATCTCCGTGACCGACCGAACGCCCAGCCCGATCTACCGTGAAACGATCGCGAAACCATCGGAGGTTCATTACCGCCATCGCAAACAGACCGGTGGTGCGGGGCAATTCGCGGATGTGAAGCTGAGCATTCACCCCAACGAGCGCGGCCAGGGCTTCAGCTTCGGCGAAACCATCAAGGGCGGCGCCGTTCCGCGCAATTACATCCCCGCCGTCGAAGCGGGCGCGCGCGAAGCGATGGAGAAGGGGCCGCTAGGCTTCGAAGTCATCGATGTCGGCGTAACGCTGTTAGATGGTCAGCACCATACCGTCGACAGTTCGGAACACGCCTTCCGGACTGCGTCGAAAATGGGGGTGCGACAGGCGCTTTCCGAAGGATCGACCGTCTTGATGCAGCCGGTCTTTCGCACGGACTTCCACATCCCGTCGGTCTATTCGGGCAGCCTTATCCAGATCGTCGCCGCTCTCAACGGTCAGGTTCTCGGCTTCGACCGTGATGAAACCGCCAAGGGATGGGACATCTTCCGGGCGCTCGTTCCAGGCAGCGCACTTGAAGATCTGGCGCGGGCGCTGCGTTCGGCGACGCAGGGCATTGGTTATTTCTCCAAGACCTTCGATCACTTCGAGGAGCTATACGGCAAGGAAGCGGATGCGATTGTGAGGGCAAAGGAGAAACCGGGCACCGCACACTGAAACGTGCGCGCCACTTCATGCCTGATCACAGAGCCGGGCTCACGCCCGCCCTTAAGTGCCTGAGGCGTTTGCAGTTGTAGTCGCACAGGCCGCGGTTGGCTTGCTCGGCGAATCAACCGCTTGTGATTGCCACCAGGTGAAATCCGTCGGCTGGTCCGTTGCTCTTGATGTTCGCTTGATCCCGTTGCTGCGTGATCCGATTTCAAATCAGGTGGGGTTCCTCTCCGGTGCCTTGAATTAGGTCCTCTATTTGGACTAGCCGGGGTGGCATGCAATTCAACTTGTGAATGATTTTTGCAATCTTGCTGCTGTTAAGCGAATTCTGATTGCACGGTTCGATCAGCGACTGTGAAGCGCCCGTTCCGCCTCGAATAGTTCAGGAGCTGGGGTTCCGTTGGTTGTCTTGGGTGTGCGAACCATTTGCCTTCTCGCGTGAGAACGGCCGGGCCGCCGTTTCCGTGAATACCGCGAGCATCGTAGCCGATGAAGAAGGATGGAGCGTGTGGAAGCTCGCCTTTCGTCCATTTCTCCGGGTCAGGACGTGCCATTCAGCAGTGGTGAATCACGCAATGTCATAACCATATGTTCGATGAAGGCACGGACGCGGTGGGGCAGGGGACCGCCGCCAACATAGATGGCATGGACCAGTTCCAGGTCGCCCGGATTGTAGCCTTCGAGCAGTGCGATCAACTGCCCCGCCGCAATCTCGTCCGCCACATGGAACAGCCCCACTCTGGCGACGCCGGCGCCATCCAACGCCATCTGCTTCATCGTCTCGCCGTTGTTGACGACGATCGTGCCTTTCACCGGTTGCGCGATGTCCCGCTCATGGTCACGAAACGGCCAAGACGGCCTTGCGCGCCGGAAATTGAACGTCAGGCAGTCGTGATACGCAAGATCCGCCGGTGTTTCAGGCGAACCCCTGCGCGCCAGATAGTCGGGTGAAGCGCAGACCACGCGCCGGCTCTGTCCGAGCTTGCGCGCGATCAGCCCGCTGTCCGGCAGGTTGCCCATGCGGATGGCGACGTCGGTCTTATCCGCCACAAGGTCGACAATCCCATCGGTAAAGGAAAGATCGACGATCAGACCGGGATTGCGCGCAACGAATTCCGGTATCGCGGGGGCGACGAACATCGTGCCGAACGGTATCGTCGTATTGATCCGCAACCGCCCGCGGACCGCACCACCCGCCGCCTCCTGATCGGCATCGTTCAGCTCCTGCAGAATCCGCAGTGCCGCATGGTGATAGGCCTCACCCTCTTCGGTCAGCGTCAGGGCACGGGTCGTCCGCACAAGAAGGCGCGTGCCAAGCCTCATCTCCAGGCGTGCGATCAATTTGCTGACCGCCGATGGGGTCAGGTCGAGGTTGCGGGCGGCGGCGGAGAAGCCCCCATCCTGAACAACACGGGCAAACACCTCCATCTCGCCGGAGCGTTCCATCAGGATGCGTGGCATTGATGATCCTCGTTCACAGGTGCATGTCTTCTGAAGGCAATAGTGGGAATTGAGCTTAAATCATAGGTTTCCTCCAGCAACAATCTGGAGAGACGAGATGGATCTGCAACTCAATGGAAAGTCCGCACTTGTAACCGGCGCGACCGCCGGCATTGGCCTGGAAATCGCCCGCACGCTCGCCACGGAAGGCGCGCGTGTTATCATCACGGGACGAGATCGCGCCAAGCTCGACAGCGCGATTGCTGCCGTCAAGGCATCGGGTGGATCAGAGATTACAGGCGTTCTGGCAGATGCGGCCAATGCCGAAGGTGCTGCGATCATCGCCAGCGCCGAACCGTCGGTCGACATTCTCGTCAACAATCTCGGCATCTACGAGAGCAAGGCCTTCGGCGACATCACCGACGCTGACTGGAGCCATCTGTTCGACGTCAACGTCATGAGCGGCGTGCGCCTGTCGCGGAGCTATCTTCCCGGAATGCTGGAGCGCAACTGGGGCCGTATCGTCTTCATCTCGAGCGAGTCAGGTCTCGCTATCCCTGAGGACATGATCCACTACGCGACGACCAAGACGGCGCAGCTCTCGATCTCGCGCGGACTTGCGCAACTGACCCGTGGCACCAATGTCACCGTCAATTCCGTGCTTCCGGGGCCGACCCGCTCGGAAGGGATCGAGGCCTTCCTGCGCAGCCAGGCAAGCGATCCATCGGCTCCGATCAAGCAGATTGAGGCCGAATTCTTCGCCACCGCCCGCTCGGCATCAATCGTCCAGCGCATGGTGGAAGCAGACGAGGTGGCAAACCTCGTCGCCTATCTCGCCAGCCCCCGTTCATCGGCCACTAACGGCGCAGCCCTTCGTGCCGAAGGCGGCCTCGTCAACACCATCGCCTGAGAAAGGTTTTGCAATGTCAAACATACCTCTGACCATCATCGCCATCACTACGGCAAAGCCCGGCAAGGAGGCAGCCCTTGGCGCCGCCCAGCAAAAGCTCGTCGCCGAGACCTTGGCCGAAGACGGCTGCCTTCGCTACGAACTGCATCAGTCGCTCGATGATGCACGGGTTCGCATCTTCGTCGAAACGTGGGCAAGCGAAGACCAATGGCGTGCCCATATGCACGGCGCCGCCATGCAGCGATTTCAGGCGAGCGGCGTTGGCGATTATTTCGCTGACTTCGCTCTGCACCGGCTGACCAAGGTCGCCAGCTGAGAAGGGCCCGTCTTTTCGTTCACGACGACATTTTCTCACATTCGGAGCTAAACCCCTGAAACTTCTGCGCACCCTCGGTATCGCGCTTGCACTGAGCGCCGGCACCATAAGCGCCCATGCCGTAAACGTACTGATCGTCCGACCACCTCGACCTGAGGGTTGGCATTCGAAACGGGATTCACCTCAACGAACTGATGCAGCGGTGAAGCCGCTGCTCGACGCCGGCCATGAGACCACTTTCGCCGCGCCGAAGGGACTGCTCCATCCGTGGACGGGACACGATCGACAAGATGTACTTTGGTGGTGATGAAGCGCGATGAAAGCCAGCGAGGCGCAGTTAGCAGAACTGCACTGACGTCGAGCGATACGTCGCCTGTGGTCAGCCTCGCACGGGTCGAGCAGACCGGTTACGACCATTTCGATGCAGTCTACGTGTCCTGGCGGTCATGCCCCGATGCAGGATCTTCTGGTGAGTTCCGACTCGGCAAGTTGCCGACGGACTTCCATGAAAACGGCAAACCGACGGCTTTAGCCTGCCATGGTCCCATCGCCGGAAGCAGATAACGGAGTTATGGATCAAGAATAGAACGATCGCATCGGCGGATTCCTGTCCGAACGCGAAATGCCGGTGACGAGGATTTGCGCCGACTTCGGCCTTGGGTGAATTTCAGCGAGCCAGACGATCTTCCAACACCCTCGAGGATCTGCGAAGAGACATGGTACCCATCATCTCAGGCCAGTTGTGCAGTCCCCATGTCGCGATACGCCTTGAAAACTGGGTAGGCGGTGTAGCGTCGATCTTTCATGAATTGTGAGAACACAGTGTCACACGATCGCGGGTCCCAGGCATTGTCGAAACAAACCGCTTTCCAGTTCGGGGATTTCCGTTTTCTACCGGGAGCTCAAGCACTCCTTTATAAGGGTCAGCCCGTCGGCCTCGGTGGGCGAGATTTCGACATTCTGACCCTGCTTGTAACGCGGGCAGGCGAGGTCGTGAGCAAAGCCGATCTGTTCACGTATGCTTGGCCAGATTATATCGTCCACGACCATAACTTAAAGGTCAATGTCGGCAACCTCCGACGCTCGCTGGCCGAGCTTGATCCTTCCATGGAGTAAATCGCATTGCTGGGCGAGGCTACAAGTTCGTCGCCGCCTTGGAAAGCGACCCTCCGGCGCCAGCAAGGCAAGTCGGTTCAAGCAGAAGTCACCATATCGCTGCCCAGCGAGTTCGGCAGCTCCTCGGCCGCGATGTCGCGATCCGGCAGATCTCCGAGAAGCTCGATCAACCTGGTTACGTCACCATCGTTGGGTGGTCTCATGGCCGAAAGTCCAGGAGATGGCCAATGCGAACATCGACGATATTCGCAGGGCGAGTGAGAAAAACCGCCTACGCCTTTATTGTTGAGAAGGTCGCCCAAATTCATTCGACCAACGCTTCCATTAAAAGCCGATGTCGCTGAGACGGGGTGGTCGTCCGGACGGCGGCCAAGCGGCCAGCCGGAACTTGCAATAGGCCTCAGTTATTACAGCCGGGCAAACGCTCACTGAAGACAGATCAAGATGGAGATGTGACTGGAGCTTTGGTAATGATCTCGTGCGGGAAGAGCCCGCCGCGGTCGACGCACCTCGCTCGACTTCTGTATCGCACTAGGAATCCTATGACCGAAGAGGCAGCCCACATTAGTGCGACCCTTTTACTGCTTGCGGCTGTGATCGTTCCATGGATCACCCGGCAGTGGCCGCTCTGGGCGCGAGCGACGTGGCGTTTGGCGTTGTTTGCGATACTGACATACTTGGTTTTCCTAACGACCGGCTCGCCGTTTGCGCCGTCGTTCGACACGCAGCAGCCGGGCGAACAGGTATGGGAACAGCTAATCGAAATCGGCTGGTGGCTGATGGCCGCCCAGTGCGCGATTGGAATTGCCCGACTGCTGGTCGTCTTCGAGACCAAGCCTCGCGAGTCTCGGATCGTCTCCGATCTGCTGGCCGGGCTCATTCATCTGTTGACGCTATTCGCGGTGATCAACTTTGTGTTCGCGGTGCCGATTGGCGGACTGCTTGCCACATCCGGCGTCATCGCGATCGTGCTGGGTCTGGCGCTGCAGAGCAGTCTGTCTGACGTCTTCTCAGGAATCGCCGTTGGCATAGAGCGACCCTATAGCCCGGGCGATCTGGTCTGGGTCGAAGGTGGGATCGAGGGCCGGGTGATCCAGGTTAACTGGCGTTCCACTCATATTGCTACGATGAACCGCGACGTGGCTATCGTGCCTAACAGCGTCATGGCGAAGGCCCGACTCGTCAATCACAGCATGCCAACGACCGTTCGAGGCGTCTCGATCACAATCCGGCTTGCCGCCAACGAACGGCCTGATCGCTGCATGGCGGTACTGGTAGCGGCGGTCAAGACCTGCATGCTGATGTCCGATACGCCGGCACCAAGCGTTGCTCGCACCGAACTGCAGGGCGACGGTGTCGCCTATGACATCAGCTTCTCGATACCAAGCATCGAGGTGCTTGTCGCCGCCCGAACCGAGCTGCTTGGTCATGTCCAAACGCACTTGAGGCATGCGGGGATTGCCCTTGCCGTAGCAGGCGTGCCCATCCGGAGGCGCCCGGAAGTACCGACCGCGGGAACATTGCTCCAGGAATCGGACTGGTTTGGCGTGCTTACGGAGGCTGATCGAAACCTTTTGGCGGAGCATTTGATCGAGCACTGGTTTGCGGCGGGCGATAAGCTGATAAAGCAAGGGGACGACCCGCAGGAGCTGTTTATTCTCGCCTCGGGGACAGTCGAGATTTCTAGTGATACTCCGCCGTCGAGCGGCGTGATCTTTCGATTAGGACCAGGAGGCAGTCTCGGGGCGATCGGTATGATCACCGGCACGCCTTATGCCGCGACCGCGACCGCTCTGACGCCGGTAACCGCCTATTGCCTGAACAGGAAGGGCGTCAGCGATGCCATCGCCTCGCGGCCTGAACTCGTCAACAGCCTCGAAGTGTTGGCCCGGAGAGGGCAGGAGATGCAGCGCCGGGATGTGGTCGCGCGGCAAAACGATCACTTTGACGAGCCGGAAATGTTTTTATCCAAACTGCGCAGCTTCCTGCGAAAGATATCCGACAGTCCTAAAGACGATGACAACCGGCGAAATCACCGGCGCTAGCCGGCACTATGTTAGAGGCAGTTCTGGCTAAACAAATTCTCGCTACACACCGTTTGATCAGGGTTCTGCTGCTTCAGCTTTGCGACGTTGATCAATTGTTAGCAGGGTCGTTGCCTGCGGGAACTTCAGGCTCTATTCGTGTTGCCACTGAGAGCTGACCCGGCGCAGCCTGATATTTCCATTGAGACGCGGTCCCAGGTCCAATCATGCTGCTTCCACCGCCCGGATAACCTGCGTAAGGAAGGCTCGGGCCAAACACTGCGCAAGCGAGATCGCCGATACGCACGGCCACGTCTATGCCTTGCTCAATCATGTCGGAACTGGTCGCCGAGACGAAGGTCGACGCGTGGGCGATCACACGCTCCGCAATTCACCTCCGTGACTGCATGGATATCCCCTAGACTCAAAACGTCCATTAGCCATGACTGATTAGCAAGCGCTACATCCAGTCGCCACTTGAAAATACGAAGGGCTGCATATCCAAGCTTCACTTGCCGTATGTTACCTGCCTGCCTTCGTCGCCGCTCGATGGCGTCCGGGTTGGAAGAAAGGGCTCTTTCAACATGGATTAGTTGCTCTTTTTCCCTTCCAGGGTTCCTATTGACAACGCCCGCATTGCAATGCGGCCACCCTCCTCTTATCTTTCGGACATCACACACATATCGGCACAGCGGAACGGTCTGACGTTCATGATCCATCGTCGCCGAGCAACTGGGGTGAAGCCGTCGATAAGATGCCGGGGGCCGGGCTCCTGCGGGCCACTACCCGCAGGACATCAGCGCGGTAACTGCCGGGCACAGGGCATCTATCGAAAGAACAAATGAGGGAAGAAGTACCCCGCATCACGGTATCGAAATAAACGGCTTGACGATTGCCGTGATGTCATCAAGCCCGATTTAGAGGACCCGAGCCGCGCAACGATCGCCTCCGGCTTTTCAGTTGAGGAGGTTCTGATCGCGATCGGCGAACTCCTGTCGGAATATTTCGCCACAGTGGTGAAAGTCCCCAGCGTGCATTGAGGTGGAGAATTGACCATGGGTTTCGCAGCGCAATCAGATCTATTCGGGAAAGCGGAGCCGGCCCTACCCACCGGTTTCCGTTACCAACCAAACGTGGTCCCTGAATTAGTCCAGTCGGACCTCCTGCGTGAACTACCGCAACTGCCGCTGAAGCCATTCGACTTCCACGGCATCGAAGGCAAGCGGAGGGTGATCTCCTTTGGCTGGAAATACGACTTCGACACCCAGCAGGTGAGGCGGGTCGAAGACATCCCGCCGTTTCTCCTGCCCGTACAATCCATTGCCGCAGCCTTTGCCGGCGTCGGCCCGGATCAACTGCAGCAGGCTCTCATCACCGAATATGCACCCGGCGCGCCGATCGGATGGCATCGGGACAAAAATGTATTCGGGCGGGTTGTTGGGGTCTCCCTGTTGTCGCCGTGCACCTTCAGGCTCAGGCGCCGTGCCGGCGATAAATGGGAGCGGATCTCGGTCATTGCCGAACCCGGGTCTGCCTACGTGCTCTCCGGACCTGCGCGCAGCGACTGGGAGCACTCCATCCCGCCTGTCGATCAGCTTCGTTATTCGATCACCTTCCGGGAAATAGCCTGAGCGAAAGGTGCCAGATGGGCCCCGGTGTCAGCGCGGCCGTCTAACGATGCGCGTGTTCTGCATTGCATTTCCGGGTTGCTGCAGCCTTCTTCGCCACGTCGAACGAACGGTAGCAGATCGAGATGCAGCGGCCTTTCCACCCTTCTCGCCACCCTTATGGGCTGCGGGAGGACGAGCATGCTTTCCTTGCCCGGATCCGCCGGACTTCTTGCCGCCTATCTTTACGGACCCATGTTGTTTGCATATCCGCTTGTCTACATCGCGACTTCACCGACCATACGCCTGCCGACCCTCGACCGGTTGGGCGACGTCTCCTACGGGACCTATGTCTATGGCTGGCCCGTGGAGCAGGTAATGAAACCATGCCCTCGGCCCGTACAGTACGTGGTGGGCAGTCTTCGCCCTTTCTTTGCCGACAAGCTTATTGCTAGGTTGGCTTTCACGGCATCTGTTGGAAAAGCGTGCGCTACGGTTGAAGCGAATTTCATCTTCCAGCGTCAGCCTGTCAGTGCGTTAAGCTGACTTCAAGCCACACACCCAGCGAGTGCAGTCTGGCGCGCTTGATCCGAAGGTTCTCCCCGTCGCATTTGACGGGTGTCGCCGTCGACCCCCGTCAGCGATGCGCAGATGATCAATTCAGCGATCATCCTTGCTTCCTCGCATTTCGTTTAAGCGCATCAGCCGCTGATAGTATTCCTCGACCTTTCGAATAGCATCGCGCGGTTCAGCTTCGAAGCCTTGGTAGGGCGTCAGCCTTTGGCGCACACCGGGGCCAAGGACGCTCCATTGCCACATGCCGTTTTCGGGCCCGCCGCTCTCCACTCGTATCCTCCCGATGATTACCTGTTTGTCATAGCCCAGCCAGTCGAGATCCGTTGGCTCGTCGCTCTCGTCGAGCTTTGTGCCACGCCATGTGTAGAGAGGTTGGTACTTAGTCGCCATGTCCTGGAACATGCTCCAGCCGGCCTAATAATCAATCTGGGTTGATTGCTTTCTGGGCTGCTGTTGCTGAAATGACAAAGCCGCCTCGCATGCCTGCCAAGCCGCTGCTCGATGATGCGGAAAAGCCTCATCGCAGCCGGCCGCGCTGCCAGTGAGCAATCAGCTGAAAAGCATAAAGGATACGGTCCAGCAAAATGCCGTTCAGCCAAAGCTGGAGGAGTGGACCCGCCTCAAGATCCTCGGCCGTGGCGTCTCGGGGCTCATGGCTCTCTTCCCATCCAGCGAGAGTGTCGGGCCGCGCGGAGCGTCGCTTGGGAGCAGACCGAAAACTTGCCTCCGCACGACCCAACTCTGGGATAGGTGGATTGCCAGGTTCAAAGGCATCTAGCGATCCACTGAACAACCCCGTTGGGCGGCCGCAGTTCCCGGTCTTTTCAAAGAAAACCTCGTTTCTTCGGGCCGATCTTCGTGACCGGAATAATAGAGGTGCTGCAGTCCTCATGGCAGAGAACACAAACCTTATTTCTTGGACAAAATCTCCGCGATGGCGAGGATGAGTAGAGTGGGAGTTTTCTTAGGCATGCGCCTCTAGGGGCTGCACAACTATTTTGCACTACGTTTCTTTTTATTGCAATAAGTAATACTTATACAACGCAGATTTTAAGTAAAGTAAACGTGATTGTGTGTTTTTGTGGCTTAAGAAGAAACAACTAGAAGTCAAAAAAATATCTCGTATGGTTCATCTGGCCGCTCAGCGATTATTTGCTTACCCCAAGCATATGTCTCCTGTGCGCTGGGCGGCCGACATCAATCACACCAGTCATTATAGTGCCTCGGGCTCCACTCTCGCGCAAAACCTTCCGTGAGCAGCTTCTTGCCAATTTCTTCACCATTCATTCGGTAGATGTTGACCAGCGGCCGGTGTGTTTGTGTCCTGTCCACCGCGCCGCTCCATACGACCCGCAGACCTTTTCAGCCAACAGCTCTTTCAATCGGCCTCTGGCGAGCGACGCCAGCTTCCGTTCCTTTATGCACTTTGCGTGTGAACCAATCTCCGGCGTGTCTATGCCCGAGATGAATGGAACACCGTCCCCAGTAACCGCATGTTCTGCCCGTCGCATTTAACGGTGTCGCCGTCGACGACCGTTAACGATGCGCAGATAATCAGGCCCGCAATTATTCAGCGTTATCTCCGCGTTCAGCCGCCTTGGGCTTCCGCCCACGCGCAAGTTCCTGTTCGTGTGACCAATGGGGAAAATGTCCAAAGCACCACCAGCGGGTCGCAACAGCCGGGGAGGGGGAGTTGCCCCAGCCGCCCCACTCCCCGCATCCCTCTTGCTCGCAATAATGGACATACATCGGCGCTGCCGTGGTCAGCGCCGGCCGATCGAGATCGCTCATCTGACCTCCTGAAGCTGCCAGCCCGCTTTCGGGATAGGCCAGCCGTTCTTGGCCGCCCTGAAATCCGCCTCGCCTTCGGCCTTCTTCTTGGCTTCCATGATACCTGTTGCCCAGACGGTGATGCGCATGCGGCCCGCTCTGAAGACGAAGCGACGCTCGGTGGCGGTTTTGCCGGCGGTATATCCTGCGCGGAAGCAGGCGCGCGCAACCAACGGGCTTACCCGGTCTCGGGAAGAACCCGGCTGCGACCGCCACCAGTCGTTAAATGCGGTTTCGAAGGTAACGCGTTTTGGGTGCGGACGGTCAAGCATGTCAGTCACGCTCGTAGCTCGGCCGCCACCCACGCGTGATGCCACGGCCCATGGCGCCCTCGGTTAAAACGAGCTGCCAGCGAAGGTGGCGGATGTCAGCCAGAAGGCTTCCTATCGCCGCCTGCGCATCGCCTTTGTGATAGGCAAGCACTTCCGCAATCTCCTCGTCAACCACGGCGTCGCCGATCGGCTGCTCGCGCATATCCGTGCTCCATATTTTCGGTTTTCAGATGGGCGGCCGCCGCGCCGATGTTCTTATTATGTTCGCGCAGTGACGGGAGTCAATAATCAATCTAGGCCAATTGCTTTTTAAAGCATTGCTGATGAACTGCCTGCACGACGGAGCCGCATCGAATTTCCGATGAAGGTTGTTGCATTTCAAAGGTTTACTTCCAGGAACACAGCGAGCTCACGCGCAACCGCTTCAGGGTCCTCCCGTTGAGGAAAGTGTCCGACGTTCTGGAGAAGAATGCGTTCGAAAGGGCCTGTGAACTTCTTGTGCAGGTCCTCGGACGTCGCAACCGGCGTGACCCCGTCTTCCATGCCGTGCACGAATATTGCGGGCAGCGAAAGTGACTTCGTTGCCTTTACCAGCTTCTCCAGCCAGAGGCTCCGAGGATCCGGCTCCACTTCCTCCCACCGAACCCGATAACTATGCAGCGTGACCTCCAGCCAGTCCGGATTATCGAAGGACTTCGACACTTTGCCGAACGTTGCCTCGTCGAACCATCCCTCGGGCGCCCAGTTCTCCCACTGAAGGCGGGCGTAGCCCGCGCGGTCCTTGTCGATGGCCTCAGCGCCGCGCTTCGTCGCCATGAACCATTGATACCAGTACAACTGGGCTTGTTTGAACGGCGGGGTTTGCAACCCGCCCATGCGCGGCGTCGAGGAAAGGAGCGCAATGCGCTCGACCCGCTCGGGCCACCCGATCGCCAGGCATTCGGCGATATGAGATCCCCAGTCGTGGCCCACGACCGAAAACCGCTCGATGCCAAGTCCGTTCATCAGAGCGATGGCGTCCATGGCCAGGATGCCGCCATTTGCCGTTCTTGGTGCGTGGTCATTGCGGAACCTGCTGGGCCCGAATCCTCGCAGATATGGTATGACGAACCGAAATTTTCGGTCCTTCAATCGTTCGATGACCGCTTCCCAAGTCGATGCGTCGTCCGGCCATCCGTGAAGCAGCAGTACGGCCTTGCCGTGCTGCGTCCCGGTTTCCATGAAAGCGATCTCGAGGTCTTCTGTCCGGAGCTGCGGCATGGATAGTTTTCTCTCATCAGTTGGAGCGGCTGGTGGGGCTCGTTGACCGGCGTTCGGGAAATGCTGCTGAAAACTTGTTCGAAAGTCTGGGCCGGAACTTGCCTACGGATCCTGGCGATGTTTGAAGACGCGCCAGATTGCCGGTCGGGTATGTCGAAGGTATGGGCGTCCCGCCGCCGAGATGCTTGATCGAGTTTTCGCCGGTCGACCCAGGCGCTAATCCGTCCCGTAGGTAACGTAATTCGCGTCGTCGCTCCCGCATGAACCGCAATCGCTCAAGCTCCAGAGCATCGTGAAGGCGCAATGAGCGGTCGTATCAGGCTCGTATCGGGCGACGACGTCGCCGGGTGTCGCACCGGACGCCGCTAATGAGTTTTGTCAACCGGCCCCACGCCCCTTGAGCCGCGCAGAAGGGGTTGGAGAAGGAGTGGACCATTGACTCCTGCGCGGCCGGAACCCCGTGGGGGGTAGATCGCGAACAGTGCAGGGCATACGCCATCCAACGATCTTAGCGGCTAACCACCAGCCCGAGGATGCGGTTCCCGTACAGTTCCGCACCAATCGTTTCGCCACTTCGGGCTCGTGGCTTGGTCGCTGAATGATTTGTCAACACGGCTGTTCATCGGAGGTTCATTGAGGAAGGCCCCCAATATATGCCTTCCGTCATCGGCGTCACAGCTCAGGCGGAAGAGGGAGACTGAAACATCAACATCATCGACCGAGGCCAATCACATGTCGCACAAATTGCTTCTCTCCGCTGCTGGATCGTTGCTTGCTGCATTTATCATGTCGACGCCGGCGCACGCGCTGACGATGAAGGAATGCAGCACAAAATATCAGGCGGCTAAAACTGACGGCTCCGCCACAGGCATGAAGTGGAACGACTTCCGAGCCAAATTCTGCGGGGCGGATGCGGCTGCCGCCGATAAGGAAGACGAGGCGGACGTCGCAAAAACATCGGAAAAAGAGCCTGAAAAGCCGACAACCGCGGCGCCGAAGAGCGTCAAGTTCCCGAAGGCGGTAGACAAGAAATATTCAAGCGAAACGCCGGGCAAAGGCCGCCTGCACACCTGCGTCGACGCCTATCACGCTGCCAAGGATGCCGGCACGCTCGGCGATCTGAAGTGGATCCAAAAGGGCGGCGGCTATTGGAGCCTTTGCAACACGAGCATCAAGGGTGCCGGCTGAGCACAGGCGCTTTCTGTTACCCGAGAAACCAGGCGGCTTACGCCGCCTGGTGACGAAAACCAAACCGGCGCTATTCCACCGTAAACGTTCCGCCCCTTGGAGTATTCCTTACCTCCAAGCGAATTGTTAGTTGCACATTTTTCCTTGCCGAACTTCTCACACATCTTATTGTCTTTGATGCTCCAAGTCCCCTTGTAGGTGGCCTTGTCGCCGTCGACAGTGGCTTCAATCGTTCCGTCTGGTTTATAAGTTGTGACGCCCGATTGGGTCTTTGACTTCCAGTGAATTGGGTGGCCCACCAACTCTCTTTTCAACTGCTCCGCTGTCATGGTTGCTGCATATGCACTAGATACGAAGGCTAGCATAATAAGGCCAGAAACCGTGATCGCTTTCATCGTTTCCTCCCTTCTCATTAAGCGATGATTGTAACCGCGTTACGGCGCGGCGAATATCTATCCCAATTGCTTATCTCGACCTCCAAATCTGCTGGATTTCGCCCGGCCAGCTGAGGCCTGGACAGAGCCCGGATCGTTATGAGCTGCATCCTGAACATCGTAGAGGTTCGCGCCAGGCCCGAAAGACGCCGTTCAGGGCTTTTGTTATCCCGCGGGCATATGAAGGCCAAGGCCTTTCCTTTTTCCCAAGGCTTTCGCAGGGAACAAAAGCTCCTTCCGAGACATATCCCGGCGATTTTCAACAAATGCGGCCTGGCCGTGAGAAGGAGCTACCAATGGTTACTAGGAAGGAGCGGCCCACCCTGCTCGATGAAGGCGCGAAGATCGGCGAACCCGTTCCGCGCGGCATCGTCGACATTAACACCGCGTCGGTCGGTATTCCGGCCCAGCCGGTGTTCGATGCACAGCAGGAGATCGGCGCGCTGCGTAGGCAGTTGGAAGCCATTCGCGACCAGCTCGCCGGCGCAGTGGCGGGCGGTGCACGCCAGGCGGCACGGCAGACGAAAGCAACGATTAAGCTTTACCCTATCTCCACACTGGTCGCCGTCGCTGGGCTTGCCGGCGTGTTCGCCTTGGCGGTTGCTGGTCTGAGGGCTGCTCCGCCACGCTCGCGGTACGACCGAACGCTCGACGATCTCCGCAGTCTGTACGACAGGGTCCGCGAGCGGTTCTAGAACAGGATGATTTTAGGCCCGGTTGGCCTAGAATCTGAACCCTGTTCTAAATTAGAGAGTTAGAGCATGATGTCGCCCGAAAACCGCGCACACTTTTCGGCATCATGCTCTAGTGAGATTTGATACTAGAACCTCGGGCTTTCCCGCTAGCTTCGTCTCGAAAGCTGGCCTTTGATCTGCAGAATGATGCCCATCACGGGCAGCGCGCAGACGTTCCGTCCGCTGCTCAAGAGCCGAGACGAGGGCGAGCCTAGCCGTGCAGATCGGCAAGTCTCTCTTCGAGCGAGTCGAAAATGGTCTTCGTCGCCATCCACCTTCCAATTGCCGCCCCGGGACAGCACCTCAGTAACGCCGCTCTATGCGGGCGGGAGCCGTCGCAAACCAAGGCGACGGTTCCCGTCATCAAATTCCAAAACTCTTCCGGGCTACTGGTGGCGCGCACGAGCTACGTCTCAGTGCCGGGTATCGAGTAGCGGCTGGTCGTCGTCAAAGTTGCCGTTGCTGGCTGCGTCGTAGGCATTCAGACTCCTACCGCCGCCACGTGTCCCGAAGGCTGTGAGCTGGACCATGATCGCTCGAGCGCGCTCGACTGCGACCTCTTCATCGACATAAGCCCCATCGGCAACATGAACCGTTACAGCTTCGCCATCGTCCCCGAGAAAGTCGATCCGCCAGCCGTCGTCTTCGTGAGCAACTCTCGTGTCCGTCAGATGCATGGCGTCACCCTGCCTTTCTTCCCTTGAGATCGGCTTCGACGCTCTTTCGCAGAGCATCCATGATGTTGACCACATTCGACGTCGGTGCGGCCTCGGCAGCCTTGCCTTTGGCGGCCTTTTTCGGCTTCAGCGCCTTCCTCTTCTCTTCGATCAGCTTGAGTAGGCTAGTCTGGATCGGATCACTGACCATGTCCGACGACCAGTGCGCGGACTTCTGCTTTATGAGCTTCTGGACCAGAGGCACGAGATCGGGATCGGCGTCGTCATCGATATCCTCGAAGTACGACTCCTCCGGCCGCACTTCGTCGCCATACCGCAGAGACCACAGGACGATGCCTTGATCGCGCGGCTCCAGGATAACCGCGCGTTCGCGACGGCCCATTACCAGCTTGGAGACCCCGACGACCCCATCCGACTTCATGGCATCGCGGATCACCGCGAAGGCTTCGTTGCCAACAGCGTCGTCCGGCATCAGATAGTGAGGCTTCTCGAGGTAGACCCATTCGATACTGTCAGCCGGAACGAACTTCTCGATATCGATGGTCTTCACTGTGTCGAGAGCGACGCGATCCAAATCATCATCGGTGAGGATGACGTAGTCGTTCTCACCGCGGGCATAGCCCTTGGCCTCGTTCTCGTCCTTCACGGGTTTTCCGGTGATCGAATCCACATATTGGGAAACGACGCGGTTGCCGGTGTCCTTGTTGAGGGTATGGAAGCGGACCTTCTCGGATTCGGAGGTCGCCGGGGTCATTGCGACGGGGCAGGTGACTAGTGAGAGCTTGAGGTAGCCTTTCCAATAATAGCGCGGTGCCATGTCAAGTCTCCCTAGCTTGCCTTCCGGTGCGCCGGCGATCTCGCCGCGGATGCCTTCGAAGCGGTGGCTCGCGTGGCGCGCTGCCGACCGGCGCCTTGGTTGGCGTTTGCCGCCGTACGTTTCGGTTTGCTTTCGGCAGCCCCAGCCTTGAGAAGCCCAGCGCTTTCGCGAAGGGCGGCCAGAAGGTTATTCGGATTCGAGACCTCGACCTTCTTCGGCTTCGGCAGTGACCTGCCTTCCATCTTCGCCTTCACCAGCTCGGCAAGGGCGGCTTCATAGCGGTCGTCGAAAGTTGCTGGATTGAACTCGCCCTTCTTGGTGGCGATGATGTGCTTGGCGAGATCAAGCATCTCGCCCTCGATCTTTAGCTTCGGCATCTCCTCGAACGCTTTTGTCGATGAGCGAACTTCGTAATCGTAGTTCATGGTGGTGGCGATCAACCCCTTGCCATGCGGGCGTATCAGCACTGCCCGGACACGGCGGAATAAAACGGCACGCGCGATGGCAACCACCTCTGACTTCTTCATTGCCTCGCGGAGCGCAACGAAGGCATCTCCGCCCGCCTTGTCGGGGGTCAGGTAGTAGGGCTTGTCGAAATAGACGTCGTCGACTTCCGAGCAGGGAATGAACGCCTCGATCTCCAGCGTTTTGTTGCTTTCCGGGATCGTCGCTGCGACTTCCTCAGGATCGATGATGATGTACTGGCCGTTGTCGATCTCGAAGCCCTTGGTCTGCTTCTCCTTCGGAACAGGATCCTCGGTCTCACTGTCGATGAAGATGCGGTTCACCCGATTGCCGGATGCCTTGTTGATTGTGTTGAAGGTGATGCGTTCCGACGTGCTCGCCGCCGTGTAGAGCGCTATTCCGCAGGAGACTTGCCCAAACTTCAGGAAGCCCTTCCACTGCGCACGATGTCCTGCCGCCATGACACTCACTCCGAATCACTAGGGTCCGACTCAAAGACGTGCCAGGGTGATTCGTTCCGACTCGAAACGAATCATTTTTCAATGCCTTACGGAAGCTCCCTCAGAAATTGATTCCGCCTCTGTTTTGGGGCCCGACGCAGCCCTTGGTGGAAAAATGATCTTAGAAACTCGATGAGCGTTCCTCCGCGTGCGACAATACAAAAACAGAGCAGCCGAGCGCCTCAGCGGCCTGCTTCGCCCAGAACACGCGTCCTGTCAGGGCATTCCAGTCAGACCTCTTAGCCTGCAAACCATCAGGACCAGATGCGGCACCAACCGGGTGCTTACCATACCACTGGCCGGACCCAAGATCCTACCGGCGCAACTCCGTGTCCATGACGGCCCCCGTCGAAATAGCAGCGCTCCACCATGCAATCCGAGCCTGATCAAAATAAAGGCCTTCTGTTTGGGACCAAGCAATAATGATCGGTACCAACAAATGTCACGGCAATTGGCGACGATGGCTGAACCTGGGCTTAGCGTCGTTGCGCGAAGAATATTTACAAAACTGGCTCCATCGACAGCACATCGACCGATTGTTGGTATTTTATTAAAGATGTGGGGGAATACTCCCACCGAGGGACGATCTAAATCTGGGCAAGCGAGTTCATCTCGTAACCGCAGAACGGAGACGACCATGTACAAGCGTACCGTACTTATCGTCGAAGACGATCTTCTGATCCGCATGGTGCTGGCAGACACTCTCGCCGAAGAGGGGTATGATGTCATCGAAGCAGGAAATGTCCTCGAAGCTGTTGCAGTGCTTGGTCGAAGGAAAATCGACGCTGTCATCACAGACGTCGACATGCCGGGCGGACTGAGCGGCCTCGATCTCGCGCGCATGATATCGTCCTCCGACATGAAAGTACCTGTGATCATCACTTCAGGCGGCAGCATCGTTCGACCCGAGGAACTGCCCTCTGACGCGGTCTTCATGCCCAAACCCTATGGAATGAATGCCATCTCGGCGATGGTTGGAGAGATGACTGCGGCCGAAACCCGCAAAATGGCGAGCTAACGAAGGCAAAAAGGCAAAGCGGCCGCGAACGATCCGTCTCCTGCTCTCGATGACCGGGCGGCACCAATCATCTTCCTTGCGGGCTCATTATCCGGCGACTTGTCGGGCCTGGCCGACCGCGACGCTGACTTCAAGCAGCCCGCGGGCAGGGGAGACGAGTTCGCTCACGGATCGCCGGGAGCCGGAACGCAAAGCACGACCGACGCCGGTGCCGCAGCCGCGCGACATCTTCGTCAGAGACCTTCTCCATCGACACATTGAAGGTGAGGGCGCGGAATTTCCACTGATGGGAAAGAGACCACTAGGAACTCACCGGCATTCCCCACGTTGAGGCTGCGAGGAGGAATACGAATGTCAGTTCCATTCGAGCCTATCGTGCCACCGACGTCCGTGCCCCCGCTCGACAATCCGCGCCCGGATCCTGATCGCGCTCCTGGCGAAGAACCGCTTCCCGATCCTGAACCTGATGAAGGCGCCGCACCGGAAAGTCGGGCATCGTCACATTGTGCGAGCTGGGGAATGCTCTGTCAGGGCGTTCGTCTCCAGCCGGAGATTCGACGATGAGCCGCGACTGGAAAGACGGTCTGCGTGAGCGGCTGGAGGATTTCGTCGACTCGCTCGTCGTGCAAGGCGCGAAGCAGGCGGACGTCTATGAGGCGATCGTCGAAGAGGTGGGACATCTGCGAACGGCATACGAGCGAGATCCTGATCTCGCCGAGGATCGCCCCGGCGTCGAAGCCGAGGAGCCGTCGAACGAATGGCCGGGCGCACTGCCTTAAACACAAATAAAAAAGGCCGGGCGAATTCGCTCCGACCCTCTCCGCATCGCATCTCATACCAGTGCTAGCAACATACGTGGTCAAAGCCGGATAACGACCTCGGCTATCGCGAACACTCTGTGGAGCACTCACCAACGACGCCGATGACCTACATCTAGACGATAACTGCGTTCGTTTCCATTTCACACCAATAATCAAGTGTTTGTGGGCTCTGCGAAGATTGCTGCCACCGTGAACTATGCCGACGTCATGAGGCAGGGTTACCTCAGCGCTTGCTCGATCCGCTCGACGTTATGCGCCGGCACGTCGTCCCCGCGCTCGGCCGCTACGATCTCGGCGGTCGTCAGGCCTGTGGTGGTCGCCAGCTCTTCCAGGCTATATCCCTTGGCAACTCGTCCTTTGCGCAGCGCGTTTGCCGCCTCGAAATTCTTCGATACGTGATCCATTTCATTCTCCAGTGTTTGAGATTGCATTGTTTGACGAGGATTTCTCCATCGACGCAGCCGCTGCTTCCTTCCGCGACGTCGCCCCGGCCGCTGCGAGCCTGACCCTGCGCAGCCGTTCGGTCTTCTCCTCGCGGCAGCGGCGTTCTTCGTCTGCTGCTTCTTGCGCGATCGTGTTCGTGCGCTCGACCGCGGCCGCGCGCTGGCCGACGGTCAAGGTTCGTTTGATCCTCGAAACCATGATTTCCATCTATGTGAGTGTTTCCGGAAATATGGTGATCCGCGCCCGGGTTCACAACGCATGGCTGCCCTTCGCTGCACGCGTAGATCGGCCTCTTGAAGCGGCTGGCGCCTCTCATCATTTAGTATGCACACCCCGTATCGATGGCTGTGTCACGACGATCCCTCTGTCGATGTGCGCGTCATCCGGCGTGGAAGGGCGCTCCCCGGCGACGGGTCGAGTGCCCTTTGTGTTCGGTGAGACACGACGATTGAGACAGGTCGTGGTGAACGATCCATGGTAGGCAGCGTTGTACAGAAGGCAATGGAACGTCGCTGGAGAACAGACTCGCCTCCGCGAGGCCATCCGACAGCGTCGAACGCCGACCCCGCCGGCGAGGAATCCAAGGCGCCTCCGACTGTTCAGCCGGCTGGCGAAAAGGGCGAGTGGGAAAGACTTATTGTGAACGCCATCTCAGGCGTGCCGATCAGGAGTTTATGAGACGGAGACAATCTTGTTGACCTTCGACAGGATAACCATCACCCGCTCTTTCAACAATATCTTGAGATCTGACGGTACTTCGCAAGCCTGACGGACCGTGTAAAACTCGTTCGATCCAGATCTTCCAGGAGCCCTGCTTGCTTAAAATATATCGAGACAACGATGGCGCCGTTCGATCGGCCGGGGCCGATGACGATTTACCGGGGCAAGTGATCTGGATGGACTTGTTCAATCCTGACGAAAAGGAAATTGAATTCATTCAACGCCGGGCGAAGGTAAGGGTGCCTACACGCGACGCTCTGAGCGAGATCGAAGCTTCCAGCAGGCTGTCGAGAGAGGGCAAGGTTCTTTATCTCAGCGCGCCGGTCATCGGACACGCAACCATCGGAGAGGCCGAGCTCTCCCCGGCTGGGTTTATCGTCGGACCTGATTTTCTGGTTACGGTTCGCTACGAGAGCTTGCCGACGTTCGATGCCGTTGCGGAACGGCTGCAACAAGACGAGACCCTTGCTAGCGGTATGGGCGTTTTTGTCGCGTTGCTCGAGGCGATCGTGGACCGCGGCGCAGACGTTCTCGAGCATCTGGCCGCTGCCGTCGACGAGGTGTCGAAGACGGTCTTCAAGGGCAACCTCAAAGGCTCGGCATCTCCCCGCAGCGCCAATTTCACCCTCCGTCGGGCGCTGTCCAAGGTGGGCGCGCTCGGCGACCGATCCTCAAAAGCCAGAGATGTGCTGCTGGGTGTCGGAAGGATGGCAAGCTTCACCCTGGATGTGTGTCACGACGTCCTATCCGACGATTTCCGAGACCGGCTCCACGCGGTGACGGAGGACGTCGCCTCGCTCAGCGATTACGAGACGCACCTGTCCGACAAGACGCAGTTCCTGCTGGATGCTGTACTCGGCTTCATCACCATCGAACAGAACGACATCTTCAAAGTGCTGACGATCGCGTCGGTTGTTGGCGTCCCGCCCACCTTAATGGCAGGGATATGGGGCATGAATTTCAAGTTCATGCCAGAACTGAGTTGGACCTGGGGATATCCGTTTGCGTGGGCTATCATCATACTGAGCGCCGTTGCACCGTTGTTTTGGTTCTGGCGCAGAGGGTGGTTTTGAGCCCAAACCATCGCAGCCTACTGGAGTGGTTCCTCCTCAACGCGCGCTGACCACCGCGTTGTTCTGATGCGCTTTCATCCGCTGAAGACGCCTCCTCCTCCGGCACGCTCGGAGAATCCGCTCTAATCAGGCTTGCCACTTCCGAACCCAGGCAATCAGCGATACCGGACCAACATAAGCCCGTGCCGTTCGGATTGTGTGCCAGATTTTGGCCGGCGCGATTTGCCATGTAGGCAAAGTAATCTCCTTCAAAATCCGTCTTGATCCTACTGCCGCGATAGGAGCAGTTTTGTGCCAAAGCCAATGAACACGGTCGCAACACCGACATCAATCTTGCGTTTTGCCCTGAGATAACCAGCGGCCACCGCAGGATGGGTGATCAGGCTGATCAGGCAGGTGTAGTAGATGGTTGAGATCATCATCATCTCGGCAATTGCCGCGGCGCCGTAAAAGAACGGTGTGCCCACGGGCATCGTCGCGGCGAAAAGCGACGCGACAAAGAGCGCTGTTTTCGGATTGGCAAGGTTGGTTGCGAGACCCATGCGATAAGCTGTGGCTAATGGTACTTCGACGCGCGCCGGCGAAACATCCGCATCCCCGCCGCGTGTTTTCCGTAGGTCGAGGAAGAGTTTCAGCCCGAGCCAAACAAGGTAGAGCCCACCGGCAATTTTCAGGGCAAGATAGGCGAACGGAGCGGCCTGAAACAGCACGTTGATCCCCAACCATCCGGCCAGGCCCCAAATGAACGTCCCGGTGACGGTACCGCAAGCCGCTGTGAGCGCAACCTTGCGCGTCGATGTCAGGCAATAGCGGATGGACAGCAGCGTATTTGGCCCGGGCGTCATGGAAGCAACGGCCCAAATTGCCGCAACTGAAAGGAAAAACATGCGGTCCTCGAGTTTGTTTGCGGCAGCTGTACGCCCTGGTTGAGCCGCAGGTAAAGACAAATTAATCCGGCAGCTTCGTGTTTGATAATTCTACCTGCCCGGTCCCGCGAGCATCAGACGCGCCAAGTCACAAAATTGTCCTCGGGGATATTTGGCAAGGTAGGCCTCAATCATTGCAGCATTCCCATCACTGCGTACCGTGTCCCAGAAGGCAACTTCGACCGCCAGCTCTTCCGTGGAAGGCTTGCCGTTTTCAAGGCGAGCCTGCGCCAGATCGACAAACTTTCCGTTCGGATATCGCGTCAAATATTGTCGGTATTCGTTGGGGTCATTGCTTTCCCGTACAGAGTCCCAGTACGCGATCTCGACCTGCTGCTTGTCGTCCGGGGTTCGATAATCGGTCGATATCGGTTCGGCATGCTGGGCCCAAGTGCCTTTGTCGCTCCCATCATCGAGATGCGGGAAGCGGGACTCCGTTCCATCGATGAGCGGGTCTGCCTCCTGATCGAATTGCACCCGGAACACCCTCAGCGGTCTTGCGATGTTTTTGAATGTCTGCTCACCAAGATCTTCGAACCTCGCGTCCACGCGGTCCCGGAGATGATCTCTGACACCGCGGGTCACGCAAATGCCGCCGACATCCGCCATGCCTTCCAAACGAGCCGCGATATTTACACCATCGCCAAAGATATCCCCGTTCTTGACTAGAACGTCGCCGACGTTGATGCCAATACGAAAACTCATCCGCTCCTCGTCTGGCAGAGTCTGGTTGGCGCGCCAGATGGATTGCTGCATGGCAACGGCGGCATTGAACGCGAGCACGATCGATGGGAATTCAGCAAGAACGCTGTCACCAGCCGTCCCGAAGATTTCCCCCTTTGCCCGTTCGATGATGCTGTCGACGATCGTGCGATGCGATGTCAACGTTGCCAGAGTCCGCTCCTCGTTTACATGCATGAGCCGCGAATAACCCTCCACGTCGGCAGCGAGGATGGCGGCAAGCTTTCGATCAAGAGGAGGAGCTTCCATGCGTCTGTCCAAAGTGGCCTCTCCGCAAAGAAAGGCCGGCGAGGGCTTTTGTTCCTTCGCCTCGGTGATACTCATACCATACCTTAGATGACCGGCCGAAAACACATCGGCCTGGTGGGGCTTTCGAAAAGATCTCCACATAGCAAATATCACATAAGCGGCGCTATAAGGGGTATTGGCGTGGTTGGCTCTAACGATTCCACATTTTTTTCAGAAGCTTGCTCCGAGCGACCGTATGCCTATTTCCTCTTCACCACGAGCTCAATGGACGGCCGAAACTCCGACATTGATCGCGACTCGCGATGACGCTGGGCTGCCGCCGGCCACAGGGTTACGTGGCCGTTGGCAGACATGTCGTCTTGGGGGAACCCGGCCAGACGATCTCCCGGCATCATAAATGGCGAGATCAACAACGAAGTCGCCGGACTTGCTAAGCAAATCTAGCATAGTCGCCGCCGGAGGCGCGGCTTCCCGCCGGTCAGTCGACGCAGCGTGCGGCATTTCGGATTGGCCCCGTCGACAGCCGATGACGGAGCAAAGGTTCTGATCCCTTCAAGGCGAACGGCACGCGACTTTTCAAAACGGGCTTCGAGGTGAAGTCCCACCAAGTTGCTAAACAATGGCGGCACAGATGGCGCCATCGGACAACTTCAGATTTGATCGCGCAGAAGCTTAAAGGAGGCCCGCAGCTCTGCCGTGAACACCTCCGGCTGCTCCCAGGCGGCGAAATGCCCGCCCTTGGCCGGCCGGCCATAGTGGATCAGATTCGGATAGGCCTTCTCGGCCCAGCTCTGCGGCGCTTGGTAGATCTCATCCGGAAAGGCGCTGACGGCGACTGGGATCTTGATGCCGCGCGGATCGAAGAACCCGCCAGAGGGGAAATGCGCATTGTCCCAGTAGAGGCGGGCCGACGAGACCGCCGTATTCGTCAGCCAATAAAGCGTGACGTTGTCGAGGATATCGTCGGGCGTCAGACCCTCCTTCTCGCCGTCAAGGGACCGGGCAATCATCCGGTAACTGCGGATGTCGTGATCGAGCATCCAGGAGGCAAGTCCAATAGGCGAGTCCACAATGCCGTAGAGCGTCTGCGGCCGATTGTTCATCTCGATCGCGTAGCCGAGACCGTTCTTGTAGAAATCGTCGAGCTGCCCATAGGCGCGCTTCTCGTCATCGGAGAGGTCCGCCGGCGCCGGCGCGCCCGATGACAGGAGCTTGGCGATATCTGCGGGCACGGTGGCCGCCATGTTGGTGTGGATGCCGATGAGGCCCGCTGGCTCCTGCACCGCCATCAGCTCGGTTACCGCATTCCCCCAGTCGCCGCCCTGCGCCACGAATTTCGTGTAGCCGAGGCGCTGCATCAGAACAGCCCAGGCCTTGGCGATGCGCGGCGGATTCCAGCCCGTCTCCCTCGGTTTGGCCGAGAAGCCGTAACCCGGCAGCGACGGGATCACGACGTGGAAGGCATCGGTCTCTGTGCCGCCATGGGCCGTCGGATCGGTCAGCGGCTCGATAATCTTCAATTGCTCTACGATCGAGCCCGGCCAGCCATGGGTAATGATAATCGGCAACGCATTTTCGTGCTTCGACTTGACATGAATGAAATGGATGTCGAGGCCGTCTATCTCCGTCAGGAATTGTGGAAGGGAATTAAGCCGAGCCTCAACCTTTCGCCAGTCGTGGGTCTTCCAATGGTTGGCAAGCTTCTTAATCGTGTCGAGCTTGACGCCTTGGCTGTCGTCTGTGACGTTCTCCTCGTCCGGCCAGCGGGTGGCGGCAACACGTCGCTCGAGATCGGCAAGCTGATCCTTAGACGCAGTGAACCTGAAGGGCCGGAGCCCGGATACGGTCCCTGTCGCTCCGAACGCTTCGGGAAAGACACCGATAGCGCCGGCGGACGCAGCGACTGCAAGCAGTGTTCGACGGGTGACTTTTGGCTCATCTCGGGACATGGGGTCATCCTTGCTCGTGCGGAGTTATTTGACGAGGAGGAAATTCGCACTGAAGGAGTTCTGCAACAATTGCACCAAGGTATAGCCGACACCTTAGTATCGGGCTGTTCTCCGACTGCTCGACTACGGTGCGGACATGGACAGAAGTTGGGCAAGGGCCGAGTTTTATTGCAAAGGCGGCCGTGGTGCTTGTCTCTTCGGCCGACGGTACGGAGGAGTGCCTGGCCACTCGTCTTCGAATACGATGTTGCGCTTACTGAATAACGCAGCAGCTCTTCTCGTCGAGATATCGTCATCAACCACGAACACTGTCGGTCGAGCCTGATCGCCTAGGTTCAAAGTCGTCACCGTCGAGGTCATCCGGGACATTTGCTCTCCCAAAGAGCTGTCCAGGTCGTCGCCGACGCCCCGAAAATTGTATCACGAAAGGTGCGCCTGTCGCCAAAACCTTCGGTTTGCTTAGCAAGCCCTGACGGAATGAGCGGTCCATTGGGGAAGTCGATTGAACGATGGTACCGGCCCAGAAGGGTCGCGCGTCGCCTCCTTGTTGGGTAGAAGGCCCGTGACCGGCACCTTCGCGCGGTCGCCCACGCCTAAGCGGTCAGGAGCAGATAATGGATCGTATCGATGCAATGAAGGTCTTCGTCACTGCGGTTGAAGAAGGAAGCCTGGCAGGCGCCGCTCGTAGGCTGAAGCGGTCCCCGACTGCGATCAGTCGGGCGTTGGGTCTGCTTGAGCAACATGTTGGTGTGGAGCTCCTTCACCGTACGACAAGGAGTCTAAAGCTCAGCGAGGCGGGCCAGAGATATGTCGAAGCTTGCCGCAGGGTGCTTGTGGATCTCGAGGAGGCGGACATGATCGCCGGCTCAGAACGATCCTCTCCGCGAGGAACACTGACGATTTCGGCGCCGCCCATCCTGGGCGAAGAGGTGCTCCGACCGATCCTCGACAGCTTCCTTCGCGAGAACGCCAACGTATCCGTTCGGCTTTTGATGCTGGATCGCTTTGTGAACCTGGTCGACGAAGGAGTGGACGTCGCCCTCAGGATCGGCAATCTCGCCGATTCGACTCACATATCCACCCGCATCGGCGGAGATGTTCGCCGCGTCGTGGTCGCAGCGCCGCAATATCTCGACAGTCGAGCCGCGATCAACGAGCCGTCGGATCTCTCTCGCCACGACTTGATCGCCTTCTCGAACTTCGGCCTCGAATCCTGGAGCTTTGCGCCGGCAAAAGGCACTTCCGTCCCAAGAACCGTTCACTTCACCCCACGGTACCTTGTCAACAGCGTCCGAGCAGCCGCGGCATCGGCCGCGGAAGGAATGGGCGTAACCCGGCTCTATTCCTATCATGTCGCCGGATATGTCCGGGACGCTCGCCTCAAAGTCCTTCTTCCTCAGGCGGAGCCACCTGCGCTGCCTGTTCACATCCTGTCCCCCCAAGGCCGCACAGCAGTTCCGAAAGTGCGAACTTTCATCGACTTTGCGGTCCCGCGGCTACGTTCGGAACTTGAACGCATCGCCGCGGAATCCGGCAGCCTCGAATGATTGTGCCGAAAGGCGGTTGGCTGTCTGCGGCCAACCGACGGTTCTCCGTGGCGTCCTTCCAAGCTAACGTTCAGTTACGGTGATGCGGTCAGTACCGGCTTAGCGCTCGTTATCCGAGGCGGATGGACGAGTGTCGCCGACAGCCAGCGGGAACGCGCAACGCTTGGGCAGGGAGGATCGCCCGGGGCGCAGGTTTTCAGACCCGAAGGTGGTCGGAAAGCCTTGAAGTGAAAAAACGAAGAGGTCACGTCGGCAGGGTTTGGCCGGACTGCTCCTTGACCAGATAGTCGGCGTACCATTCCGGCCAGGCTTCGTCGTGCTTGCCGCCGGCGCGCTTCTCATGCTCGCCATGTGCGGAGGCGACCCTGCGCAGCGCCTCTGCGAGGTCGCCGACGGATGCGAACGCAGCACCTTCGGTCTCGATGCGACCAGGAAGTCTCGCCGTGACTTCCTGCAGGAGCCACCCGTTTCCGTCCGGGTCGGAGAAGGAGGCGAAAGACCCGTAGCTCGTCCGGGAGGGATGTGGTCCGGGTAGCCGCTGGTCGGCGCCCTTGTGATGAAAGACGCCGCCGGCGTCGTGAAAGACGCCGCTCATCTCGGCGCCGCGAGAGGCAAGGGCTGCGTGCGCCATCTCGATATTGGTGACGATTAAGTGGAGGCCTTGAGCGGAACCGGGCGAGGCGGCCGTCACATTCGCTCCGAAGATCACGGAGCAAGGCGAGCCTGGAGGGGTCACCTGCACGACGCGAAAACCGTCCTTGCCAGATACGTCGGCGTCGAGCCTCCAGCCAAGGCCGGTGTAGAAGGACTTGGCGCGATCGACGTCAGACACGGGAATGACGACGACTTCGAGCTTCATGTCGATGTGATCTGCGTGCGCGGAATTGGTTGAGTTGGATTCCTGGATGGCCATCTCGATCTCCTGTTAATCACGGTCAATTCACCGCGGTCGGCACGATGCGCCATCGCTGTCCCCGATGTCCATTATCCGAAGGTGTCGATGCGTGGAGCACCCGGTAACCGATCCATTGGTATCGCCGATACCTTTGAACAATATCTTCGGCAGCCCCGCCGGACGATCCCTAACGCATTCCAAAAATGGGGTTTCAACGGAGGACGTCATGTCAGCAGAAGTTCAAACACAGACCGCTCTATCGCCGACGCGACGCGAACTGCTTGCAGTCTCGGCCGCGACCGCCGCCCTCTGCATTCTCCCCAAGCCGGTCAGGGCGACGACGGAGAGCGATGCTATCCGCCCCTTCAAGTGCGCAATCCCACAGAAGGAGCTCGATGAGCTGCGCCGCCGTGTCCGTGCTGCACGTTGGCCCGATAAGGAGACGGTTTTCGACCGATCGCAAGGCGCGCAGCTTCAAAAGCTAAAGCCGCTCGTGGAGTACTGGGGCACGGAATACGACTGGCGGCGCGGTGAGAAGAAGCTAAACGCGCATGCGCAGTTCATGACCAGGATCGACGGCCTCGACATTCACTTCATCCACGTCAAGTCCAAGCACGCGGACGCGCTGCCGCTGATCATGACGCACGGCTGGCCCGGATCGGTGCTCGAACTCCTCAAAACCGTAGGACCGCTGACGGACCCGACCGCACATGGCGGGGCCGCAGAAGACGCCTTCCACGTCGTCATCCCGTCGATGCCCGGCTACGGCTTCTCCGAGATTCCGAGCGAAATGGGGTGGGGGCCGGACCGCATCGGGCGTGCCTGGCACGTTCTGATGAAGCGGCTGGGCTACGCCCGCTACGTCTCGCAGGGCGGCGACTGGGGCGCTGTCGTATCCGACAAGATGGCGGCACAGGCACCGGACGGGCTCCTCGGCATTCACACGAACATGCCGGCGACCGTTCCGCCCGACATTGCTAAGGCGCTCGCCGATGGCGAACCCGCACCGGCCGGCCTTTCCGGAGATGAGAAAGCCGCCTACGAGCAGATGAACGCCCTATATACGAAGGGCGCGGGCTACGCTTTGATGATGGTCACGCGGCCGCAGACGCTGGGCTATGCGTTGACCGATTCACCGGTGGGTCTCGCCGCCTGGTACTACGACAAGTTCGCCGACTGGACCTATAGCGGCGGCGATCCGGAGAAGTCGCTGACCAAGGACGAGATGCTCGACGACATCTCTCTCTACTGGTTCACCGGCACGGCCACGTCTGGCGCGCGGCTCTACTGGGAGAACAACGCCAACAACTTCAATGCCGTCGATATCAAGATCCCGGCCGCGATCACCGTCTTTCCCGGCGAAATCTACCAGGCGCCGAAAAGCTGGGCCGAGAAGGCGTACCACAACCTCATCTACTACAACAAAGTCGAAAAGGGCGGCCACTTCGCCGCCTGGGAGCAACCAGACCTCTTCTCATCAGAGCTCCGTGCGGCGTTCAGAACGCTACGCTGACGCTACACCGCACCTCAATCAAGGAGAACCACAATGACAAACTTTCCAAGAGGCACTGCGCTGATCACCGGAGGATCGTCGGGTATCGGTGCCCTCTACGCGGACAGGCTCGCTCGCCGCGGCTACGACCTGATACTGGTGGCGCGCAATCAGGATGCGCTCGCCAGGATCAGCAAGGACATCGCCAGTTCGACCGGTCGGAACGTAAAGACCGTCCGGGCGGATCTTGGACAACGCGAGGACCTTCTGAAAGTCGAAGGTATCCTTCGGAGCGACCCGTCGATCACCATGCTCGTCAACAACGCCGGCGTCGGCGCGGTCGAGCCGCTGCTCATGTCCAACGTCGAGGCGATGGAAAAAATGATCGCGATCAATGTGACGGCTCTGACTCGTCTCGTCTATGCCGTCGCGCCGTCCTTCGCCGCCCGCGAGCACGGCACGATCGTCAATATGGCCTCCGCATTGGGCGTCGCGCCAGAAATCCTCAACGGCGTCTACGGCGCCACGAAAGCGTTCGTCATCGCTCTGACGTTCTCTCTGCAGAAGGAGCTGGCAGAAAAGAACATCCGAATCCAGGCCGTACTTCCCGGCGCGGTGGAGACGCCTTTCTGGGAGGCATCGGGCGGCTCGCTCGACCGCCTGCCCGACCATATCGTCATGAAAACCGAAGATGCGGTGGATGCTGCACTCGCCGGTCTCGACATGGGCGAGCTGATGACCCTTCCTTCGGTACCCGACATCGAAGACTGGAACGCATATGAGGCGGCGCGTCAGAAGCTGATGCCCAATCTTTCGCGCAACGTTCCGGCCCTTCGCTATCGGACGCCGGCCCTCGCCCCCTGACAGCTGGGCTACAACACTCAAGAAGCGAGGCAGAGATGTCCGACAGGGATCTTTTGAACCGGTTTTCGCGCGTGCGCCTGGTGAATGGAGCGACGCCGATCCAACGGCTGGAACGACTGGAGCGAGTGCTGGGCGCGAGCCGAAAAGCCGTCTCGATCTGGGCGAAGAGAGACGATCTGATGGAACTCGGCGGCGGGGGCAACAAGCTCCGAAAGCTGGAATTCCTGATCGGTCAGGTGAGGTCGGAAGGCTACGATACGCTGGTGGTGACCGGCGGCGTGCAGTCAAACTTCGCCCGTCTGGCCGCGGCCGCCTGCGCCAGAACCGAACTGGCATGCGAGGTCGTCCTGGCTCAAATGGTGCCCCGCGGGAGCGAGATCTATCAGGCGAACGGCAACGTCTTGTTGGACCGACTTTTTGGTGCCCGCGTCCATCTTCTAGGCAAGGGCGATGATGCGAGTGTGTTCGCCACGGACCGAACGTCGGAGATTGCCGCGTCCGGGGGAAAGGCTTTCGTGGGCACGCTTGGTGGTTCGACGCCGGTCGGAGCTCTGGGCTACGTCGACTGCGCATTCGAAATCGCAGCGCAATCGACTGAGATCGGCATCGCGTTCGACCACATCGTCGTCCCGAACGGTAGCGGCGGCATGCACGCGGGTCTGGCCGTGGGAGCTGCCCTTGCCGGAAAAGATCCTTCGAGGATCAGAGCATGCACCGTTCTCTCGCCAGCCGAGACTTGCGTCGCCGCGACGGTGGAGAAGGTCAACGCCGTCTTCGACCTCCTCGGAAAGAAGGACCGAATTCGAGGAGAGGAGCTGAAGATAGACGGCGCGCAGCTCGGTGGCGGCTACGGCATGCCGACGCCAGAGATGATCGAAGCCATCAAGCTGGTCGGCCGGTCTGAAGGCCTTCTTCTGGATCCCGTCTACGGAGGGAAGGCCTTTGCTGGCCTGCTGTCCGATATCGACAACGAAGTCATCGCGCCAGGATCGAACGTCCTGTTCGTTATGACGGGAGGTATTCCTGGGCTTTATGCGTATGCAGACGCCCTGAGCAGCGACTGATCCTCTCTCCCCGAGGTCATCATCAACCCGACATAAATGAGGAATGCCATGCCTACGAAACCAAAGATCGCCATCATCATCGGCTCCACCCGGCCGACCCGTTTCGCCGACAAGCCTGCACAGTGGATACTGAAGCAAGTTCAGGCTCGCGATGACATCGACGTTGAGATCGTCGATCTGCGCGACCATCCACTGCCATTCTTCGACGAGGCCGCGTCGAACGCCTACGCACCAAGCCAGAGTGCGGAAGCCGTTCGTTGGCAGAAGACGGTGGGCCGCTACGACGGGTACATCTTCGTTGTCGCGGAATACAATCGCTCGATCACCGGCGTGCTGAAGAACGCCCTTGACCAGTCATACGTGGAATGGGCACGCAAGCCATTCACCGCGATCGCGTATGGCACAGCGGGCGGGTCGCGCGCACTCGAGCATCTGCGCGGAATCCACGCATGCAGCCGTTCATATCGGCGGCAGCGACTTCTTCACTGTCTTCTCGATGGGGGGCAACAAGCCGATCGAAGAGATCGAAGCCAACCTCCTGCCGTCGGCGAAGACTGCGCTGGACGAGCTGGTCTGGTGGGCGAAGGCCACGATGGCTGCGAAGGCTTCGGAAGTCTAACGTCTGCAAGACAGAGCAGGGGCGTTAGCCGCCCCGCTCCAGTTTTTTCGTCTAGAGGCGGTGCCCGGCCTTAACATTCTTGAGTGGGGCTGGAAGCAACCCGACCGGAAAGTCCTGGTAGGAGACTGGGCGCAGGAATCGATAGATCGCCAATGTGCCTACCGACGTCGATCTTCCGTCCGATGTCGCGGGATAAGGTCCACCATGGACCATAGCCGGGGAGACCTCGACGCCCGTCCCGAAGCCGTTGACGAGGAGCCGGCCCGCGAGAAGTTCCAACTGCGGGATCATCTGGGAGGCAGCATCGATGTCCTTGGCATCCACATGCAGCGCGATCGTCAATTGACCTTCCAAGGATGCGACGACCCGACGCAACTCGCCGTGGTCGTGGCAGCGAACGATCAGCCCCGCCGCGCCAAATACTTCCTCCTGCAGCTCTGGATTTCCAAGGAATGCAGCCGCCGTCGTCTCGAACAGCGCGGCCGCGGCCTGATGGGGCGTTCCTTCCTTGCCCGCAGAGACCTGCGATACGGACGGCGACGACGAAAGCCTTGCCACGCCTTTGCGATACGCCTCGCAGATGCCGCCTGTCAGCATGGTTTGAGCCGGCGCATCCGCCAACGCTGCTGCCGCGCTATCGATGAAGGCGTCGAGGCCCGCACCCTCGATGGCGATGATCAGGCCAGGATTCGTGCAGAATTGACCGGCGCCGAGGGTCAGCGAAGCCGCGAACGATCTCCCGATTTCCGCGCCCCGGCCCAGCAGTGCGTTTGGATAGAGGATGACGGGGTTGATGCTGCTCATTTCGGCGTAGACGGGTATTGGTTGCTTCCGCTCCGAGGCGATCTTCATCAACGCGGTGCCGCCCCGGCGCGAGCCGGTGAAACCAACTGCGCGCACCCGGTGGTCGGCGACCAGGGCCTGGCCGACCTCGAATCCCGCGTCAAACAAAAGCGCGAAGGTCCCCGACGGGAGCCCGCATGCCGCGACGGCGTCGACGACGGCCTTGCCAACCAATGCGGAGGTTCCGGGATGGGCGGAGTGCGCCTTGACTATTACCGGACAGCCGGCGGCGAGGGCGGAGGCAGTGTCGCCGCCAGCGACCGAAAAGGCTAAGGGGAAGTTCGACGCCCCAAACACTGCGACCGGTCCGAGAGCGACGTTGCGGAGCCGAAGATCAGGCTTCGCCACCGGCTTGCGCTCGGCGTTGGCGGGATCGAAACGCAGCTCCTGGAAGACGCCGTCGCGGACTTCCTTGGCGAAGAGCCGAAGCTGTCCGACCGTTCGGGCACGCTCTCCTTCGATGCGGCCCCGCGGCAGTCCCGTCTCGTCGATTGCTCGCAGGACGAGTTCGTCCCCGATGGCCAGAATTCCTTCCGCGATCGCTTCCAGGAAGCGGGCCCGATCCTCGAGCGATGTCTCCTTGTAGACCGGGAAGGCGTCCCAGGCCAACGACGCGGCTTGTTCAACCTGCTCCGTGGTCGCGCCCGCAAAGCTCGGCTCCATGGAGCTGCCGTTGGCTGGGTTGATCGCGGAGAATGTCGCGGCCGCGCCGCGCATTCTCGCGCCGCCGATGAGGAGGTCGCCGTAGGGTGTCATCGTGGATCCTTTCAAACTATGCGCGTCGATATGGTCCTCAACTGATAGGGAGGCTCGACGCAAACCGCTAGGGGTCGGCTTTCGACCTCAAATAGGTGTCGGCACTAGGCTTGCCAACCCTCGGCCTGCAAATAGTATTACTTTTTGAGCGGAGCTGCATCCGACGAGCTTGAGGCCCGCCGGATGATGGCAGCTTCACGCCGCTTGAGTGACGGCGATCGCCGCCACGGTTTCCTTCGTGCCGACGATGGCGCTGGCATAGCTGGGCAGATTGACCTCCAGCGCCGCATGCATCATTTCCGGCGAATAGTCGGCGATCGCGTCCTTGACGACGGTGACGTCGTAGCCAAGCTCGGCGGCGTACCGCACCGTTGCTTCGATGCAGGTGTGGGCTACCAATCCGATCACGATGACACGCTGGATGCCGTGCCGCTTCAGTTCGAGATCGAGATCGGTGTTGGCGAAGCCGCTCGAGCACCAATGCTCGGATGCGACGACCTCGCCGGCCACGGGTAGGAACTCGGCTCTAAACTCACCGCCCCACGTGCCGAACTCGAAGCTTTTGCGGTGCCAGGCCGCACGCTGGATTGGCGCCACGTACTTCCAGTTCTCGTAGTCTCCGGCCCGATAGCGATGATGCATCGCGAAAAAGACCCGGAACCTGGCTTCGCGGGCGGCGGTCAGCACTTCGAGCATGTGGGGTACGCAGTTGTTCGCCTCGGCCACCTCTTTGATCCGCGGCCAGATCTTGCCACCCTCGGAAATGAAGTCATTGTACGGATCGACCACGAGGAGTCCGGTGTTGCTCCGATCGAAGGATAGTTCAGTCATGATGTTCTCCTTCACCGGTTTTCACGCCGCCTTCGTGGCCGAGTTCTTCAGGGCCGCGCGCTCGATGCTCGCGGCGAACAGCGGCGTCTCCCCCTTGTTGTGGGCAATGGACATCGGCTGTCGCTGGGTGCGGAAGAGCTCGAACGGGATGCCCTGGCGGTCGAGGAAAGCCATCATCTCGTCGGTCGCGTAGGATCGGACGCGGTTGGTGAATTGGCAGCGGTTCGCATCGACCTTCTTCACGCTCAGTTCCCACGTGACGTGGATGGTGACCCGGCCGTTCGGTGTGAAGACGTCGGAATCGGAGTCGAGGATGAGATGATGCTTTTCGCCGAGTGTTTCGTGGTAATGCTGGACCATCAGGCTGCCGCCGATTGTTTCGACGTTGATCGACATCCGCGTGCCGTCGTCCGCTGTCGTGAATCCGGCAGCGATGTGGGCGGGCGAGCATCCCTGATATTCCTTTTCGGGCAGGTTAAAACACCATGTTGGAATGTCGATCTTCTCGATCGGCGCGTTTATGATTGCCGAAAAGCTGGAATCGACGATCTGGTTTTCAAGCCTGTGCATGAGACTACTCCCTTGTCGTTGAGGGGGTGGAGGATTTTGATGCCCGCGCGACCTGCTGAGTCCTTGCGCGGGCACCGCCTCGGCCTACTTGTCGGCCAGAGTTTGCGTGTAGTGTCCGAGCCTGGCTTCGACGTCCGGATCCCTCTGAAGGCCCATTTCCATCAGCCGTCCGATGTTCGTCTGCGCCACCGGACGCTGGACCGACGTGATGAAGGCGTCCCACCCCGCGGCAATTTCCGGATCGCTCGGAAGGCTTGCGAAATCGACCAGACGCTTGGTGTCGGCAATGGCCTGTCGGTCGAAACCCGAGATCCGCGTCGCCAGGGCGTCGACGAAAGGATCGAGCTTGTCATCGTCGAAGGATCGGTTGACGTAGCCGTACGCCTCCGCGAGATCACCGTTGATGTCATCGGATCCGAGTAGAACTTCGAGCGCTCGACCGCGGCCCATCAGCCGCGGTAGTCTTGCCATCGGTCCGCCGCCGGGGACGAGCGCCGCGCCGACCTCCCACTGAGAGAGAATTGCCTTCTGCCGGCTTGCGAAGCGCATGTCGCTGGCGAGAGCAAGCTCGCTCCCGACACCCGTCGCGCGGCCGCGGATCAGGGCGATGGAGACGACAGGCGACTTGCTGATGCGGACCAGCATGTCGGGCAGGGGGTGCAAGCCGGTGGGGCCAGAAGGGAGGCCGGTGGATTCGGCGAGAGGCGGCGTAAAGTTGTAGTGGGTGAGGAAGAACCCCGGTACATCGCTGTCGAAGACGACAACTCTAAGATTGGGATCGCTCTCAATTGCGGCCACTACTTTTTCCATCTGAGGGATCGTCTCCGGTCCAAAGATGTTGAAGGGCGGGTTGTCGAAGGTGACACGCCAGTAGGCGGGCGTCCGCTTATCCACTTTGATTTGCGCATGTTCCTGACCTGGGTCGGCCTTGACCTCTGCCGCACGATCCACCTTCGGGGCGACTATCGATTGACCGGAAAGGGCGAGCGCCGGAAACAGCAGTAGCGCCGCGACGGTAAGGCCTTTCGACGACATGGCGATAGCGCTTGTCCTGGTTGGTTGTCTGAGCTTCATGGCTGACTCCGTTCTTCGGTTTGAGAAGCGAACGCCGGCCCGATTTCGAAGACGAGTTCGATCTCGACGGGCATCCCGAGCGGTATGCTGGAAACGCCGAGGACCACGCGGGGAGGGAGCCGGGCGGGGCCGAACACGTCAAGCAGCAGCTTTGACGCTCCATCGGCGACTTTGGGATGTTCATGAAAATCGGCGAGGCAGGCGATATAAACGCCTAGCTTGGCGACCGATTGGATTCTGTCCAGCGTTCCTAGCTGCGACCGCGCGGCGGCTAGACCACTAAGACAGGCCGCTCGCGCCGCATCGTAGCCTTCGGCGACGGACAGCTCGCGGCCGACGAGGCCAGTATAGAGTGGCACATGTCCGGCGACCGGCAGCATGCCGCTTAGGAAAAGCAGCGAGCCGCTTTGGAACGCTTCGACGTAAGAGCCGAATGGCGTAGGCGCGTTCGGGAGGCATATGGCGAGTTCCTTGACGCGCGCCTCAGCGCTCGCGACTACCATTTGCCCAGATGTGCGCCGTTGTCGACGTGCAGCACCTCCCCTGTGATATTGGAGGATTCCGTCAGATAGATGACGCCGTCGACAATTTCCTGCACGGCCGTGATGGTGCCCATCGGCGACAACGATTCGAGAAATGTTCGCGGGTTTTTTGCATGAAGTGGGGTGTCGACGACGCCTGGCGAGAGCGCGTTGACACGTATGTTGCTCTTGGCGAATTCCAGCGCGAGGCTCTTCGTGACTGCGTTGAGGCCGCCCTTGGTGATCATAGGCAGCGACGCTGTCACGCCGGCGATCGGATGGTCCGTCAAGGACGACGTGATCGTCACGATACTCCCGCCGGACTTCTGACGCAGCATCTGACCGATGGCATGTTTCGTGAAATGGATGAACCCTTCGACGTTCGTCGCGCACAGGCGTCGGAAGTCCTCAATGGTGTATTCGAGGAACGGCTTGGTGAGGAAGACACCGGCATTGTTAACGAGCGCATCGATCGAACCGAATTGCTCAACCGCCGTTGTCGCCACCCGCTCTGCCGTTTCGGGATCCGCGACGTCGCCGCTGATTAGCTCCAGCCTGCCTGCGCGGTCGAACAGCTTGCTCTCGCTGATGTTCCGTGAGGTTCCGACGACGTTCCAGCCCTTGTCCAGGAACGTCTTGACGAGTCCGGCTCCGATCCCTTGCGACGCGCCAGTGATGATAATAGTCTTATGCACGCTCATGCCTGCCTCCGTTCTGGCGACGTGGATTTCTTCGGCCGCCAGGTGGCGGTCGGTCGCTTTGGTCCTCGTGAAATGCGTTGATCCAGCCATCGGCCGGGAGCTTCCCGGCGGTCGCGCCGCCATCCGCTCTGCCACGACCATCGCGCCAAAAATCAGGAGCCGATATTGTACCAAGGTGTTCCCGATACCTTCGGATTGGGTCGCTCTTCAGCACACCAAGGTCCAATAGACGTGGAGGGTGGCCGGGGGTATCAGCGTTGCACCTCACGCACGATAAGGAGCCCACATGACCCGCTGGCCCGATCGCCGAATTCTCGATCTGTTTGGAATCGAGCTTCCCATCATCCAGGCGCCGATGGCCGGCGCGACGACGATCGAAATGGTCGTCGCCGCGGCCAAGGCCGGCGGTCTCGGGTCACTTCCAAGCGCTCAGTCGAACGTCGAGGGGCTGCGCCAAGCCCTCCATGAGATCCGCGGCGCTACCCACGCGCCTGTTAACGTGAACTTCTTCTCACATGTTTCCCCGGCCGAAGATCCAGCAGCACAGATGCGATGGAGAGCGCTGCTCGCGCCTTACTTCGTAGACGCAGGACTTGACCCTGCCGCGCCGATCGCCGCGACAGGCCGCGCACCATTCGACCCTTCGTTTTGCGAGGTGGTCGAGGAATTGAAGCCGGAGGTCGTGAGCTTTCATTTCGGGCTGCCCGAAAAGTCACTGGTCCAACGTGTGAAGGCGACGGGCGCGAAGATCATGTCATCTGCGACGACCGTGGCCGAGGCCCTCTGGCTCGAAAAAAACGGCGTCGACGCAGTCATCGCGATGGGTTTCGAGGCCGGCGGACATCGTGGGAACTTTTTGAGCCAGGACATGACGACACAGGTTGGAATCATGGCGCTCCTGCCCCAGGTCGTCGACGCGGTGCGGGTGCCGGTCATCGCCGCCGGCGGCATCGCCGACGGGAGAGGTGTTGCCGCCGCCCTGATGCTCGGAGCTTCCGCCGTCCAAGTCGGGACAGCATACCTGTTCTGCCCTGAGGCGAGGATTCCCGCAGTTCAGGCAGAGGCGCTGGCCTCCGCCCGTGACGACAGTACCGCGATAACGAACGTTTTTACCGGCCGTCCAGCGAGAGGCGTCGTAAACCGTCTGATGCGTGATCTGGGTCCAATCTCAGAGGCTGTGCCTGCATTTCCAACTGCCGGAGGAGCTCTCGCTCCAATCAGAGCAAAAGCCGAGGCGGAGGCGAGGAACGATTTTACGAACCTATGGTCGGGTCAGGCCTCCCGTCTTGCTTTGAAAGTTGGGGCCGAGGAATTGACGCGAGAGCTCTATCGGTCTGCGTTGGACGTCATTGCACGCCGCAGTCCTACCTGACGGCATTCCGCAGATCCTTCCGCATCTCGGGAGATACATGGGACTGCTGACGGCGGTGTTCGCGATCGGACAAATCATGGGACCGCCGGCCGTAGGATTGATCCTGAAGCATGCGGTGAACGTAGACGCCGGGTTCGATCTCGTGCTTGCCGTCGCCAGCCTCGCGCTCGTAATCGGCGCCGCGATCTATGTTGCGATGAACCTACTGTTTCCAAGCGAGCGAAATGTGAGGACCGAGATACGATCGGTTCGCCCCACCTGAAAATAACGCGACGATCTCCACCGATGCACTCATCAAATTGATCGGCAACACCATCGTACAATAGATGGATTGGTATCGATTGGGCATGATGCCCTGATGAACAGACAGCAAACCAAGTTGGCCAGCACGACGAGAGTCACATGCTTTCCAAGTGCGTCACCACCTTGAAGAAGTACGGAGCAAATCAATGGACCGGCATCTCATGGAAGTTAACGGCGGGGAGACGGTGCAGGAAGATGGAAGCGCCTCGGATGCCTTAATACGGTTCTATCGAGCCTTCAACGCTGGCGATCTCAAAGGTCTGGAGAAGGTCTGGCTCGGCGGCTCGGATCCCAGTATGGACAATCCGATCGGCGGCATCCGCCGTGGTTGGGACCAGATCGCCGACGGGTATTCAAAGCTCTTCAAGGGAAACACGAAGGTCCAGGTGACCTTCCACGACTTCACGAGCCAGGGCGGCGACGAGTGGCATCTGTTCGTCGGCCGCGAACGCGGAGTATGTCAGACGGCGACGGGGACGCTTGCTGTCGCCTTCCGGACGACCCGGTGGTTTGTACGCAAGGGAGGCGGTTGGCGACAGCTTCATCACCATGGGTCTGTCGAGGATCCGCAGATGCTGGCTGCCTATCAGAAAATGATCTTCGGCTGAAGAAATGGGCGCCGGCAACCGCCGGCGCTCTCCGCGACGCACACCAGCTATTCGCGCGGCTGTCCTCGCACCAAAGGCGCGACGTTGGTTCCCAGCAGCTCGATCGAACGATGCATCGCTTCCGCGTCGAGCGAGGCGGTGCTCATCTGAAAGGTGATGCGAGCAATCCCTCCCAACGTACTGCTAACATGAGATATCTTGGCAGCCACCGTCTGTGGGCTGCCGACAAGGAACGCGCCACCCGGCCCGCACATATGCTCGAACTGCGCCTGCGTCGGCGGCGGCCAACCGCGCTCTCTTCCGGCGTCCGTGAACATTTGGAACCAACCGGGGAAGAACGCCTTCTTTGCCGCCTCGTCGGTCTCTCCGACAAATCCAAGAGCGTGGACGCCTACTCGCTGGTTTTCAGCGGGGTGCCCACTGGCGAGCCATGCTCGACGATAGAGTTCGACCAGGGGCAGAAAGCGCTCGAAGCTCCCGCCGATGATGGCCACCATCAGCGGGAGGCCGAGAGTCCCGGCGCGGATGAAGGATTCTGGCGTGCCGCCGACGCCAAGCCAGATTGGCAATCTGGTCTGATGCGGACGCGGGAAGACACCCTCGCCATTGATCGCAGGACGAAACCGGCCCTGCCACTTGATGTTGGGCTGCTCCCTTATCTTGATTAGCAGGTCCAGCTTTTCCGCAAACAGTGCATCGTAGTCCCTCAGGTCGAAGCCAAACAGGGGATATGCCTCCACGGAAGAGCCACGACCAACCACGATCTCCGCCCGTCCGCGGGAGATCAGGTCCAGCGTTGCGAACTCCTGAAAAAGCCGCACAGGATCGGAGGCGCTAAGGACGGCGACAGCGCTCGTCAGCCTTATCGACTTGGTTCGCGCCGCCGCTGCGGCAAGTATTACGGCAGGCGCGGAATCAAGCGCGTTTGCCCTGTGGTGTTCGCCCATTCCGAAGACGTCGAGACCGACCTGGTCCGCAAGCTCCACCTCGGAAAGTACACTCTCCATTCGATCGACAGCCGACTGCAGACGACCCGTATCAGGTTCGGGCAAGAGCATCGCAAAACTATCGATACCGATTTCCAATGTTGGATCCTTTCAATGGGCTCGCACCGGAGCTATGGCGTCTGACGCCTTCCAGGCCGCAGCGTTTCCCATCTCACGACTAGGCGATGCCGCGCCAGTCGGGTTTTTCGGATGAAGATCATCGATTTTTTGGATAATTGAGCGCGTCGGGATCTCGGCTGCTCACACCCACGAATCGACGTCTCCTACCGCCTTGGCGAACGCCTCGGGCGCCTCCTGTGGTAAATTGTGGCCGATCCCGCCCACTGCGAGACGGTGTTCGTATTTCGCCTTGAACTTTGCGGCGTAGGCCTTGGAATCTGGATGAGGCGCTCCGTTGGCGTCGCCCTCTATCGTGATCGTCGGCACATGGATCTCGGGACCTGCCGCAAGCTTGGTCTCGAATTCGTCGAACCGTTTTTCGCCTTCCGTCAGGCCCAGCCGCCAGCGGTAGTTATGAACGACAATCGGGACGTGATCGGGATTGGCAAATGCTTCTGCACTCCGATCGAAGGTTTCGTCGTCGAACTTCCACTGTGGCGAGGCGAGATGCCAGATCAGCTTGGCGAACTGGTTCGTGTACTTTTCATAGCCGTCGCGACCGCGGTCCGTCGCGAAGTAGAACTGATACCACCATTGAACCTCCGCGGCTGGGGGCAGGGGCACCTTTCCAGCAGCTTGGTTCCCTATGAGATAGCCGCTGACGGATACTAAACCCCTGCATCGTTCTGGCCAGAGCGCGGCGACAATGTCGGCAGTCCGTGCACCCCAGTCGAATCCGGCGACCGTCGCCTTTTCAATCTTCAAGGCGTCCATCAGCTTGACGGCGTCGAGAGCAAGCGCCGACTATTGGCCGTTCCGCATAGTGTCATCGGACAGGAACCTAGTGCTGCCGTATCCGCGCAGATGCGGCACGATCACACGATGACCCCGCTCTGCGAGCAAAGGCGCCACCTCGGCGAAGGCGTTGATGTCGTAGGGCCAGCCGTGGAACAGTATAACGGCCGAGCCGCCTTCAGGGCCGAGATCGGCGTATCCGACATTCAGGTCTCCGGCGTCGATACGCTTGTCGGCAACCAGGCCCATGCCCTTGTGCAGTCCGGGCATTTTGCTTTGCGCGGCACCTTCGACACGCCCTGCGAGGATTCCTGCGGCCGCCAGCCCGAGTGCTGCTCCGCCGAAGGAGCGGCGTGTCCAGGTCGCGTTGTTTGAGTTGCCCATGCCTGTGTCTCCAAAGATCGCTTGTTGAATGCCCGCCGCACGACAGGCCATTTCAGGTCCATTTCAGACAGCTGGTAGAAGTTGCTACTGTCCAATGGTGTCGGTTAGCTACGGGTTGTGCTGGAACGTGGAGGCGCTGCGGCGCTTCAGAAGGTCGAAAGTTCGTCCGCGACGGAGCCTGCAGGGCCGAGCCTTGCGGCCATATACAAAAGGTCAGGAAGTGTTCTGGCGTTCATCTTTCTCATGAGCCGGCCACGATGAGCTTTGACGGTGATCTCGCTAATATTCAACTTGAAGGCTACCTGCTTATTTAGCAAGCCTTCCACCACGAACTTCATGACTTGCCGTTCTCGCGGTGTCAGCGTGAGAAAATATGCTTCCAAACGGTTCGCCTCGTTGAACGCACGTATAGATGCGTTTACCTCCTCTGCAATTACGGCGGGATCATCCTGCTTAGGGAGGAAGGTCACCCGGAATCTGGTGGTGGCAACAGACGTGGCGGGACTGCCGCTAGGGGTGACGACGATGATTGGGCAGTGCACGGCGTAAGAACAGATCAATCGCGCGAGATCTGAGACCGGTAGATCGGCCATGCTTGCGTCAACGAGGATGCAGCTGAAACATCCAGACTGGGCGCCGCTCAGCAAGTCGTGCGATGAGGTAAATCGTTGCAGTTGCCGGCCCATGCCCGAAATATGTACATGCAAATTGGGATCGCATTCGCTGCCGTTATCCAATACGGCGACCAAAGCATCGCTGCAGAGTGTTGTCGCCATTGTCGAGAGATCAGTTGGTTTTTTTGTGGGGGACATGTCATTGCTCCTCGTCGATCGTGCACGCGATGTGCTGCGGCTGGGGGATGATATGAATGCTTTACGCTGCCTCGCAATGAAGGTGCTCCGCGTTTTTTAAACCAGCATGCACGCCTTCACGACTTAAGTGGTGTGAGAGATCCTGAAAAAAGCTGAAGTATTCCCCTATCAGTTGTCGAAGTAGCCTTGGCGCAATCTGCCCGTCTGTGATTTTATCGATGGGGTTGAACCAGATAGATTCGGATCGCTTTGGGACAGATTGAGATAGGCCTCTTCGAGCACTCCGGATGGGAGCTTGACCTCGAAAAGCGAGAGCTGCGTGCGATGGGCGCTCCGGTACCGCTCGGCAGTCGCGCGTTCGAAATCCTCGAAACGCTTGCAGTTTCATCGGGGAGGATCGTCACGAAAGACGAGCTGATGAAGCGCGTCTGGCCTGGGATGGTCGTCGAGGAAAACACCCTCCAGGTTCATATCTCTGCAATAAGGCGTGCTCTTGGAAAGGATCGAGACCTGCTGCGTACCGTGTCCGGTCGCGGATATCGACTGCTTGGCGAGTGGACGGAACCCGAAAAGCGGTTTGCCGATCCGACGCCCGCCACGCTCGTACGGTCGAGCGAACGAGAGGGTTTTGTTACCAACATCCCCTCGGCGGCGTCCGAACTGATTGGCCGTCAGGCTGCAATTTCTCATATCGTGACGCTCATGTCGGCCTATCGACTTGTAACCTTGACGGGACCCGGTGGGATCGGAAAAACCGTACTCGCGTCCGAAGTCGCCCGACGCCTGCAGCCAACGATCGATGGGGATGCGTTCTTCGTGGAGTTGGTTTCCCTCTCGGATCCAAATCTTGTTCCCACTACACTTGCACAGGCCCTCGATCTGCGCCTTCAAAGCGACGACGTCTCTGCCGAGCTCGTTGCGCGGGCAATTGGTAACCGGAAAATGTTGCTTCTGATCGACAACTGCGAACATGTCGTCGATGCCGCTGCCGAGATGATCGAGGCGATGTTGCGCGCCTGCCCGAACGTTTCGGTTCTCGCAACGAGTCGGGAACTTCTCAGGATCGAAGGGGAGTTCACATATCGTGTGCCCCCGCTCGATGTTCCCGCGAACGAAAAGGCTGGTGATCCGCTAACGCACAGTGCGGTTCAGTTGTTTGTCGCCCGAACAAGAGCGTTGCAGTCCGACTTTAGGACGAGCGGGGACAGTGTCTCAACTATCGCGGGTATTTGTCGACATCTGGATGGAATTCCCTTAGCGATAGAGTTCGCCGCCGCCCGTGCCGCCACGTTGGGGCTTCAACAGATCGCCGGCCGATTGGATGACCGTTTCGTTCTTCTGACCGGCGGACGACGCACTGCCTTGCCTCGGCACCGCACGCTTCGGGCAGCGCTCGATTGGAGCTATGAATTGTTGCCCGAAGGAGAGCGTCGCCTTCTGTGCAGTCTCTCCGTATATCCCGCAGGGTTTACCTTGGAGGCCGCGATGGCCGCCAGCGGGGAGGATGAGGAAGAGACCGCACTAGGGCTGTCGAACCTTGTCACGAAATCGTTGGTGACCTTCGACGGAACTGAGGCAGCCCCCCGGTGGCGCCTTCTGGAGACGGTGCGGGTCTATTCGCTGGAAAAGCTTGGAGGGGGCACCGACTATCAAATGACGATGAGGCGCACCGCGGCCTTTTTCCTTTCGTTATTTCGGCCATTTTCGAGTGAAGACTCGCTGCAGTTGGCAATCGACGGTCTGGGGCGGTACCGCCGAGAGATCGACAATCTCCGAGCCGCTTTGACTTGGGCGCTTTCTTCAGAGGGCGATGGAAAGCTCGGAGCTGGCCTTGCCGCAGTTGCCTCCGATTTCTGGATCGCGACCTCACTCGTGTCGGAGTCAGGCGAATGGGCTAAAAAAGCGCTCTCCTGCCTTGAAGGAGAGGAGGGGGGACGCACCGAACTGGTCCTGCAGTGCGCGCTGGGATTTGCGATGATTTATACTCAGGGTATGAGCGAGCAAGGTCGAACGGTGCTCGCACGCGCCCTAACACTCGCTGAAACCTTGGGTGACCAGGACTACCAGCAGCGCGTTACTTGCGCCCTATGGCTGTTTAGCGCTCGATCGGTGGAGTTGGATGATGCGCTTGTTTACGCGCAAGAATACGAGAAACGCGCTGGCGGGGGCGATGCGAGGTCACGCGCAACGGCAGCTTGGATGTCGGGTATCCCGCAGACCTATCAGGCTCACCACGTGGAGGCTCATGACCGACTTGATTGGGCGGCGAGGAACTCGCCGTCGAACAATCGTCGTACGGATATGCTCAGGCTCGGGGCGGACATTCCAACGTCCTCCATGGCGCATAATACCGTCAACTTGATCTCGTTGGGTCGATTGGAGGCGGCTTCTCAAGCAGCCGAAGACTCAGTCGATGAAGCACGTGCAACGAAGCAACCGTTTGTATTTTGCGTTGCGTTGGCCTGGGCATCCGCCTTCGTGTCACTCAGTCTGGACAATGAAGCGCGAGCACGACAATGGGGCGAAGAACTCACAGCACATGCACTGCAGCATGGCCTGAAACCTTTTTACGCGGTTGGGATATGCGTCCGAGGCAGCTTGGCGTCGCGTTCAGGCTCGCCTGCGGAGGGGATCCACGCTCTTCGGGCCGGCATTCGAGATATGCAAGAATCCTCGTATCTACTGTTCTATCCGTTTTTCATGTGTGAACTCGCAGCCGCGTTGCAGGCGGCCGGACGTTTGGACGAGGCGCTCTTGGAGATCGACAGAGCGCAGAAATTTTCAGTGGAAAAAAGCTACCGCTGGATAGTGCCCGAACTTCTACGAAAGAAAGGCGAGATAATCGCAGCACAAGACGTGGACGAGACCTTAGTCGTAGACCTATTTCGAGAGGCTGGCCGAAGAGCATCGGCTCAAGGCGGTTTGTATTGGGAACTCACAGCGGGCATGACCTACGCTGAATATCTGACCAGCCGCGGTGATCTTGGAGCGGCACAAGAAATCCTTCGTCCCGTCTACCAGCGGTTCCGCGAAGGATTCTCCAGCCCTCGACTGTTGCGCGCGAAGACGTTGCTTGACACGAAGCAATGAGCTCCCCAGACCTTTGACTGTTTCATCAGAGGCTTCGAACTCGCACGGCCTCGCTATTTGCCCGCTGGCTGACGAAGCCAGGGAATACGAAAGTATTGGCAATACCTTCGCAAGCCGTTGGATGATGCAAATTCCGCCGACGTCATGAATGGCTCGTTCGTTTCGATGGGCATTTAGGTCACAAAGCGTAGCTCGCTAAAAATTATGCCGAAAAACGGCTCAGTGACTGCCGATGCCAGGCAATTCTCCCGATGGTCGACAGCACCTAAATCAATAGCACCGACGCCGAGGGCGACGGGCGGCCCAACGAAGGACCGATGCAATTGAAAGGATGAATATCATGAGCAATCAGCAGAAGGTCGCCGTCATCACCGGTGCATCGCAGGGCATTGGTGAAGGTCTGGTCCGCGCCTACCGTGCGCGGAACTACCGTGTCGTCGCCACCTCGCGTTCAATAAAGCAAGGCTCCGACGATGGCGTACATGCCGTGGGGGGCGACATCTCTAGCTCCGAGACCGCAGAGCGCGTCGTTCGCGAAGCGGTTGACCGTTTCGGTCGTATCGACACGTTGGTGAACAATGCCGGCGTCTTCACAGCAAAGCCTTTTGTCGACTTCACTCAGGAAGATTACGACCTGAACTTCGGCGTGAACGTCTCGGGCTTCTTCCACATCACGCAGCGGGCTGCGAGGCAGATGCTCAAGCAGGGCTCTGGCCACATCGTCAGCATCACGACCAGCTTAGTAAACCAGCCGGTGTCAAGCGTCCCCACGGCCCTTGCTTCGCTCACGAAGGGCGGTCTTAACGCCGTTACGAAGGAACTGGCGATTGAGTTCGCCAAGACGGGCGTTCGGGTGAATGCCGTGTCTCCTGGCATCATCAAGACCCCGATGCATGCTCCAGAGACCCACGAGTTCCTCTCCGCGCTGCATCCCGTCGGCCACATGGGCGAGATCAGCGACATCGTCGACGCCGTGATCTACCTCGAAGGCGCAAGCTTCGTCACGGGCGAGATCCTTCATGTCGACGGTGGCCAGAACGCCGGCCGCTGGTAGGTCTCGAACATCACGCGGGCACGTGGCCTGAATAAGCCGCTGCGAGTGAAAGGAAAGAGAATGGAACTTGTACTAGCCGCCGATCCGATGTGCTCGTGGTGCTATGGATTCGGCAAACAGATGGCGCTGCTGCTTGAGCGGCGTCCGGAACTGTCCGTCAAGATCATCCTCGGTGGTTTGCGCGCGGGTGCGACCGACGTTCTCGATGACGCGGGAAAGCAGTTCAGACTGCACCACTGGGGCAAGGTCGAGGAAGCCAGCGGCGTACCGTTCAACCGAAAAGGTCTTCTGGCCAGAAAAGGCTTCGTCTACGATACTGAACCCGTGTGCCGTGCGGTGGTGACTGCCCGCATTTTTAGGCCGGAAGCCGATCTTCTGAGCGTCTTCCGAGCGTTCCAGCATGCCTTCTACGTAGATGCGCTCGACACGACGGACGGGGCAGTCCTGGCTGAGACCGGTTCTCGCGCGCTCGCCGAACTCGGTCATCCCGTCAGCTCGGAGGAATTCGTGGCGGAATGGAACAAGCTTAGCACTATCGAAGAAGCCGCAACGGACTTCGCGACGGTGCGAGCAATGGGCGTTTCAAGCTTCCCGACCTTGTTCTTGAAGAAGGGGGGAACTCTCGGCAAGGTCGGCGCTGGGTACACTCATGTCGACGAACTTGAGAAGCACCTCGCTGCAATGGCCGCTTAGCAGATCGACGAGCCCAACAAGGAGAATAAAAAATGCCCATCGTCACCGTACAAGTAACCCGTGAAGGCACGACCCCCGATCGCGCCTCGGTAACATCCGAGGAGAAAGCGGCAATCATCGCTGGCGTCAGCCAGGTCATGCTCGACGTCCTCAACAAGCCGCTGGAATCAACCTACGTGGTGATTGAGGAGGTCGACTTGGACAATTGGGGCTGGGGCGGCCTTCCAACCGTCCAATACCGAAAGAAGAAGGCTGAGGGCAAAACCTGACGTTACTGTATTTCAGAGGAATATATGCACGCCGCCGGTGATCACCGGCGGTGTGTGCATTTTTCGGTGCCGACGGGATCTAAAGGAACGCAAGTAGCCGAAGCTCTCGGCTCGGCAAACAGGTGCCGAAAACGCTATGAACGAAGTGGATTCATTCCAGCCAGCCGGCGTGCTTGGTGCCGCGGCAACGATTCGCCATTGCTTCTCCGTGTCGTCGAGGCGTCGGAATGCCGTCGTGCAATAGCCTTGGCCTACTCAAGCCTCACGCGCGCGCAACTCGGACTAAGATTGGTCGTTCGGCATGGGTAGTGCGCGCAGTACTTGACAGGCGGGCTCCGATTGCGGTCATACCCCGCCCGATTGATCACCAACACCAAGGTATTGGCGATACTAACGTGCACATGCAAATCCCCCTAATCCAAGACATGCTTCCGGTCGTGCAGCAAACCGGCTGCGAATTAAGAAAAGTGGAAGGAGCCTGAGCATGAAGATCCTTATGGTATTCACCTCGCACGACACCCTCGGAAGCACAGGGCGCAAAACTGGTTTTTGGCTGGAGGAGGGCGCCGCACCGTACTACGTCTTCCGAGATGCAGGCGTCGACTTGACACTCGTGTCCCCAAAAGGGGGTCAACCCCCGATCGATCCAAAGAGCGATCTGCCGGAAAATCAGACCCCCGCCATGACGCGGTTCAAGGGCGACGAGGCCGCGCAGATGGTTTTTGCGAGCACCAAAAAGCTGAGCGAAGCCCGTTCCGAAGATTTCGATGCCGTCTTTTATCCCGGCGGCCATGGTCCCATGTGGGATCTCGTGGACAATTCGGATTCCATCAAGCTGATCGAATCCTTTTACAACGCCGGCAAGCCGGTGGCGGCAGTCTGCCACGCGCCGGCCGTGTTTCACCGCGTCACCTATAACGGCGCTCCGATTGTCAAGGGAAAGCGGGTCACAGGCTTTACCAATGGCGAGGAGGAGGAAGTGCAACTGACGAAGGTTGTTCCTTTCCTCGTTGAGGACGAGCTCAAACGTCTCGGCGGTCTCTACGAGAAGAAGGCGAACTGGGAGAGCTTCGCTATCACGGACGGCATGTTGATCACTGGGCAGAACCCGGCATCTTCCACCGCAGGAGCTCAGGCCCTCATCAAGCTTCTCACCAGTGTGAAAGCCGGCGCCGTAGGCCCCTAGCGATCATCTGCACGGGAAAAGGAGGCCGCCGGGTGGTGCTCCTGCGGCCTCTTTTTGGACTCGTTTCTACAACAGCGAATTCAGGTTGATGGAAAGATGACGGCTTTCGTTTGGAGAAACGCTTAAATCTTCGGGGCGGCCTCACGTCCAATGCCATACATCTTGAATCCTCCGAAGGGCGCCGCCGTGGCCAGTTTCATGCCATTGATGTGAACCTGCCCGGTGTCAAAATCTGCGAGCAATTTTAATGCATTGGAGCGATGACTTCGCTTCGATTGTCTGCATTCCACCTCGCATGAGGTGAGCCATAATCCAGCTCTGCTCAAGTCGTCTCGGATATCACTTGGCCAGCGAACCGCATAGTTAATTTGATAGCCGGGGAGGAACAACGTGACATTAACCGCAACGGCGACGCAACTGTCGCAAATGCTCCACAACGCCTTCACAAAGTTTGATCGCGATGGCGACGACAAACTGAATTCCGAGGAGGTCGCGAGCTTCAACGAGGTGCTGGAGCCGGGGCTGAAATTGGATGACAAGGGCAATCCTAGCGTGGACATGAACGCAAGGATGGATCACGATGGCGACGGGCTGGTCGACAGGGACGAGATGGATTCGACGGGAGTACTAATGCCGTCAAATTTGACCGATTCAACATTGAAGTCGATGATCGAATATTTGCATTTGACGGTCGATCCCGCCGCTATCCAGGCTGCGACTATACTCGAAGGCGATTCCAAGCAGTAAGGCCAAACGTCACAACTCTTTGCGACGACCAGCCTCTGTACGCCTCCTCGATACCAGGCTTGCCTCTGGCCGACGAGCTGCTTATCAGTGGCTCGTTCGACTTTCGTTGAGTTTGGAAGTCTGACGTCGTCTTGGCATCTTAAGAATTGAGCTCCGTCGCCTCCAGCGCGGCCTCGTATATTTCAACGTCTGGAGCCACGGTCCCAGCCAATTACGCCGACCCCACCAACAAGGCGAGCCTCCGCCCATAGCGCAAAACCTTTCTTGGGATATCAGGAAAAGCTCACCGGTCTTTCTGGCCTTCACCGCCTTCTTCTTCTCCTCGATGAGGGCCAGCAATGCTTCCTGTATGGGATCGGTTGTCAATCAGCGTCCAAAATTCACCCTTATCCGCGTCCAATTTCGGTTCTGACGCAGATATAGTGCAATTCCCTCATGTCGCGCCGATCCGGCGGGCGCCCGTTCGTCTGGCGCTCCAGCTGGTCCGCGCCGCAGATGCTTTTCTCCTTCACATGCAGATATCGCATGGGCGCAAAGCGAGAATGGCCACCATGAGCCGGTTGGGCAAAGGTCGTCGCGGCTGAGATCACTTCTTATTGTTCTTTCCAAACAGGGTCCCGAAGGCGCGACGCCAGGACTCTGCCCTCCTGGGACTGGCCGCAAGAGGTTATCCGTTTCCGGTTGCTGTTGGCGGTCAGAAATGAGAAGTACTTCCGCGAGGGAAAAGCCGACAGGTCGTATTCCCGAGAGCAGGCCTCGCTCGAAAGCCTTACGCAATTCGGGTTTCATCAATCAACGGGGTTGCGCGGTGTCCCGTGCAGCGAGACGGACTAAGGAAAATTAATGTCGGAACTGCTTCAACCATCCTCCAATATCTGGCGGGCGGAGCGGGCTGACGAGTTCGCGATAATAATTGACGCAGACGACTACTTCGCCGCCGCCCGGACGGCGATGGCGTCGGCCCAAAAGTCGATTTTCCTCGTGGGATGGGATTTCGATGCGTCTATTACCCTCGGCCGTCCAGGCGACTATTATGAAGGACCGAGCCATGTCGGAGATTTTCTTCTGTGGCTGACCAAGAAAAACCCGGACCTTGAGATTCGGCTTCTCCTCTGGAATCCCGGTTTCCTCTCAAGCTGGGCGAAACTGTCGAACCTTCCCTATCTCCTTCGATGGAAGCTCCATCGCCAAATAACTGTTCTTCTGGACGGCAATCATCCGATCGGCAGTTCGCACCACCAAAAGATCCTTGTGATTGACGATTCGATTGCTTTTTGTGGCGGCATCGACGTCACGGCAGGGCGCTGGGATACGCGTAAGCACCTGGATGACGATCCGCTTCGCAGGCGGCCCAATGGAACGTCTTATGGCCCTTGGCATGATGTCTCGAGTTTCTGCGCGGGGCCGGCCGCAGAAGCGCTTGGCGATCTCTGCCGTTCAAGATGGCGATCTGCGGGCGGTGAACAGCTGGCACCGGTCGATTTCCCACATGAGCCCCCGTTCATCAACGGCGCCATTTCGTTCGGACCCGTCACTCTCGCAATTTCTCGCACAATGCCTGCCTATGGAGATCAGGCAGGTGTTGCGGAGATCGAGCGGCTCTATGTAGATATGATAATGTCAGCCGAGCGGTTGATTTACGCGGAGAGTCAATATTTCGCCTCCCGGGTTATCGCTCAGGCTCTTGCCAAGCGTCTCGAGGAAAACGACGGTCCGGAAGTTATTCTCATCAACCCGGTTAAAGCAGACAACTGGCTGGGCGAGCTTGCAATGGACACAGCACGAGCGCGCCTGAGGGAAGCTCTGCGCCCGCGCGATCGCCAAAAGCGATTTCGAATTTATCATCCGATAACAACCGATGGTGTGCCGGTTTACGTCCATTCAAAGTTGATGATCGTAGATGATAAAGCGTTACGCGTCGGATCATCAAACTTCAACAACCGATCGATGCGGTTTGATAACGAATGTGACGTTGCCTTTGAGGCTGGGCAAACCGAGCGACTATCGAGCCGACTGGTCGACCTACGCAATATTCTCTTGGCGGAACACCTCGGCGTTGATCCGGATGAAGTGGCTCAGACGATTAGGCGCTCGAAGTCAGTTATTGCAGCCATCGAGGAATTAAGACATACGCCCAACGGGGATCGACCCGGAAACAGGCCAACCTTGGTCCCCTATGACACCCCGGCGATATCAGACCTGGAGGAATGGCTGGCGGATAACGAGATCCTCGACCCGGAAGGTCCTGAGGCGGTGATGGAGCCGATGGAACGGCGAGGGCTATTCCGGGGGCTCCTGACAACCCCGTTAAAAAGAAAGTCCAGATTGAGATCGCGTTAGGTTTACCTTGAAGGTGGGGTTCGCGCCGCCTCTGCTCAACAAAAGCGTCCTGTCGTAACGTGAAAAAGGCGATCCAGCCGGAAACCCGCCGACGTATCGGCGGGTTGTTTAGTCCCTCGAGCGTGGCGACGCTCAAGGTGTTCCTCAGATACCGGTGCTGCGGTCATAACGACGACGTTCTTGCTCGACCTCCGCCGGCGTATAGGGATCAAGCGTAGGATCGAACGATTTCCAGCCGCCTTCTAAATAAGCGTTGCGGCGAGCAGCAACATCGACACGGGGTGACTTTGCCAGAATGTCCTCCGCCGCACCGAATAGCGTGTCGGGAACGCGAGCCGTCACCAAAGTGCCGCCGCGACGAACGCCTTCAGCGTAAACATGAGCGTCTCTCTCATCGACGCCGGCATCCGTCAGGGCACCGATCAGACCGCCAGCAGCACCCCCGACAACCGCACCGGTTGCAGCACCCGCTAAAGTCGCTGCCAGCCAGCCTGCGGCGACCACAGGGCCGACGCCCGGAATGGCCATGATGCCAAGGCCGGTGAGGAGGCCGCCGGTGCCGCCGAGCACGGCGCCGATTCCTGCGCCTTTACCCGCATCTTCTGCGACATCATTGTCGTCGGCATCGATTTTGTGGCGGCTGTCGCTGTTGTTGGAAACGACACTGATCTCGTCGTGATCAATGCCGAGGGACCGAAGCTGGGAGACGGCACTCTCGGCATCGGTATAAGAGTCGAAAAGTCCTGTTACGGTTCTCATGGGAGATCTCCTTCAAGTTTCTCTAAGCGGTGCGCTGGCTACTTCGCGACGACGTTACCCTGGTAGTCCAAACCGACCATGACGGACTTCGCACCCTTCTTGGCGCTGGCCTGCCAGATGCCCTTGTCATCGAGCTTAAGCCCCGTTACGTCGGAATAGCCGGCGTCTTCGATCCGCGACTTGGCCTGACTTTCGGTAAAGCTGTTAGCCCCCTCGACCGGAGCAGTTGGGTTTTTCTCCGCCGGCGTCGCAACGGCCGGTGTTTTCGGATCCGCCGTTGGCTTGGGCGCGGTCTGCGCAAGTGCGGATGAGGTAGCAAGCGCGGCGGCGAAGGCTGCGAAAATTAACCTGTTCATTGAGGTTCCTCCTGATTTCTTGAGGTGATGACGGGGAGAGAACTCAGTGCAGCTCTCTAGGTTCCACCGGCTAAGGAGGTCTCGGACTTTGGTCTGAGTGCGAGAAGTTTCAAGAAGTTACCACTACCCTCGGCGCATGGTATGTAGATCGCGGAGGAGGCATCGGGGTAAGACCCATCCCTTAGCCAAAAGTGAGGACGTCACCTTTCGCAGCGCCTATAGAGAGATCCTTCGCAGTGACCTACAGCTAGTTTCCCCCAAAACACCCTGGGCCTTGCCTAGCTTTTAAAAGCCAGTTGCCGAACAGCCGACTTACTCGGCGGCATACCGCATCGGAATTCCGTGTGGCGGTTCGGCGATGGCGATGAATTCGAAGTCGCCCAGCATGTAGTGCTGATCCGAACCAATGACCGCGACGGTCCAATAATCAGGATCCTCACCGAAAACGGACGACACCTCCACAACGGTGATTTTGCCGTCGAAGTGTTTCCAAGAACTGGCCCAATAAAGCTTGCCCGGCACCAAACCCGCGATAGCCACAAAGAAACTCCAGATTGAGGTCGAAGAACGAAAAAGATAGAAGTGCGGAACCGAAAGGCAACAGCCTCAGCCTGCTTTCCGCATTATACTCGAACGTTCGATCCCGTTCTGATGCGCTTTTTCTCATTGCGGGTTTGTCCACAACGGCGTCGCCACCTATCCTCCTCCAGCTGGCTCGTCGCTCGACCCCTCGGTCTGTAATATCCCCCCGGACTTGAAGTTAGCCGTCTGCGCGCTGAGGTTGATTTCCGAGCGGTGGCCTTGCCGACGCTGGGTAGGTCTTGGCCACGCAGATGTATAACGGGTGCGGCTGCGCACTTGAAGATCTGGCGCGGCCGCTGTGGTCGTCGACGGAGGGCGTTGGTTAAGACCTTCGATCACTTCGAGGAGCTATACGGCGAGGAAACGGAGATTCAGTCTAATCCCGATCGAGATAAATATGCGCTTATGTGGTTTGTTCCGTTCCGCCGCTGCATCATGCCGAACGCAACGGCGGGGGCAGTCGGTCCCGCCTCCCAGTCGGGCGCTATGCTGAGCCTCCTGCGGTTGCCGCTACTCCGCCCTTAGCGTGGGGAGCATTCCCGATTGCCATTCTCCTTCCAACAGGTCCGCTCCAGCGAGGTGATAGACGTCAATTTCTCCCGATCGATGGCGCCCGGCCGTTTTCAACGCTTCGCGACAATGTCATTTGCCAGCTGGTTGCCAAAAAACCATGATTGCCTCACATAGATCACAGATCGATCACAGGCATGAAGAATTGGATCAACGCTGCATGCGCATAGCTTACGTTTTTCTCGGTGCATTTCTTGCAATCGTACAGTCCGCCTCTGCTGAAGTCGCATCGCCGCCGGTTTTGGCGCCGCTGGAGCGACAGGCCGAAGCTGCTCAGTTGAGTGCGCAATTTCTCTCGCGCTATAGCTACAAGCCCGTCCCGCTCGACGATGCCCTGTCGGCGAGGGTCATGGATGGCTTCATCAAGTCGCTTGATCCAGACCGCATGCTGTTCCTGCAGGCCGATATCGACAAGTTCATGGCCGAGCGCAGCGAGATCGACGATGCGATCGAGCGGAAGGACCTGAAGATCCCGTTTGCGATCTTCAACGCCTATGAACAGCGCGTCGTCGACCGCATGACCTATGCGCGCAGCCTGCTGAAGCAGGATTTCGATTTCAGCGGGCAGGATAATTATTCGGTGCTGCGCGAGAAAGCCCCCTGGCCGCAGTCACAAGCCGAGAGCGATGAGCTGTGGCGCAAGCGCGTCAAGAGCGACTGGCTGCGGCTGAAGCTTGGCGGCAAAGCCGATGCGGCTATTCGCGAAACGCTCGACAAACGCTATGAAAACACGCTCGAGCGCGCTTACAAGTTCAAGAGCGACGACGTGTTCCAGTCGTTCATGGACGCCTATTCGAACGCGATTGATCCGCACACGGATTATTTTGGCGCGGCCGCTTCGGCCGATTTCGATGTATCGATGAAGCTTTCGCTGTTCGGCATCGGGGCGGTGCTGCAGGAGCGCGACGACTATACGACGATCCGTGAGCTGGTGCCCGGCGGGCCGGCTGAACTCTCAGGCAAGCTGGCGGTCGGCGACCGCATCACCGGCGTCGGCCAGGGCAAGAGTGGGCCGATCAAGGAAGTTGTGGGAACGCGGCTTGATGAAGTCGTGCAGATGATCCGCGGGAAAAAGGGCTCCGTCGTGCGCCTCGACATACTGCCGGCCGATGCGGGCGCCGATGCCACGCATCGCGTCGTCAGCCTGGTGCGCGATAAGATCAGCCTGGAAAAGCAGGCTGCCAGGAAGACCGTGCAGACCGTGAAAGTGGGTGATGCCGAGCGCAAGATTGGGATCATCACGCTGCCGGTCTTCTACGAGGATTTTGAAGCCAAGGGCAAAGGCGACAAGGATTATAAAAGCGCCAGCCGCGATGTCGCCAAGCTTCTCGGCGAGCTGAAGGATGAAAAGGTCGACAGCGTTCTCATGGACCTGCGGAACAATGGCGGCGGTTCCTTGGACGAGGCGATCGATTTGACCGGCCTCTTCATCGGCAAGGGCCCGGTGGTTCAGCAGCGCCGCAGCGACGGCAAAACCGAGGTCAAAAGCTCGGATCTGGCTGAGCCTGTCTGGTCAGGCCCGATGGGCGTGCTGATCAATCGGGGCTCGGCCTCGGCTTCGGAGATTTTTGCCGCCGCCATCCAGGATTACGGCCGCGGCGTGATTGTCGGCGAAGGCAGCTTCGGCAAGGGCACGGTCCAGACGGTCGTCGATCTCGACCAGATGGTTCACAACAGCAAACCCGAATATGGCGAGCTGAAAGTGACGATCGCCCAGTTCTTCCGGGTCAACGGCGGCACGACGCAGCTGCGCGGCGTCACCCCCGATATCAGCCTGCCGGGACTGTCCGACCCCACAAGCTTCGGCGAGACCAGCTATGACAATGCCCTGCCATGGGCGGAGATCAAGCCGGCGAAATACGCACCCGAAGGCAATGTCACGGCCTTGCTGCCGGCATTGCAAAGCCGCCATGATGCGCGGGTCAAGGGCGATCCGGATTTCCAGCGCCTGGTAAAGGACATTGCCGACCTGAAGGCGCAGCGCGAGAAAGGCATCGTCTCCCTGAACGAAGCGGAACGTCGCAAGGAAGCGGCGGCGCGCGAGAAGCGGTTCAAGGATCGGGCGCAGGCAAGCGATGGCGATAATCCCGCAGGCGATGACGGCCTGGAGGCGGGCGAGCGCAGCCTGACCGCCGATATCGCCCTCGAAAACGCCCGCAAGAACGCAAAAGACGTCCTGCTCGACGAGGCCGCCGCCATTCTTGCAGACGAGGTGGGATTGCAGGATGGTGTCCTGAATGCTGCCACGAAACCATCGGGACAGGCGGACGGGAAATAGCATGCCGACTGGGTAGGAGATAGCCGACAGACGCGTAACGACAGTATCTTTACATTCGCCTTTGTAAAGATGATGTCGTTACGTTACGTCTCTGCTCGAGACGGGAGTTTGCCATGGCCACCTCGCACTCGAACAAAAGTCCAGACGCAAGCGTGCCGTTGAATATATGTATCAAGCCTGCGACCCGCAACTTGATCGACCGCGCCGCCGAGTTGTTTGGCAAGACGCGCACGGATTTCATGCTGGAGGCTTCCGCGCGGCGGGCTGAGGAAGTGCTGCTCGACCGTACGATCTTCACGGTCAGCCCTGAAATCTACGCCGAATATCTTGCCCGCCTCGACGCGCCGGCGCAGCCGAATGATCTCCTGAAACGGACCATGTCGACCAATGCGCCGTGGGACGAGGCGTGAACCTCGCGCCGGCACCCCATCACGAACTGGCCGAAGCTGGTGCGCCCTGCTAGACTCGCCGACGAGCACGAGCCTGTGTCTTTGACAGCCGGGGGAGCGGGCCGCGATTGCGGAATCGAGCGCCGCCGCTGCGCGGGCGATTCGCAAGCGATGATTGACCCGCGGCTCGGATGTACGCGTATTGCTCGCATCGCTGGGCTGAAATCGCCGCCAGCACCGCCTCTGAGCACGCGCAGCCCACTTGGGACTGAAACGGACCATGTCGACCAAAGCGCCATGGGACGAGGCGTGAGCCTCCGCATCTCTACTGACCAATCTTCAAGAGCTGGCCGAATTTTCTGGGGCCTGAATTGGTGACTGGCTCGTCGCCGCGCCAGCCAATGATGGCGTCAGGCAGGTAAGCCCCTGACGCTCCGGCTCACATTGGAGGCGATCGGCGTGATGCAGTCTCGAATTTTCTACATCTGCCTCCCTCAGAACCTCGCCGCAATCTTGCTGCCATCGCGTCCTGCCCCGGCTTTTGGTCCTGCCAGGCTCGCGCAGCCGGCAACGGCTTTGCCGTCCTCCACTTCGTTGCGGCCCTGCGGGTGCCGGCAGCGCTTGCAGCCTGGCTTTCGGACCGCCGTAGCAGGTCGCGATGGCCGCGACCTCGAAACGGAGGTTCAGACATGAGCAGGCAGCAAACCAATCAACGATCAGACATCTACAGCCGCATCACCAACAAGATCATCGCCAATCTTGAGCAGGGTGTACGGCCCTGGACCAAACCGTGGACCACGGGTAACGCGACGACCGAGGTCAGCCGGCCCCTGCGCCACAATGGCCAACCCTACACCGGGATCAATGTTCTGCTCCTTTGGTCTGAAGCCATCGCCCGCGGCTTTGCATCACCAAGGTGGATGACGTTTCGCCAGGCAATCGAGCTCGGCGGCGCCGTCCGCAGGGGCGAAACCGGCACGACCGTCGTCTTTGCCAGCTCTTTCATCCGCGCCGAGACGACGGAGACAGGCGCCGAAATCGAACGCGATATCCCCTTTCTCAAAACCTACACCGTGTTCAACACTGATCAGATCACCGGCCTCAATGGCCTTGCTCAATCTACAGCCCCTGGCCAGGATTGGATGAGCCGCATCGGTGCTGCCGGCCGGTTCTTTGCCAATACGGGAGCACTGATCCGGCACGGAGGATCCGCGGCCTATTATGCTGCTGCCCGTGATTACATCCAGATGCCATGCCTCGATGCCTTTCGGGACGATGCCGCCTATGTCGCCGTCCTTAGTCACGAGATGACGCATTGGACCGCCGCACCCCGGAGGCTTGATCGGGATCTCAGCCGCTACGCGAAAGACAGGAGTGAACGCGCCCGCGAAGAACTCATTGCCGAACTCGGCAGCTGCTTTCTCTGCGCCGATCTTGGTATCGTTCCCGAGCTCGAACCACGCCCCGACCATGCAAGCTATCTCGATGGCTGGCTCAAGGTTCTCGGCAACGACAAGCGCGCGATCTTTTCAGCGGCAGCTCATGCCCAGCGCGCCGTCGACTACCTGCATGACTTGCAGCCGGTCCTCGACGAGGATGAGGCGGCGTGAGCCGCCTCTTTCTTAGCCATTCGGGCTCTGATCACTTCAGCGACCCCATGGCCACGCGAGCTCCTCTTGTATGAAGTCCTCTCGGATCACCAAACTTCGCCCGCAGCCACCTACAATGCCGGGGCGAAATCGGCTGCCAGCACCGCTTCCTTCAGCGCGCGGGAGTAGGGATGCTGCGGATTATCCAGCACGGGGCGAGCCTGGCCGCGCTCGACGATTTCGCCCTTGCGCATGATGATGATGTTGTCGCTGACGTAATAGGCGGTGGCGAGATCATGGGTGATGTAGATGATCGACAGACCGAGTTCGTTTTTCAGGCGGCCGAAGAGGTTGACGATCGCCATGCGGAGCGACGCGTCGACCATCGAGACCGGTTCGTCGGCGACCAGCAGGCGGGGTTGCGGGATCAGCGCGCGGGCAATGGCGACGCGCTGAAGCTGGCCGCCGGAGAGTTCGTGGGGGAAACGGCCTTTCACCTCTTCAAGCGTGAGGCCGACATGGACCAGGGCGGCATCGGCCATCCGCTCCGCCTCTTTCCGGTCTATCCGTTTTCCTGGGCCCGGCAGATTGCGGGCCGTCTCGAACAGATAGCGGTCGACCCGCTTTAGCGGATTGAAGGCTTCGAACGGGTTCTGCAGAACCGGCTGGACCTCTTTCATGAAGGCCTTGCGCTCGGATCGACTGTGGATGGAAACGGTTTTGCCTGAGAATTCCAGCCGCCCTTCCGTCGGTGTCGTCTGCCCGAGGATCATTGCTGCGATCGTCGATTTGCCCGAGCCGGATTCGCCGACGATCGACAGGATCTCCGGTTCCGCCCCAACTTCGAAGCTGACATCCTTGACCGCGGTGATCAGGCGCCGGCCGAGCATGCCGCCCTGGCGATAGACTTTGGTGACATGCGAGAGGTGAAGCAGAGCGGTCAAACCTGATCTCCCGTAACTGCGAAACAGGCGACGCGGCGCTCCGGCTCGACGGTAACGAGCGGCGGCACCTTTTGCGAGCAGATGTCCATCCGCTTCGGACAGCGCGGATGAAACCGGCAGCCTTCGGGCGGCATGGCAAGGTTGGGCGGGCGCCCCTCCAGCGAAGGCCGCGTCGTCGCATCGCCGATGCGCGGCAGGCTGCCGACGAGATGCTGGGTATAGGGGTGGAGCGGCTTGCTGAAGAGTTTGGCGGTCGGCGCCTCCTCGACGAGACGCCCGGCATAGACGATGCCGATGCGGTCGGAGACTGTCGCGTGAACCCCCATATCATGGGTGACGAACAGAAAGGACGAGCCCATCTCGCGCTGGATTTCGCGGATCATCGACAGGACGTCGCGTTGAACGATGACGTCAAGCGCGGTGGTCGGCTCGTCGGCGATGATGAATTCCGGCGTCAGGATGGTGGCGAGCGCAATGGTCATGCGCTGGCGCATGCCGCCCGACAGTTCGTGGGGATAGGCGTCGAGCAGATGCGGATCGAGCTTCAGCCGCTGTAGATGGGCGGCGACCTTTTCGAAGAAAACCTGTTTGCTGACAGCCATGTGGCGGAAGGCGAAATCGGTGAAGGAATGGCGGATCCGGCGCACCGGATTGAGCACATTCATCGACCCCTGCATGATATAGGAGAGATGCCGCCAGCGCAACGCCATGCGCTCCTCCGGCTTCATCGCGTAAATATCCTGGGTGCCGCCGGCGAAATGGAATTTGACGTTGCCCGATACGACCCGGAGTGGCGGGCGGATGGCGCCGGCGATGGTTTTGATCAGGGTGGTCTTGCCGCTGCTCGATTCACCGGCAACGCCATAAACCTCGCCGCGGCCGATCGTCAGGCTGATATCGTCGACGGCGCGCACTTCGCGGTCGACGCCAAAAAGGAAGGCGCGGTAATAGGCTTTCAGGTTCTCGATTTCGACCAAAGGGTCCATGCTAACTTCCCATCCGGTTCAGCCGGCTGCGCGGATCATTGTATTCGTTCATCGACATCGACAGCAGGAAGAGCGCCAGGAACAGAATGACGATGACGGCGACGGGGGCCGCCACCCACCACCATATTCCGGCGATCAGCGCCGAATGCGCGTTGGCCCAGTAGATCATCATGCCCATGGTCGGCGTCTCGATATCGGTGAACCCGAGCACCGAAAGGGTGATCTCCATGCCGATCGACCAGATCATGTTGTTCATCGTGGTGGCGAAGACGATCGGCAGCACATAGGGCAGGTGCTCCTCGACCAGGATCTTGCGCATGCTCATGCCGGAATAGACGCTCTGGGTGGTGAATGGCCTGGTCTTCAGGCCGATCGCCACCGAGCGGATGAGACGCGCATCGTAGGACCAGCCGAGCGAAGCCATGATGACGATCAGCACCGTCCAGGTCATGCTGTCCTTCAGCACGAAATAGAACAGGATCAGCAGCGGAAATTGCGGAATGACCATGATGCTGTCGTTGATCGCCATCAGCACCCGGTCGACCGCGCCGCCGGCATAACCGGCGACGAGGCCGACGACCAGCGAGATGATGCGCGAGAGAAAGGCGACGCCGATGCCGAAATACAAGGTGTTGCGCAGGGCCGTCGTCAGCTGCCAGAACACGTCCTGGCCGCGCGATGTTGTGCCGAGCCAATAGTCGCCATCCGGCGGCATGTCGGGCGGCAGAAGATAGATGTCCGTCGGGGCGTAGGGCGAGAAATAGGACAGGATGATGAACCCGACGATGACGGCAAAGAGCAGCAGGCCGCAGAGGAATTCAAGGTTCTGGCGGGCGAGGTCGCGGATGATGGTAAACATGGCCTATTCCACCTTGATGCGCGGGTCGATCAGCGGGCTCAGAATGTCGATGATGAAGACGGCGGCGGCGACGCCGACGATCGACAAGGCGCTGAGGCCGAGCACCAGGCTGTAATCGCCGGCATGCACCGCCGAAATCAACAGGTTGCCGATGCCGGGATAGCCGAAGACGATTTCGGTGATGACGGTGCCGTTGAAGATCGCCCCGAGCGACATGGCAAGCCCGGTGAATTGCGGCACCATGGCGTTGCGGGCGATGTAGGAGCGGAGAATTTTCCGCTTCGGAACGCCGCCGAGCTCGGCGAAGACGACGTAGTCATCGGTGATGATGTTGGACACCAGCGCGCGCATGCCGATCAGCCAGCTGCCGGCGCCGACAAGGATCAGCGACAGTGCCGGCAGGATGGAATGTTTAAGGATATCGAGCACCAGGGCAAAGGAGAGATCCAGATTGGCATTCATCTCGTAGCCGCCATTGATCGGCAGCACCGGCCAGAGATAGCCGAACAGGATGAGCAGCACGAAGGCCAGGATATAATAGGGAATGGGGAGCAGGGCGATGCAGACGAGGCTGACCGCCTTCAGCACCATGTTCTTCCGGTAATAGCCGGCGAGCGCGCCGAGCGCATTGCCGAGCACGAAGGTGATCAGCGTCGAGACGGTCATCAGCCCGATCGTCCAGGGCAGGGACCGCATAATGATGGTGGACACGGGTGTGGGGAAGGCAGACAGCGAGGGGCCGAGATCGCCGGTCGCAAGCCGCAGCCAGAAGTGCAGATATTGCTGCCAGATCGAGCCCTCCATGCCGTAAAGCTCGCGCAGCGACTGGCGCATCAGTTCGATCGCATTCGGATCGGACTGCCCCATCTGGGTAATGGCGCCTATGCTTTCTTCGACCGGATCGATCGGGGTCAGGTGAGTGACGAAGAAGGTGATGCTGACGCCAAGAAAGACGACGAGCAGAAACTGACCGAAACGCTTCAGCACAAAGATTAGATAGGGCGTCATAAGGCAGTGGTTCCTCTCTGGTTCTCCTTTCATCGATTGGACGGCATCGATGGAAAGGATCGGCGGGCAGAGCCCGCCGATAAGGAGCCGGCGCGTGGCTAAAGCGCCGGCGTTGGGAGGATTATTTCGGTTGGGCCGGCTTCAGCTTGACCATCATCAGCCTGGAGTTGGCCCAATTCGGCACCGGGTCGGTATAGGGGTCCTTGATCGTCGGATAACCGGTCCAATAGGTCGTATCCATCGAGGTGAAGACGTTATAGGACATCAGCGGGATCGTCGGCATTTCGCGGGCAACCAGCTTCAGATAATCCTTACCGAGCTCGATGCCCTTCGGATCGTCGGCACTGATGCCGCGGATCGTCTCGATGATCTTGTCGAGCTCCGGATTGCTCCAGCGCTGCCAGTTGCGCGGCGGCTGGTTCTCACCCTTCTTGGCCACGAACTGCGAGTGCCAGCTGTCGAGGAAGAAGGACAGGTCGGGATCGCCGCCCCAGGTCTCGACGCTCCAGGCAATCGCCACCTGGAAATCGCCGGGCTGCAGTGCAACCTGCCAGAGGTTGGTCGTCGGTACGGCTTTGGCATCGATGCCGAAGGCGGCCCATTGCTGGGCAATCAGCGTGCCTGCCCGGGTGAAGACGGAGCGCGTGTCGCCCTCGACCGTCATCCGGATCCTGAACGGCTGACCATCAGGGGTCATCCATTTGCCGCCGCTCTTCTTGAAGCCTGCCTTTTCAAGCAGTTCGGCGGCAGCCTGCGGGTTCGGCTTCCACCAGCCATAGCCGAAGGCCGTGCTGATCGCCTCGGGGTCGGTCGGGATCTGGTCCTTGAACTTCGGCTGCTTGCGCAGCAGATCGGCGACCTGCTGCCCGATCGTCGGGTCGTAGGGCTTGATTTTCTGCTTGCCGGTGTCGATCTCGAAATCCTTCAGCCAATCCTGCATCGGCGCCTGATAGTCTTTCATGGCGATCGCCGTCGGCGGCACACCGAGTGCCGAGAGCGTCGCGGTGCCGCGATAGCTCGCCATGTCGACGGCCTTGATGTCGATCAGCAGGGCCAGCGCCCAGCGCACGTCGGGATTGTTGAAGGTCGGGTCCTGGGTGTTGAAAATGACAGCCGGCAGCGTCGGATCCGGATGGGCGAAGGGGAAGCCCGGGAACCAGGTCTCGACCGACTTGGATTTCTCCTTGAGGGTGAACATGCCCTCCGGCGTGTTGTCATGGATGATATCGAGATTATGCTCGAGCTGGGCGATGGTGCGTTTATCCGGCGGGCCGGGATCGACGTAAGTTACATATTTCGGGGCCGGCTCGCCGAAGCGGGCAAGCGATGTCTTCTGCCAGTCGTCGCGTTTCTCCCAGGTATACCACTTGCCTTGAGGATCGTAGGCCTTGAGCTTGTAGGCGCCGAGCGAAACCGGATTGGCGAAATCATAGCGAAGCGGATCGGCGACCTTCTCGAATACATGCTTGGGCATGATCCATGCGCCGTTCCAGCGAACGGTGAAAAGGGCGTGGAAGCGCGAATTCGGCTTCTTCAGCTTGAACACCACGGTCTGAGGATCGGTCGCCTCGACGCTTGCCACCTGCACCGAGAAAGCCGCACTCCAGACCATGCCGGGATGATCCATCTGCGTCTTGACGGTATAGACCACGTCGTCGGCCGTGAACTCGACACCGTCGCTCCAGAAGAGCCCCTTGCGCAGTTTCACGGTCATTTCGGTGAAGTCGGCGTTATATTGGGGCTTGTCGGCGGCCAGCGAATTATCCCAGGTCGCGCCGCCAAGCCCTTGCTCGGGGTCGATATACCAGAGCGTATCCATGGTCAGCTGCTGCAGACCGGTGGAGACACCGGCGCCGGCATTGACCCAGATGTTGAACCAGCCGGGATTTTTGATCGTCCCTTCCGGATTTTCGACTATGAGCGTCTCCTTGCGCGGCAAGGAGGTATAGTCATCGGCTTTGGCCGCCGCCGTCAGGCCGAGTGCGGCCAGCGCGACGCCAAATGCGAGCCTCTTCAACTGTTGCATGAACTCCTCCCTAGAAAGCGACGATACGGCGGCCGCAAAGGCACGCATGGGAACGTCGCGGTTGTCGGTTTGCAGAGGCATCAGGACTTAAGGTCCAGACCGCCCCTAGCGAACCATCCCTCCGGCCGCCTGCCTCCTCGCAGTCGAACCGAACCTCTTCAGCCGGGCCAATGGCCTTACCCGGCGGCAGCTGTCACACCGACAGCCGAATGACGTTGTAGGACAGCGGCTTCAGCGCCGCCCGCAACCTGATGTCCTCGATCTTGGCGGTCTCGACATTGACCGGCGCGACCGTGTCTTGCCGCTGAGCCGTGTTGACGGCTTGGAGATCGCCATGGGTCATTTCCACCTGCTCGATCACCCGGGCGGATCCGAAGCCTTCCAGCCGCACATCGAGATCCAATGCGGTCTGCGGATGGCGGTTGACGGCAAAGAAGGTGAGGCTCCTGCCGTCTTCGGAATGGACTGCCGAGACATCGAGATAGGGGACGTCGTTCTCCTCGTCGCTGTCATAGGTCGGGCCATCGACGACCAGCTGCAGGGCTGCGCCGCGGCCATATCGGGATGCGTAATAGAAGGGGTAATAGATCGTCTGGCGCCAGGCAGCGCCGCCGTCGTCGGTCATGATCGGAGCGATGACGTTGACGAGCTGGGCGATGCAGGCGATGCGCACCCGGTCGGAGCGGCGGATGAAGGTGTTGAGGATGCCGCCGACCTGCAGCACGTCCTCGAAATTATAGACGTCTTCAAGCAGATGCGGCGCATCCGGCCACTCGTCGCGCGCCAGGATCTCCTTGTCCTGCTGGTTGGAATGATACCAAACGTTCCATTCGTCGAATGAAATGCCGATCGTCTTCTTCGAACGCTTCTTCGCCTTGATATAGTCGATCACGCCGCCGATCGTGGTGATGTAACGGTCGAGTTTCGTCGCCCGGGCGAGATAGTTGAGCGTGTTCTTCTCGCGGTTGGCGAAATACATATGCAGCGAGATATGGTCGGCGCTGTCATAGCACTGCTCGAGGACTTGAGCCTCCCAATCCGGGTAGGTCTTCATATCGGAATTGGAGGAGCCGCAGACCACCAGTTCCAGCGATTTGTCGAAGCCGCGCATGGCCTTGGCCGTTTCATCCGCCAGTCGGCCATATTCATAGGCCGACTTGTGGCCGACCTGCCAGGGGCCGTCCATCTCGTTGCCGAGGCACCACAATTTGACATCGTGCGGATTGGCCCAGCCGTGTTTGCGGCGCAGATCGGAATAATAAGTGCCGCCGGGATGGTTGCAATATTCGAGGAAATTGCGGGCGGCATCCAGGCCGCGCGAGCCGAGATTGACGGCGAGCATCGGCTTGGTATTGGCCTTCTTGCACCAGTCGACGAATTCGTTGACGCCGATCTGATTGGCTTCGCGGGTGCGCCATGCAAGATCGAGGCGAACCGGGCGCTCCGAACGCGGGCCGACGCCATCCTCCCAATTATAGGCCGAGACGAAATTGCCGCCGGGATAACGGCAGTAGGGCGTGTCGAGATCACGCACCAGATCGAGCACGTCACGGCGGAACCCGTCCTCGTCGGCTGTGGGATGTCCGGGCTCGTAAATGCCGCCGTAAATCGCTCTGCCGAGATGCTCGAGAAACGAGCTGTAGAGCCTGGCGTCAATGGTCGCGATGCGGAAATCGCGGTGGGCAACGACATTGGTCTTCAACGGATCCTCCCGTTTTATGTATCAGGAATTTTGTTTTCTTGCCTCCAACTTGATATCAGGAAAGTCGTTCTGTCAACCAACTTGCGGGTTTTATCATACTAATTTGAATTTCGAAAAATATCATGCAAACTCAAAATGTTAATGGAATTTCTATTTCGTAAAATTCGGAAAAATGCGTGCTTTTCAAATCAGCATTTCCGATATCGATCGATCACACATGCAGCCGCATGATGATGTCGCGCCCGTGATTTCCGAAGCCGCGGCCGAAAATATTGACGCCGCCGGTATGGCCGGCATTTTCGGCGATGCCGACGCGCAGCCGGATGGAGGAGTGCTGGCCAAGCGCCAGGTCCCCGAGCGTGACATTCGAGGCGGCGACACCGTCGATGAAGGTCCCGCGGGTCGAGATGCGCCAGGTCTTCATCATCCCATATTGCGAGCCTTCGAGCTTCCACCAGGCCGGTGTAAAGGCGCCGCGCTTATCGCCGTAATCGCCTGGAGACGTCCAGGTGCCGATCGCCATGCCGTTCACCCAGAGCGTAATGTCGGAGGGCCAGTCCGCATTGGTGCCGGGCACCTCAGACGACAGCTCCAGCGAAAATTCGATGGCGCGGATATCCTTGTTCAAGACCTTGGCATTGTTGGGGAATTTATACTCGACATAGCCCCGGCCGAACCAGACGAGCCCGGCCTGCATGCGCTGCGGATCAAGAAAATAGTCGGGCACATCGAGAGGGCCGATGACACTTTCGCTCGAGCAAAGACCGCACGGCGCATGTACATCGCAGCTGGTATAGAGCCCGACCGGCATCTCGACTTCGATGATATTGTTGGCACGTTGCGCGGCACTTTCCTCGAAGCTGATCAGGATTTCGCTATAGACCGCCGAGCAGATCTTCTGGTTGCCCTTGCGGGCCTTCGCCAGCCGGGATTCGACGAGCCCCGCCTCTTCCAAAATCTGGATGCCGGTGGCGACAGTCGATTGCGGCAGGGAAAGCGCTTGGGCAATATCATTGATATTCGTCGGCCCTTTGGCGCAGAGCAGTTTCAACATCTCGACCCGCGCCGGCGCCGAAAGCGCCCGTATCGCCGTATTATTCTCACCGGCGGCAATCGTCAAAAACGAACGTTCCATCATTCCCCCAAGAATTCCCGGAGAAATGATGTATATCGAGAATTGTGATACATCAAGTGGGGATTCCTGCGCCGAGGGTGATAATATGTGTGGTTGGGAGGCGCGTTTTAGCGGTTTTCCCACGGATTTATGATCTGTAAGCCCATTCCCTCGAAATCGGACACGTTGCGCGTTGCGAGCGAAGCGCCGCGCGAGATTGTGATGGCTGCGATCTGTGCATCGAACTGGCTGATCGGCCTGCCAGCCTTGCGGCGATCGGTGGCAATGATGGCGTAGACGTCTGCCGCGTCACGATCGAATGGCAGGACGCGGCCGCTCATATCCTCGTTGAATATTGGCAGGATTGCTGTTTCAAGATCACTCCGGCGCCGACCGTGAGGAAGGAGGCGCAAGCCATATAGAATTTCCGCTTCGGTAATCGCGGTCGTGAACACCGAAGATGCAGGTTGTACGCCCAGCCATTTGCTAACAGCCGCATTCGGTGCGCGTGTAAGCAGTTCCGAAATGACGTTGGTATCGAGAATGATCACGCGTCAAAGTCCGGCGCGTTCCGGATCGGCTGCCGGGGCGGAATTTCGAGCTCAACGCCCCCGACCGATTGCAAGCGGGCGCGGATAGTATCGGCGAGATTGCGCGCTGCTGGCTCCGTGGTCGCAAGTGCCGTACGCAGAATATCGCGTGCTTCATCTTCCATTGAACGGCCATGCGTCGCGGCGCGGACGCGCAGCCGCTGCTTCAATCCCTCATCGAGATTTCGGATCGTCATGCTGGCCATCATTGCCTCCATTCATCAATGACAGCATATAAATCATTGATTGCATGTTCTCAAGCAACGGTGACGAGATGTGTTTCCGTCCGTCAGACCCCAGCAAGGGCAGTTCGCCGGCCGGTCAATGCCCGCTGATTTTTGGCTGCAGGTCGGCATCGGTCAGCGTCCCCAGGAAGGCAACGATATCGTCGATTTCGGGGTCGGTGAGGGCCGGGGCGTCGCCTGGCTTCCGGCCGAAGGGCGGGTCCTGGTTGAGGTTGTCCCAATAGGCTTGCGGCAGGTCGTCGTATTTGTGGATCGTGCCGTCGGCTTTCTTGGGATACCAGCGGCCGAGATCGCTGTCGCGGGTCGCATAGAAGGAGACGACGTCGCGCAGCGTGTGGAAATAGCCATTGTGGAAGAAGCTCTTCTTCAGCGCGACATTGCGCAGCGTCGGCGTGCGGAACAGGCCGCAATATTCGCTGTATCCGGCAAGATCGGTCCGCTGCGGGCCGCAGAGGCCGAGATCGTGATAGTTCGGGTCGCTGTTGGCCGAGATCGCCATGTTGCGGGGGGCGGCGAGGCCGAGGAAGCCGAAATCGGAAAATTGCGGCGGCTCGCCGTCATTGGCGGGTTCGCTCAAGTGACAGCTCGAACAGTTGCCTTTTGCGGGATCCTCGAACAGCTGCCGGCCGTGCAATTCCTGGGCGCTCAGCGTCGCCTTGCCGGCGAGAAAGGCGTCGTAGCGGCTGGAATAGGGATAGAAGTCCGGGCCGCTCTGCTCGAAGGTGGCGAGCGCCTCGGTGGCGGCGTCGAATGTGTCCTGCGGATTGTCGAACACGCTCTCGCCGAAGGCCGCCTTGATGGCATCGGCATAGGGCGCCTTGCGCAGCTTGGCCGCGACCTCGGCCGCTTCCTTGTTGCCCATCTCGAAGGGTGAGAGCAGCGGGATCTTGGCCTGGTCTGCGCCGTGATCGACGCGGCCGTCCCAGGTCAGGCCGCCGGTCGGGCCGTTGTCGACGCTTTCGTCGCCCTCGTCCTCGGAATCGTAAAAATGTTCGGTGAAAGCAGGCACCGACTGCAGATAACGCAGCGTCGGAACGGTGCGCAGGCCCGGCTCGTTCATCTCCCTGCCGCCCATCTCGACCGGTTTGGCCGAGGCCGGGCCGAAGGCGTGAGCGGGATCATGGCAGGAAGCGCAGGCCTGCAGCCCCGAGGCCGATAGCGAAGGATCTGAGAATATCTTGCGGCCGAGCGCGGTGAGCGTTTCGGCCCGGGCAAAGGCTTCGGCGCGCGACATCGGTCCGGGATGCACACCGAGGACGGCTGCCGCGCTGCTTTGCCGCAGCGGCAGAATGGCCAGACAGAGGGCCGCGGCGCCCAGGCCGATCGCCAAACCGGGCCGCATAGGCCAAACCGTCTTTGTCGTCATGATAAGGATTCCAGTAGCTTAGATAGATTCTGATCATGATCGAACCTTGATGCACAGATTGATGACGGTGGTTGGGCTGCGGCGTCGCTGTAACGCTGGTGTCACAAAGCTGATAGGCGGCGGGACTAGCGTCAGTACGCCCCCGAGCGTTTCCCGCTCCCTCTAGCCAACGCCCCTAGCCATGAGGTCTCACCCCGTGAAAAGACTGAAACTTCTGAACGCCCTCTGTCTTGCCGGTTCGGCGATGATGCCGCTCGCCATGGTGACGGCAGCCCATGCCGCACCGGCCGGTTACGACAAGATCGACAATATTGTCGTCATCTATGCCGAAGACCGCAGCTTCGATAATCTCTACGGCAGCTTTCCCGGCGCCAACGGCCTTTCCAATGTCGGCGCCGATCAGGCGCGCCAGCTCGACCGCGACGGCCAACCGCTTTTCGAACTGCCGCCGGCCTGGGGCGGGTTGACCGCCAAGGGCGTGACGCCCGCGATCACCGAAGCGCAGTCGGCCCATCTCGCCAATGCCAGCTTCGCGATCGACGATCCGAAGGGTTTTGCCCAGGCGCCGTCGGTCATCACCCGCGATCTCTGGCACCGCTTCTATCAGGAGCAGATGCAGATCGACGGCGGCAAGAACGACAAGTTCGTCGCCTGGGCCGATTCCGGCAGCCTGGTCATGGGCCATTATGACGGCTCCATCCTGCCGATGTGGCAGGTGGCGCAGAAATACGTCATTGCCGACAATTTCTTCCAGGGCGCCTTCGGCGGTTCGTTCCTCAATCACTTCGCGCTGGTCTGCGCCTGCGCACCCTATTATCCGGATGCCGACAAGAGCCCGGCCAAGCCTGTGATCGCCAAGGTCGGTGCCGACGGCACGTCCTTGACCGTGGCCGAAAACGCCCCGAAATCGGCGCTGGAAGGCGCCCCGAAATTCGTCTCCGATGGCACGCTGACCCCCGACTTCTACGCCGTCAACACCATGCAGCCGCCCTATCAGCCGAGCGCCAACCCGCCGGCCAAGGATGGGGATCCTGCTTTGGCCGACCCCGCGGCCGCCACGACGCTGCCGCCGCAGCATGCGATCACTATCGGCGACCTCCTGTCGGTGAAGGGCGTCAGCTGGGCCTGGTATGGCGGCGCCTGGCAGGCAGCCCTCGACGGCAAGAACGCCACGCCGGTGCCGAACTTCCAGTTCCACCATCAGCCCTTCAACTATTTCGCCAATTTCGCGCCCGGCACACCGGCGCGCGCCGAGCACTTGAAGGACGGCGGCCTTGCGGGCGAAGCCTTCCTTGGGGATATCGACGCGGGCAAGCTGCCGGCCGTTTCCTTCTACAAGCCGCAGGGCAACCTCAACGAACATGGCGGTTATGCCGATGTTTCGAGCGGCGACCAGCATCTTGCCGATATCGTCTCCCATCTCGAGAAGAGCCCGCAATGGGGCCATATGCTCGTCATCGTCACCTATGACGAAAACGGCGGCTTCTGGGATCACGTCGCGCCGCCGAAGGCCGACCGCTGGGGGCCGGGCAACCGCATTCCGGCCTTCATCATCTCGCCCTTCGCCAAGGACGGCACCGTCGACCACACTCAGTACGACACGACGTCGATCATCCGCTTCATCACCGCGCGTTACGATCTGCCGGTGCTGCCGGGAATCGTCGCCCGTGACAAGGCGCTTGGTGATAACGGCCAGCCGCCGATGGGTGACCTCACAGCCGCGCTCGACCTGACGCATTGACAATTGCGGGCGGCCCCGGCGCCGACCGGGGCCGCCCCTTTTTCCCTGCTTGCCGTCACCGGCGCAGCAGCGGCCGCAATGCGGCCTGGGTTTCCTTCAGCAATGGCAGATAACGCTCCTTCATCTCCGCAGCCGGGACGAGGGCGGCCGGCGCGCCGATATTGATCGCCGCAACCGTTTCGCCGCGGTCGTTTTCGACGGGCACGGCAATCGAGCAGAGGCCAATCTCCAGCTCCTGGTCGATGATCGCATAACCCTCGGCGCGCACACGGCGGAATTCGGCGATGAGATCTTTAGGGTCGGTTCGGGTCTTCGGCGTATTTTGTCTTAGCTCGCTGCGGGCAAGGATGGCCCGCGCCTCGTTTTCAGTGAGGGCTGCGAGCAGCACGCGGCCCATCGAGGCGCAATAGGCGGGCAGGCGGCTGCCGGGGGTGAGATTGATCGACATGACGCGGCGCTGCGAGGCGCGGGCGATATAGACGATTTCGGTGCCGTCGAGCACCGAGGCCGAGGCGCTCTGGCCGGCTCGTTCAGAGAGATGATCGAGATGCGGCTGCAACAGCGCCGGCAGCGGCGTCGCCGCGAGATAGGCATGGCCAAGCCGCAGGATCTTCGGCGTCAGGGTGAAGAACTTGCCGTCATAATCGGCATAGCCGAGTTCGGCCAGCGTCAGCAGCGAACGGCGCACGGTGGCGCGGTCGAGCTCCGTCAGCTTCGAGGCCTCGGCGATCGACAGTCGCTGCCGCGTCTCGCCAAAGGCTTCGATGACTTTCAGGCCGCGGGCAAAGCCGCTGACGAAATCCGTTTCGCGCATGGTCGGTTCTCCAATCGATTCATCGAATTTGTGCGATATATGAACAAAAGTCAAATAACGCACAAATCTCTTGCGGCGGGTCCCCTCCCGCCTTATGCCTGACCCTGGAGGACGGGAGGACCAGTTCTCGATCTCGCCAAGGAGAAATCTGCATGGACAAGACAATCGGGAGCACGTCGGAGGCCGTCTCCGAGATCGGCGACGGCGCTACCGTCATGATCGGTGGTTTCGGCGGCTCGGGTGCGCCGATCGAGCTCATTCATGCCTTAATCGACAGGGGGCCGAAGAACCTCACCGTGATCAACAACAATGCCGGCAATGGGCGCATCGGCATTGCAGCGATGATCGATGCCGGCATGGTCAGAAAGATGATCTGCTCGTTCCCGCGCTCGTCGGATCCGCGCGCCTTCACGGACAAATATCTGGCGGGCGAAATCGAGCTCGAACTGGTGCCGCAGGGAACGCTGGCCGAGCGCATCCGCGCCGGCGGGGCCGGCATTCCGGCTTTCTACACGCCGACGGCCTACGGCACGGAACTCGCTGACGGCAAGGTCATCGCCGAATTCGACGGCCGCCATTATGTGCAGGAACGTTGGCTGAAAGCCGATTTCGCCATTGTCAAAGCCGAGATCGGCGATATCAATGGCAACCTCACCTACAACAAGGCCGGCCGCAACTTCAATCCGCTGATGTGCATGGCGGCGGCCAAGACGATCGCCCAGGTTTCATCCATCGTGCCGGCCGGCGGCATCGATCCCGAGCATGTGGTGACACCCGGCATTTTCGTCGACCGTGTCGTCGCCGTTCCCCGTCCGCAGCAGGAAGAAGAGCTCATTCGAGCCGGAGTGGCCTACGTATGACCGTCGATATCAGAGAAGACATCAAGCTCTCCAATGCGCAGATCGCCTGGCGCGCCGCGCAGGATATTGCCGACGGCGCCTATGTGAACCTCGGCATTGGCTTTCCCGAAATGGTCGCCCGCTATCAGCCGCCCGGCCGCGAAGCGATCTTCCACACCGAGAACGGCATCCTGAATTTCGGCGAGCCGCCGGCCGAAGGCGAAGAGGACTGGGATCTGATCAATGCCGGCAAGAAGGCGGTGACGCTGAAGCCGGGCGCAGCCTTCTTCCACCATGCCGACAGCTTCGCCATGGTGCGCGGCGGCCATCTCGACGTCGCGATCCTCGGCGCCTATCAGGTCGCGCAGAGCGGCGATCTCGCCAACTGGCGCGTCGGCAGCAAAGGTGTGCCGGCCGTCGGCGGCGCCATGGATCTGGTGCACGGCGCCAAGCAGGTCTGCGTCATCACCGAGCACGTCACCAAGACCGGCGAGCCGAAGCTGGTGGAGAAATGCACCTTCCCGCTAACTGGTGTGGCCTGCATCACCCGCGTCTATACCAGCCATGCCGTCATCGACATCGTCGACGGGCGCTTCGTCCTGCGGGAGAAGCTGGCCGCGATGTCGCAGGAGGAATTGCAGGCGATGACCGGCGCGGCCCTCCATGTCGATGGGCCGGTTGCCGACCTCGTCGTTCCGAAACTCTGAGGAAAAGCCATGACCGAAGCCTTTATCTGCGACTATATCAGGACGCCGATCGGCCGCTTCGCCGGCGCGCTCTCCCAGGTGCGCGCCGACGATCTCGGCGCCATTCCGCTGAAGGCGCTGATGCAGCGCAACGGCGGCGTCGATTTGGACGCCGTCGACGACGTGATCTTCGGCTGCGCCAACCAGGCAGGCGAGGACAACCGCAATGTCGCGCGCATGTCGGCACTGCTCGCCGGGCTGCCGATTGCCGTTCCGGGCACGACGATCAACCGGCTCTGCGGTTCCGGCATGGATGCGGTGATCACGGCGGCGCGCGCCATCCGCGCCGGCGAGGCCGAGCTGATGATCGCAGGCGGTGTGGAAAGCATGTCGCGCGCGCCCTTCGTCATGCCGAAGGCCGAGACGGCCTTTTCGCGGGCGGCCGAAATCCACGACACGACAATCGGCTGGCGCTTCGTCAACCCGCTGATGAAGAAGCAATACGGCGTCGATTCCATGCCGGAGACCGGCGAGAACGTCGCCGAGGATTATAAAGTCAGCCGCGAGGACCAGGATGCCTTTGCGGTGCGCAGCCAGGCGAAGGCCGCCGCCGCCCAGGCGAGCGGACGCCTGGCGAAGGAGATCGTCGCCGTCACCATCCCGCAGCGCAAGGGCGATCCCGTCATCGTCGACAAGGACGAGCATCCGCGCGCGACGACGATCGAGACGCTGGCGAAACTCGCCACACCTTTCAAGAAGGAGGGCGGCACGGTGACCGCAGGCAATGCCTCCGGCGTCAATGACGGCGCGGCGGCGCTGATCGTCGCTTCGGAAGCGGCGGCGCGAAAATATGGCCTGACGCCGATCGCCCGCATCCTCGGCGGCGCGGCGGCTGCCGTTCCGCCGCGGGTGATGGGCGTCGGCCCGATCCCGGCCTCGCGCAAGCTGATGGCCCGGCTCGGCATGAGCCAGGAACAGTTCGACGTCATCGAACTCAACGAGGCCTTTGCCAGCCAGGGGCTGGCGGTGCTGCGGGCGCTCGGCATTGCCGATGACGACCAGCGGGTGAACCGCAACGGTGGCGCGATCGCGCTCGGCCATCCGCTTGGTATGTCGGGCGCCCGCATCACCGGCACGGCAGCGCTGGAGCTTCTGGAGACCGGCGGAAAATATTCGCTGTCGACCATGTGTATCGGTGTCGGCCAAGGCATTGCGATCGCGCTCGAAAGGGTTTGAGAACGTTGCGCCCGATGCCCGGCTTCTGTAGAAATCGGGCATGCTGATCCGACCCGCAGAAAACGACGATCGAGATGCCATCTGGAGGATCATCGGCCCGACGGTCCGCGCCGGTGAGACCTATGCGCTCGATCGCGATCTCCCTGAAGCCGATGCGCTCGCCTATTGGATGGGGAAGGACCGCGAGACCTTCGTCGCCGAAGAGGATGGCGTCATCCTCGGCACCTATTACATCAAGGCCAATCAGGCCGGCGGCGGCCGCCATGTCTGCAATTGCGGCTACATGACCGATCCCGCTGCGGCCGGCCGCGGCGTTGCCCGCCGCATGCATGACCATTCCCTGCAGCACGCCCGCGCCCGCGGCTTTCGCGCCATGCAGTTCAATTTCGTCGTCAGCAGCAACCGCCGCGCCGTTGAGCTCTGGCAATCCCTCGGCTTCGAAATCGTCGGCCGCCTTCCCGGCGTTTTCCTTCATCCGAGTGAGGGTTATGTCGACGCATTAGTGATGTTTCGTACCCTATAGGACTGCACGGGAAAAAAGATGTGAGCGCGCTGTCGAAATCCCAGCAGTCCGAACGTCTTTAGATTGCGAGGAGCGCGGCGGAGGAGCTGTGCGGCGCAATCACTCTGTCGGCATGGAGGTTTGAAGCCATGGGTGTTTCCTATCGTTGGGTCATCGTCGCCGTCGGCGCGTTGATGTCGTGCGTAGCCATCGGCGCGATGTTCTCGCTGGCGATTTTCCAGGAACCGATCGCGACTGCCACCGGCTGGTCGCATGTCGGTATCGCCAGTGCGATGACGCTGAATTTCATCGTCATGGGCTTTGGTGGCTTCCTCTGGGGGGCGGCAAGCGACCGCTTCGGCCCGCGCATCGTCGTGATGATCGGCTCAGTGCTGCTCGGCCTGGCGCTGGTTCTGGCGAGCCGGGCCGAAACGCTGCTGCAGTTCCAGCTGACTTACGGCATCCTCGTTGGCCTCGCCGCCAGCGCCTTCTTCGCGCCGATGATCGCAGCGACGACCGCCTGGTTCGACGAAAACCGCGGCCTTGCCGTGTCGCTCGTCTCCGCCGGCATGGGGGTTGCGCCGATGACGATCTCGCCTTTCGCGCGCTGGCTGATCTCTGCCTATGAATGGCGCCCCGCCATGCTGATCATCGGCATTGCAACCTGGGTGCTGCTCGTGCCGGTGGCCCTCTTGGTTCGGCGCCCGCCGGCCGAAACCGTCGATGCCGGCACCGAGTTTGCCGCGGCGGGCGCCCGGCCACAGCTGTCGAAAGTCCTCCGGTCGCCGCAGTTCATCGTGCTCGGCCTGACCTTCTTTGCCTGCTGCGCGGCCCATTCCGGCCCGATCTTCCACATGGTCAACTATGCGACGATCTGCGGCGTCGCCCCGATGGCGGCTGTCAGCATCTACAGCGTCGAAGGCTTGGCGGGCCTCGGTGGCCGGCTGCTCTATGGCACCCTTGCTGACCGGATAGGGGTGAAGCCGGTGCTGGTCGCTGGCCTGCTGGTGCAGGCGGGCGCACTTGCCACCTATCTCCTCGTCAGCGAACTGACCCAATTCTATGCGCTCGCCATCGTCTTCGGCAGCGCTTATGGCGGCGTGATGCCGCTTTATGCGGTGCTGGCGCGGGAGTATTTCGGCCAGCGCATCATCGGCACCGTCCTGGGCGCGGCGACGATGCTCTCCAGCCTCGGCATGGCCTTCGGCCCTCTTATCGGCGGTTGGATCTTCGACACCTTCGCCAATTATTCCTGGCTGTTCATCGGCTCGGCGATGGTTGGCCTCGGGGCTGCGGCGATCGCGCTAGCATTCCCACCACTCGCGCGCCAGAAGCCGCAGCCGGCCTTGGGGACGTCTTCGTAACGAGATGGAAATTGGTGAGATCCGCCACGCGGCCGTTTACCCCTCCTAATCCCTGCCCAAACGGGAGAGGGTTTGGGAAGGGTCTTGGGTCGGTCCCATACAATCCCCACAGTGGAAATCTCCCGCTTTCGTGCATTGCCCTTCGCCGATTTCGGCTGATAGACTTCCCCAATCTGTTTCATCACCTATGTCATTGGTTTTTCGGGAGACTGTCTTAGCCATGGTAGAACTTGCCCAATCGCTCGCATCGATCAAACTGCCGGACCTCGCCGGCAAGGCCGTGCTGATCACCGGCGCCTCCACAGGCATCGGGGCGGCGCTTGCCCGCGCTTTTGCGGCGCAGGGCGCCAAGGTCGGCGTGCACTACAATGCCAGCCGCGAGCCGGCGGAGGCGCTTGCCGAAGAGATCAGGGCTGCCGGCGGCACCGTGCATCTGATCCAGGGTGATGTATCCAGGGAAGGCGAGACCGAGCGTGTCGTCGAAGAGACGGCGAAGACCTTCGGCCATCTCGACGGGCTCATCAACAATGCCGGCGGCATGCTGGGGCGCAAGCCGACCTCGGAATATACCGACGCGCATTATGCCGCGGTCATGGATCTCAACGCCCGCTCAGTGCTGGCGGCAACGCGTGCGGCCCATCCCTGGCTGAAGAAGCAGGGCGGCTTCATCATCAACACCACCTCGATTGCCGCCCGCAACGGCGGCGGCAATGGGGCAATCCTTTATGCGGCATCGAAGGGCTTCGTCTCGACGATCACCCGCGGCCATGCCAAGGAATTCGTCGCCGACAGGATTCGGGTCAACGCGGTGGCGCCTGGTGTCATCGCCACGCCCTTCCACGAGCGTTATACCAATGACGAGCAGATGGAGCTGCAGCGCAAATCGATCCCGATGGGTTTCGTCGGCACATCGGAAGATTGCGTCGGCGCCTATCTCTTCCTCGCCTCGCCGACGCTGTCCGGCTACATCACCGGCCAGATCATCGAGGTCAATGGCGGCCAGCTGATGCCGTAGGACCTTCCTCCGGCGCACAGCATCTGCCCTTTTCCCTTGGACGAGGGAACTTTCGAACTACCGTAACGTTTCCCGCTTGGTCTTTTCATTGAGCGGGGCATCATGAGCTTTTCATTTTCGGAACTCGACTTCCTGAAGCCGGAACTCGGCGCGGAGTATACGGGTTCCGGCACTCACTTCGCCATCTTCTCGGCGCATGCCGAACAGATAGAGCTCTGCCTCTTTTCACCCGACGGAAAAAACGAGATCGCGCGGATGCCGCTGCCGAAACGCGAGGGCGACATCTGGTCGGGCTATATCGCCGGTGTCGGGCCGGGCACCGTTTATGGCTATCGCGCCCATGGTCCTTACGACCCGGGCGCCGGCCACCGTTTCAATCCGAACAAGCTTCTGCTCGACCCCTATGCCAAACAGGTGACGGGCGACCTGAAATGGGACGACGCCCTGTTCGGTTATCAGATCGGCGAAGACGACCTTTCCTTCGACGAGCGCGACAGCGCGCCCTTCATGGTCAAGGGCGTGGTGCAGGATCCGGATTTCGACTGGGCGGGTGAAGAGGCGATCCGCCGTCCCTGGCCCGACACCATCATCTACGAAGCGCATGTGCGCGGCCTGACGATGACCCATCCGAAAGTGCCCGACCGGCTGCGCGGCACCTTTCTCGGCATGTGCAGCGATCCGATCATCGATCATCTCGTCAAGCTCGGCATCTCGGCGATCGAGCTTTTGCCGATCCAGTATTTCCTCGACGATCGATATCTCCTGGAACAGAACCTCAGCAATTATTGGGGCTACCAGACGCTCGGCTTCTTCGCGCCGCAATCGCGCTACATGTCCGGCGACAAGATCACCGAGATCAAGACCATGGTGCGGAAGTTCCATGCCGCCGGCATCGAGGTGATCATGGATGTGGTCTACAACCACACCGCCGAGGGCAGCGAGAAAGGGCCGACGCTGTCTTTCCGCGGCCTAGACAATGCCAGCTATTACATCCTCTCCCCCGACGATCCCCGCCACACCTTCGATACGACGGGCACCGGCAATACGCTGAATGTCGCCCATCCGATGGTGATGCGGATGGTGCTCGACAGCCTGCGCTACTGGGTCGGAGTCATGCATATCGATGGCTTCCGCTTCGATCTCGCCAGCACGCTCGGGAGGCAGGATCTGGAGTTCGACCGCCAGGGCGGCTTCTTCGGCGCCATCCGGCAGGATCCGATCCTCTCCGGCGTCAAGCTGATCGCCGAACCCTGGGATATCGGCGAGGGCGGTTATCAGGTCGGCGGTTTCCCGCATCCCTTCCGTGAGTGGAACGACAAGTTCCGCGACGACGTGCGCCGTTTCTGGAAGGGCGATGGCGGCATGGTGTCGGAGGTGGCGGCCCGCGTCACCGGCTCGGCGCCGCAGTTCAACCATTCGGACCGAGGTGCTACCTCCTCGGTCAACCTTCTGTCCGCCCATGACGGTTTCACCCTGATGGATACGGTCTCCTTCGACGGCAAGCACAATGAGGCGAACGGCGAGGGCAACCGCGACGGCCATTCGGACAATCATTCCGACAATATGGGCGCCGAGGGCGCGACCGATGATGCCGACATCAACACAGCGCGGGCACGGCGCCGGCGCAACATGATCGCGACCCTGATGCTCTCCCAGGGCGTGCCGATGATCCTGGCCGGCGACGAACTCGGCAACAGCCAGGGCGGCAACAACAACGCCTATTGCCAGGACAATGAAATTGGCTGGACCGGCTGGGACGGGCTCGACGATCCCTTCCTCGATTTCTGCCGCCAGGCCGTCGCCTTCCGAAAGGCGCATCCGGTGCTGCGCCAGGAAAGGTTCCTGACCGGGGAGGTGAGCGAGGATGGCCGCATCGAGATCGCCTGGTACAAGCCGGACGGCAGCTTCATGGACGACGGCGCCTGGAACGACGATGGATTGCAGGTGCTCGGCGTCTATCTCTCGAGGAGCGTGCATGCGCCCGATACCGAGACGATGGACGACCTTTTCCTCGTTTTCAACGCCGGCGGCGACTGTCAGATCCACCTGCCCGAGGTGAACGGACTGCAGCATTGGTCTCGGATTCTCGACACCGGGGCGGAGACCGATGCCTTTGCGGTGCATGAGCAGGACAATCCGGTTATCGTCTATGCCCAAAGCGTCGCAGTCTTTGCGCCGACAGGCCAGACCCAGCCGCCGGAGGGGGCGACCAAGGCCCAGCGCCGCCGCTGGTTCCAGTTCGGGCGCAGGAGCAAGTAGCGGGTCGCAGAAAAGATGAATGCCGAAGCCATCACCGAACTTGGTCTCGTCTATGTCAGCGACGCCGAACCAGGCATCCGCAGGCGAAGGAAGGGCAAGGGCTTCAGCTATGTCATGCCCGACGGCACGACGCTTGCCGATGAATTGCAGCGGGCGCGCATCGGCGCGCTTGGCCTGCCGCCGGCCTATGAGAATGTCTGGATCTGCCTCTATGACAACGGCCATCTGCAGGCGACCGGCATCGATGCCCGCGGGCGCAAGCAATACCGCTATCACAAGGACTGGCAATCCTTCCGAAGTGCGGGAAAATTTCACCAGCTGATCGAATTCGGCCGGGCGTTGCCGAAGATACGGCGCACCGTGCTGCGCCACCTCGACACCGGCACGGAGGATATCGACGGCGTGCTTGCGGCGCTGACCACGCTGCTCGACGAGGCGCATTTGCGCGTCGGCAACCAGGCCTATGTCCGGGAGAACGGCACCTATGGCGCAACGACGCTGCTGAAGCGCCATCTGAAGATTGTCGATGGGCAGATCGAGCTGAAATTCCGCGCCAAGGGCGGCAAGCGCGTCCAGCGCAGTCTCAAGCATCCACGGCTGCAGAAAATTCTGGAGGAGATCGCCGACCTGCCCGGCCGCCAGCTGTTCGTCTGGAAGGATGAAAGCGGAGCGCTGAAGCCGATCGATTCCGGCCGGTTGAACGCCTATCTGGCCGAGATATCGGGCATTCCCATTTCGGCGAAGACCTTCCGCACCTGGGCCGGCTCGCTCGCCGCCTTCGGCGCGGCGCGCGAGACGATTGTCGGCGGCGGCCGGCCGACGGTGAAGCAGATGTCGGAGGCGGCTGCCGAGGCTCTGCACAACACACCGGCGATCTCGCGCTCGAGCTATATCCATCCCGCAATCATTGCGCTTGCCGGCAACGATCATCCGCTGATCGAGAGCGCCGAACCACTGCGGGGCTTGCGGGCCGAGGAAAACAGGCTACTTGATTTCCTCACACGCGAGACCGAGGAATGAGCCCCCAAAATCCACCGCCAAGTCATCCACCCGCATCGGACGTCGTGCTGACCCATCCCGACCGGCTCTACTGGCCGGACGAGGGCGTGACGAAGCAGGCGCTCGCGGATTATTATGCCGCGGTCTGGCCGTTCATGGCGCCTTATCTCGTCAACCGGCCCTTGGCGCTGCTGCGTTTGCCTGATGGAATAAAAGGTCACCAGCGATTTTTCCAGAAACACGCCTGGAAGGGCATGAACCCCCATATCGAAGAGATCGCCGATCCGCAGGATATCGACGGCGAAAAGCTGCTTCGAATTGCTGATTTCAACGGTCTCACGGCGCTGGTGCAGTCGGCGGCGCTCGAAATTCATCCCTGGGGCACGACGACCGAGAATTGGGAAAGACCGGATATGATCACCATGGACCTCGATCCCGGCGAGGACGTGGCCTGGAGTGCGGTGATTTCAGCGGCGCTCGACGTCAACGCGCGGCTCAAAGCCCGCGGCCTTGCCGCTTTCGTCAAGACCTCGGGCGGCAAGGGACTGCATGTGGTGGCGCCGCTTGCGCCGAAGGCCGGCTGGGCCGAGGTAAAGGATTTTGCCCATTCTCTTGCGGAGAGCATGTCGGCCGACGAGCCGGAGAAATATCTCTCAACCGCGACGAAAGCGAAACGCGGTGGACACATCTACATCGATTATCTCCGCAACGGCCGCGGCAGCACGGCGGTCGCCGCCTATTCGACGCGGGCACGACCCGGCGCTCCGGTTTCGATGCCGCTCGATTGGTCTGAATTGGAAGAGGTCAGCGGCCCGGCCGCTTTCACCCTCGCCAATGTGCCGCAGCGAGTGGAAACCCGTCCGAGCGACCCGTGGGGTGATTTTTTCGATGCGGCCGTGCCGCTGGAATGAATAGCCCTCAGCTCATCCCACGCTGTCGAGTTCGGGATAATGCCGGAAAATCCCGTCCTCGTTGAAGGCGAGGCGGCGAGGGGAGGCGAGATAGCGGGCAATGTTTGGGCGCTTCGTCACCCGATCATGGAGCGCGAGCAGGGCGGGATGTTCCGCATTGCGCTTCGCCATGGCTTTCGGAAAGGCGTAGGTTAGGCCCTCGATCACCTGGAAGAGCGACAGGTCGACATAGGTGAGCGCATTTCCCACAATGTGGTCGGGACCCCCAGGGTTCTGCCGCAGTACACGCTCGAAATAATCGAGGAATTTCGGAATGCGATCGCGGATGAAGGCGGCGGAGCGCGCTTTCGCCTCCGGCTTCTGGTCCTCGTAATAAAGCGATGTGTCGATCGGGTGATGCGTATCATGCACTTCGGCGACGAAATCGGTGACGGTCAGCTGCAGGCCGTTGGCGACATGGCGAAGGCCTTCATCTTCAGGCGCAAGGCCGAGCTTCGGGCCGAGATAGAACAGGATGTTGGCAACATGCGGGATAATGAGGTCGCCGTCCTTCAGGAAGGGCGGGGCGAAAGGAATATACGGTTCGCTGTCGCTCTTCATCAGGGCGAACATGGCATCCGTACCGCGACCGGGCTCACGGGTGACGTCGACATAATCGGCGCCCGCCTCCTCAAGCGCCAACCGCACGAATTCGCCGCGGCCTTGAAGACCGTCCCAATAATAAAGCTCGTAGGCCATGGCTGATCATCCCTTCGGCTGACGACCGAAGTCTTTTCGCAATTCGACCTTGGCCTTTTCAAGGGTGCCTCGCCGTTTTTTCGTAAGCTGGTCGCCGGCGCGGTTGATGTAGAAGGTCAACATCGACATGGCGGCGCGGAACGGGCCCGACTTGCGGCGATGGCTCTCCTCGGCCGAGTGCTTGACCGCGCGGGCGATCTTTTTCGGATCGTCCGATTTGAACACGCCTTCCTTCAGGTCCATCGCGTCGCTGTGTTCGGTAACATTCTGCGACCATTTTTTCTTCGATTTGGCCATCTCTGAAAATCCTTTGCCGATGCGGCCGAAGGCAGATCGCCGCCGTCGCATATTCTTAGTGGTGGCTGTGGTGCTCATGGCGCTTGCGCGTCGCCGCCGCCTTCTTCGCCGAAGCGGAGCGTTCCTCCTTCGATCGTGCGGCGGATGCAGCGCCGCCGGCGCGCCCGCCCTTTTCGGAGGATTCATGGGTATCCTTCTTTCCGCGACCGGAACCGGATTTGTTGCCGCCGCCGCTTTCCTTGTTGACCGTCGCCCAGGCACGCCGTTCGGCCTCCTTTTCGGAGACGCCGCGATCCTCGTAGCCCTCCTCGATGTGCTCGGCCTTGCGCTTCTGCTTGTCGGTATAGTCGGATTTGTCACCTCTTGGCATTGTCGCCTCCTCTGGTGTGCAAAGGGGGCAAACTGGTGTTGCGACCGAAAGTTCCGGCCTTGTGATCACTGATCCGGATTTCAGAACAAAAGCCGCCTTCGCTCGGTTTTCGAGGAGACAGCCTTGCATGAGCCACTACTTGAGGGAGCCGAACGCATGGAAAACCACATCGTCCAGGATCGACGTCAATGGCCAACTGTCCCCCGTCCTATACGGTGACTCAGGCAAGGGAGGGCCCGTTCCTACGAGGTCGACATCCGCCTCATGGCGCCGCGCGACTGGCTGCTGCAAAGGGGGGTCGAGCGCGATGCCGTGCTGGTCAGCCAGAGCGGCGCGCGCATTCCCGTCTCTCACGATGGTTGGCACCATCATGATGGTGCTAACCATCTCGTCGAGGGCCGCCTGGATCCCGCCGCTCGATCTCGGTCGAACTGACGGCGCGTGACGACAGCTGCACGAGCGAGGTGGATCTGATGCGCAAATACCCGAATTGGACAGCGCCGGTATTGGATGAGGTTCAGCGACAGGTCGCGCCCAACGGCGCCGCAGTGCTACTTCCGATGGAGTTTTTGCGATGCGGCGAAGGCGCGGCCGATATTGAAGAAGGGCGGCTGAGCCGGCGCACGTGGATCGCGGAAAACCAGCCCGACGAGATTGTCGACGACTAGGATGAAGCCGAGCGCGAGCCCGAGATAAAGCAGGGCGGCGATGACGAGGAGCGACATTTCCATCCCTCTAGACCGCGATCGCAGTGCGGGTGTCGGCTGCGGCAAGCGGGACGGAACGGATATTGGTGCGGTCGTCGTTCATGGCAACTTCCCGGGTTTCGCCATAAACAGCCAGCGCATAGACTTGTTCCCGGTTTTCGGGCGAGGGCTCAACTTTTTCAGGAAGCCTGAAAGCGTGCAACGTCATCCAGCCTTTGTTCACCCCCGCATGGAAGCCCATCCTCCGAAATTCGATAATGCAGAACTAATTCAAACTTATGACAAACAGCACCAAAGGGCGCCGAGACGACGCCCTTTTTTCAATTCAGTTGCTCGGTATTCCGGTATTTAAAGAGCTGTCTTTCGGCTTGCCGTCCGTTTCGGCGCAGGGGTCACGACGCCGTTGGTCTTGCTGCCGGCGACGTTACGCTTCGCCTTGGGCTTCACTTCCTTGCCGTCCGAAGAGGCGCTCGACCGTTCGAGCGCTTCGCGCTCGTGTCGTGCCTGTTCCCAATGGATGGATTCTCGCCCTGTTGGATAGCCCTCTTCTTCCCAGAGGGCGTATGCACGTTTCTTGATCCACTCGTCCCGAGTTTCTGCCATCGCTGATCTCCAGTCAAATGATGCCGTCATTCGAACGCGATACTCCTTGGATGGTTCCAGAGGAACGGGAGCGTTTCAAGCAAAATCACGCTGCAACCGCAAATATTTTCGCGATGCAGCATAACAGGGTTGAGAAACACGTTCAGCGCGCGCCAAACTCGGCCGCCTTGTGCAGATCTGACACGAAATCCAGGCGCAGCCGCTGCTGCTCGGCCTCGTCGCGGATGCGCAGGAGATAAGAGGGGTGGATGGTGACGAGGACAGGCGGATGATTAGCCGGCTGTAGGATATGGCCGCGTTCCGGCGTCAGCTTCACCTTTGACCCGAGCAAGGCATAAAGCGCGCTAGCGCCGAGGGTGACGACGAGTTTCGGTTCGAGGATGTTGATCTCCGCGCCGAGCCACCAGGCGCAACGCTTGATCTCGCCGGCATTGGGTTTGGCGTGCAGCCGCCGTTTGCCGCGTTGGGTGAACTTGAAGTGCTTGACGGCATTGGTGACATAGCAGCGCCGCCGGTCAAGGCCGGCCTCCTCAAGGCAGCGATCGAGCAACCGGCCGGCGGGACCGACAAACGGCCGACCGGCCACATCCTCCTGGTCGCCCGGCTGTTCGCCGACAAGGACAATCTCGGTTTTCCGCGGCCCTTCACCGAAGACGATCTGCGTGGCATTCCTGTAGAGATCACAGCGGGTGCAGCTTTCGGCCTGATGCCGCAGTTGGGCGATGCTTTCCGCTTCCGCGACGTCGAGCGCCAAGGCGGGGCCGACGCTTGCAACGATGTTCATGATGCGATCCTCATCTCTCCGGATCAATCGTCGGGCGCCGGGATTGTTCCCGCGGCGAAACGGGTGGCCGGGCAGGCAAAATGGTCACGGCGAAAAATTTCGCGTCATGGGAGAGAGCCGGCGCGATTGAACGCTGCCGTTTCGCGGCTATATTGGCCAGCGATGTTCTATCTCCTGTCGACCTACTGGCCGCATATCCTCTTTGTCGTTTCGATCGCCATGGGGGCCGCGGCGGCGATCCATGCCGCCATGACTAAGGAGGAGGTGCGTGCGGCGATCGGCTGGGTCGGCGTCATCATCCTGTCACCGATCATCGGTGCGGTGCTCTATGCGATTGCCGGCATCAACCGCATCCGCCGCAAATCGCTGAGCATCCGCCGCGACGCGCTGCTGCCGGCGGCCGAGTTCGACGAGCTGGAAACGTTCGACGCTGAGGCCGAGACGGTGATCAGCCAGTTCGGCCGCCGCTTTGCGGCGCTCCAGACGCTCGGCGATCGGGTAACGCGCAATCCGCTGACCTCAGGCAATTCGATCGACGTGCTGGAGACCGGCGACGAGGCCTATGCGGCGATGAAATCGAGCATCGACGAGGCGGCGCGCAGCATCCTGCTCGAAACCTATATTTTCGATCGCGACGCGATCGGCCTTCGCATCGCCGATGCGCTGATTGCGGCGGCCAAGCGCGGCGTGGCGGTCCGGGTGCTGATCGACGCGGTCGGCGCACGCTATTCGGTGCCGAGCATTCTCGGCCATCTCCGGGACGGGGGCGTCACCGTCGCCGTCTTCAACGGCAACGTCATCATGGGGTTGCGGCTGCCCTATGCCAATTTGCGCACCCACCGCAAGATCCTGATCGTCGACGGGAAGATCGCGCTGACCGGCGGCATGAACATCCGCGCCGGCTTCAGCGAGGAGGCGACCGGCGAGAGCTTTGCTCACGATACGCATTTCAGCATCACCGGCCCTGTTGTCGCCGACCTCTTCGACCTTGCTGCCGAGGATTGGCGCTTCTCCACGCGGGAGCTGTTGAATGGCGAGGCCTGGCGCATCGAACCGCCGCAGCGCAGTCCCGGCGATCCCATCCTGATGCGCGTCGTCGCCTCCGGGCCCGATCGCAGCGTCGAGACCAACCACAAGATGCTGATGGGCGCCTTTTCCGTGGCGCGCCAATCGATCCGCATCATGTCACCCTATTTTCTGCCGGACCGCGAATTGATCAGCGCCCTGGTGACGGCGGCGCGGCGCGGCGTCGAAGTCGATATCGTCGTGCCCGCGGTCAACAACCTCGTGCTGGTCGACCGGGCGATGACGGCGCAATTCGACCAGATCCTCAAGGGTTACTGCCGCATCTGGCGCTCGACCGGCAGCTTCAGCCATTCGAAGCTGCTGACGATCGACGGCACCTGGGCTTATGTCGGCTCATCCAATCTCGACCCACGCTCGCTCAGGCTGAATTTCGAGGTCGATCTCGAAGTGCTGAACGAAGGTTTTGCCGGCGAGATCGACGAGCATATCGAGGAAACCCTGAAATCGGCGACGCCGGTGACGCTCGACGGTTTGCGGGCGCGGCCCTTCCCGGTGCGGCTGCTCGAGAAGGTGCTGTGGCTGGGTTCGCCTTATCTCTGATGCAAGTCGCCCAAAACTGTGCAGCCGTTTTGGGAGAACGACATGCATAAAACAAGAAACCGGTGCGTTGCATGTCGATGCTACGCGCGTTTTTTTGGCGTTTGACATGGCAAGTTCCGCTTGCCCTCCTATACTGCCGAGAGAAGCCTTTTTGATCAACGGAACGATCGCGCCTTCCGATGCACGCCAAGAAAGATAATCTTCCTTCCAGCATTCTCGCCTCGATCAGAAGCAGGAAGAAGCGACTCGACCCGGCCTACACGGAAACACGGCCGCGCAGTGTGGGAACGCTGATCGCCTCCTACAACGTACACAAATGCGTCGGCACCGATCGCCGCTTCGATCCGGAGCGCACCAGCCGGGTGATCCATGAAATCGGCGCCGACGTCATCGCGCTGCAGGAGGCCGATACGCGCTTCGGCGAACGCACCGGCATTCTCGATCTCGGTCGGCTGGAGCGCGAGACCGGGCTGATCCCGGTGCCGGTTGCCGGCATGGCCAAGGCGCATGGCTGGCACGGCAATGTCGTGCTCTTCAAGAAGGGGCTCGTGCATGACGTGCACCAGGTCAAGCTGCCGGGGCTGGAGCCGCGTGGCGCGCTGGTGGCCGAGATCGAGCTGGAGCAGGGCGGGGTGTTGCGCATCATCGCCGCGCATTTCGGCCTGCTACGCCATAACAGAGCCCAGCAGGCCCGTATGCTGGTCGAACTCATCAACGACAGACAGGAGATGCCGACCATCCTGCTCGGCGACCTAAACGAATGGCGGCTCGGCGACCGCTCCTCGCTCAACACCTTCCAATCCGCCTTCGGCCCGCTACCCCCCGCCGTCCCCAGCTTCCCCGCCGGCCTGCCGCTTCTCGCCCTCGACCGCATCATCGCCAACCGCAAGGGGATCATCTCGGAGGTGGAGGCGCACGACACGCCGCTGGCGCGGATTGCCTCGGATCACCTGCCGATCAAGGCGCTTGTCGAGCTGAAAGCGGTGGGCGGATAGGGCGGACTTTGCGTATCCCGATTGTCATTGCACGGCTTGATGTGGTTCCGACCCCCTCTTCCGCTCAAGCTTCGCCAGATGCTCGGAGCACACTGCCTTGACCAGCTCAAGCAATAAAGCCGTTTGCTCTGCCAGCGCGCTGAGAGCCTTCTCGTTTGATCTCGAAATGCTTGGAATACCGGGCTTTAACATAGGCCTCGTTAAGAGTGTTGAACCAGGTGCGCTCACGATGCTGATCGCGAGGAAACGCTCTCAAGACGGCGGTCCTGTTCCTCAACGAGTGAGCGGAAGAATTTGATGTTGGGGGAGGCGGCCGTAATTGGTGAGTGTCAGCAGGACGCAGGAGTAAGCTTGTTCGAATGACTGGTGAAGGCTGAAAGCAGCCCAATTCGTCCAAGCGTCGGGGGTCCTTTCTGATCTGCCAAGCTGAAACTTAGCCGTTTCCAAAATGACCGTCGCTTCGCTAAATTTCAGCTCAAAATGTTCCTGCGCCAAGCGCAGTCGATCGGCTACGGCGAGTGGCTCCGCAAGGAGCTCATCATCGAGTTCAGAGAGAACGATCCCTTCCTTGCGGATATCGAAAAAGAAGTACCGTCCTTCTTCCAGGTTAGTGTTCACCTCGCGCCTCGAATGAACGATGAAGCTCACCGGCGTTTCGATCGATTTGTCGTGGATCAGCCGGTCGGCTGCCTTGTGCCAGTACTCGGCGAAGTCGCAAAGCTTACGGTTGTTGACGATGATCAGTAGATCAAAATCCGAGCGGTAATCCTCCATGGGTCAAGCGAAATCGCCCCGGCACCAAATCTTGACGCTCTTCCAGCAAGTTTACGGGCGGACGAGATGACAGATGGATTTTGGATGCGATGGTTCCTGAGATCGATGAGTGAAAGTGGCAGTTTGCATGTACCTCTGGAAGTGGCATCTGCACGAATTGAAGTTTTCTGCATTTTCTGTATAATGCAGAAAACGCTCTCATGGAGACTTTCATGAACACCAAGACCGTCAGTACCGCGGAATTCATCCGCCATTTCGGACACTATCACGACGAGGCTCGGCGCGCACCGATTACGCTCACCAAGCACGGCCGGGAATCGCTGGTCGTGCTCTCAACCGAACTGTTCGAGCGCCTCAAGGGCAATGAGGATCCACGTCGTGTCTATGCCGCCGGCGAAACTCCTTCCGACCTGGCGGAACTTCTCATCGGCGAGCTCGACCGGCAATCGGCGGACTATAAGGCTGGGGATCATGACGGCTGAGCGTTTTACGAACGGCACCATCGTCAGCTATCCCTATCTCTGGCGCTGGCAGGCCGACGAAGGACGCGAGCATGGCGAGAAGGACCGGCCGGTCTGTCTGGCGCTTACGGTGCCCGATCCTCGCCAGAACATGACCCATCTGGTGATCCTGCCGATATCGGGAACTCCGCCGCGATCCGACCAGATCGCGCTCGAAATTCCCGATCTCGAACTGCGTCGCGCCGGCCTTTCGGTCTTCAAGCGCGGTTGGGTAACCGTCAGCGAATATAATTACGACATCGCCGAACGGTCCTGGTACTTCGACGCCGGCCAAACGCCGGGCGGCTGGTTCGGCCCGCGCTTTCTAGAAGATATTCGCCAGGCGTTGCGGCCGATCCTCGCAGCCCATGCGGGCCGCATCGATCGCACCCGCTGACGATGTGAAGATCGCCCGCCTTCTCGGCGAGGCCTTACGGTCGCAATCGCCTCGTCGTCGCGCCCGGTGCTGGAGGCGAATTTTTCGCATCTCAGGATACCGATTCCGGCTGATGGTAGCTGGGATTGGCGTCAAATCTGATTGAATATGGTTCGCCTGATGCCGCAGGCGACGTCCAATGCGCGGCTTATCTCGCGCAAGCGGAGGCCGCAATCGGGATGTGTCAGACGCAGGCGTCGATGGGACGAGGACGCGAAAAACTGTCGCAGGTGATGGCTGCGGCCCGCGTGATGTCGCGTCGCTGGCGGGCAAATGCCAATATGCCAATCCCTGAGCGGCTGCCTTCCACTTTGAACATCGGCGCACCACAGCTGATCTCGATGAACCGGGTGTGGCCGCAGGACGACTGCGTCTCGATCGTCTGCCCGCAACGGCCGTCACGGACTATTTTCCGCCGGCGGGCGAACCCGCCTTTGCATCGCGAAGCAAAATAGCCCTATCCGGCCGTCTTTCACTTCGTTCCAGCCCTTCGGGTGCGGCGCCGATCGCCTCCGTCCTGAACACCGCCATCGAGGTCGCAATGGCGCGACCCGACCAAGCGGAAAGGAACCAAGTCATGGCAGTCATCGGCGAATTCACCACCAACGGCAACGTCATTCAGGGCAACGTCCGTACCCTCACGGTCGCAATGAAGGTCCGCCTGCATCCGATCGAACGGGTCTCGCGCGACGCGCCGGATTTCAGGGCCGTTGCCAAGGGCGCCGAGCTCGGAGCCGGCTGGAAGGCGGTCTCAGGCAACGGCGAGCCCTATATCTCGCTTAAGCTCGACGACCCGAGTTTCAACGCTCCGATCAACGCGGCCCTGTGGCCGGCAGAAGCCGACGGTGACTACGTTCTCGTCTGGAACCGCCCAAACCGCGAAGCCGCGTGATCGGACGAAGGGGACCCCGCCCAAAAGGCGGCGTCTGCCACATGAGGAAGCCGGAAGCTGGTGTCGAGCCTGCTTCCGGTTTTCGGTGCCCTCGGGACGGTGGGATGCTTGCCAGTCCGTCCGAGCATGCGATGTCGCCGGCGCTCGCGCACCCAAGCCGAACTCGCTTACTTGTTCAGGGCATCCTTCAGGGCTTTGGCCGGCGTAAAAGCCAGCTTCTTCGCCGCTGCAACCTTGATCGTTGCGCCGGTCGCAGGATTGCGCGCCTCGCGCTCAGGTGTTTCCTTGACCTTGAACTTGCCGAAGCCTGGCAGGGATGTTTCGTTGCCAGCAACAGCAGCATCGGTGATCGAAGAAATCACAGCTTCGACGATCGCCTTGCCCTGGGCCTTGGTCAGGCTGTGCTCGGTGGCGATCTTGTCGGCGATTTCATTGGTGGTGGTCATATCAGTCTCCGCATCGTGATTGATAACGGAATCCGTGACAGGCGGTTATCCTTCTGTCATCGCTCGATGCTCGTGTTTGCGGCTTAAACCCTGGATTTCCACAGCTTCTGATCGAGCGCAGCACACGGCGTTCCGAGCGCCGCGACACAATCTGCCGCTCCCGACATTATCGGTGCCACACGAGAGGTTGGTTGTCTGCTCAGTCCCTCCGAGGATGTCATGGCGGGATAGAGGCCTCAAGGACGAGCGGTTCCCCCAATTTTGTCTCCGCTCCGATTCCCTCCACTCCGACAAAATCGGCACCCCCACTCGCCGGCTCCGCCGGTCGCATCCGCGATCCTTGACCCCTCTATCCCGCCATGACCCGAGCGCGCGTCTTTCACAAACGTCAAGGAGACGACGATGACGAACGAACTCGACCGCACGATCCTCGAACTCGAAGCCGAGCTCCGCAACGCCGATCCCGCCGAGCGCCGGCAGATCGAGACCGAACTCGAACTTGCACTGGCCGAGCGCGAGATGATCGTGGCAGAACAGGAAGGATGGGCAACCTCGGAGCCTCCGTTCTGACGGAGGCTTCGGCCGTGTCGCGAGCCAGGCGCGCCGGATCGAGCGGCAGGCTCGAAGCTCCGCTTCGCCACCAACGATCAAAGGTTAGGAGCTCCCTGTCGGTTATGCGCTTTCGGGCGATAGCCGCGAGATCGCTTCTGGCGGAGCAGGTCGAGAAACAGCGACACTGCCTCTTCTTCTCTGGCGAAGACGTGGGCCTTTGACTGCCCGTATGCACCGATCCGTCCCCAGCGCCGCGTCAGGCAGGTCTGCCCGAACAGTGTCGGGGATATATCCATGGCGTAGTAGCGCGCCATGTTCCTCGAGGCGTCCGTGCGTTCGACATAGAGTTGGTAAGGCTGCGCGATCATACCGATAGAATCGCCGATCACCGACTCTACGTCCAACGACAGATTTGAATCCATTGCGCCGGATTGATTCATCCCTGTGATGTTTGAGGGAGGGAACATGCGTTCGGGCGAGTGGCCTTCGTTGGCCTGGCTCTACTGTGTCGCTTCGCGTCATCCCGGAGCCCGCTTCCGCCTTCAGTCACGATCCACCTCGCGGCAAGGGCGAGGCCGCCGCCTCGTGTCGAAACGGCGCCGGGTGGTTCCTCAGCCGGCTAGTCGCCGGAAACGGTCGCGGCGCCTGCCGGCACCGCGGTACTCTTCTTCTCTGACGTCCTATTGTGCACCCGCCACTCCGGCGTCAAGGACTGCACGGCCCCTCCAATTTTCAGTCGCCGGCTGCCGGCCGGCGTCAGAAAATCGGTTCCTCCGCTTGCCGCCGCTGGCGGTCGCGTGCCGCGATCCCTGACCCCTCGCGGCTACTGTGCGGCCTCCTTTCGTCAGAACGAAAGGAGACAATACGATGTCCAATGACTGGTACTACGTCCATCAGCTTGCCCTGCTTGCGGGCTTCAGGCTAATCGTCCTTGCGAACCGCATCGGTTGCACAGATAACTTTTCGAGAGCGTTGCACGACCGGCTCGCCGACGGGCTTGCATGCGCAATGGCACGGGCGCGATCGATCATGGCGCTACAGGGCGAACAGGTGTGCGAACCGGATCTCGAAGGCATCACTGCCTTCCAGCTCGAGGGCGAAAAGGAATGCTTCAACCGCTTCCAGATCACCCTTCTTGACGACCTCGAAATCGACTTCGCCACTCGTGAATATCGGGTCAACAATGGCGAGTGGCATTATGCGGACTGCGAGGGCATCGAAATCAGCTATCCGGGCACAATCGGCCTGACCGATGCAGAACTGGGTGGGCTCGGCCCGATCATCCGCGATATATCCCACGAAACGGGCATCTGCATCAGCGCCGCGCGGATCGTCTACGATTGATGCTCGGCGAGAGACGGCGGAGCCCGTCTCTCGTCTCTTCCCATTCCCATGACTTGCCGGCATCGAGCCGGCGCGGTCTTGAGGCGAAAGACTTGCCGCCTCTCCCCTCAAGCACCCCTCTCCCTGCGGAGCGGGTTAACACCCGCCCGGCCTATGGGGCCGATCAGCGGACGCTGCCGCGACTTCCCCAAGCAAGACGGAGAGGAGGATCGCCTTACGCTACGCCGTCATGCTTCGGGCATCCGCCTCAGGTGACTTCTCTCCTGCGGTGCGCTCGCCGTCTCATCGTTCGCGTGCCGTCGATGCCCGCTCCCTCCGGTCAGGGACATCCCGGCAGCTCACGACGAGGCCTCGCTTCAGCATCTTTCACCAAATCGATCTGGCCACCATGCTGTTCCTCCGGCGCGGATCACAGGCTTGCGCCTGTGAGCGCTGTTGCTTTGTCTGACGACTCGCAACAGCATGGGCTGCGTCGGGCACGACATCCAGGCCGATTTGGTGAAAGATGGCAGGATAGGCTAATGGTATCCCACTAGCCGTTTCGCCCGAGGGGCGATCTTCGAGGCCTGAATCGTGAATGGGTAAATGAGCGAATGGGTGCGCAACGGATCGCGCCGATTGGCGACTAAGCGGCCCAAATAGGTGGGTGCGCCCTTCGGCGACTGCGCGTTTCGGTAAGCCAGTGATCCTGTCGGTTCAAAACGGTGATGGATGGTTCCTAGTTTGGGGATATTGCCCGCACCGTACTTTGCCATCGCGGGGGTGTCGGTTAAACCTTTCGCCCGCGACAAGCTGGAATCAACAATGGACGAAACAATCAAAATCGATAGCCGAGGCGACTTCGGGCTCTGGGCGATCGAAGCGGCAAAGCAGATCGTCGGCGAGCAAGGCTTTGAGCTTGCCAAGGCGGCCCGTGACGGTAGTGAAGAAGATCTCCGCTCCGCAGGCAACGCTCTCGGACAGGCGATCACCGACGTGCTGCTGGAATTATATGACGGCTTGCTCGACGGTGCTCCCGAAACATAGGTCGATTTGGCGGTCGAGGCCGCGGGTGATTCGGGCCGAACTCGAGAGCCGCGTAAGCGCCGAGCCGACCTTTCGAGGCGCCGATCACCGTCATTCTAGCCGGCGCAGACGGTTCGACTGGAACCGGGGCGTATCCCTCTGCCGCCGGTTTCTACTATCTCCGACGCTGTAATTATCCTCCAGCCAACCCAGCCTTGACGACGATGCCGCCGAGCAGGATTTTCTCGCGCGTGTCGCGCTTGCGTTCAGCCGGCATTTGGAACCTGCCCCTCCGCTCCAGCGCCATTATCTGCTGGTCGACGCGTTTGAGGAGCAGGGACAACGACCCCTTTCCGTTCCTCCTTGCGAAACCGCGCGGCGATCTCCTCGACGATCCGATCGACCTCCTCATCGGCGATCTCCATCTCGGCCAGGCCGGATTTCGTCGCAGCGCGGGCAAACCGTTCCGCCGATTTGACGATCAATAGACGTTTGCGTTCGCGCAGTCTCTCGATCTGGGCGTCGAGATCGGCGATCGATGATTTGGTCGACATTCGCGGTTCCTTTCGCGGTTCAGATAGCGCGATGTTCGATTATACTGACTAGAATAGGATGGTAAAGCGCGCTACCCTGCAACCGGAAAAACGGCATCGGCCCTACGGTCCGATCTGTTAGAGGGCGCAATATACGTCGCTGTCGCGACGTGCCTGGATCAGTCTGGAGACACCAGTGGCGATCATGTTCGTCAGAGCGCAGGTGATCAGCAGGGGAACTGGCCGCAGCATCGTCTCGGCCGCCGCTTATCGTCATCGCGCCCGAATGATGGACGAACAGGTGGGAACGTCTTTCAGCTATCGCGGCGGCGCCTCCGAGCTGATGCATGAGGAACTGACGCTGCCCGATCAAATCCGGCCTGGCTGAAGAATGGGATCGACGGGCAATCTGTCGCTCGGGCCAGCGAAGTGCTTTGGAATGCGGTCGATGCCTTTGAGAGGCGGGCGGATGCGCAGCTTGCCCGGGAACTGATCATCGCCCTGCCGGAAGAGCTGACGCGGGCAGAGAACATCGCGCTGGTCCGCGACTTCGTTCGCGACAATCTTACCGCGAAAGGGATGATCGCCGATTGGGTCTATCACGACAAGGATGGCAACCCGCATATCCACCTGATGATGACGCTCCGGCCGCTGACGGAGGAAGGATTCGGGCGGAAGAAAGTTGCGGTTCTGGGAGAGGACGGCAAGCCGCTGCGTGTCGTCACCCCCGACCGGCCGACCGGCAAGATCGTCTATAAGGTCTGGGCCGGCGACAAGGAAACGATGAAGGCGTGGAAGATCGCCTGGGCGGAGACGGCCAACCGGCATCTGGCGCTGGCCGGTCATGAGATCCGCCTCGACGGTCGTTCCTACGCCGAGCAGGGTCTCGACGGCATCGCGCAAAAACATCTCGGGCCGGAGAAGGCGGCTCTCGCCCGCAAGGGCAGGGAGCTCTACTTCGCACCGGCCGATCTCGCCCGCCGCCAGGAGATGGCTGACCGGTTGCTGGCAGAGCCGGAGCTTCTGTTGAAGCAGCTCGGCAATGAACGCTCCACTTTCGACGAGAAGGATATCGCCAAGGCGCTGCACCGCACTGTCGACGATCCCGGCGATTTTGCCAACATCCGCGCCCGGCTGATGGCGTCGGACCAGTTGGTCATCTTGAAGCCGCAGGAGATCGATCAAGAGACAGGGAAGGCGGCCGCGCCTGCCGTGTTCACCACGCGGGACATCCTGCGTATCGAATATGACATGGCGCAGTCGGCACGGGTGTTGTCGAAGCGTGGCGGCTTCGGTGTTTCCAGGCGGCACGTTGAAGCGGCGATTGATCGCGTCGAGAGCCGTGATCCCAAAACCCCTTTCCGGCTCGATGCGGAGCAGGTCGATGCCATCCGGCATGTCACCGGTGATAGCGGCATTGCTGCCGTCGTCGGCTTGGCCGGGGCCGGCAAGTCGACGTTGCTTGCCGCGGCCCGTCTTGCCTGGGAAGGCGAGGGGCACCGGGTGATCGGCGCCGCCCTTGCGGGCAAGGCGGCAGAGGGGTTGGAAGACAGTTCCGGCATCAAATCGCGCACGATCGCCTCCTGGGAACTCGCCTGGGCAAATGGGCGCGACACACTCCATCGCGGTGACATGCTTGTCATCGACGAGGCCGGCATGGTGTCGTCGCAGCAGATGGCCCGTGTGCTGAAGATTGCCGAGGAGGCTGAGGTAAAGGTCGTTCTCGTCGGTGACGCGATGCAGCTGCAGCCGATCCAGGCAGGTGCTGCTTTCCGAGCGATCACCGAACGGATCGGCTTTGCCGAGCTTGCCGGGGTGCGCCGCCAGCGTGAGGCGTGGGCGCGCGATGCCTCACGGCTCTTTGCCCGCGGCGAGATCGAGAAAGGTCTCGACGCCTATGCTCAACAGGGCCATCTGGTCGAGACGGGCACACGCGAGGAAACGATCGATCGCATCGTCTCCGACTGGGCTGTTGCGCGCAAGCAGGCAATCGGTCGGTCGATCTCGGAAGGTCGAGATGGCCGTCTTCGCGGCGACGAACTGCTCGTGCTCGCCCACACCAATGATGACGTCAAACGCCTGAACGAGGCGCTGCGTGAAGTCATGGCCGGCGATAATGCCCTGAGTGACAGCCGCAGCTTCCGGACCGAGCGCGGGACGCGGGAATTTGCCGTCGGCGACCGCATCATCTTCCTGGAAAATGCTCGCTTCCTCGAGCCGCGGGCCAAGCACTCCGGGCCGCAATACGTCAAGAACGGCATGCTCGGCACGGTCGTCGCGACCGGTGACAAACGCGGCGATCCGCTGCTGTCGGTTCTGCTCGACAATGGCCGCAAGGTCGTCTTCAGCGAAGACAGCTATCGCAATGTCGATCACGGCTATGCCGCAACGATCCACAAATCGCAAGGCGCCACCGTCGACCGCACCTTCGTGCTCGCCACCGGCATGATGGACCGGCATCTGACCTATGTGTCGATGACCCGGCATCGTGACCGCGTCGATCTCTACGCTGCGAAAGAAGATTTTGAGCCGAGACCGGAATGGGGACGCAAACCGCGCGTCGATCACGCTGCGGGCGTCACCGGCGAGCTTGTCGAAACCGGCGAAGCCAAATTCCGGCCCGAGGACAAGGATGCCGACGACAGCCCCTATGCCGATGTCAGGACGGATGACGGAACCGTCCATCGCCTGTGGGGCGTAAGCCTGCCGAAGGCGCTCGAAGACGCCGGCATCTCCGACGGCGACACCATTACGCTGCGCAAGGATGGTGTCGAGCGGGTCAAGGTTCAGGTTGCTATCGTCGACGAGGCGACAGGTCACAAGCGCTACGAGGAGAGGGAAGTCGACCGCAACGTCTGGACGGCCAGACAGATCGAAACCGCCGAAGCGCGTCAGGAGCGCATCGCGCAGGAAAGTCATCGGCCGGAGGTGTTCAGCCGGCTTATCGAGCGATTGTCGCGTTCCGGCGCCAAGACGACGACGCTCGATTTTGAAAGCGAGGCCGGCTATCGCGCCCAGGCGCAAGACTTCGCTCGGCGCCGCGGGCTTGATCATCTTTCGCTCGCCGCAGCCGAGATGGAGGAAAGCCTTTCCCGGCGCTGGACATGGATTGCCGCAAAGAGGGAGCAGGTGGAAAAGCTCTGGGAAAGGGCAAGCGTGGCGCTCGGCTTTGCCATCGAGCGAGAACGGCGGGTGGCCTACAACGAGGCGCGAACTGAACCCCACATCGTCTCGGGCGCAAGCGCTGGCGAAGAGCGATATCTGATCCCGCCGACCACTTCGTTCGTCAGGAGCGTCGAGGCGGATGCGCGGCTGGCACAGCATTCCTCGCCGGCCTGGACGGAGCGGGAAGCAGTCCTTCGGCCGCTGCTCAATAAGATCTACCGGGATCCGGATGCAGCACTTGTTGCCCTGAATGCGCTCGCCTCGGACGTCGGCACTCAACCCCGCAGGCTCGCCGACGAGCTTGCCGCAGCACCCGACCCGCTCGGCCGGCTGCGGGGCTCCGAGCTGATCGTCGACGGACGCGCGGCGCGCAACGAGCGCGAGGTCGCCATGGCGGCTGTGAGGGAATTGCTTCCCTTGGCCCGGGCCCATGCGACTGAGTTCCGCAGAAACGCCGAACGGTTCGAACTCCGCGAGCAGACGCGTCGCTCCTATATGTCATTGTCGATCCCGGCGCTTTCCGAACGCGCGACGGCGCGTCTGATGGAGATTGAGGCGGTACGCAGCCGGGGCGGGGACGACGCCTATAAGTCGGCCTTCGCGCTTGCGGCCGAGGACCGCACCATCGTGCAGGAGATCAAGGCGGTCAGCGAAGCGTTGACGGCCCGCTTTGGCTGGAGTGCATTCACCGGGAAGGCGGATGCGGTTGCTGAACGCAACATGGAGGGGCGTATGCCGGAAAATCTGACGGCCGCCCTGCACGAGGAACTGACTGGGCTGTTCGAAGCCGTGAAGCGTTTTGCCGAGGAGCAGCATCTCGCCGAGCGGCAGGATCGCTCGAAGATCGTCGCGGCGGCCAGCGGCTCTCCAGGGGCGGAGAGAATAGGCATGCTGCCGATGCTCGCCGCCGTCACCGAATTCAAGATACAGGTCGACGACGAGGCTCGATTGCGAGCGCTCTCTAACCCTCTCTATCGCCAGCAGCGTGCCGCATTGGCCAACGCCGCGACAATGATCTGGCGCGATCCGTCGGGCGCCGTCGGCAAGATCGAGGAACTGCTCCGGAAAGGCTTTGCTGCCGATCGCATTGCCGCTGCGGTGACCAACGATCCCGCCGCCTATGGTGCGTTGCGCGGCTCCGATCGCCTCATGGATCGGATGCTGGCGTCGGGCCGGGAGCGGAAAGAGGCGGCGCGGGCTGTGCCCGAAGTGGCAGCCAGCCTGCGCGCGCTTGGAACGACCTACGACAATTTGCTGGATGCAGAACATAAGGTCATTGCAGCAGAGCGGCAGCGCATGGCGGTTGCAATTCCCGGCCTTTCGAAAGCGGCAGAGGAGGTACTCGTGCAACTGATGGCTCAGGCGCGGGAAAATGGTCGCAAGCTGAATATCTCGGCCACTCCTCTCGATGCAAACATCCGTCAGGAGTTCGCCGATATCAGCCGGGCGCTCGACCAGCGCTTTGGGCGAGATGCCGTCATCCGAGGTGACAAGGATCTCATCAATCGCGTGCCGCCGGCGCAACGCCCGGCCTTCGCGGCGATGCAGGAGAAATTGAAGGTCGTGCAACAGAGCGTCCGCCAGGAAAGCAGTGAGCAGATTATCGCGGAACGGCGGGAACGTGCTGTCAACCGTGGCCGCGGCATCGGGTGAAGACCGACGAAGAAGCGAAGCGGGCAATCGTGGAAACCAAGCGCGGCTTTCCTGCCCGCACCCACCTGAACGACGGCCGCTACATCGACTAAAATTGATGCGAAAGAGGCGGAAGAGTGGACTTGACGTGCTTCCTCGTTTGAGAAATGCTAAGATGTCAGACCAATTTCAAACCTGACTGCCTGATAGAAAAATGGGGAACCATGAAGGCAAAGCTTAGCGACAGGCCGGTGATCCGGCCGCTTCCCGTCATGGACCGCGCGCGTCAGGTGACCGATGCGCTGGCGGATTATGTCGAGGATGCGCGCTTGCAGGCGGGGGACCGGCTGCCGGCGGAGCGCGAGTTGATGGCGGCCCTTGCTGTCGGGCGTTCCACGATTCGCGAGGCGATCCGCCACTTCCAGGCGCTCGGGGTGATCGAGACGCGCAAGGGCAGCGGCACCTATCTGTTGAAGCCGGTGTCTAGGGCGACGATCCATATGCCGCTGTCCTTCGATGCGGTGCATCTGCGCGATGCGCTGCTGCAAACGCTGGAGGTTCGCCGCGGCATTGAATGCGAGGCGGGCATGGTCGCAGCGAGACGGCGCACGGCGAAGGACCTCGTCGTCATCGAGGAAAAACTCAACGAGATGGAGCGGGTGCACCTGGAGAAGGGCACTTCGGGGCCGGAGGATCTGGCTTTCCATCTCGCCGTTTACGACGCCACCCACAATCCGCTGTTTCGCCAGCTTCTCGAGCAGATGCGCGAGACCTTCGAGCGCTTCTGGGAGCATCCCTTCGACCGGCAGGATTTCGCCCGCCGGTCCTTTCCCTTTCATCGCACCCTTTTCAACGCGATCGCGGCCGGGGATGCCGAGGCGGCGCGTGCGGAAACATTGAAGATCCTCGACATTGTCGAGGAAGACATCAAGGAAATGTCCAAATGAACAGCGGCGAAGACCCGTTCGATCTTGCCTCCATCATCACCGCCCACGACCACGGCAACTTCGCCGACGCCGTCGTGCCGCCGATCTTCCAGACTTCGCTTTTCACCTTTTCCGATTATGACGAGATGATCACCGTCTATCGCGGCGAGAAGGTACGGCCGACCTATACGCGCGGGCTGAACCCGACCGTGCGCGCCTTCGAAGAAATGCTGGCAAAACTCGAAGGTGCCGAGGATGCGCTCGGTTTTGCGAGCGGCATGGCGGCGATCTCGTCAGCCGTGCTGAGCTTCGTCGAGCCGGGCGACCGCATCGTCGCCGTCAAACATGTCTATCCCGATGCCTTCCGCCTGTTCGGCACTATCCTGAAGCGGATGAAGATCGAGGTGACCTATGTCGACGGGCGCGACGAGGAGGCAGTTGCCAAGGCGCTGCCCGGCGCCAAGCTCCTGTATCTGGAAAGCCCGACGAGCTGGGTGATGGAGGCGCATGATGTCGGCGCGCTCGCGGCGCTTGCCAAGCGCCACGGCGTCGTCTCGATGATCGACAACAGCTGGGCGAGCCCGTTCTTCCAGCGGCCGCTGACGCTCGGCGTCGATCTCGTCATCCATTCGGCCTCGAAATATCTCGGCGGCCACAGCGATGTGGTGGCGGGCATCGTTGCCGGCTCGAAAGAAATGATCGCGCGCATCAAGGCAGAGGCCTATCCCTATCTCGGCGGCAAGCTTTCGCCCTTCGATGCCTGGCTCTTGATCCGCGGCCTGCGCACGCTGCCGCTGCGCATGCGGGCGCATGAGGCATCGGCACTCGAGATCGCCCGGCGCGTGCAGAAGCTCGAGGTGGTGGAGACGGTCTGCCACCCGGGCCTCGCCAACCGCCTGCCTGCCGGCCTCAACGGCACCTCCGGCCTGTTTTCCTTCATCTTCCGCGACGGCGTCGATATCCGCGCCTTCACCGACCACCTCAAGCTCTTCAAATTGGGTGTAAGCTGGGGTGGTCATGAAAGCCTGATCGTACCGGGCGAGGTGGTGCTGCAGCAAAAGGCACAGCCGAATTCCGCGCAAACCTTTGGCATCCATGCGCGATCCGTACGCCTCCATGTCGGCCTCGAAGGAACCGAGGCGCTGTGGAGAGACATCGAGGAGGCGCTTGCCGCCGCCTCGCAATCCTGAAACCCAAGAACCTAAAAGGGGGAACTGAGCATGAAAAAACTAATAATCTCGACGCTCTTTGCTTCGATGATGGCGGGTACGGCCTTTGCCGATACCACGCTCAAGCTTGTCGAAGTCATCACCAGCCCGGAGCGCACCGAAACGCTGAAATCGATCGTCGGCAAGTTCGAGGCGGCCAATCCCGGCACCAAGGTCGACATCATCTCGCTGCCCTGGAACGAAGCCTTCCAGAAGTTTGCGACCATGGTATCGGCCGGTGACGTGCCCGATGTGATGGAGATGCCCGATACCTGGCTGTCGCTCTATGCGAATAACGGCATGCTCGAAAGCCTCGAGCCCTATCTCGCAAAGTGGGAGCACACCAAGGAGCTGACGCCGCGCGCGCTCGAACTCGGCCGCGACGTCAAGAACACCGCCTATATGCTGCCCTACGGCTTCTATCTCCGGGCGATGTTCTACAACAAGAAGCTGCTTTCGGAAGCCGGTGTCGCAGCGCCGCCGAAGACGCTGGAGGAGTTCACCGCCGCTTCGGAAAAGATCTCCAAACTGCAGGGCAAATACGGCTACTGCATGCGCGGTGGTGCCGGCGGCCTCAACGGCTGGATGATTTTCGCCGCCTCGATGGCCGGGTCGAACAAATACTTCAAAGAAGACGGCACCTCGACGATGAACAGCCCAGGCTGGGCCAAGGGCATCGAATGGATGGTCGATCTTTACAAGAAGGGCTATGCGCCGAAGGACAGCGTCAACTGGGGCTTCAACGAAGTCGTCGCCGGCTTCTATTCCGGCACCTGCGCCTTCCTCGACCAGGATCCTGATGCGCTGATCGCCATTGCCGAACGCATGAAAAAGGAAGATTTCGGCGTCATGCCGCTGCCGAAAGGCCCGGATGGCAAGTCCTTCCCGACGATCGGCTATGGCGGCTGGTCGATGTTTTCGACCAGCGGCAACAAGGATCTCTCCTGGAAGCTGATTGCCACCCTCGAAGGGCCGGAAGGCAATATCGAGTGGAACAAGCGCATCGGCGCCCTGCCGGCCTATACGGCGGCCGAGAAGGATCCTTTCTATGCCGGTGACCAGTTCAAGGGCTGGTTCGAGGAGCTGGCGGACCCGAACACGGTGCCGACTGTCATGCCGACCTACCTCGAGGAGTTTGCCTTTTTCAAGGATTCGTTGGCGATCAAGACCTCGCAGCAGGCCTTGCTCGGCGATATCTCGGCGAAGGATCTGGCCGACCAGTGGGCGGACTATCTGACCAAGGCGCAGCAGAAGTTTCTGAGCAAGAAGTAGGTGGGGTGATGGGGGCTTCGAGGCAGAAGCCCCCTCATCCGCCTGCCGGCACCTTCTCCCCGCTGGGGAGAAGAGACTCGTGGCGGCGCCTCATTCCCCTTCTCCCCGGCGGGGAGAAGGTGGCCCGAAGGGTCGGATGGGGGGGCCGCACGCGCATTGAAAGCCTTGATTACACGTGATGGAAACTGCAATCCGATGACCACTTCCGCCGATACGCTCGACATGCGTCGCGACCGCAGGCCATGGCTGCGTCGTCTTGCCGATGCTTCGGAGCCATATCTCTACAGCGCGCCGTCGCTGATCCTGATCATTGCGGTAATGCTGGTGCCGCTGACCTTGGGCGTTTCCTACGCCTTCCGCGATATCCAGCTGCTCAACCCGTTTTCCGGCGGCTTCATCGGGCTCGATCATTTCCGGGAGCTTGCCGGCGATCCGGCCTTTTACGGAGCGCTGAGGAACACGCTCTGGTGGACCGGCGCCTCCGTCGTGCTGCAGTTCGTGTTCGGCCTCATCCTGGCGCTACTGCTCGACAAGCCGTTTCCGGGCCGGGCGATCGCGCAGGCTTTGGTCTTCCTGCCCTGGGCGGTGCCGTCCTTTCTTGCCGGCCTCAACTGGGCCTGGCTGTTCAATCCGGTCATCGGGCCGATCCCGCATTGGCTCTTCGGGCTCGGGCTGATGCATGAGCCGGGCAATATCCTTTCCGATCCCAATTATGCGATGTGGGGGCCGATCGTCGCCAATGTCTGGTGGGGCATTCCCTTCTTCGCGATCACGCTGCTCGCCGCCCTGCAGGCGATCCCGCGCGATCTCTACGAGGCGGCGTCGATCGACGGCGCCGGCTGGTTCCAGCGTTTCCGCTCGATCACCCTGCCGTTTCTGGCGCCGACCATTGCCATCACCGTGCTCTTGCGCACCGTGTGGATCTCCAATTTCGCCGATCTCATCGTCGTCATGACCAACGGCGGGCCAGCCGACCGCACCCAGATCGTCGCGAGCTATATCTTCACCACGGCGTTCAAGCGGCTCGATTTCGGTTATGCCTCGGCGATCGCGCTGGTGCTGCTCGTGCTGCTGCTTGCCTATTCGATGCTGATCATCCTGCTGCGGCAGACGCTGCTGAACAAGGATTGAGCCGATGAGACGATCCGCCATCCCCACCATCGCGCACCGCCTGGCAATCCTCTGCTATATCGCCTTTGCGCTCTTCCCGCTGTTCTGGCTGCTCAAAGTGTCGGTGACGCCGAACGACCTGCTCTATAGCGAAGGCGTGCGCATGTGGCCGTCGCGCACGACATGGGATCACTATGCCTTCGTGCTGCAGCACAGCGCCTTTCCGACCTTCTTCAAGAACAGCCTGATCGTCTCGGCCTCGACGGCGGTGACGGTGACGATCTGCGCCTCGCTCTCCGGCTACGCGCTGTCGCGCTTCAATTTCCGGGCAAAATACTGGATCGTCGCGCTGATGCTGCTGACCCAGATGTTCCCGCTCGTCATGTTGGTGGCGCCGATCTTCAAGATCCTGTCGCCCTTACATCTGACCAACAGCCTCACCGGTCTCGTCATCGTCTACACCGCCTTCAACGTGCCTTTCGCCACCTTCCTGATGCAGTCCTTCTTCGACGGCATCCCCAAGGATTTGGAAGAGGCGGCGATGATCGACGGGGCGACGCAGTTCACGGCGTTTCGCCAGATCATCCTGCCGCTGACGCTGCCAGGGATCGCCGCCACGCTCGGCTTCGTTTTCACCGCCGCCTGGAGCGAGCTGCTCTTTGCGCTGATGCTGATCAACGGCAATGACGCGGCAACCTTCCCGGTCGGGCTTCTCACCTTCGTTTCGAAATTCTCGGTGGATTTCGGGCAGATGATGGCGGCGGGCGTCATGGCGCTCTTTCCGGCCGGTCTCTTCTTCCTGCTCATCCAGCGTTATCTCGTCCAGGGCCTGACGGCCGGCGCGGTCAAGGGTTAAACAAATGGCATCGATCGATATCCAGAATCTCCGCAAAGCCTATGGCCATGTGCAGGTGCTGCACGGCGTCGATCTTGAGATCAAGGACGGCGAATTCGTCGTGCTGGTCGGGCCGTCCGGCTGCGGCAAGTCCACGCTGCTGCGGATGATCGCCGGGCTGGAGGATGTCACATCAGGCGAGATCCGCATTGCCGGCGCCCGGGTGAACGAACGGCATCCCAAGGACCGCGACATCGCCATGGTGTTCCAGTCCTATGCGCTTTATCCGCATATGAACGTCGCCGGCAATATGAGCTACAGCCTGAAACTGCGGAAGACGGCGAAGGAGAAGATCGCCAGCGCCGTCTCCGCCGCCGCCGCCAAGCTCGGCCTCGATCCGCTGCTCGAACGCCGGCCGAAGGCGCTTTCCGGCGGCCAGCGCCAGCGCGTCGCCATGGGCCGCGCCATCGTGCGCCAGCCGAAGGCCTTCCTGTTCGACGAGCCGCTCTCCAATCTCGATGCGCGGCTGCGCGAACAGATGCGCGCCGAAATCAAGAAGCTGCACGGTGACCTGAAGGCGACCTCGATCTACGTCACCCATGACCAGATCGAGGCAATGACCCTGGCGGACCGGATCGTCGCCATGCATGGCGGCGTGGTGCAGCAGGTCGGCAGTCCGCTCGAACTCTACGACCACCCCGCCAACCTGTTCGTTGCCGGCTTCATCGGCTCGCCGGGGATGAATTTCCTCGCGGCGAGCTATGTCGAAGGCGGCGTCAAGCTGCAGGACGGGACGATCGTGCTGCTGGCAAAGCCGCTGCCGCTTGAAGACGGCGCCAAGGTGACACTCGGCATCCGGCCGGAGCATGTGCTGATGACGACTGACGGGGCGGGACTTGCCACCGATGTCGAACTCGTCGAGCCCACCGGCTTCGGCATCATCCTGCATCTTGCCCTGCACGGCCTGCCGTTCAAGATCTTCACGCTCGATCGCGAAGCGCTGAAGGCAGGCCCGAAGGTCAATGTGGCTTTCCCGGCGCAGTACCTGCATGTGTTCGACGGCGAGGGAATACGCGTCGATTGATCGGGTCAATCCTCACGCATTGCGAGCGGAAAAAACTTTTGCCGCATCGCCCGTGAGGATTATATCAACCAGGTGATTTGCTGGATTGGATGCCATGACCGACACTGTTCTCGACCGCTTTCTCCGTTATGTCGTTATCGACACGCAATCCGACCCTGCCTCGTCCACGCAGCCGACCACCGAAAAGCAGAAGGATCTCGGCCGGGTGCTGGTCGATGAACTGCTGAAGATCGGCCTGGCCGATGCGCATCTCGATGAACATGGTTATGTCTATGCGACCATTCCTGGAAATAGCGACAAGGCGGTGCCGGTCATCTGCTTCTGCTCGCATATGGATACCGCGCCCGATTTCAGCGGCACGGGTGTCAGGCCGCAAATCATCCGCAATTATGTCGGCGGGGATATTCAGCTCGTCGGCGATCCGAGCCGGGTCATTCGCGTTTCCGAGCATCCCGAGCTGAACAACCAGCTCGGCAACGACATCGTCACCACCGATGGGACGACCTTGCTCGGCGCCGACGACAAGGCCGGGCTGGCGGAAATCATGACCGCGGCCCAAGTGCTCGTCGACAATCGCGAGATCCGGCACGGGACGATCAAGATCCTGTTCACGCCCGACGAGGAAGTCGGACGCGGCGTCAACAAGGTCGACTTAAGGAAACTCGGCGCCGACTTCGCCTATACGATGGACGGCGAGACATCAGGCCATATCGAGGACGAGACTTTCTCGGCCGATGGCGTCGAGATCGCTATTTCAGGCGTGGCGATCCATCCGGGCTTTGCCAAGGACCGGATGGAGAACGCCATCAAGATCGCTGGCGCCATCATCGACCGGCTGCCGAAGGAGATGGCTCCGGAGACCACCGAGGGCAAGCAGGGCTTTATCCATCCCACCGGCGTCACCGGCTCGATGGAAAGGGCCTCGCTCAGCCTTATCATCCGTGACTTCACCGACAAGGGACTGGTGGAAAAGGAAACGATGCTCGAAGCCATCGTCAAGGAGGTCATGGCCGGCTATCCCGGCTCGACCTATCATTTCCAGGTCAAGGAACAGTATCGCAACATGAAGGTGGTGCTCGACCGGCACCCGGAGATCGTCGACAATGCCATCGAAGCCGTGCGCCGGGCCGGCATGACGCCGGTGCGCGGCAGCATCCGCGGCGGCACGGACGGCTCGCGCCTCTCCTTCATGGGCCTGCCATGCCCGAACATCTTCGCCGGCGGCCACGCCTTCCACTCGCCGCTCGAATGGGTCAGCCGCCAGGATATGGAAAAGGCGGTCAAGACGATCGTCGAACTGGCCAAGGTCTGGGAAGAGCGCGCCTGAGCGCCCTGCACTTTAACCCATAACCGGAACGGCGGGCTTAGCCGCCGTTCGCTGCGACACTGCCGCGCAGCATGACGCTGTCATAGGCGGGGCGGGGAATGGGGATCGCGATCGGCATTCCCGGGTCGGATTCGATCGAGGTTTCCGGCGCGGTCACCGGGGCCGTGATCTGCATCGGCATGGGATTGGCAATCGGCGCCATACGTGCCGTCGGCGTCGCATTGATCGCCGACATCGTGCTCGCTGTCGCCATCGGGTCGGGCGCCGGCAGCGGAACCGGAACGGCCGACGGGATCAGCGCGTCGAATTGCGGCGGCAGCATGCTTTCGCCAGGCACATAGTTCATCGCCACCTCATAGGCGGGCAGCGGCGGCGGTGTTTGGAGCATGCCATCGGCGCCGCGCTTCTCGTAGAAGGCGTTGCCGCCGGCGACCGCCACATAATGCATGTTGTTGTAGGGGAATTTCAGCCCGTCGGTGTGGAAGAACATCGCATCCTTGACCGCGGGATGACGGGCGCCTTTGAGGATGGCGTCGGCGGCGGTCGCCAGCTCGGTTTCGGCCTGCGGCTTGACTTCGCGCGTCATCACGCCGGGAGCAAACTGTTTTTCCTGGGCGACGACGCCGCAGATCGAAGGCGGATAGGCGCCTGACGTCAGCCGGTTCATGACCACGGTTCCGACGGCCATATAGCCGTCCTCATCGGAATGCTGCGATTCGAAATACATCGCGCGCTGCAGGCAGTCGCGGTCCTTGTTCGTGTAGTTGAAGGTAACTTTCGCCGGTTGCTTTGTCTTCGCCGCCGTTGCCGCCGGTTTCGGTGTCGTTGTGCAGCCTGCGGCCGCCAGCCCTACGAACAAAATCCCGATCAGGGATTTTCCAAAGGAAATCTCCGCCCTCAACGCAAGGTGCCTCCTGTGGGATTAGTCCTACTTATTAACGTGAAAATCTTTTACTCGTCATGTGACAAAAATACAAACAACCATAGATAACAAAAAGCCAAAGGGACTCTCGCCACATGAGAGTCCTGCGAGGAGTCGGGTCGTGACAACAACCTCCATCAGCTGCGGAACAGCTTCCAGCGGGTCGGTTTGAAGGCCACGCGGTGGCGGTCGAGCCTGTCGGCCTCGCTCGGCGGCAGCTCGATCTCGATATGCGGGCGGTCGTTGCCGATATCCAGCTCGATATGGCGGGTGCCGGCGACGCGGCGGCTGGAAACCGGTTGGCCGGCGATGCAGTTTTCAGCTGATTCGCAGAGCCTGACGTCATGCGGGCGGAAGTAGAGCTGCGCGGTGCCGTCCGGCTCGCCCTCGGCATTGAGGCCGAGCGAGCGGCCTTCGAAGCGGATGTCGCCGTCCGAGATTTCGACCTGCAGGCAGTTCGACTGGCCGATGAAGCCGAAGACGAAGGGCGAGTTCGGATTGTCGTAGACCTCATCCGGCGTGCCGACCTGCTCGATTGCGCCCTGGCTCATGACGACGACGCGGTCGGCGAGCTCCAGCGCCTCGTCCTGGTCGTGGGTGACGAAGACGGTGGTGTGGCCGGTGCGGTCGTGGATCTCGCGCAGCCATTTGCGCAAGTCCTTGCGCACCTGGGCGTCGAGCGCCCCGAAGGGCTCGTCGAGCAGCAGCACGTTCGGCTCGACGGCCATGGCACGAGCGAGCGCCACACGCTGGCGCTGGCCGCCGGAAAGCTGGGCCGGGTAGCGTTTTTCAAGGCCGGAGAGCTGCACGAGGTCGAGCAGTTCCAGCGCCCGCTTGCGGATATCGGCCTTGGCCGGCCGCCGCGCGCTGTTTCTGACTCGCAAGCCGAAGGAGACGTTGTCGAGCACCGTCATGTAGCGGAAGAGGGCATAATGCTGGAAGACGAAGCCGATATTGCGCTGCTGCACTGATTTCTTCGAGGCATCTTCGTCGCCGAAGAAGATCTGCCCCTCCGTCGGGCTTTCGAGGCCGGCGATCAGGCGCAGCAATGTCGTCTTGCCGGATCCGGACGGGCCGAGCAGGGCGATCAGCTCGCCGGAGCGGATGCCGAGCGAGACATCATGCAGCGCCGGGAAACGATCGAATTCCTTGCGGATGTTTTGAACGCGTACTTCCATTCCCAATCCTTCAGTGCCGCCGGCTGGCGGAGATTTCAGCGCTATAGCGCATTTCCAGCAGCGTCTTCAAAACAAGAGTGACGAGCGCCAGCAAGGCCAAAAGCGTGGCGACGGCAAAAGCGCCGGTGAAATTATACTCGTTATAGAGAATCTCCACCTGCAGCGGCATGGTGTTCGTCTGGCCGCGGATATGGCCCGACACCACCGAGACGGCGCCGAATTCGCCCATGGCGCGGGCGTTGCAGAGCAGCACCCCGTAGAGCAAGCCCCATTTGATGTTCGGCAGCGTCACGTGCCAGAAGGTCTGCCAGCCGCTGGCGCCAAGCGAAAGGGCGGCCTCTTCGTCGGCCGTCCCCTGTTCCTGCATTAGCGGGATCAGCTCGCGGGCGACGAAAGGGAAGGTGACGAACATGGTGGCGAGGATCAGGCCCGGCACCGCAAACAGGATCTTGATGTCGTGGGCGCTGAGCCACTGGCCGAGCCAGGTATTGGCGCCGAACAACAGCACGAAAACCAGGCCCGATATGACGGGAGAAACCGAGAAGGGCAGGTCGATCAGCGTCGTCAGGAAGGCCTTGCCCTTGAACTCGAACTTGGCGATCGCCCAGGCGGCGGCAACCCCGAAGATGAGGTTAAGGGGAACGCTGACACCGGCAACGATCAGCGTCAGGCGGATCGCCGAGAAGGTTTCGGCATCGCCGAGCGCCTCTATGAAGGGGCCGGCACCCTTGCGGAAAGCCTCGACAAAGACGGCGGCCAGCGGCAGCAGCAGGATCAGCAGCAGGAAGATCAGTGAGACGATGATCAGCGTGAAGCGCGCGATGCGGTTTTCGGTGGTCACCGAACGCAGCTTCACCGGTTGAGCGGTTGTATCAAGCCCCATAGCCGTACCTCCGCCTGCTCCAGCTCTGGATGAGGTTGATGACCAGCAGCATGGCGAACGAGATGATCAGCATGATCGCCGCGATGCCGGTCGCTGCCGCATAATTATACTCTTCGAGTTTGATGATGATCAAAAGCGGCGCGATCTCCGATTTGAACGGCAGGTTGCCGGCGATGAAGATGACCGAGCCGTATTCGCCGACGCCGCGGGCAAAGGCGAGCGCAAAGCCGGTAAGCACGGCGGGCGCCAGCCCCGGCAGCAGCACGCGGAAAATCGTCTGGAAGCGGTTGGCGCCGAGCGTTGCTGCGGCCTCTTCCACTTCCTTGTCGATCTCCTCCATAACCGGCTGCACGGTGCGCACCACGAAGGGCAGGCCGACGAAGATCAGCGCGATGACGATGCCGGCCGGCGTGAAGGCGATCTTGATGCCGAGCGGCGTCAGGAACTGGCCGATCCAGCCGTTCGGCGCATAGAGCGTCGTCAGGGCGATGCCGGCGACGGCGGTCGGCAGCGCGAACGGCAGATCGACCATGGCGTCGATGATGCGCTTGCCGGGAAAGCGGTAGCGCACCAGCACCCAGGCAAGCAGGATCCCGAAGACGGCATTGACGATCGCGGCGATGAAGGCGCTGCCGAAGCTGATGCGCAGCGCGTTCAGCGTGCGCGGATCGAGCGCGATCGACCAGAATTTCTCCCAGCCGAGCGCGCTCGACCGGACGGCAAGGCCCGAGAGCGGGATGAGGATCAGAAGGGTGAGCCAGGTCAAGGTAAAGCCGAGCGCCATTCCGAAACCCGGAATGACGCTCGGCCGTCTGAACCGCCACCGCGTGGGGCTATGTGCTTTCATGAAGTCTATTATTGGGCCGGCTTATAGATCTGGTCAAATACCCCGCCGTCGCCGAAGAATTTCGGCTGCGCTTCCTTCCAGCCGCCGAAGTCGTCGATGGTCGCGAGCGTCAGCTTCGGGAAGCGGGCGATATCGGCCGGATCGGCGGCTTCAGGCTTGAACGGCCGGTAATAATGCTTGGCGGCGATCTTCTGGCCTTCGTCCGAATAGAGGTAGTTGAGATAGGCTTCGGCGACCTTGCGCGTGCCCTTCTTGTCGACATTGCCGTCGACGACGGCGACCGGCGGGTCGGCGCGGATGGAGAAGCTCGGGGTGACGATCTCGAACTGGTCGGGGCCGAGTTCTTCGAGCGAAAGATAGGCTTCGTTTTCCCAGGCAAGCAGCACGTCGCCGAGGCCGCGCTGGACGAAGGTGGTCGTGGCGCCGCGCGCGCCGGTATCGAGAACCGGAACGTGCTGCAGCAGCTTAGCAACATAATCCTGCGCCTTGGCTTCATCGCCGCCATTCGCCTGCTTGGCCCATGCCCAGGCGGCGAGGAAGTTCCAGCGGGCGCCGCCCGAGGTCTTCGGGTTCGGCGTGATCACCTGCACGTCGTCCTTGACCAGGTCGCCCCAATCCTTGATGCCCTTCGGGTTGCCCTTGCGGACCAGGAAGACGATCGTCGACGTATAAGGCGTCGAATTGTTGGGGAATTTCGTCTTCCAGTCGGCCGGGATCTTGCCGGTGGCTTTGGCAATGGCGTCGATATCGCCTTCGAGGGCCAGCGTCACGACATCGGCGTCGAGGCCGTCGATGACCGAGCGGGCCTGGGCGCCGGAACCGCCATGGGAGGCCTGGATCGTTACGGCTTCGCCGTTGTCCTTTTTCCACTTCGCGGCAAAGGCGGCGTTGAAATCCTTGTACAATTCGCGAGTCGGATCATAGGAAACGTTGAGCAGCGTCTGATCCGCGAAAGCAGGAGCAATGCTCCCGATCGCGAAGCTGCCTGCCATGACCGCGGCTGCAAGGAGCCGGGTGAGCCGTTGTGTCTGCATGGGAACCCTCCTGTTTTCTGTCTTAACTCTATCAAGTCAGTCGTATAATGAAACAAAGGTTCTTCCCGTTCCGGCCTTACCGTTAGAATGTCATTCCATTTGAGGGGTGATAATGAAATAGACGTGCCGAAGTTGGCCGCGGCCAATTGCTAGGCGGCGCCGCCAAGCCGTGGCACCGTGCTTTTTCGGCCACAGTTCCTCCACGAAAGCGCCATGGTGGTGCTGATTTTTGCCCAGATTTTGCCGCGATGACACTTGCGGATTCCTATATGGCCACCGTGCGTCCGTCTATTCCGGCCGCTACGCGGGGGCATCCCTTGAAATGTGCCCCGCATTCCAAACCTGTTAGGGCCATTCAAAATGAATATCAGAACTATCCTTTTTGCCTCCGTTGCCGCCCTTGCCGCGGCCTCCGGAGCCCGCGCAGCCGACGCCATCGTGGCGGCGGAACCCGAGCCCGTGGAATATGTTCGCGTTTGCGACGCCTACGGGACCGGCTACTTTTATATTCCGGGGACGGAAACTTGCCTTTCGGTCGGCGGCTACATCCGTACCGAAGTGCGCTTCGGCGACCAGATCTCCGGCGATTCCGACGTAAACTTCTGGACTCGCGGTCAGGTCACCTTCCAGGCCAAGAACGACACCGAGTACGGCACGCTCACCGGCGTCATCACGCTGCGTTACAATGCCGACAATGCCTCCGATCAGGAAGCTCTGCTGGATGAAGGCTATATCGACATTGCCGGTTTCCGCGTCGGTAAGCTCTACAGCTGGTGGGATGACGACATGAGCGGCGAGACCGATACGCTCGCCAGCAACGAGACGACCCACAACTCGATCCGTTATCAGTACGAGTCCGGCGCTTTCGCGGCCGGCATCTCGGTCGACGAACTGGAAGAAGACTACGACACCAAGCCGGGCGAAGGCCCGAACAACTTCGGTGTCGCAGGCCAGGTTTCCTACAAGGCCGGCGCCATCAGCGCTTACCTGCTTGCCGGTTATGACACCGACACCAGCGAAGTCGCCGTCCGCGGTATCGTCTATGCCGACATCGGCCCGGGCACGCTCGGCATTGCCGGCGTATGGGCAAGCGGCGCCAACTACTACTACGAAGAGTCCGAATGGACGATCGCAGCAGAATACGCCTTGAAGATCAACGACAAGTGGTCGGTTACCCCCGGCTTCCAGTACTTCGAAAACATCGCTCTCGAAGCTGACGGCAATGGCTTCACCGGCGGCAGCGCCTACACGACTGGCGTCACGATCGACTATCGCATCGTCGACGATCTCCGTACGAAGCTCAGCGTGCAATATCACGATGAGGACGAAGGCGACGACGAAGTCTTCGGCTTCCTGCGCTTCCAGCGCGATTTCTAAGATCGTCTGATTGCTAACGAGGAGGCGCGACCTTCGGGCCGCGCCTCTTTCATACCCTGGAGTCGGCGATGAAATCGGAATAAAATTCGTCGACCGTCCTTGCCTTGCGCATGGCGGCGAGCACGCCGTCCGATTGCAGCCGCCGGGCGATGGCGGACAAGACGTTCAGATATTCGCCGCGATTGTTCTCCCCGAAAAGCAGCACGAAGGCGATATCGGTCGGGATATCGTCGATCGCCTCGAAATCCAGCGGCTGGGCGAAGCGGAGGAGCAGGCCGCGCGGGCTGGTCATGCCGTCGATCGCCGCATGCGGAATGGCGATACCGTTGCCGATCCCGGTGGAGCCGAGCTTCTCGCGCGCTTCAAGCGCTTTCAGGATGGTCTGGCCGTCAACGGAGAAAGCCTTGGCGGCCTTCTCCGCTATACCCTGCAGCGCGCGCCATTTCGTCGGCGCCGGCACGCCGATGAAGGTGTGTTCCGGCCGGATGATGTTGGGAAGGTTCATGTCATTCTCAATGCTGTTCTGGCTCAATACTGTTCGGGCAGCGGGAGGCAAGGGCGGTCAATCCGGTTCCCTGAGCCGGTAGCCGACGCCGGTCTCGGTGGTGATATAGTGCGGCTGGTCGGGAATCTGTTCGACTTTTTGCCGCAGCTGCCTGATGTAGACGCGCAGATATTGCACATCCGCCGCCGGCCCCCATACCTGCTTTAAGAGATACTGGTGGGTCAGCACCTTGCCGGCGTGCTGGGCGAGCACCCGCAGGATGTCGTATTCCTTCGGCGACAGTTTTATGTCCTGGCCGTCAACCTTGACGATGCGCTTGACGAGGTCGATCGACAGCCCGCCGGTCTGGAAGATTGCCTTTTCGCCCTGCTGCTGCAGCCGGTGGCGCAGGGCCACGCGGATGCGGGCGCCGAGTTCGTTGACGCCGAATGGCTTGGTCACGTAATCGTCGGCGCCGCTTTCCAGCGCCGTGACGATGCCGGCCTCGTCGGTGCGGCTGGAGAGGATGACGATGGGCACGGAAAGTCCTTCATCGCGCCACGCCTGCAAGAGATCGTGGCCTGATATGTCGGGCAGGCCGAGGTCGAGCACGATGAGGTCGGGCAGGCTGTCGGCCACCGACTGACGGGCGCCGGCGGCGTTTGCTGCCTCCTGCACCTCGTAACCTTGGGCGGTCAGGCCGACCCGGAGCAGTTTGCGGATCGGCGGCTCGTCGTCGACGACGAGGATTTTGACGGCTGAACCGGTCATTTGAGTTCATCCAGTTTCGGAATGTCGGTGGGCTTCGGCAGGCGGATGGTGAAGACGGCGCCGGAGCGGCCCGTCCGGTTTCCGGCCGCGATCGTGCCGCCCATCGCCTCGATGAAGCCGCGGCAGATGGATAGGCCGAGGCCGGTGCCGGCGCGCACCTGATCGCCCTTGCGCACCCGGTAGAAGGTGTCGAAGACGCGAGTGAGATCGGCGGGCGGGATGCCCGGGCCTTCGTCCGAGACCTGCAGGACGACATTGTCGGCATCGGCCCAGCCGCCGATGTGGATGACTGAGCCGTCGGGCGCATATTTCGCGGCATTGTCGAGCAGGTTGAAGATCACCTGCTCGAACAGCACCGGATCGACGCGCACCATCGGCAGGTCGGCGGGAATGCTCATCTCGGTTCTGTGCCGTTCAAGCATCTTTGCGGCGCGACGCAGAGCGCTGCCGACGATATCGCCGGCATAATGCAGCGCACTGTTCGGCTCCATCGCGCCGGATTCGATCTTGGTCATGTCGAGCAGGTTGGCGATGAAACGGTTGAGGCGCTCGGATTCGTCGACGACGGTGGAAAGCAGGTCGCTGCGATCTTCCTCCGGCATCGAGGCGAAATAATCGCGCAGCGCGCCGGCGGCGCCGAGGATGGCGGCAAGCGGCGTTTTGAGGTCATGCGAGATCGAGGTGAGCAGCGCCGAACGCAGCCGGTCGGCTTCGGCCGCGAGCCTTGCCCGGTCGACATCGGCGACGAGCTGGACGCGTTCGATGGCAAGCGCTGCCTGGTCGGCCAGCGCATCGAGCAGCCGCTGCTGCTCCGGCGTCAGCAGCGGCCCGTCGCGTCGGTCGCTGTCGAGGCCGATGACGCCGACGGCGGTGCGGCCGGTTCTGAGCGGCACGTAGAGCCGCTTGGCGCCGGGCAGCGTATCGGCGCCGCGGCCGGCGGCGTGATTGTGCTCCCAGGCCCAGCGGGCGGCGGCGATATCGGCATCGTCGAGCGTGTCGTCGGGCGGATATCCGGCCTTGACGGCGATGCTGCCCTCTTCAGGCAAGAGCAGCACGACGCGGACCTTCAGCATCGAGGCGAGCTGGAAGGCGGTTGCCCAGAGCACGTCGTCGAGCGTGCCGGTACCGGCGAGTTTCTTCGAGAAAAGATAGAGATCTTCGGTCGTGCGCGCCCGCTGCTGGGCGGCGGCGGCCTGACGCTGCACGGTCGCGGTCAGATTGCTGGCGATGATGGCGACGCCCAAAAAGAAGAACAGCGCAAGCACGCTTTCCGGATCGCTGATCGTCAGCGTGTAGCGCGGCGGCAGGAAGAAGAAGTTGAAGGACAGCGCGCTGAGGATACAGCTGTAAAGCGCCGGCCGCAGCCCATGCAGCACGGCCGAGGTCAGCACCGCCATCAGGAAGACCAGGGCGAGGTTGCGCACGTCGAGCACCTGGTCGAGCACGATGCTGACGCCGAGCGCGATAGCGACATAGACGGTTGCCAGCAGATAGGCCCGCAAATCCAGCTGCGGCGCAGTGGCGGCCGCCTTGACACCGCGCGCGGTGGTGCCGTCCTTCTCGGTGCCGGAGATGACGTGGACGCTGATCTCGCCGGTCTTGCGGATCAGCTCGTCGGTGATCGAGCGGTCCCACCAGTCGCGCCAGGTCGGCTTCTTCGGCGCGCCGATGACGATATGGGTGACGTTGTTGGCGCTGGCGTGGCGGACGAGTTCGTCGGCCACCTCGCGGCCGGGGATGGTGATCGCCTCGCCGCCGAGCTGCTCGGCAAGCCGCAGCGTCGCGGCGATGGTATCGCGCTCGGCTTCGCTGAGGTTGATCGAGCGGTTGGTCTCGACATAGACGGCCGCCCACGGCGCCCGCAGCCGCGAGGCCATGCGCGAGGCGTAACGCACCAGCGAGGCCGACCGCGGGTGATGATCGACCGAGACGAGGACGCGTTCGCCCGCCGCCCAGGGGCCCGATATTGCGTGGGCCTGCATATGGGTGAGCAGCTGATCGTCGACGCGCTGGGCGGTCTTGCGCAGAGCAAGCTCCCTCAGCGCCGTCAGATTGCCCGGCGTGAAATAGTTGGTCAGCGCCCGCTCTGCGGTGCGCGGCATATAGACCTTGCCGTCATGCAGCCGCTTGATGAGATCGTCCGGCGTCAGATCGATGATCTCGACGTCGTCGGCAAGGTCGATGATCGAGTCCGGCACCGTCTCGCGCACCCGGATGCGGGTGATCTGAGAGACGACGTCGTTCAGGCTCTCGACATGCTGGATGTTCAGCGTTGAATAGACATCGATGCCGCGGTCGAGCAGCTCCTTGACGTCGAGATAGCGCTTCGGATGGCGGCTGCCCTCGGCATTGGTATGGGCGAGTTCGTCGACCAGCACGAGGTCGGGCCTGCGGGCGAGGATGCCGTCGAGATCCATCTCCTCGAGCAGCCTGCCCTTATAGTCGATTTCGACGCGGGGGATGATCTCGAAGCCGGCGAGCAACGCCTCGGTCTCCTTGCGGCCATGGGTCTCGACGACACCGATGACGACATCGAAACCATCGGCGATCTTGGCGCGGCCGGAAAGCAGCATCTCATAGGTCTTGCCGACGCCGGGGGCGGCGCCCAGGAAGATCTTCAGACGGCCGCGCGTTTCCGCCCGGGCTTTTTCGAGAAGCGCATCGGGCGATGGCCTGCCGGCCTGGTCGCGATTGTCGTCTGGCATGCGTGTGGTCTTTCCTGTCGGCGAGGCTTGCTCCACTTTCCCTCATCCCTGTGCTCGTCACAGGGATCCAGCAGCGTCGCGTCCGCGACGCCAAGGACGCTTTTCACGCGAAAGACTTCGCGTGGCTGGATTCCTGTGACAAGCACAGGAATGAGGGCGAGGTCGTGGCCCGCCTACCTTTACTCAGTCATAGAAGCATCAAGGCTCTGATTCAACGCCAGAACATTGACGGTTGGTTCGCCGAGAAGGCCGAGCTCGCGGGCCTGGACGGCGCCGTCGACCAGCGCCTTGACCTTGGCTTCGTCCATGCTGCGCGCCTTGGCGACACGGGCCACCTGGAAGTAGGCGGCCTCGGGCGAGATGTCTGGATCGAGGCCGCTGCCCGACGCGGTGACGAGGTCGGCGGGCACCTGGGCAATGGGGTTCGTCGCCTTGGCGGACTCGTAATCGCCCTTGACGCGGTCGATCAGTTTCTGGCTGGTCGGGCCGAGGTTCGAGCCGCTGGAGGCGGCGGCATTATAGCCGTCGCCGGCAGCTGACGGACGGCCGTGGAAATATCTGTCTGAGGTGAAGGCCTGGCCGATCAGGGTCGAGCCGATCACCTGGCCGTTCTTCTCGACCAGGCTGCCGTTCGCCTGGGCGGGGAAGAGGGCCTGGGCCGCCCCGGTCATGGCGAGCGGGTAGAGAAGGCCAGTGATGGCGGTGGTGGCGACGATCATGACGACGGCCGGGCGAAATTCTTTCAACATTGTTCTTAACTCTCCTTTAAGCGAGGCCGAGGGCTGCGACGGCCAGGTCGATCGCTTTGATGCCGATGAAGGGGACGATGATGCCGCCGAGGCCGTAGATCAGCAGGTTGCGCGACAGAAGCGCGCCGGCGCCGATCGGACGGTAGCGCACACCCTTCAGCGACAACGGGATCAGCGCGACGATAACAAGCGCGTTGAAGATGATTGCCGAGAGGATGGCGCTTTGCGGCGTGGAAAGTCCCATGATGTTGAGCACGCCAAGCTGCGGGTAAAAGGTCAGGAACATCGCCGGAATGATGGCGAAATACTTGGCGATGTCGTTGGCGATCGAAAAGGTCGTCAGCGCGCCGCGCGTCATCAACAACTGCTTGCCGATCTCGACGATCTCGATGAGCTTCGTCGGGTCGCTATCGAGGTCGACCATGTTGCCGGCCTCGCGGGCGGCGACCGTGCCGGTGTTCATGGCGACGCCGACATCGGCCTGGGCAAGTGCGGGCGCATCGTTGGTGCCGTCGCCGCACATGGCGACGAGCTTGCCCTTGGCCTGTTCCTCGCGCATCAGCGCAAGCTTCATCTCCGGCGTCGCCTGGGCGAGGAAGTCGTCGACGCCGGCTTCGGCCGCGATGGCGGCTGCCGTCAGCGGATTGTCGCCTGTGATCATCACCGTGCGGATGCCCATGCGGCGCAACTCCGTGAAGCGCTCGCGGATACCGCCCTTGACGATATCCTTCAGCTGGATGACGCCGAGCAGCCTGCCGTCGCGGGCAACGGCGAGCGGCGTGCCGCCTGATTTGGCGACCTCGTCGGCGATAGACTGAAGTTCGCGGACGACCTCGCTGCCGTTCTTCGAAGGGGCGTCGCCGTTGACATAGGTCAGCACCGCATCGACCGCGCCCTTGCGGATCGAGGCGCCTTCGAGATCGACGCCGCTCATGCGGCTCTGGGCGGTGAAGGGCACGAAGGTGGCCTTGAGGCTCGCCATGTCGCGGCCGCGGATCGCATATTTCTCCTTGGCGAGCACGACGATGGAGCGTCCCTCAGGCGTTTCGTCGGCCAGCGAGGCAAGCTGGGCGGCATCGGCCAGATCCTGTTCGGAAACGCCGCGAACCGGGCGGAAGCTTGTCGCCTGGCGGTTGCCGAGCGTGATCGTGCCCGTCTTGTCGAGCAGCAGCGTGTCGACGTCGCCGGCCGCTTCGACGGCGCGGCCGGACATGGCGAGCACGTTGAAGCGGACGAGACGGTCCATGCCGGCAATGCCGATCGCCGACAAGAGCGCGCCGATCGTCGTTGGGATCAGGGTGACGAAGAGGGCGACGAGCACGATGATCGGGATCGAGCCGCCGGCATAGATGGCAAAGCTCGGGATCGTCGCGGTGGCGAGCACGAAGATCAGCGTCATGCCGGCAAGCAGGATGTTGAGCGCGATCTCGTTCGGCGTCTTCTGGCGTTCCGCACCTTCGACCAGCGCGATCATCCGGTCGAGGAAGGTCGAACCGGCGGCTGCGGTAATGCGCACGCGGATCCAGTCGGACAGCACCTGGGTGCCGCCGGTCACCGCCGAGCGGTCGCCGCCGGATTCGCGGATGACCGGGGCGGATTCGCCGGTGATTGCCGCCTCATTGACGGAGGCCACCCCTTCGATGACCTCGCCATCCGAAGGGATGATGTCGCCGGCCTCGACCAGCACGACATCGCCGACCTTGAGACTGGTGCCGGGCACCATGCGGTAGTCGCTACCATTGTTGGTGGTAAGCAGCTTGGCCTGGGTTTCGGTGCGCGCCTTGCGCAGCGAATCCGCCTGCGCCTTGCCGCGGCCTTCGGCGACGGCTTCGGCGAAATTGGCAAACAGCACGGTAAACCAGAGCCAGAGATTGATCTGGAAGGAAAAGCCGAGATTGCCGTTGCCGGCTGCGAGGTCGCGCAGGAAAAGCACGGTGGTCAGCACCGAGACCGTGGCCACGACGAACATGACCGGGTTTCTGGCAAGTGCGCGCGGGTCGAGCTTCTTGAAGGCGGCGCCCACGGCCGGGATGAGAATGCGAGAAACCATGATGCTCGCGGATTTTGCCTGGCTCATAAGAGACTCCAGCTTGGAACGAGGATGGCGAACCTTGCGGTCAGCCCTGTAAAATCTTAAAGATCGCCGCGGCGACGAGCAGGCCTGCCAGCATCACCAGGATGATGTCGGAGGCCTGTAGCCCCGGGCGGTTCCTACGTCCCGGCGCACCGGGACGTAGGTGAGAAGCGTGGCGAAGCCTGTGGCGGAGGATCATGATCTCGCCCTAGAAAGTCTGACCAGCGATCATCACCAGGTGCTCGACGATGGGGCCGAGTGCCAGCGCCGGGAAGAAGGTCAGGCCGCCGACGATCAGGATGGTGCCGACGAGCAGGCCGACGAAGAGCGGGCCGTCCGTCGGGAAGGTGCCTGCCGAGGCCGGGACCGTCTTTTTGGCGATCAGCGAGCCGGCGATGGCAAGTGCCGGGATGATGACCAGGAAGCGGCCGGCGAGCATGCCGATGCCGAGCGTCACGTTGTACCAGGGCGTGTTGCCCGTCAGTCCGCCGAAAGCCGAGCCGTTATTGGCCGCAGCCGAGGTATAGGCATAGAGGATTTCGGAGAAGCCGTGCGGGCCGGCGGTACCGATCGAGGCGACGGCGGACGGCAGCACCGTGGCGATCGCGGTGAAAACCAGCATGGCGAGCGGCAGGCAGAGAATGGCGAGAACGGCCATCTTCATTTCCTTCGCCTCGATCTTCTTGCCAAGATATTCCGGCGTGCGGCCGACCATCAGGCCGGCGACGAAGACGGCGACGATGATGAACAGCAGGATGCCGTAGAAGCCCGCACCGACCCCGCCGACGATGATTTCGCCGAGCTGCATGTTGATCAGCGGGATGAGGCCGCCGAGCGCGGTGAAGCTGCCATGCATCGCATTGACCGCGCCGCAGGAGGCGGCGGTGGTGATGACGGCAAAAAGCGAGGAGAGGGCGACGCCGAAGCGGACTTCCTTGCCTTCCATATTACCGCCGCCCAGACCGAAGGCGTGCATCAGCGGATTGCCGGCGGCTTCCGCCCAATAGGTGACGACGACGCCGGCGAGGAACAGCACGCCCATCGTGGCGAGGATCGCCCAGCCCTGGCGCTGGTTGCCGACCATGCGGCCGAAGACGTTGGTCAGCGCCGCGCCGATCGCGAAGATCGAGACCATCTGGATGAGGTTTGAGATCGCATCGGGGTTTTCGAACGGGTGGGCGGAATTGGCATTGAAGAAGCCGCCGCCATTGGTGCCGAGCATCTTGATCGCAAGCTGCGAGGCGACGGGGCCGACGGCGATCGTCTGCTGCGCGCCTTCGAGCGTCGTCGCATTGACATAAGCTCCGAGCGTCTGCGGCACGCCGAGATAGACGTAAGTGAGCGTCAGCACGATAGAGATCGGCAGCAGCACGTAGAGGGTCGCCCTCGTCATATCGACCCAGAAATTGCCGATCGCCTTGCCGGACGCACGCGAGAAGGCGCGGATGAAGGCGAGTGCGATCGCAATGCCGGTCGCGGCGGACACGAAGTTCTGGACGGTGAAGCCGGCCATCTGGGTGAGATAGGACATGGTGCTTTCGCCGCCGTAGTTCTGCCAATTCGTATTGGTGACGAAGCTGACGGCGGTGTTGAAGGCAAGCTCCGGCGGGACGGCCGCCATGCCGGCCGGATTATAGGGAAGCCCGGCTTGGAAGCGCTGCAGCGCATAAAGCGCGATGACGCCGAGAAGATTGAAGAGCAGCATGGCGAAGGCATAGGAGGTCCAATGCTGCTCCTCGCCTTCGCTGGTGCCGGCCGCGCGGTAAAGTCCCCGTTCGATCGGAACGAGGAGGGGTGACAGGAAGGTGCGCTCGCCGCTGAAGACACGCGTCATGTAGCCGCCGAGCGGTTTGACGAGCACAAGCACGATCCCGCAATAAAGCAGGATCTGAAGCCATCCGTTGAGGGTCATGGAGGTCAACTTTCAATACCCGGCTGCTTCTCGGTCGCGTATGTGCGAGCTCGGAAGCGCCGGTTCTCTTCAAAAGCGTTCTGGGCGAAGCAGAGCGTAGGTGAGGTAGACGGTGAGAAACACGGTCACGGCACCGCTCAAGATATAATCGAGGGTCATCGTCGTTTCTCCTGTCAAAGCCTGTCGCAGGCTCGTGTGTAGGCAAAGCACAGCGCGAAGAATAGGATCGCGGTGCCAAGCAGAATGATATCCATCATGATCGTGACTCCTGTTATTCTTGTTGGAGTCAGACAAGACAAAGGGCGTCATTCCCTCGGGAAGGCCGCCTTTCATGCTTTCTGGCGTGGAGATGATCGGTCGATCTCTCGGGCTTCAATATGCAGCCGGAGGCCATAAAGGTTCGAGACGGCCGGAGGGCCGTCAATATAAAAATCTTATAAATGCTTTCGGTGAGCGAGTTAAGGATCGACCCGGAACCGGTACTGGCCTTCGGCACTGCGGCCGTCCATCGAGAGGACGCGCCAGTCGACGGTATAATCGCCGGGCGCCATGGCCGGATCGAGCGGAACCTTGAAGATCGATCCCTCAGGGCCGGAGAGAAACGGCTTGCCGGTGGGAATCGCCGTCCCTCGAGCATCCAGCAGGACGGCCGTCGAACGGGCAAGATCGACCGGGCCGGTGAAGGTGAGTTCGAGGTTGGCCGGCGCCAGCCTTACTTCCTGCTCCTGAGGCGGAAGAGAGGCTTGTTCCAGCGCCGCAGACGCCTCACTTGCGATGAAGAGAAGGGAGACGAACAGACAGAATGACGCGATCGACTTCATGATGGTCTTCCTTATCGTGCCGACCCGCATGTGCCCGGAGCCGTCATGCTTCCGTGACGCCATGCCGACGCATTATTAATAACGCCGTGGGGGAAGATTTCGATCCCTAGTTTTTGCGATAACGCGCGCCGGCCGTGGCCGGGGACCTTTCGGCGGCGCGGCGATCAGATCCACAAGCCGCTGCCAGAATTGCCGGATTGACCTTGATATCGTCGGACCGGAAGACCGATTTCCGCCGGCATTGTCGTGATCGTTCTTCATCGCTCTCTGCCTGTCCTTATGACCGGGATCTCGAATGGAAAATGTACTCCCCGACGGCCTCGGCTGGAATCATACGGAGGTCTTGGAAGACAAATCTTTCGGATTATAGGAAATGGGCATTTCATCGCATGTTGAGCAAAAGCTTGATCTCAACGATTGAATTGCCGCCCCTTACAGTCTTATAGTCGCTTCAACGGCACGCGACGAACCGCGGGCAAAAGGGAAGGAAACCGATCATGACCAAAGTCCGTGCGCTGGTACTGGAGCGCCAGCATGAGCTTGCGCTTCGCGATATCGATCTGCCCCTGGAAACAGGACCGGGGCAGGTCAAGATCAAGATTCATACCGTCGGCGTCTGCGGTTCGGACGTCCACTATTATACCCATGGAAAGATCGGCCCCTTCATCGTCAACGCGCCGATGGTGCTCGGTCATGAGGCGGCAGGCACGGTGGTCGAAGTCGGGGCTGGTGTGACGCATCTGAAGGTCGGCGACCGGGTCTGCATGGAGCCCGGCATTCCCGACCCGAATTCCAAGGCTAGCCGGCTCGGCATGTACAATATTGACCCGGCCGTGACCTTCTGGGCGACGCCGCCGATCCATGGCGTGCTGACGCCGGAGGTCGTGCATCCCGCCAATTATACCTTCAAGCTGCCTGACAATGTCAGCTTCGCCGAGGGCGCCATGGTCGAGCCCTTTGCCGTCGGCATGCAGGCGGCCAGCAAAGCCAAGATTACACCCGGCGATACCGCCGTCGTCCTCGGCGCCGGGCCGATCGGCACGATGGTGGCGATCGCCGCCCTTGCCGGCGGCTGCGCCCGGGCGATCGTCGCCGATCTCGCCCAGCCGAAGCTCGATATATCAGCGCAATATCAGGGCGTCATTCCAGTCAATATCCGCGAAAAGAACCTGAGCGAAGAGGTCGTCCGGCTGACCGACGGTTGGGGTGCCGACGTGGTCTTCGAATGCTCCGGCTCGCCGAAGGCCTGGGAGACGATCATGGCGCTGCCGCGCCCGGGCGGCGTCATCGTCGCCGTCGGCCTGCCGGTCAACCCGATCGGTTTCGATGTCTCGACGGCATCGACCAAGGAGATCCGTATCGAGACGGTGTTCCGCTACGCGCACCAGTATGAGCGCTCGATCGCGCTGCTGGCATCCGGCCGCGTCGATCTGAAGCCGCTGATATCCGAGACCTTCACATTCGAGGAGTCGATCAAGGCCTTCGACCGCGCCGTCGAGGCTAGGCCGAGCGACGTCAAGCTGCAGATTGTCATGGAGTAGGGCGCCGCACCACTTTTATGAATGCCCAGCGCTCGGCCTCATCTTGCGAAAGGCAAGGGCCGCGGCGGCGGCGACAGCCGCGGCCCCGAACGCAATCAGCAGATGGCGGTGAAGGGAAAGGTGGCCCAATATCTGCTCGATGCCGTGCCCGAACAAATAGCCGAGCGCGGTGAAAAGCTGCCCCCAGATCAAAGCGGCGATGGCGTTCAGGATGACGAATTTTCCGGTCGATATCCGCGTTGTCCCGATGACGATGGGACTGATCGTCCGCAATCCGACGAGGAAACGAAACGCAAGGATGAAGCCGGTCGGATATTTTTCCAGAAGTTGGGTAACGCGGGCGAGCGCCGGCTTTTCCATCAGCCGGCGGACGAGGCTCCAGCGGGCCGCGTAACGGCCGGCAAAGAACCAGAACTGATCGCCGGCGAAGGATCCGGCCGTGGCTGCGAGCGACGCCGACCAATAGGGAAGCAACTCGCGATGAGCGATCACGCCGCCGAGAAAGGCGGCCGTTTCGCCTTCGAAGGCAGCCCCCAGAAAGATCGCCAGCAGGCCGTAATTTTCGATCAGCAATTCGATGGACACGCGGGTTCGCCTCCAGCTCTTCCCGAGGTCAGGTCACGGCTGAACCGGCTTCAGATCGCCAAGCAGCGTCGGGATCAGCTCCGACACCGTCGGATGGATCGGCACCGACCATTGTAAAGCGGGATAGGTAGTCCCGGCATTCATCGCATCGATCAACCCGTGGATCACCTCGTCGCCCTCGATGCCCAGTATCGCCGCGCCGAGGATTTTCTTGGTCTCGGCGTCGGCAATCACCTTCATGAAGCCCTTGGTCTCGCCGCGCTCGTTGGCCCGGCCGACCCGGCTCATCGGCCGGGTCGAGACCATGATCTTGCGCCCCGACTGCCGCGCCTGTTTCTCGGTCATGCCGACGCGGCCGAGCGGCGGGTCGATATAGAGCGCATAGGCCGGAATGCGGCTCGAAACCTTGCGGTCGTCGCCGTCGAGCAGATTGGCGGCGGCGATCTCGAAATCATTGTAGGAGGTGTGGGTGAAGGCGCCGTGGCCGTTGCAGTCGCCGAGTGCCCAGATGCCCTCGACATTGGTGGCGAGCCTGTCGTCGACGATGATGAAGCCGCGTTTATCGGTGACGACGCCGGCGGCATCGAGGCCGAGATCGTCGGTGTTCGGGGTGCGGCCGGTGGCAATCAGCACATGGCTCGCATCGATCGTCGCCGAGCCGGCGGTGACGCTTACCCCGCTGCCGTTTCCCGCAAAGGCGATGTTGCCGGCATCGGTGTGGACGCCGATGCCTTCGGCGCGCAGGATCTCGGCGATCGCATCGGATATATCCTCGTCCTCGCGCGATGCGAGCTTCGGCCCGTGCTCGATGACGCTGACTTCGGCGCCGAAGCGGCGATACATCTGCGCAAATTCCAGCCCGATATAACTGCCGCCGATCACCGCCAGATGCCGCGGCAGCGTGTCGAGCTGGATGATCGAAGTGCTGGTGAGGTAATCGATATCATGGATACCCGGCAGCTCGGGGATAACCGGCCGCGCGCCGACATTGAGGAAGATGCGCGGCGCAGTCAGCGTCTCGCCATTGACGCTGACAGCCTTCGGGCTCTCGAAACGGGCGTGGCCGTAGATCACGCTCATGCCGTCCATGCCGCCGAGCCAGCCGATCAGGCCGTTGCGGGCATTCATCGTCACGGTTTCGGCGCGGGCCCTCACCACCTTCATGTCGATGGCGATTTCGCCGGGGATGTTGACACCGTAGGCGGCGCCGCTTCTGGCGACATGGGCGGCGCGGGCGCTGGCGACCAGCGTCTTGGTCGGCATGCAGCCGGCATTGACGCAGGTGCCGCCAAGGAATTTGCGTTCGATCAGCGCCACCTTCATGCCCTTGTCGGCCATGCGGGCGGCAAGCGACGGGCCGGCCTGGCCGGCACCGATAACGATAGCGTCGAAGTTTTTCATGCGACGGCTCCCACGATCAGCACCGCGCCGATGACGGCGACGGCATCCTCGATAAGGGCGGCCGGCAGGTCCTTGCCGAAGGAGACGGCAAGCCGGCTGCGGGCGGCAGCGCCGCCATAGGTGCCGATGACGGCGCCGATCACGCCGGCAATCAACCCGCCGAAGAGCAGGCCGCTGGCGGCCCCGATCGCAGCACCCGAGAGCGCGCCTGAGACGATGCGGGCACCGAACTGCATCGGCACCTTGCGCGACGGCGTCGACGGCAGCTGGTCGGCGGCCAGCTCGGTGACCGCGAGGATCGTGAAAATCCACGGCGTCCAGCGATAGCCCATGAAGGCAAGCGGCGTCTGCGACAGGTCGAACCAGCCGAGTGCTGCGCCCCAGGCGACGGCGGCCGGCGCCGTCATGGTGCGAAGGCCTGAGATGACACCAATCAGCAATGCAAGAAGCAGAAACATGCGATCCCCCTCATTGCCGGCTTTGTGCCGCGAGAGGGAAGGTTGCACATTGTCAGGCGCGTGGCAATTCGCCTTGCCCTGCAGGCGAGTTAGTTCGCAAACGCGGCGATGCCGGTGATCGCCCGGCCGATGATCAGCGCGTGGATGTCGTGGGTGCCCTCATAGGTGTTGACCACTTCGAGGTTGACGAGATGGCGGGCGATGCCGAATTCGTCGGAGATGCCGTTGCCGCCGAGCATATCGCGGGCCGCGCGCGCAATCTCCAGCGCCTTGCCGCAGCTGTTGCGCTTGAGGATCGAGGTCAGCTCCACCGGCGGATGACCTTCCTCCTTCATGCGGCCGAGCCGCAGGCAGCCCTGCAGGCCGAGCGAGATCTCCGCCGCCATGTCGGCGAGCTTCTTCTGGATCAACTGATTGGCGGCGAGCGGCCGGCCGAACTGCTTGCGCTCCAGCGTGTATTGCCGCGCCCTGGCGTAACAATCCTCGGCAGCACCAAGCGCGCCCCAGGCGATGCCGAAGCGGGCCGAGTTGAGGCAGGTGAACGGTCCCTTCAGGCCGGTGACGCCGGGCAGAAGATTTTCCTCGGGCACGAAGACCCCGTCCATCACCACTTCGCCGGTGATCGAGGCGCGCAAGCCGACCTTGCCGTGGATGGCAGGCGCCGAAAGCCCCTTCCATCCCTTTTCGAGGATGAAGCCACGGATCAGCCCGTCCTCGGTCTTTGCCCAGACGACGAAGACATCGGCGATCGGCGCGTTCGAAATCCAGGTCTTCGAACCGGTGAGGCTGTAGCCGCCGTCAACCTTTTTCGCGCGTGTCGCCATCGAGCCAGGATCGGAGCCGTGATCGGGTTCGGTCAGGCCGAAACAGCCGATCCATTCGCCGGTGGCGAGTTTCGGCAGGTATTTCAGCTTCTGCGCTTCAGAGCCGAAGGTGTCGATCGGCACCATCACCAGCGAGGACTGCACGCTCATCATCGAACGATAGCCGCTGTCAACCCGCTCGACCTCGCGGGCGATCAGGCCGTAGGCGGTGTAACCGAGGCCGGCGCCGCCGTAATCCGGCGAGATCGTCGGTCCGAGCAGGCCGAGTTCGCCCATTTCGCGGAAGATTGCAGGGTCGGTCTTTTCATTGCGGAAGGCGTCGAGAACGCGGGGCGCGAGCTTTTCCTGCGCATAGGCATGGGCCGTATTCTGCACCATGCGCTCCTCGTCGGTCAGCTGCTCCACCAGGCGGAACGGGTCGGCCCAGTCGAAAACCTCGCGCGTATGCTGCATGTCGGCGTCTCCTCACCCTTGATTTCAGGCTTGCCTCATCAAAGGTCGCATAGACCCGACAGCCGACCGCGTCAACAGAAGCCCGCCTCATCGAAAAGACAGGGCGCGCCATCTTTTCAAAAGCGCCGGCATGCTCCACTTTGCCGGCGATCGATTCTGGAACGAGGAGGCGGAAATGTCGTCAAGCGATCTGTTCGTATCGGCCGAAGGCGCCGAATGGGTCAATCCCGAGCCCGGCGTTACCAGGCGCATCATGACCTACCTGCCCGAGATGATGATGGTGGAAGTGGCCTTCGAGAGCGGCGCCGTCGGTGCGGCCCATTCGCATCCGCACATTCAGGCAAGTTATGTCGCCGAGGGCAGCTTCGAAGTGACGATCGACGGCCGGACCGAGGTGCTGCGCCAGGGCGGCAGCTTCATCGTGCCCCCCAATCTCGTCCACGGCGTCAAGGCGCTGGAAAAGGGCCGGCTGATCGATACCTTCACGCCGCACCGCGCCGAATTTCTCAAATAGTCAGATTTCGGCTTCCGATCGGCGCACCGGGCCCGCTGGAGTGACATAGGGCGGCACGAAGCGCGCGTCCTCGCCGCGCACCGCCTCGCGCAGGAAGTCGATGACGGCGCGCACCCGCGGCGCCTGTTTCAGGTCGCGGTGGCAGGTGATCCAGTAGTGGCGCTTGAGGTCGATCTCCTCGGGCAGCACGCGCACGAGCTCGGGATAACGGCTGGCGAAGAAATAGGGCAGGATGCAGAGGCCGAGGCCGTTTCGGGTGGCGGTCAGCTGCGCGAAGATGCTGGAACTCTGGAACTGCGGTTTGATGCGCGGATGCACATCGCTGAGATAATCCAGGCCCGGCGCGAAAATCATCTCCTCGATATAGCTGACGAAGGGATGCTCAAGCAGGTCCTCGCGGCAGGTGATGGCAGGCGCCTTTGCCAGATAGTCGCGCGAGCCGTAGATCTGCAGGTGATAGTCGGTCAGCTTCTCGGCGAAATAAGGTCCGCCCTTCGGCTCGTCGAGCACCACGGAAAGATCGGCCTCCTTGCGCGACAGCGACATGATCTGCTGGATCGTCACCAGCTCGAGCGAGAGATGCGGATGCTGGGCGGCAAACCGGTGCAGGACCGTGGCGAAGAAGAAATTGGCAAAACCTTCAGGCGCGCTGAAGCGCACGAGGCCGCGCTGCGCCATCGAGCCGTCGGCGAGGTCGGCGCGCAGCCGCTCGGTCTCCTGCTCCATTTTCTCGGCCGTTTCGACAAAACGCGTGCCCATGGCGGTCAGCACATAACCCCGCGGATTGCGCTCGAAGAGCTTGACCTTGAGGGTGAATTCCAGCCGGTCGATGCGCCGCGAGACGGTCGCATGGCTGGAGCGCAGCTGGCGGGCCGCCGTCGACAGCTGTCCAGTGCGGGCGACGGCTAGAAAAAACTGAAGATCGTCCCAAGTAAACTGCGGCGGATTGTTCATCGCGATCCCCATCTGTTCAAAAACGAACAGATACTGTTTGGAATTAGTTGTAAACCACCCGTTGCTTCAACGCGGAATTTCCGTGATCGTAGGGACAGGGTCCGCCGTTCTGAGGAGTGCGGCTGGCCAAATCTGAACAGACCCGCAATCTGGCTCATCTCTGGGAGGAGAGAATATGCGTAAGAATCTCATTGCATCAGTTGCATTTCTGCTTGCGAGCAGCACAGCGGTGCTCGCGCAGAGCGCGACCGACGGCAAGGTCAAGATCGGCATCCTGAACGACCAGTCGGGCGTTTATGCCGACTTTGGCGGCAAGTCTTCCGTCGAAGCCGCCAAGATGGCGGTCGAGGATTTCGGCGGCAAGGTACTTGGTGTGCCGGTCGAGATCGTCGATGCCGACCACCAGAACAAGCCCGATATTGCCTCCAACATCGCCCGCCAGTGGTATGACACCGAGCAGGTGGATGCGATCATGGAGTTGACGACCTCGTCGGTGGCGCTCGCCGTGCAGGCGATCGCCAAGGAAAAGAAAAAGATCGACATCGTCACCGGTGCGGCGACGACGGATCTCACCGGCAAGGCCTGCTCGCCTTACGGCTTCCATTGGGCCTACGACACCCATGCGCTCGCCGTCGGCACCGGTGGCGCGCTGGTCAAGCAGGGCGGCGACAGCTGGTTCTTCCTGACCGCCGACTATGCTTTCGGCTATTCGCTGGAGCAGCAGACCACCGACTATGTCAAGGCCAGCGGCGGCACGGTCGTCGGCGCCGTCCGCCATCCGCTGTCGACCCAGGACTTCTCGTCCTTCCTGCTGCAGGCACAATCATCCGGCGCCAAGGTGATCGGCCTCGCCAATGCCGGCCTGGATACCTCGAACGCCATCAAGCAGGCGGCCGAATTCGGCATTACCCAGGGCGGCCAGCATCTGGCGGCGCTGCTCTTCACGCTCGCCGAAGTCCATGGTCTCGGCCTCGAGGCGGCGCAGGGGCTGACGCTGACCGAAGGCTTTTATTGGAACCGCGACGACGACAGCCGCGCCTTCGCCAAGAAATTCTTCGCCCGCACCGGCAAGATGCCCAACATGATCCATACCGGCACCTATTCGGCGGTGATGCAATATCTGAAGGCGGTGCAGAAAGCCGGAACCGACGAGACGGAAGCCGTCGCCAAACAACTGCATGAAATGCCTGTCGATGACGTCTTCGGCCGTGGCGGCACGGTCGGCGCCAACGGCCGCATGATCCACGACATGTACCTGCTGCAGGTCAAGAAGCCGGCCGACAGCAAGGAGCCGTGGGACTACTTCAACGTTCTCGCCACCATTCCCGGCAAGGAAGCCTATATCGACCCCGCCAAGAGCGGCTGCGATCTGGTGAAGTGAGCGCAATGGCGGTTTCCGCGATTGAAACTCAGGAAAAGCCGCGGGTGGTCTTGTCCGCCCGCGGCCTGCGCCGCGATTTCGGCGGCTTCACCGCCGTCAAGAACGTCGATCTCGACGTGCATGACGCCAGCGTGCATGCGCTGATCGGCCCGAACGGCGCCGGCAAGACCACGGTCTTCAACCTGCTGACCAAGTTCCTGCAGCCGACATCGGGCACGATCACGCTGATGGGCACCGACATCACCGGAACGCCGCCCGACAAGGTGGCGCGCATGGGGCTGGTGCGCTCCTTCCAGATCTCGGCGGTCTTCCCGCATCTCTCGGTGCTCGACAATGTGCGCGTGGCGCTGCAGCGGCCGAACAATCTTTCCACCCAGTTCTGGCGGCCGCTTTCGGCGCTCGACCGGCTGAACGAACGCGCCGAGCAGTTGCTCGCCAGCGTCGGGCTTTCCAAGGAGCGCGATCATATCGCCGCCGATCTTTCCTATGGCCGCAAGCGGGTGCTGGAGATCGCCACCACGCTGGCGCTCGATCCGAAGGTGCTGCTGCTCGACGAGCCGATGGCCGGCATGGGGCTTGAGGATGTCGGCGTCGTCTCGGCGATCATCCGCGACGTCGCCCGCGACCGGGCGGTGCTGATGGTCGAGCACAATCTCTCCGTCGTCGCCAATATCTGCCAGCATGTCACCGTCCTGCAGCGCGGCGAGATCCTTGCCGAGGGCGATTATGCCACCGTCAGCCAGGACGAGCGCGTGCGCGTCGCCTATATGGGCACGGAGGAGCATTGATGGCCGCTCTCCTCGAAATCCAGGGACTGAACGCCTGGTACGGCGAAAGTCATGTCCTGCACGGCGTCGACATGCGGGTGGCCGAAGGCGAGACGATCACCATTCTCGGCCGCAACGGCGTCGGCAAGACGACGACGCTGCGCACCATCACCGGCATCGTGCGGGCCCGCAAGGGCAGGATCAGCTTTGCCGGCAGCGACATGATGCAGGTGCCGCTGCACAAGACGGCGCATCGCGGCATCGGCTTCGTGCCGGAGGAGCGCGGCATCTTCTCGACGCTCACCGTGTCGGAAAACCTGCTGCTGCCGCCTGTCGTGGCAAAGGGCGGCATGACGCTCGACGAGATCTACGAGCTTTTCCCCAATCTCTACGAGCGCCGCGGCAGCCCGGGCACCAAACTATCAGGCGGCGAGCAGCAAATGCTGGCGATCGCCCGGATCCTGCGCACCGGCGTCCGGTTGCTCATTCTCGACGAGCCGACGGAGGGGCTTGCCCCGGTCATCGTCCAGCGCATCGGCGAGGTGCTGCAGACCCTGAAAGGACGCGGCATGACGATCCTGCTCGTCGAGCAGAACTTCCGTTTCGCCAGCCGTATTGCCGATCGCTTTTATCTGATGGATCATGGGCAGATGGTGTCGGAATTCCCGGTCGGCGAACTGCCGCAGCGCATGGATACGCTGCACAAGGTTCTGGGAGTATGACCAGATGACGATGATCTTCGGCATTCCCCTGCAGGCGTTGCTCGGCCAGCTGCTGATCGGCCTGATCAACGGCTCGTTCTACGCGCTGCTCAGCCTCGGCCTCGCCATCATTTTCGGCCTGCTCAGGGTGATCAACTTCGCCCATGGCGCGCAATATATGCTCGGCGCCTTCGTCGCCTATCTGCTGCTCACCTATGCCGGCATCGGCTACTGGCCGTCGCTGATCCTGGCGCCCGTCATCGTCGGTCTTGGCGGTGCGATCATCGAGCGGCTGTTCCTGCGCCGGCTCTACGACCTCGATCCGCTCTACGGCCTGCTCTTCACCTTCGGGCTGGCGCTGGCAGTCGAAGGCACCTTCCGCTATCTCTACGGCTCCTCCGGCCAGCCCTATGCGACGCCGGCAGCACTTGCCGGCGGCGCCAATCTCGGCTTCATGTTCCTGCCGATTTATCGCGGCTGGGTGGTGGTCGTCTCGCTGGTCGTCTGCCTCGGCACATGGCTGCTGATCGAGAAGACCAAACTCGGCGCCTATCTCCGGGCCGCGACCGAAAACGCTGTGCTGGTGCAGGTCTTCGGGGTCAACGTGCCGGTGCTGCTGACGCTGACCTACGCGCTCGGCGCCGGTCTTGCCGCCTTTGCCGGCGTGCTGGCGGCGCCGATCTACCAGGTCTCGCCGCTGATGGGCTCGAACATGATCATCGTCGTCTTCGCCGTGGTGGTCGTCGGCGGCATGGGATCGATCATGGGCGCGATCATCACCGGTTATGTGCTCGGCATCGCCGAGGGCCTGACCAAGGTCTTCTATCCCGAGGCCTCTAACATCGTGATCTTCGTCATCATGGCGATCGTGCTTCTCATCAGGCCCGCGGGCCTCTTCGGCCGGGACGCTTGACATGGCTGACATCACCGACACCATCCGCACGGAAAGAAGCCGCACCGCCCTTTCGGTCCAGGCGGGGTTCCTCGCCATCGGGCTGCTGCTTCTGCTGCTCGCACCCTTCTTTTTCTATCCGATCTTCCTGATGAAGCTGCTGTGCTTCGCGCTGTTTGCCTGCGCCTTCAACCTGCTGCTCGGTTATACCGGGCTGCTGTCCTTCGGCCATGCCACCTTCTTCGGCGGGGCGGCTTATTTCACCGCCTATACGGTGAAGACATGGGGTCTGCCGCCGGAACTCGGCATCCTGATCGGCGTGGCGGGCGCGGCGTTCCTCGGGTTGGTGATGGGCTTTTTCGCCATCCGCCGCCAGGGCATCTATTTCGCGATGATCACGCTGGCGCTGTCGCAGATGTTCTTCTTCTTCTGCCTGCAGGCGAAGTTTACCGAAGGTGAGGACGGCATCCAGGCGGTGCCGCGCGGCCATCTCTTCGGCTTCATCGATCTGAACAGCTCGACCAACATGTATTATTTCGTGCTTGGTGTGTTCATCATCGGCGTGCTGATCATCTGGCGTTTCATCAATTCGCCCTTCGGCATGATCCTGAAATCGATCCGCGAGAACGAAAACCGGGCGATCTCGCTCGGTTATTCGGTGGCGCGCTACAAGCTCGGCGCCTTCGTCATGTCGGCGGCGCTTGCCGGGCTGGCGGGCGCGGTAAAATCGATCGTCTTCCAATTCGCGACTTTGACCGACGTCGCCTGGCAGATGTCGGGCGAGGTGATCCTGATGACGCTGCTCGGCGGCATCGGCACGCTGATCGGGCCGCTCTTCGGCGCCGGGCTGGTGGTGGCGCTGGAAAACTATCTCGCCACCTCGGAATTCCCGGTGACGATCATCACCGGCATCGTCTTCATGGTCTGCGTGCTGATCTTCCGCCGCGGCATCATCGGCGAGTTCTACGCCTCGCGGCTGGGGCGGAAATTGGGCTTCGTCTATCGCCGCTGAACGGGCGGACCCCTGTCTTTCGAGACAGGCGGCGGCGCTGCGACTCTCCCTCTCCCCGTCCCGCGGGGAGAGGGAAGCGGCAAGCATCTGGAGTTTCGTGCGGGGCGCGCATATGGATCGGTACGACTATATCATCATCGGGGCGGGCAGTGCCGGCTGCGTACTTGCCAACCGGCTGTCGGCCGATGGCAGGAGCCGGGTGCTGCTGTTGGAAGCCGGGGGCAGCGACAATTACCACTGGATCCATATCCCGGTCGGTTATCTCTATTGCATCAATAATCCGCGCACCGACTGGTGTTTCACCACGGCGCCGGAAGCCGGATTGAACGGCCGGGCGCTGAGTTATCCCCGCGGCAAGGTGCTCGGCGGCTGCTCGTCGATCAACGGCATGATCTATATGCGCGGCCAGGCGCGCGATTACGACCTCTGGCGGCAGATGGGCTGCAGTGGCTGGGGTTGGGACGATGTTCTGCCCTTCTTCCGCAAGTCCGAGGATTTCTATCGCGGCGAAGACGAGATGCATGGCGCCGGCGGCGAATGGCGCATCGAAAGGGCGCGCGTGCGCTGGGCCGTGCTCGATGCCTTCCAGCAGGCGGCGAAAGAGGCAGGCATTCCAGAGACGGCGGATTTCAACCGCGGCAGCAATGAAGGGTCCGGCTATTTCGACGTCAACCAGCGTTCCGGCATTCGCTGGAACACCTCGAAAGCCTTCCTGCGCCCGGCGCGGAAACGCTCCAATCTGACCGTGCTGACCAAGGCACAGGTTCGGCGGCTGCTGGTCGAGGAGGGGGCCGTCGCCGGCGTTGAATTCCAGCACGATGGCGTGGCGAAACGCGCCTATGCCGGAAAGGAAACCGTTCTTTCGGCCGGGTCGATCGGCTCGCCGCATATTCTGGAACTCTCGGGCATCGGCAGGGGCGAGGTTCTCCAGCGGGCGGGCGTCGATGTCATTTCCGAGGTGAAGGGCGTCGGCGAGAACCTGCAGGACCATCTGCAGCTGCGGCTCGCCTATAAGGTGACCGGCGTTCCAACGCTGAACGAGAAGGCGACGAAGCTGATCGGCAAGGCGGCGATCGGGCTCGAATATCTCGTCCGCCGCTCCGGGCCGATGGCGATGGCGCCGAGCCAGCTCGGCATCTTCACCCGCTCGGGGCCGGACCGGGAAACGCCCGACCTGCAATATCACGTGCAGCCGGTCTCGCTGGAGAAGTTCGGCGATCCCGTCCATCCCTTCCCGGCAATCACCGCAAGCGTCTGCAATCTGAGGCCGGAAAGCCGGGGTTCTGTGCATCTGTCGAGCCCGGATTTTGCCGCCCAGCCGACGATCAGCCCGAAATACCTCTCGACGCAGCGCGATCGTGACATAGCTGTCCGTTCGATACGGTTGACGCGCAAGATCGTCGCGCAGCCTTCCTTCGCACGGTTCAAGCCGGAGGAATTCAAGCCGGGGCCCGACTATCAGACCGAGGCCGATCTGGAGCGGGCGGCGGGCGAAATCGGCACGACGATCTTCCATCCCGTCGGCACCTGCCGCATGGGCGCCGACAGGGACAGCGTCGTCGATCCCCGGCTGAAACTGCGGGCGCTCGGCAAGCTCAGGATCGCTGACGCCTCGGTGATGCCGTCGATCATCTCAGGCAACACCAATTCGCCGACGATCATGATCGCCGAAAAGGCAGCGGCGATGATCCTCGAAGACAATCGATAGGAGAAGACCATGGCAAGGATCGCATTCATCGGGCTTGGCAATATGGGCGGGCCGATGGCGGCCAATCTCGTCAAATCGGATCACGAGGTCCTCGGCTTCGATCTCGCGGCCTCCGTGCTGAAGGCGGCCGAGGAAGGCGGCGTCAAACCGGCAAGCCATGCCAGTCAGGCGGTCAAGGACGCCGAGATCGTCATCACAATGCTGCCGCAGGGCAGGCATGTGCTGACGGCCTGGACCGATATCCTGCAGACCGCCGCGCAGGACACGCTGGTCATCGATTGCTCGACGATCGATGTCGAGAGCAGCCGCAAGGCGCATGAGATGGCCAAGGCCGCAAGCTGCCTGTCGCTCGACGCGCCCGTCTCCGGCGGCACCGGCGGGGCGAGCGCCGGCACACTCACCTTCATGGCGGGCGGCTCGGACGAGGCCTTCACCAGGGCGAAACCCATTCTCGAGGCGATGGGCAAGAAGATCGTCCATTGCGGCGAGGCCGGTGCCGGCCAGGCGGCGAAGATCTGCAACAACATGATCCTCGGCATCTCGATGGTCGGCGTCTGCGAGGCCTTCGTGCTCGCCGAAAAACTCGGCCTCTCGCACCAGGCGCTGTTCGACGTCGCCTCGACTTCATCCGGTCAGTGCTGGTCGATCAATACCTATTGCCCGGTGCCCGGGCCGGTGCCGACGTCGCCGGCGAACAACGACTACAAGCCGGGCTTTGCCGCGGCGCTGATGCTGAAGGATCTGAGACTGTCGCAGGAGGCGGCGCTGGCGAGCGGCGCGTCAACGCCGATGGGGGCAGAGGCGGCCCAGCTTTTTGCGCTCTTCGAAAAGCAAGGCAATGGCGGACGGGATTTCTCCGCCATCATCGAGATGTTCCGGGAAAAGCCGTAGACGATACTATAGAAGATAGCTGACCGGCTCGTTGCGCACCGGATGCGGAAAGACGCCCATCCCAACGCCGAAAATCGACTGCAGCTTGTCAGTCTGCATGATCTCCGTGGGCGTGCCTTCGGCGGTGATCCGGCCGCGGTTGAGCGCGACGATCGCGTCGCAATAGCGTGCAGCGAGGTTGATGTCGTGCAGCACGATGATCACGGTCAGCCCGCGTTCGTGGCTGAGCTCCTGCACCAATGAGAGGACGCTTGCCTGATGGGCGAGGTCGAGCGCCGACGTCGGCTCGTCCAGCAGCAGGCAACGGGCGTCCTGGGCGAGCATCATGGCGATCCAGGCGCGCTGACGCTCGCCGCCGGACATATTGGCGACGAGACGGTCGGCAAAATTCTCGAGCTCGGTGCGGACGATCGCTTCCTCGACCTTGTTGCGATCGGTGGCGGTGAAGCGGCCGAGCGTGCCGTGCCAGGGAAAACGGCCGAGCGCGATCAGTTCCCGCACGGTCATGCCGTCGGTTGCCGGCGTAAATTGCGGCATATAGGCGACGTGCCGGGCAAATTCGCGCGCGCCCCAATCACCGGCCGGCTTGCCGCCAAAGGCGATGGCGCCGGACTTCGCCGCAACCTGGCGGGCGATGATCTTCAAAAGCGTGCTCTTGCCGGAGCCGTTCGGCCCCACCAGACCGTAGATGCGGCGCTGCTCGAGCGTCAGGTCGATGCCATGCAGAATGGATTTCGGCCCGATGGCATATTCGATTCCCGACAGGGCAAGGAAAGGCGAAGGCATGGTCTGCTCCAGGTTCGGCGCTGCGAACGGGCTCGGGAGGGCGAGCCCTCCCTTTCCCTGCAAAACTAAACCGGAATTGTCAACTTACGTTTCGGACATTAACCCTTTGACACGGAAAAGTGCAGTCTGCTGTCCCCGAACAGAATATCGATATCGCCAGGTTCAGTCAGTTCGATCGCGCCGCTCAACGTGCCTGTGGTGATCAGCGCGCCTGCCTTCAGCGATGTCTCGGGGCGCAGACCGTCATTGGCGTAATCGATCAGCCAGGTGAGAACATCGCCCTTCGGATGCTGGGCCGGGCCGTCATAGATCGTGCGGCCGGCATGGGTGACCTTGAGCGGCGTGCCACCGGCGGTATCGACAGCGCTTTTGTCGAGCTTCGGGCCAAGCACATAGCCGCTATTGCCGAGGCGGTCTGATGTAAACAGCAGAAAGGAGACGCTGCCGCCTTCCTTGACGGCGCTGACCAGCAGCTCGGCGCCGAGATGGACGGCGGAGATCGCCTCGACCACGTCGGCGCGGCTATAGGGAGTGCCGGTGCGGATCGGCAGATCCCTGCCGAAGCGCACGGCGATCTCGGTTTCGAATTTCATGCCCGGGTACCAGGGGATGCTGGCGCCCGAGGCGGCCTCGGCGTAGGGATGCAGCGGACCGGTGACCGCCTGGCCTTGCGGCGAGACCGTCACCTTCCAGGCATTGCTGGAAATGCCGTCGGCGGCAGTCAGGAAATTCTGGGCCTCCATCGCCTGATGCAGATCGGCCGGCAGCGTGAAAGTGCCGGTTTCCTCCTGCCGGCCGGCCTGGCGCAGGCTATGAAGCCGGGCCGCGAGCGCGCCCGGATCGAATGTCTCTGTCATGCTGTCTCCTCGAATTGATTTTCGAGGGGCACACTAACGGTAAGGCAGGGGCGAGCAAGGGCGTTGTTGAGCCGTAATTGGAAAAGCTCTTATTCCATCGCCGCGTACCAGCGGTCGCGATAAGCAGCGAGCCCCGCGACCTCAACAGGTGGAACATGCGTTTCGGCGCCGGATACCGGCCGGATGCCGGTGAGAAGGGCAGCACCCTGGCTGGTGCCGGTCGAGCCGGGAAGGGCAAGCACCTCGCGGCCGGCAAGGGCGGCAAGCAGCTTCAGATAGGTCTCGTTGAGCGCAAAGGGACCCTCGACGATAACAGGGCCTTTGGCGCCGATCAGTCCGAGGCAGGCATCGGTCATCAAAGCGAGATAGAGGCATGCGGCGGCATGGCGCTCCTCGCGGCTCGCTCCTTCGGCGCCGATCCAGCGGCTTGCCTTGCCGGGAAAAGGTCCGGAGCCGGGGGCGATGTTGGGCAGCAGCATCATGCCCTTTTCGATCACGCGGCCGATCGCTGCCTGCGCGGCCTTTTCATCGACGGGACCGATCTCGGCCGAAAGGATCTCGAATTCCCGCCCGCCCATGAAACGCGAAGAGGGGACGGCCCGGCCATAGGCATCGATATTGGCGAGCGCATCGCGTTTGGCATCGAGGTGATCGAGATCGCCGCCGACGCCGAAATTGATGACCCAGGTGCCAGTGGAGACGACGGCGAAGGGTGCTTCCCGATGGACCAGATGCGGCAGCAGCGAGGCGTTGGAATCGTGAATGCCGCAATAGACCGGCATCGGTGCGGCAAGCTCGAGCTCTTCGGCGATCCCGGGCAGGACCGGGCCGAGCGCATCGAAGGCGGAGCGGATCGGCGCCATCAGCGCGCGGATGCCGAGCCTGTCGACGAGCGAGGAATAGTCGCCCGTCCTAGGTTTCCAGAGGTCGGTGTGGCAGCCGAGCGAGGTCAGCTCATTGGCGGCGACCCCGGTCAGCCGTGCCGTCCAGTATTGCGCATAGGTGAGGATAGTGGCGACCCCGGCGAACGCCTCGGGGAAGGCAGTCTTCTGGTAGTGCAGCTGTGCGCCGACATTGAGACCCATCGTAAGCCGCGGCGAGAAGGTTTCGTCGAAGGCGGGGCGCAAGGCCGTATAGGCATCGCGGATCGCCTCGGGATATTCATGTTCGTAGTCGATCACAGGCATGGCGAGCCCACCGTGCCGATCGAGCAGGGCGGCTGCGGCGCCATGGGTGGTGATCGAAATGGCGTCGAAGCCCGGTTCCCGCGCCAGGCTCTTCAGTGCATCGAGCGCGAAGGACCAGAGAGCCTCTATGTCGTAATGCGGGTAGGGGCCGGTCTTGATCGCAACGTTCGGCCGTTTCAGGACGGCAATCTCGGCGCCCGTCGCGCTGTCGAGCACGACGACCTTGGCATTGGTCTTGCCGATGTCGAGTACGGCGATGCGGCGATAGGAGGGAGCAGTCATGGCATATGAAAGAGGGTGACGAGGTCGCTTTGAACAGGCGAATTGTCCGGATTCGTCGCCATGATGTCGGCCATATGCGCCCACCATTTCTTCATGACCGGATGTTCCGGCAGGCTCGCCATCGTGTGGTCGGCCGGCCGCGTCAACACGCCGAACAGCGTGTTGGTCTGACGGTCGAGATGGATGGAATAATCGCTGGCGCCCGACTTATGCAGGAGATCGACCAGTTCCGGCCAGATCTCGTCATGCCGCTTGCGGTATTCGGCTTCCATGCCGGGATTGAGCTGCATCTTGAAGGCGTGTTTTTCAGTCATCGGGAGCTCATGAGCTTGATGCGACGGGCGATGATCGGGATCGCGATGGTGATGATGAGCAGCAGGCCGATGAAGATCGACATGACGATGCCGGGCACGTTCAGCAGGCCGAGGCCGAAAGTGACGAGGCCCATGACGAAGGCCGCGATGACGACGCCGCCGATCGTGCCGGAGCCGCCGAGGATCGAGATGCCGCCGAGCACGACCATGGTGACGACTTCGAGCTCCCAGCCTTGCGCGATCGACGGCCGGGTCGAGCCGAGGCGCGAAGTCAGGCAGACGGCGGCGATGCCGCTCATGATGCCGGTCAACAGGAAGAGGATGAATTTGACGCGCTCGACCGGGATGCCGGAGAAGCGGGCGGCGAAGTCGTTATTGCCGATCGCATAGACCTGCCGGCCGAAATTCGTCGCATGCAGCAGGATGGCGAAGAGGATCGCCAGCACGATGAACAGCACGAATTCGAAGGAGAACACCCAGACGAAATAACCCTGGCCGAAATAGGCGAAGTCGGCGGGATATTTGCCATAGGCCTGATCGCCGAGCACGATATAGGAAATGCCGCGGAAAAGGCTCATCGTGCCGATGGTGACGACGATCGACGGCAGTTTCAGCACCGAGACCAGGACGCCGTTGAAGATGCCGCAGACAAGGCCGGTGCCGATGCCGATCAGCACCAGGCCCGGCGTGCCGACGCCGAGCTGGGCTGCGGCTCCCATTGCCGTCGATGCGAGCGCAATGATCGCAGCGACCGACAGGTCGATCTCGCCTGAGATGACCAGCAGCGCCATGGCGAAGGCGATCATTGCCTTTTCGGTGAAGTTGAAGGTGGCGTCGGAGAGGTTCCAGGCATCGAGGAAATAGGGCGAGGCCAGGGAATTGAAGATGAAGATCAGGACGGCGACGCCAAAGAGCAGCACTTCCCAACTGGCGACGATGCGGCGCAGCGGCGTGCCGAGGCGATCGGGGATGACCCGCTTCTCAGGTGTGGACACGGTGCTCATGCTGCGGCCTCCGTTTTAATCTCGGCTGCGGCGCGGTCGCGCAGGATGATGCGGCCCCGGTTGCGTTCACGCCGGGCGTTGAAGGCGACGGCGAGAATGATGACGGTTCCGGAGATCGCCATCTGGGTGAAGGGTGAAATGCCGATCACCGGCAGCGCATTCTTGATGACGCCGAGGAAGAGCGCGCCGAGCACGGTGCCGGCGACCGAGCCGACGCCACCGGCAATCGAGATGCCGCCGATCACGCAGGCCGCCACGCTGTCTAGCTCGAAGCCGTTGGCGATATCGACATAGGCGACGGCATAACGCGATACCCAGAGATAGCTCGAAAGCCCGGCGAGCGCGCCGGAGAGAACGAAGGCGAGGAATTTGGTCCAGCCCGTATCGATGCCGGCATAGACGGCCGCGGTCGGATTGCCGCCGGTCGCATAGGCCGAGCGGCCGAACTGGGTATATCGAAGCAGCACATACATCAGCAGCACGATGACGATGCCGACCCAGCCGAGAACCGGCAGGCCGAGGATCGGCATGCGCGGCACCGACAGGAAGATGGGGGTCATCTGATGGGCGTTGACCCAGGCGCCGCCGGAGAGCACGAAGGCCATGCCGCGATAGATGGTGAGCGTGCCGAGGGTGACGACGATCGGCGGGATTTCCAGCGCCCAGACGAGAAAGCCGTTGATCGCGCCGAGACAGGCGCCGATGACGATGGCCATCAGGATCAGCACGACGAGCGGCAGATCGGGATAAGCGGCATTCATCATCGCGATCGCCATGCCGGTAAAGGCGAGATTGGCGGCGACCGACAGGTCGATCGATTTCGTCAGGATCACCGTCATCTGCGCCAGCGCCAGGATGATCAGGATCGAGGTGTCGTTGAAGATGCCGGCGAGATTGTCCGGCGTGGCGAAATCCGCAGCCCGCGTCGAAAAGATCGCGATCATCACGACGATGATGAGGAACAGCAGGGTTTCGCGTTTTCTGATCAGTCTTGCCATGCTTCTACCTCATGCATTGCCGGTGGCGGCGCGCACCAGCGCTTCCGGCGACAGTTCGGCGCGTTCGAAAATTCCGGCGGCGAGCCCTTCCTTCATCACCAGAACCCGGTCCGACATGCCGATGATCTCGGGCAGTTCGGAAGAGACCATGATGATCGACAGGCCTTCGGCGGCGAGTTCGCTGATAAAGCCGTGCACGGCCGCCTTCGAGCCGATGTCGATGCCCTTTGTGGGCTCGTCGAGAATGATGACCTTCGGCGACGTCGCCAGCCATTTGCCGATGACGACCTTCTGCTGGTTGCCGCCCGACAGCGTGCCGACCGGCACGGAAAGCGCGGCGGCGCGCAGATCCAGCCGCTCGGCATATTTGCGGGCGAGCGCGAATTCTTCTGCCGCCCTGAGGAAACCGCGGCGCGAGGTGCGGGTGAGCGAGGGCAGCGTCATGTTCTGGAAGATCGGCATCGGCAGCGCCAGCCCGTGGCGGCCGCGTTCTTCCGGCACGTAGACGATGCCGGCGCGGATCGCGTCCTGCGGCGAATGGATGGCGATCTCCTGGCCCTCGAGCATCATCGTGCCGGAGAGCGGCCGGGTGATGCCGAAGAGGGACTGGGACAATTCCGAGCGGCCGGCGCCGATCAGCCCGTAAATGCCGAGAATCTCGCCCTTGCGCAGGGTGAAGGAAATGTCGCGGAATTCGGTGCGGTGGCTGTAGTTGCGGATCTCCAGGACCGGACCGCCAATGGCGACATCGATCTTCGGAAAGGCGTTTTCGACGTCGCGGCCGACCATCATGCGGACGATCTCGTCCTGCGGCGTGTCCTTGAGCCGCCCCTGGCCGATGGCGCGGCCGTCGCGGAAGACGACGAAATCGTCGGCGATTTCATAAACTTCGTCGAACTTGTGGCTGATGAAGAGGATCGCCTTGCCCTGTTCCTTCAGGCCGCGGACGATGCGGAAGAGATCGTCGATTTCCTTGCGCGAAAGGGCGGCGGTCGGCTCGTCCATGATGACGATGCGGGCCTCGATCGACAGAGCGCGGGCAATCGCCACCAGATGGCGCTGCGCAATGGAGAGGTCCTTGAGCCGGATCGTCGGATCGATGTTGCTTTCGAGGGCGATGAGCAGCGCCTTCGAGCGGTTGTTCATCGCCTGCCAGTCGATGGTGCGAAAGCGGGTGCGCGGCGCATGGCCGAGGAAGATGTTTTCGGCAACCGTCAGCTCGTCGAAAAGCACGGTTTCCTGATGGATGGCAGTAACCCCGGCATCGATCGCCGCCTGGGCGCTGGCAAAACTCGTCGGCCGGCCGTCGACCAGGATCTCGCCTTCGTTCGGCCGGTAGATGCCAGTCAGGATCTTGACAAGCGTCGACTTGCCGGCGCCGTTTTCACCGATCAGCGCCGTCACCGTGCCGGGATGAAGGGCGATGCTGACATTGTCGAGCGCCTTCACGCCCGGAAAGATCTGGGAGATGCCGCGCATTTCCAGAATAGCGGGCGCATCGCCGGTTTTGCTGTCCGTGACGGTTTGTTGAAAGGCGGCGTTCATCAGATTTCTACCAAATGTCGAAAGGGAAATCCCGGCAGCAAGGCCGCCGGGATCTTATTCGTCGGCTCCGGATCAGAAGACCTTGGAGAACTGGTCGATGTTCGAGGCATTGTAGACGAAGGGATCAGCCATGGCGGCTTCGCCGTTGTCGCCGATCTTGATCTTGCCCATGCGGCCGGCTTCGATTTCGCTGCCCGGCTTGCCATCGGCATCACCCTTTGCCAGGTGATAGGCGATCTGCGTTGCGGAATAGCCGAGGTCGATCGGGTTCCAGATGGCGAATTCCTTCGTGGCGCCCGACTTGATCGCGCCGGCCATTTCGGACGGCAGGCCGAGGCCGGTGACGTAGACCTTGCCGACAAGACCCTTGTCTTCGACGACCTTGGAAGCGGCGAGAACGCCGACCGTCGTCGGAGCGACGATGACCTTGACGTTCGGGTTCGACTTCAGCAGGCCTTCGGCTTCACGATAGGACTTGTCCGAGAGGTCGTCGCCGTAAACCGTGGTGACGAGGTTGAGGCCCGGGAAATCCTTGAGCTGCTTCTTCATCTGGTCGATCCAGATGTTCTGGTTGGTCGAGGTGGTGGTTGCCGACAGAATGGCGAAGTCACCCTTGCCGCCGTCGAGATGGTCCTTGACCAGCGTTAGGCACATTTTGCCGATCAGCTCGTTGGACGAGGGGTTCAGCTGCAGGATACGGCCTTCCGGCGCGACGCCGGAATCCCAGGAGATGACCTTGATGCCGCGCTGGGTCGCCTTCTTCAGCGCCGGAACGAGCGCATCCGGATCGTTGGCCGAGACGGCGATGGCGTCGACGCCCTGGGCGATCAGCGAGTTGATGACTTCGATCTGGCCTTCGGCCGTCGTCGACGTCGGACCGGTGTAGATGACCTCAACGCCGCCGAGTTCCTTGGCGGCTTCCTGGGCGCCCTTGTTGGCGGCGTCGAAGAAGCCGTTGCCGAGCGACTTCACGACGAGGCCGATCTTGATGTCCTTGGCGCTGGCAGTGCCGGCCATCATGGCGACGGCGAGCGCGACGCCGAGCGCAAGTGTCTTTGCGAGTTTCATGTACTTTCCTCCCTTAAAGATTAGACTTCCACACCTCGGCGGCGCCTCATGCGACCGACGAGGAATCCTCCCTCACAGCCTGGGCCACCGGGCTTGCGACAACGAGCCGGACGCCGGCAGTCTCGATCATGCGAGCCGCCTCGTCAGAAATCCCGTCATCGGTGATGATCACAGAAACGCGGTCGAGCGCGCAGAGAATAAGGCTCGACCGGCGATTGAATTTGCTTGAATCGACCATGACGACGAGTTCGTCGGCCTGGTGCATCAGCTTCTGCTCGCTCTGGATGATCAGGGCATCCGCCTCCATGATGCCGAGCGGGCCGACACCCTGGGCGCCGATGAACATGCGCCGCGCATAAAAATTGCGGATCGCATCATTGTCGAAAGGCGACAGGATGAGGCTCTGCTCGCGATAGATCGCGCCGCCCGGCACCGTCACCGTGTTTTTGGAATGTTTGACCAGATGTTCGGCGATGGCAAAAGAATTGGTCATCACCTGCAGGCGATGGCCGGCCATGTAATGCACCATCTGGAAGGTCGTCGTGCCGCCATTGATGATGATGGCATCACCCGCTTCGCAGAGATCGACGGCTGCGCGGGCAATTGCACGTTTTTTATCGATGTTGACTGATTCTGAAACCCGGAAGGGCCGACCGGCAAGATTGCCGAGTTGCGGCGGATGCACTGCCTCGGCGCCGCCGCGGACCCGACGGATCTTGCCCTGCACATGAAGAGCCGCAATGTCGCGCCGGATTGTCGCTTCGGAAGCTTCCGTCAGCTCGGCAATGTCCTGGATCGTCACTACGGACTTTTCCTGAACAGCGCTTAAGATGATGCGATGGCGTTCGCGTTCGTGCATTGGGCTCCTCCTCTTGTCACATTTATTTCGCATCCCTTAATGACTGTCAATCACAAACGATCATAAATTTTCATATTGCGATGCAGCATAATCGGATTTGATCGTTTTCGATTGACAAGCACACTTTTGATGCGCGATACCGTGAGCGAAAGGGCGCGCTGATCGCGGCCCCTGACAAGCCTATATGGGAGGATGATATGGCGGCGAACGTCCGGCTTCTGGATAACCGGTGGGATGATGCATATGCGGCAGGCCTCGATGAGCCCGGCAAGCTGCTCTATCGCTCCAACCTGCTCGGCGCCGACAAGCGCATCACCAATTACGGCGGCGGCAACACCTCGGCGAAGGTGATGGAGACCGATCCGCTGACCAGCGGCAAGGTCAAGGTGCTCTGGGTCAAGGGCTCCGGCGGCGATGTCGGCACCATCAAGCTCGACGGCTTCGCGACCCTCTACCAGGACAAGCTCGAAGCGCTGAAATCAATCTATAAGGGAGTCGAAGACGAGGATCGCATGGTTGGCTTCCTGCCGCACTGCACCTTCAACCTCAACGCTCGCGCCGCCTCGATCGACACGCCGCTGCACGGCTTCGTGCCGTTCACCCATGTCGATCACATGCATCCCGACGCGATCATCGCCATTGCCGCCTCGAAGAATTCTCGGGAGCTGACGCAGCAGATTTTCGGCGCCGAGATTGGCTGGCTGCCCTGGCGCCGTCCGGGCTTCCAGCTCGGCCTCGACCTCGAAGCCTTCGTCAAGGCGAACCCGAATGCCAAGGGCGTCGTGCTCGAAAGCCACGGCCTCTTTACCTGGGCTGATGATGCCAAGGCCTGCTACGAGCTGACACTCGATATCATCAACAAGGCGATCGTCTGGTTTGCCGAAAAGACCGAAGGCAAGACGATTTTCGGCGGCGCCGTCGCGGAGAGCCTGCCCGTTGCCGAGCGCCGCGCCATTGCTGCCCGGCTGATGCCGGAGATCCGCGGCCGCATCGGCAAGCAGGAACGCAAGCTCGGTCATTTCGACGATCAGGACGCCGTGCTGGAATTCGTCAATTCGAAGGATTTGCGCCCGCTCGGCGCGCTCGGCACCAGCTGCCCCGATCATTTCCTACGCACCAAGATCCGTCCGCTGATCGTCGATTTCGATCCCGCCAAGCCGGATGTCGACGCGATCGTTGCCGGCCTCGATCAGGCGCTGGAGGATTATCGCGCCGATTACGCCCGCTATTACAACGACTGCAAGCATGACAATTCGCCCGCCATGCGCGACGCCAATCCGGTCATCTTCCTCGTTCCCGGCGTCGGCATGCTGTCCTTCGCCCGCGACAAGGCGACGGCCCGCATCGCCAGCGAATTCTACGTCAACGCCATCAATGTCATGCGCGGCGCCTCGACGGTTTCGGAATATCAGGGCCTGCCGGAGCAGGAAGCCTTCGATATCGAATATTGGCTGCTCGAAGAGGCCAAGCTGCAGCGCATGCCGAAGCCGAAGAGCCTCGCCGGCCGCGTGGCCTTTGTCACCGGCGGCGCCGGCGGCATCGGCCGGGCGACGGCCGCGCGCCTCGTCGCCGAGGGCGCCTGCGTGGTGCTTGCCGATATCGACCAGGCGGCACTCGAGGGCACCGAGGCCGATTTCGTCAAGAAGTTTGGCGCCGATGCGGTGCGCAGCGTCCGGCTCGACGTCACCAAGGAAGATGCGGTGATCGCCTCCTTTGCGGAAGCCTCGGTCGAGTTCGGCGGTATCGATATCCTCGTCTCGAATGCCGGCATTGCCTCCTCCGCGCCAATCGAAGCCACCGAGCTTGCGACGTGGAACCGCAATATCGATATTCTAGCGACCGGCTATTTCCTGGTTTCGCGCGAAGCCTTCCGGCTGTTCCGCCGTCAAGCGCTCGGCGGCAACATCGTCTTCGTCGCCTCGAAAAACGGTCTTGCCGCTTCGCCGAATGCCGCTGCCTATTGCACTGCAAAGGCTGCCGAAATCCATCTCGCCCGCTGCCTAGCGCTGGAAGGTGCCGATGCCGGCATCCGCGTCAACACGGTCAACCCGGATGCGGTGCTGCGCGGCTCGAAGATCTGGAGCGGCGAGTGGCGCGAGCAGCGCGCCGCCTCGTCGAAGATCGAAGTGGATGATCTCGAGGAACATTACCGCAAGCGTTCGATGCTGAAGCTCAACGTGTTTCCGGAAGATATCGCCGAGGCGATCTATTTCCTGGCATCGGACCTTTCGGCAAAATCGACCGGCAACATCATCAACGTCGATGCCGGCAACGTGCAGAGCTTTACGCGGTAAGGCTTGGTCTCTTCTCCCCGGCGGGGAGAAGATGCCGGCAGGCAGATGAGGGGGACGCTGAGCGGAGCGATGCGTGTTCTGAGCGGAAAGCGAAGAACTTTTGGCGTCATGCCGTGTCGCCCCCTCATCCGACCCTTCGGGCCACCTTCTCCCCGCTGGGGAGAAGGGAAGAGAGAAACAATCGGGAGGTAGAAATGGCCGAGTTCAGGATCGCGCAGGATCTGGTCGCGACGGAAAACGACAAGCGGGCAGCCGCGCTGAAAGCCGATTACGAGGCGCTGGGTGCGAACCTTGACCGCCGCGGCGTCGATATCGAAGCAATCACCCGGAAGGTTGCGGAATTTTTCGTTGCCGTTCCCTCCTGGGGTGTCGGCACCGGCGGCACGCGCTTTGCCCGCTTTCCCGGCACGGGCGAACCGCGCGGCATCTTCGACAAGCTCGACGATTGCGCCGTCATCAACCAACTGACGCAGGCGACACCGAATGTTTCGCTGCATATCCCCTGGGACAAGGCGGATGCCAAGGAATTGAAGGCCAAGGGCGATGCGCTCGGCCTCGGCTTCGATGCGATGAATTCGAACACCTTCTCCGATGCGCCGGGACAGGCCCATTCCTACAAATATGGTTCGCTCAGCCACACCGACGCGGCGACGCGGGCGCAGGCGGTCGAGCACAATCTCGAATGCATCGAAATCGGCAAGGCACTCGGCTCCAAGGCGCTGACGGTCTGGATCGGCGACGGTTCGAACTTCCCCGGCCAGAGCAATTTCACCAAGGCGTTCGAGCGCTACCTCGCCTCGATGGCTGACATTTACAAGACGCTGCCCGATGATTGGAAGCTCTTCTCCGAGCACAAGATGTACGAGCCGGCCTTCTATTCGACGATCGTGCAGGACTGGGGCACCAATTACCTGATCGCCCAGACGCTCGGCCCCAAGGCCTATTGCCTCGTCGATCTCGGCCATCATGCGCCGAACACCAATATCGAGATGATCGTCGCCCGGCTGATCCAGTTCGGTAAGCTCGGCGGCTTCCACTTCAACGATTCGAAATATGGCGATGACGATCTCGATGCCGGCGCGATCGATCCCTATCGGCTGTTCCTCGTCTTCAACGAATTGGTCGATGCCGAGCAGCGTGGGGTCAACGACTTTAACCCGGCCCATATGATCGACCAGTCGCACAATGTCACCGATCCGATCGAGAGCCTGATCAACAGCGCCAACGAAATCCGCCGCGCCTATGCGCAAGCGCTGATCGTCGACCGCAAGGCGCTCGACGGCTACCAGCAGGACAATGACGCGCTGATGGCCTCGGAAACGCTGAAGCGCGCCTATCGCGCCGATGTCGAGCCGATCCTCGCCGAAGCCCGGCGCAGGGCCGGCGGCGCGATCGACCCGATCGCGGCCTATCGCGCCAGCGGCTACCGCAAGCAGATCGCGGCCGAGCGCCCGGCTTCGGCTGCCGGCGGCGGCGGTATCATCTGAACTTCAGGCGCCGGCAGCGCAGGGGTTACTCGCTGCCGGCAACCGCGTTTACGGCTTCCAGGCGCCGGCGATCTGCCGGGTAGCAATGTTCAGCCGATTCCAGACATTGATATTGGCGATGGCAATGACGAGGGCCGCAAGGCTCTTGCCGTCATAGTGCCGGGTCGCCTCATCCCAGATCTCGTCGGGTACGGGGTCGGAACGGTCGCTGGTGCGGGTCACGGCCTCGGTCAGCGCAAGGGCTGCCCGCTCGGCACCGCTGAAATAGGGCGTGTCGCGCCAGGCGCTGACGGCGAAAAGCCTTTCATCGGTCTCGCCGAGCTTCTTGGCGATGCGCGGATGGCCGTCGATGCAGACGCTGCAGCCGTTGATCTGGCTGGCACGCAGATTGACGAGTTCAAGCAGCTTCGGCGAGAGGCCAGCCTCGGCCGGCACCTGCGCAAGCGCCGTCAGCGCCTGCATGGCGGCGGGAAGCACCAGGGCGGGATTTCCCATTCTCTCCTGCATGACCAATTTTTCCTGCATGATATGTCTCCTTGATGCATTTTGCTCTTCGACGATCCGCCGGGGCTGTCACACCGGCCGGGTTTCATTCGTCATAGGCTTGACGGAACGCAGCGAAGGAATGTGACGGATGAACGAGAAAAAATGGCTGGCCGATCAATTCGAGGCGAACCGGGCACATCTGCGGGCGGCGGCCTATCGCATGCTCGGCTCGCGCAGCGAGGCTGAAGACGCCGTCCAGGAGGCCTGGCTGCGGCTCAACCGCGCGGATACGACTGACGTCGGCAATCTCGGCGGCTGGCTGACGACAGTGGTGGCGCGCATCTGCCTCGACATGCTGCGTGCACGCAAGACCCGGCGCGAGCAGCCGCTGGAGATGCCGGTTCATGCCGCGATTGCCGATCCGGCACATGATCCGGAGCGCGATGCGGCCTTCGCCGAATCGGTTGGCGTGGCCTTGCTCGTCGTGCTGCAGACGCTGGCGCCGGCCGAGCGTGTCGCCTTCGTGCTGCATGACATGTTCGATCTGCCTTTTGACGAGATCGCGCCGATCATCGGCCGCTCGTCCGCCGCCGCCCGGCAGCTCGCAAGTCGCGCCCGCCGCCGAGTACAGGGCACGGACGAGGCGCCCGATGTCGATTTCGGCCGCAAGCGGACGATCGCGGAAGCCTTCCTGACGGCATCGCGCAACGGCGATCTCGAGGCCTTGCTTGCCGTGCTTTCCCCCGATGTCGTCTTCCGGCCGGATGCGACGGCAGCGCGATTCGGTCCATTCGGCGGAAGGCGCGGCGCGTCCGAGGTCGCAGAGCTGTTCAAGGGCCGGGCACAGGCGGCGGAAGCCGCGCTCGTCGACGGCGAAGTCGGATTCATCGTCCGCATCAAGGACGAACTACGCGTCGTCGTGACGCTGACCATCGCCGACGGGAAGGTGACGGTGATCGACGCCTTCGCCGATCCGGATTATCTCGAACACGTCGACTATTCCGTGCTTTCCAGCTGAAACAGACGACGATCCGGTTGCTCTTTCAAAAGGCGCGCTTCAGATTGGCGCGCCTTCGCCAGCATTTTCGCGGCCGCCCTGGTCGCGTCATTTTCCTTGACAGGCGCACCCCCAGCCTTATTCTATTATAGAGATTTACATAACATAACTGTGGAATGACGCGATATGAGCATGTCCGGCAACCAGGCGAAGAAGCCGCTCCTCCTCACCAATGTAAAACCGATGGCTTTCGGTGCGGGGACGCCGGAAGGGCCTGTCGACATTCTCGTCGATGGCGACGGCAGGATAGCAAAGATCGGTCCGGCGCTCGCCGTTTCTGAGGATGTGACCCGCATCGACGGCAAGGGCGCTTTCGTCTCGCCGGGCTGGATCGACCTGCATGTGCATATCTGGCATGGGGGCACCGACATTTCCATTCGTCCCTCCGAATGCGGTCTCGAGCGCGGCGTCACCACGCTGGTCGATGCCGGTTCGGCCGGTGAGGCGAATTTCCATGGCTTCCGGGAATATATCATCGAGCCCTCGCGCGAGCGCATCAAGGCCTTCCTGAACCTCGGCTCGATCGGCCTCGTCGCCTGCAATCGCGTCGCCGAACTTCGGGATATCAGAGATATCGATCTCGACCGGATCCTTGAAGTCTATGCCGAAAACAGCGAGCACATCGTCGGCATCAAGGTGCGCGCCAGCCATGTGATCACCGGCTCCTGGGGCGTCACCCCTGTCAAGCTCGGCAAGAAGATCGCCAAGATCCTGAAAGTGCCGATGATGGTGCATGTCGGCGAACCGCCGGCGCTCTATGACGAAGTGCTGGAGATCCTCGGTCCCGGTGATGTCGTCACCCACTGCTTCAACGGCAAGGCGGGGTCGAGCATCATGGAGGACGAGGATCTTTTCAATCTCGCCGAGCGCTGCGCCTCCGAGGGCATTCGCCTCGACATCGGCCATGGCGGCGCCTCCTTCTCCTTCAAGGTGGCGGAAGCGGCAATTGCGCGCGGGCTGCTGCCGTACTCGATCTCGACCGACCTGCACGGCCATTCGATGAATTTTCCGGTCTGGGACCTGGCGACGACGATGTCGAAGCTGCTCAGCGTCGGCATGCCCTTCGACAAGGTGGTGGAGGCCGTCACCCACGCACCGGCATCGGTCATCAAGCTGCCGATGGAGAATCGGCTCTCGGTCGGCGCGCAAGCCGAATTCACCATTTTCGACCTTGTCGATTCCGAGCTCGAGGCGACGGATTCCAACGGCGACGTCTCGGTCCTCAACAAACTGTTCGAGCCGCGTTACGCGGTGATGGGCGCCGATGCCGTTACCGCCAGCCGCTACGTGCCGCGGGCGCGCAGGCTGGTGCGTCATAGCCATGGCTATTCCTACAGGTAGGATCGCCGCCGGCTTATTCGATCAAACATCCGCCGGAGAAGCGTCGGATGTTTGGCGGTTCAATGGATTTACGACAGCAAGTCTCGCCGTCTCAGAGGGGCTGACGGACGATCATTCAAACCTCAATGGTTCCGCCGGTGCCGGTCGCTGGCCAAACGCGGCGAAATCATCATTGGTCAGCCCCGACTGCCGACCGAGATCAGCCAACGCATCCCATGCGGATGCGTCGCTTGGGCTTCACCACGCTTTCCAGGATGTCACGAACTTCCGCTTCGGTGCTGCGGCCGTTCATCGCCGCCCGCAGACACAATGCGCGATGCACTTCATCGGACACATTTCGAACTGTCAGAATGGCCATGCCCAAACTCTCCAGACGCTGTCAATGACAGCAATTTAGCCATCATACAGTCAGACCCGAGGTTGAGGGCTCAGCGGTTACGCCAACCCATCAGCTTCTCGATCCGCTCCGCCGAACTGCGAACATGGGCTGTATAATGGTTCTCGTCGGAAAAAGCCTTCTGTTCCGGCAGCACGATGGAAATGGTGGCGACGCATTGGCCGTCGCGATCGCAGATCGGCGAGGCGATGCAGGCAACGGCGTAATCCGATTCCCCCGCCTGGATCGACAGGCGATCCTCGAAAGCCTTGCCGGCCGACTCCGACAGCGTGCCGGGATCGATCTCGGCGCGGCCGGTCGGTGAGGAGCGGGCGCAGCGCTTGAACAGTTCGATGCGCTCGTCTTCCGGCAGGTGACCGACGAGCAGGCGGCCGGACGCTGTCCAGTTCAGCGGCACGCGGGTGCCAACGCGCGAGGCCACCTGGAAGTGGCTCGGGCCGTCGGCCATGGCAAGCACCAGCATATAGTCGCCGTCGCGGCCGCAGACCTGCACGGTTTCGCCGGCCTGGCGGCAGAGGTCGTGCATTTCGTGGGTGGCGATGCTCATGAAATCCAACGACCGGGCATAGGCGAGGCCATAGTGATAGAGCCGGGCGCCGAGCCAGATCGAGCCATCCGCCTGGCGCGTCAGCATATTCTTCTCGACCAGATCGTCGACGATGACGTAAACGGTCGACAGCGGCGCCTTCACCGCCTTGGCGATGGCATAGACGCCGGCGGGCGAGCCGGTTTCATAGAGGTGATCGATCACCTGAAGCGCCCGGTCGATGCCGCTGACGCGCGCGCGGCGCGCACCCTTGCCGGCAGCCTCGTCGGCATGGCCCTCATCCTCGGAGTAAACTGCTGGTGATGTCTTTCCGTCCAATTCCACGCACCTCGTTAAACTGCGATCATGTTACATTACTATGGCATATCGGTCGCTGCGGCAAATCGCAACATTTTGTAGGTTGATCGTGTGGCGAATGTGACAGTGGCGGAAGCTCGAAGGGTCGTGGAAACGAACTTTAAGAAAGAAAAACTCACGGGTTACCCTTCAGCCACCACCATCGGCGACGAGCCCGGCAGAAAGCATCAATAGCGATCTGTGTCGCGCATACCCCGAATGAACGTTGCGGAATCGACCGGCTCGTCAGGCGGCTGCATCCAGGCGGTGAATGTCTTCAACTGTTCGACATCGATCGGTTTTGCCGATGTCTTCATAGGCACGAGTCGCGCTACCGGCGTGCCATGCCGCAATATCTCGAAGGTCTCGCCTGCTTCGACGCGATCCAGCAATTCGCTGAGACGGACCTCGGCTTCCTCCAGTTTGACACGCGCCATGATGCGTCCTCGATGGTTATTTCCCGGGCATTTTAGTCCGAAAACCAGGCAGTCGTCATCCCGCTTGGAACAACAAACCGCAGCCTGAGTTTGACCCTGAACCCAGGAGGTCATGATGACGAATTATCCGACACCGCCTTTCCCATCCCAGAAACAGCCGATGCCGGGTTTTACCGCGCAGATGGATCCTGTTCCCGACCATGGCGAAAAAAGTTATCGCGGTTCGGAACGGTTGAAGGGCAAGCGGGCGATCATCACCGGCGGCGATAGCGGCATCGGCCGGGCGGTGGCGATCGCTTATGCCAGGGAAGGTGCCGATATTGTAATTTCCTATCTCGACGAGGATGAGGATGCCGACGAGACGAAGCGGCTGGTCGAGGAGGCCGGCCGCAAGGCCGTGCTGGTCAGCGGCGATATCCAGGATGCGGCCTTATGCCGGCAGATCGTCGAGACGGCGGTCAAGGAGCTCGGCGGTATCGACATTCTCGTCAACAATGCCGCCCATCAAGCAAGCTTCAAGAGCATCGACGAAATCAGCGACGAGGAGTGGGAACTGACCTTCAAGGTCAATATCCATGCGATGTTCTATCTGACCAAGGCGGCCGTTCCCCATATGAAACCCGGCAGCTCCATCATCAACACCGCCTCGATCAATTCCGACAGTCCGAACCCGACGCTGCTGGCCTATGCGACGACCAAGGGCGCGATCCAGAATTTCACCGCCGGCCTTGCCCAGCTTCTGGCCGAGAAGGGCATTCGCGCCAATGCCGTGGCGCCGGGGCCGATCTGGACGCCGCTCATTCCCTCGACGCTGCCTGAGGAAAGCGTCAGCAATTTCGGCAAGCAGGTGCCGATGAAGCGGCCCGGCCAGCCGGCCGAGCTGGCGACAGCCTATGTGATGTTGGCCGATCCCTTGTCGAGCTATGTCTCCGGCACGACAATCGCGGTCACTGGCGGCAAGCCGATCCCTTTGACGCAAGTCGCCTGGGATTGGCGGTTCCAGGTAAAGACATGCGTGAAACAAGGAGCTGAAGCGGGTCGATCAAGGTTTGACGCGACGCGTTTCAGTCCGGCTTGCCGTAGCCACCGCCGGTCGGCGTCGTGACGATCACGGCGTCGCCGGCGGCGAGCATTGCCTGGTCGCAGCCCTCAAGCCTTTCGACGGTGCCGTCCGCGCGGCGGATCTCGGTTTTTCCCAGCTGCCCGTCTTCTCCGCCGAAAAGGCCGAACGGCCGGATCGTGCGATGCGAGGAGAGAATGCTGCAATCCATCATCTCAAGAAAGCGGATGGTGCGCTCGGTGCCGCCGCCGGACCTATACTGTCCCTTGCCGCCGGAACCGCGGCGGATGTGGAAATCTTCGAGCACGACGGGAAAGCGGAATTCCAGCACTTCGGGATCGGTCAGCCGCGAATTGGTCATATGCGCGTGCACGCCGTGGGCGCCGCTGAAGCCGGTGCCGTCGTTGAGCAGACCGGCGGGGCCGCCGGCGCAGATGGTCTCATAATATTGATAGGCGGCATTGCCGAAGGTCAGATTGTTCATCGAGCCCTGGGCTGCCGCGAGCGTTCCGAGTGCTCCGAACAGCGCATTCGTGACATGCTGGCTGGTCTCGACATTGCCGGCGACGACGGCAGCCGGATAGGCCGGGCGCAGCATCGACCCGTCTGGCACGATGATCCGGATCGGCCGCAGGCAGCCGGCATTCATCGGGATCGGCTGCTCGACCATGACGCGGAAGACATAGAGCACGGCGGCGCGCGTCACCGGTTCCGGCGCGTTGAAATTGGTCGGCTGCTGCGCGCTGGTGCCGGTGAAATCGACCGTCGCCTCACGTGCCTGCCTGTCGACGGTGATCTTCACCTTGATGACGGCGCCCTGATCGGTGGGATAGGTGAATTCGCTGTCGCTGAGGCGGGCGATCACCCGGCGCACACTTTCCTCGGCATTGTCCTGCACATGGCCCATATAGGCCTCGACGACGTCGAGCCCGAAATGGGAAACCATCTTGCGCAACTCCTGCACGCCCTTTTCGTTGGCGGCGATCTGCGCCTTCACGTCGGCAAGGTTCTGAGCCGGATTGCGGGCGGGGTAGGGATGATCCTGCAGCATCGCCGCGAAGTCCGCTTCGCGGAAACGGCCCTTGTCGACCAGCAGGAAATTGTCGATCAGCACGCCTTCCTCATCGACCTTCGTCGCCCGCGGCGTCATCGAGCCCGGCGCTTTGCCGCCGATATCGGCATGGTGACCGCGCGAGGCGACGTAAAACAGGATCACCTCTCCGGCATCGTCGAAAACCGGGGTGACGACGGTGATGTCGGGCAGATGCGTGCCGCCATTATAAGGCGCGTTGAGCGCGAAAACGTCGCCCGGGCGGATGCGGCCTTCGTTCAGGCGGATGATGGTTTCGACCGAACGGTCCATCGAGCCGAGATGCACCGGCATATGCGGCGCATTGGCGACGAGCGCGCCGGTGCGGTCGAAGACGGCACAGGAAAAATCGAGCCGCTCCTTGATATTGACCGAATGTGCGGTGTTCTGCAGCGTCACGCCCATCTGCTCGGCGATCGCCATGAAGAGATTGTTGAAGACTTCGAGCATGACCGGATCGGCGCTGGTGCCGATCGCGGCATGGCGGGCAAGCGGGATCTCGCGGGTGAGGACGATATGATCGTGGCCGGTGAGCCGCGCCTGCCAGCCGGCTTCGACGACGATCGTCTGATGCGCTTCGATGATAAGGGCAGGGCCTTTGAGGATGGCGCCGGGCTTCAGCGTCTCGCGCTTGAAAATGCCGGCCTCCTGCCATGTTCCGCCGGAATAGAAGCGGGTTATGCGCAGCGCTTCCGGCTCGAAGGCTTTTGCCTCCCTATAAGTTTCCTCGATGTCGGCGCCGCCGCCGATGCCCTCGACTTCGACGGAATCGACGACAACGGGCCGGTCTTCGAAGGTGAAGCCGAACTGCTTCTTATGGGCGACGGCAAAGGCTTGCACCATTTCCTCCTCGGGCCCGAAGGCGACGGGCAGGGCGGTGTCGGTCCCCTTATATTGCAGGTGCAGCCGGGTGACGACCTCCATGCCGGCGGCCTCGACGCCTTGCAGTGTCAACTCCTCGCGCACCTCCGCCTCCAACCCGGCCCTGATCTCGCCGATCGTCACCAACGCCGTAGCGAGTTCTGTCAGCACCGCGCGCTGGCGGGTGGCGCGGATATCGGCAAGGCCCATGCCGTAGGCCGAAAGGATGCCGGAGAAGGGGTGGATCAGTACTCTTTTCATGCCGAGGCTGTCGGCGACGAGGCAGGCATGCTGGCCGCCGGCGCCGCCGAAACAGGTGAGCGCATAGCCGGAAACGTCATAACCGCGCTGGACCGAGATCTTCTTGATGGCATTGGCCATGTTCTCGACGGCGATGGCGAGGAAACCGTCGGCGGCGTCATCAGCCGTCCGGCCGCCGCCGATCGTCTTTGCCAGCTCGGCAAAGGCGGCGTGCACCGCCTCGGCATCGAGCGGCTGGTCCTGTCCCAGGCCGAAGATCGCCGGGAAGAATTCCGGCAGCAGCTTGCCGGTCATGATGTTGGCGTCGGTGACGGTGAGCGGGCCTCCGCGGCGATAGGATTTCGGGCCGGGCGTGGCGCCGGCCGATTCAGGGCCGACGCGGAAGCGCGAACCGTCATAGCTCAGGATCGAACCGCCGCCGGCGGCGACAGTATGGATCTTCATCATCGGCGCGCGCATGCGCACACCGGCGACTTCGGTCTCGAAGGCGCGCTCCAGGTCGCCGTCGTAATGCGACACATCCGTCGAGGTGCCGCCCATGTCGAAGCCGATCATCTGGCCGAAGCCGGCGATGCGCGACACCTCGACCGCGCCGACCACGCCGCCGGCGGGGCCCGAGAGGATCGCGTCCTTGCCCTGGAAGAGATGCGCATCGGTCAGCCCGCCGGAGGACTGCATGAACATCAGCTTCGGGCCTTGTCCCTCGACTGCGCCGAGTTCGGTGGCGACCTGATCGACATAGCGCCGGAGAACCGGAGACAGGTAGGCGTCGACGACGGCGGTGTCGCCGCGGCCGACGAGCTTGATCAGCGGGGAAACGACGTGCGAGGGCGAGATCTGCGTGAAGCCGATCGCGCGCGCAATGGCGGCGGCCCGCTGCTCATGCTCGGGATAGCGGTAGGCGTGCATGAAGACGATGGCGACGGCGCGCAGGCCCTCGGCATAGGCGGCTTCGAGCGCCTGTCGCAGCCTGTCCTCGTCAAGCGGGCGTTCCACCGTGCCATCGGCCAGCACGCGCTCGTCGGCCTCGATGACGCCGGCATAGAGCAGTTCCGGCTTGACGATCTTCTTGGCGAAGATATCGGCGCGGGCCTGGTAACCGATCTCCAGCGCATCGCGGAAACCTTTTGTCGTCACCAGGAGGGTCGGATCGCCTTTGCGTTCCAGAAGGGCATTGGTGGCGACCGTCGTTCCCATCTTGACCGCGCCGATGCGCTCTGAAGGGACCGGATCACCGGCCTTGAGCCCGAGCAGTTCGCGAATGCCGTGCACGGCCGGGTCGCGATAGGCTTCCGGATTTTCCGAAAGCAGCTTGTGGGCGATCAGCGCACCGTCGGGGCGCCGTGCGACGATATCGGTGAAGGTGCCGCCGCGATCGATCCAGAAATCCCACTGTCCGCCCATCGTCCGGCCTCCTGTTGAACTGAAAATTTATTGACGATTTATCGATAAAATGTCAACGTTTGCTCTCGGATCATGGAGAGTGGACATGGCGGATGGGCGTGAAAGACAAGCGGAAATCGGGCCGATCGTCTCCTCCGCACATCTGGCCGATGGCGCGCTTCCGGCTCTTTCGGAGCTGGAGTTCGGCCTTATCCTCGCCGGCAATGCCTTCGACCGCTGGATGGTACGCTGCATGACGGCGGCTGGCGAGCCTGGATGTGCCCCGATCGACGTGCTGGTGCTGCATTCGGTGGCGCACCGGCAGCGGCCGAAGCGGCTCGGCGATCTCTGCAGCGTGCTCGGCGTCGAGGATACGCATCTGGTGATTTATGCGATCAAGAAGCTGGAAAAGCGCGGCCTCGTGAAAAGCACGCGGGCGGGCAAGGAGAAGCTGATCGCCGCCACCGAAAAGGGCGTTGAAATTTGCCTGAAATATCGGGCGGTGCGCGAAGCGCTGCTGGTGGAATCGGTCAAGGGGCTGGGGCTCGACGCCGCGGCGGCATCGGCAGTGGCGGCGACGCTCAGGGCGCTTTCCGGCCACTATGATCAAGCGGCAAGGGCCGCCGCCTCTTTCTGACGGCAGCCCTTGACGGGGGCAGGGAGAGATCCCCCGAAATTTTCAGGCGCCGTGTTCAGCCGAAGCAGGGCATCGCCGGCAGATTGGCGCGGCTTGCTATCGCTCCGATGATGTTGCCGACCGGCGTCGAGCGCGGTTCGCGTTTGCCGGCGGCCGTCTCCAGGAGTTGCTTGAAATCTTCAAGCTTCACGCCGTCGGCGCGCATCACCATGGCGATCAGGGGGTCGCGAAGGGCTTCGGATATGGTCAGGTCGTCTCTGGTCTTTCTCATGGCTTGTCCTCCTTTCGTGGGCGGTCGCCCGTGTTCCACTGTGCGCTGCCGTTCTCGACATTGACTTTCGCGTTTCGTGGTGTTACCGGTAAGTAACAATGCATTTGTTACCGATCGGTCACATCGATGTCAAGGACTACGTCCGCAAAAAAATCAGAAACTTCGAATGAAATCTCCGTAGCCGTTCCAGAAGATCGCATCCCGCCGCGGGAACGTATCGTCTCGACCGCGTCGGAGCTTTTCCGCGAGCGCGGCATCCGCGGCATCGGCGTCGATGCCATCGCCGACGCGGCGCTGACCAACAAGATGACGCTCTACCGGCATTTCGGCTCGAAGGACGAGCTCGTCTGCGAGACGCTGCGCCGCGCCTCGGAAAGGGCGGGTGCGATCTGGCGCGAGCTGGAGGCGGCCTATCCCGGCAATCCGCGCGCCCAGCTCTACGCCTGGGTGGAGATGCGGGCGCAATGTCTGAACGGCGAGCCCGCCGGCTGCGATCTCGCCAATGCCGCCATCGAGCTGAAGGGCGAGGGCCATCCCGCCCACGAGATGATCGAGCGCCACAAGGCCGAACAGCGTGATCGCCTGGCGGCGCTCTGTTCGGCGGCCGATGCGCGCGAGCCTGAGCTTCTTGCCGATACGCTGACGCTACTGCTCGAAGGTGCGCGCGTCAGCCGCCAGGCGATGGGCGCTGCCAGCTGCTGCGGTCATTTCGCCAAGGCCTGCAATGCGGCGATCGCCTCTTTCGCCTGAACCGGTTTTTCGGGAACCTTACCGCTTCCATACCGTTTTTCCCTCACCGGAGGACAAGTGGAGACCGGGAGATGAACTACGTCTATCTCAAGCGCCTGTATGCCAAACGCGCCGAGCTCGAAGCCAAGCTGGAGCTTCACGATGCGCGCTATTGTTTCGGCGAGGAAGAGGTCGATGACGGCACCGACAGCGATCTGCGTCAGCGGCTGAGCGAAATTTCCGACGAAATCGACGCGCTGGAAGCAGGCCGGACCGCGAGAGCATGATCTAAGTCCTGAGGATTTCCATCGTCCGGTCGTCGAATTTCCCTTGATAGAAACGCTCGATCACGCTGTGAAAGGGCGAGCCATGGTCGCTGATTGCGGCAAACAAGGTCATCGACGAACGCAGCTTCAGATCATCGGGCGAGCCCAGGATCGCATGCGCGGACCGGTCCTTGACCGACAGGATCGCCTCGATGCAGCGCAGCAGCCGGCTGGAGAGAATGGGATCGGCGAGATAGGCGGCGGCTTCCTCGGCCGAGCGGATCGCATATTTTTCCGCCATCGGCGAAGTGCCGAGACCTGATATCTGCGGGAAGATGAACCACATCCAGTGGGAGGTCTTGCGCCCGGCTTTCAGCTCCGAGAGCGCTTTTTCGTAAACGCCGTTCTGGGCGTCAACGAAGCGGTCGAGATTGTAATCGATATCACCGGCCATGGTCCTTTTCCCTTTTCCTGCATTCTGCAGCCTGGGCCAAGGTCTCCATGCCCGGCGAGGTGATTTTACCCGCGCGAGCCGAACTCGCCTTCAGCAGACCCTTTCAGCATACGGGCTGCTCTCACGGCAATGGCCGTAAGGCTGGTGGTGCGGTGCGCTGTCGCCGGCGGGGGCAGCGATGGCCGATGTCGTCACCGGGTCCGTCTCACTGGAAGAATATGCGGCGAAACCGACAAAGCTCAAGAGAGCCAGCGCGGCGACCACGACAATGCGCTCGAAGCCCGAGAGTTTCTGGGCGCTGACATGTTCCACATAGTCGCGCTCGCCCAAGCCGGTGGTTTCGTCCTCTTTCACATGGAGGGTCACCATATCCTGGCGACGGGTCAAAGTTTCACAATCTGTCATCTAAATTACTCCTGCAACACATGCAGCGCCGGTCTCTCAAGAATAAACTCTCAACCCTCATGGCGGACCGACTCCCGCATGCGTGCAGCATGTGTGTCTTTAATCGCGGCAATTGAAGGGGCAATCTGCAAACTCAGTGTTCAAAAAATCGTCCTAATAAATGCAAAATATCGTGATGCTCTGGCTCGCCGGAATGATCCGGGGTAGTCCAGGGGTTCATCTTTCTGTGGATCGTCCCATGAGCAAATCCTTCGGCGCGATGTCGGTCGCCCAGCTTTCCGTCCTTATTCAAGGTGGCGCGGCCGATCCGGTCGATGTGGCCGAGGCGGTCTTCGGCACCATCGCTGATTACGCCGACAAGGCGGTTTTCACCACGCTGACCGAAAGCCGCGCGTTGGAGGAGGCGCGCGCCTCTTCCAAACGTTTGCGGGGAGGCCGGTCACTCGGATTGCTGGACGGTATTCCGATCGCCTGGAAGGATCTTTTCGATATCGAAGGCCTGGCGACGACGGCGGGATCCGTCGTGCTGGCCGCCGACGCGCCGGCCAAGCGCGATGCGGCCGTCGTCGGTTTCCTCAGGCAGGCGGGCATGGTCGCTATCGGCCGTACCAATATGAGCGAATTCGCCTTTTCCGGCCTCGGCATCAATCCGCATTACGGCACCCCGGTCAATCCGCGCGGCACCGATCTCCCGCGCATTCCGGGCGGCTCGTCCTCCGGCGCCGGCGTCGCGGTCGCAGCCGGCTTGGTGCCGGTGGCGATGGGCACGGATACCGGCGGCTCGGTGCGTATTCCCGCCGCCTTCAACGGCATCGTCGGCTACAAGGCGACCCGCGGCCGTCATGCGATGGACGGTGTCTATCCGCTGGCCAAGAGCCTGGACTCGCTGGGGCCGCTCTGCCGCAGCGTCAGGGATGCGGTGTGGATCGATGCGGCGATGCGCGGCCGGATCGCGCCTGACGTCGTCGAGCGTCCGCTGCAGGGGCTGGAATTGCTCGTGCCTGAAAATATCGTCTTCGACGGAGCAGAACCGGGCGTCATCGCCGCCTTCGAGGCCGGTTTGGAACGTCTTCAAAGGGCCGGCGCCCATGTTGCGCGTGCCGTCATTCCCGCCTTCGACGAGATTTTCGATCTGATGACGAGATATGGCCCGCTGGTCACCGCGGAAGCTTTCGCATTGCATCAGGAACGGCTCGCGGGACCGGATGCGGACAGAATGGACCGCCGCGTCGTCATGCGCACCCGCTTGGGAAGCAGGACGAGCCTGGCCGATTACCTGGCGATCCTTGCGGCGCGCGACCGCCTCATCGCCGATGTCGAGCGTCTTGTCGGCGACCGGCTCATCGCTTTTCCGACGGTCGCTCATGTCGCTCCGCCGATCGGGCCGCTGGAGCAGGACGATGAACTCTTCTTCGCCACCAACAACAAGACGCTGCGCAATACCGCGCTCGGCAATTTCCTCGACTGGTGCGGTGTCTCCATTCCCTGCGGCACGGCTGCCTCCGGCATGCCGGTCGGTCTGCTGCTTTCGGCGACAGCCCGTCGCGACGAGGCGCTGCTCGGGGTCGCACTCGCCGCCGAGCCGCTCATTCGCGGCGATTTCGCCTGATTGGCAATTGAACCGCCGGGCTTTTATTGCGATTGATGGCAGGAGGAAATCCTGGAGGAAAGCACGTGCAGATCTTGCAAAACGGACGCTTCGCGGTTTCGACATGGTCGCTGCATCGGCTGCTCGGCGCCGTTTATGGCTATAGCCCAGATCCTGAAAAAAGCGCAGCACCCAAGGAACCCTATGGCCCGGGCGCGGCAGCGCTGATCGACATGCCGGCGGCGCTGGCGGCGCGCGGCGTCAACCGGCTGGAGATCTGCTCCTTTCATCTGCCGAGCCTCGAAGCCGGATATATAAGCGAGTTGCGCGATGCGATGAGAGCATCGAATGTGCTGTTCCAGACGCTGCTGGTCGAGGACGGCGATCCGAGCCATGCCGGGACTGGAGAACGCGATGTCAGATGGATGGCGCCGTGGATCGATATCGCTGCTTCCCTTGGGGCGGAGAGGATGCGCGTCATCGCCGGCAAGCAGAAGCCGACCGAGGAAAACCTGAGCCGTGCCGCCGGTCATCTGAACTGGCTGGCTGAAGAGGCCGAAGGCAGCGGCGTGCGCGTCGTCGTCGAGAACTGGTTCGACCTGCTGCCGTCGCCTCTGGAGATGAACTGGCTGCTGGACCGGCCGGAAGGCAAGGTCGGCCTCAACGGCGACCTCGGCAATTGGGCCGCACCGGCGAAATACGAGGGTCTCGCCGACATCATGCGCCGGGCGGAAATCTGCCATGCCAAGGCCGATTACGGCGTTGCCGGCCTCGATGCCGACGATTACCGCAAATGTCTGGAGATGTGCGAGCGGGCCGGTTATGCCGGTCCCTTCACGCTGATCTACGACTCCCCCTTCTTCCCCGACGAATGGGACGGCATCCTGCTGCAAAAGCAGTTCATCGAGGATTTCCTGCGCGAGGCGCCGGCGCGCAGGACGGCTTGATCCAAAAGGATTTTCGCGCTCATTCCTGGCGCGGGAACCTCTGGTTTTCCTCGAGCACGTTCAGGTCCATGTGGTTGCGCATATAGCGCTCCGAGGCCTTCTGCAGCGGCTGGTAGTCCCAGGGATAATAAGCGCCGTTGCGCAGCGCCGCGTAGACCACCCAGCGGCGCGCCTGGCTTTCGCGCACGGCTGCATCGAAATCGGCAAGGTTCCAGCGCCGACCGGCTTGGTCGACAAGTCTCGCCAGAGTGTCGGCATGCGCCGGATTTCCTGCCAGATTGTCGAGTTCCTGCGGATCGGCTTCGAGGTCGAACAGCATCGGCGGGTCCTTGTCGCAGAGCGAAAGCTTGTAGCGCCCATCCCTGAGGCAAACGAGCGGCGCTTCGGAACCTTCGGCAGCATATTCCATCGGCACGGGACTGCGGCTGCCGGTGCCTTTGGCGAGGCCTGCGAGATCCCAGCCCTCGGTCCAGGGTTTTAACGCGGTGATGTCGATCCCGGCAAGACCGGCGAGCGTCGGAGTCACGTCAAGGGTAGAGACGGGATGATCGATGCGCCCAGGCGTCCAGCCGGGTGCGGCAATCATCAGCGGGACGCGCGCCGATCCTTCGAAGAAGTTCATCTTGAACCAGAGGCCGCGGTCGCCGAGCATGTCGCCATGGTCGGAAACGAAGAGGATGATCGTGTTGTCGGCCATGCGGGTCCGTTCCAGCACGCCGAGAATGTCGCCGATCTTCTCGTCGACATAGGAGATATTGGCGAAGTAGCCTCGCCTTGCCCGCCGGATTTCCTCCGGGCTTATGTCGAAAGCCTCGTGGTCGCAGGCTTTCATCAGCCGCTGCGAATGCGGATCCTGTTGCTCGAAGGCGATCGGCGCCACCGCCGGGTCAAGCGCCGGGCAGTCTTCATAGAGGTCCCAGAATTTGCGGCGGGCGACATAGGGGTCGTGCGGATGGGTGAAGCTGACGGTCAGGCACCAGGGGCGCCCGTCGTGGGCGCGTGAGAGATCGAACAGCTTGCGGGTGGCGTTGTAGGCGACCTCATCGTCATATTCCATCTGGTTGGTGATCTCGGCAACGCCGGCGCCGGTCACTGAACCCAAATTGTGATACCACCAGTCTATGCGCTCGCCGGGCTTGCTATAATCGGGCGTCCAGCCGAAATCGGCCGGGTAGATATCCGTCGTCAGCCGCTCCTCAAAGCCATGAAGCTGGTCGGGACCGACGAAATGCATCTTGCCCGACAGCGCCGTCTGATATCCGGCGGCGCGCAAATGATGCGCATAGGTCGGAATGTCGGAGGCGAATTCGGCGGCATTGTCGTAGACGCGCGTCCGGCTCGGCAATTGCCCGGACATGAAGGACGCCCGCGCCGGTGCGCAGAGTGGGCTCGCCGTATAGGTGTTGGCGAAGCGCACGGAACGCTCGGCCAATGATTTCAGATGCGGCGCATGCAGGAAATCGGCGGGCCCATCAGGAAACAGGGTCCCGTTCAGTTGATCCACCATCAGGATGAGAATATTCGGGCGCGCCATGTCGTTTTCCTATGCTATTTGCAGATTTTATTGAAACGCCTATTGTCGTGGCTGTAAAGACGGCATTTTTGAATGGCTGCCTAAAGGAATTTTTATGCCAGACCACTCGCTTGAGCTTGGATGGATGCGCATTTTCGTCGAGGTCGCAAGACTCGGGAGCTTTTCGTCAGCCGCAGCGCTTCTCGGACTTACCCAGCCTGCCGTCAGCTACCAGATCCGCCGGCTGGAGGAGCAGTTCGGCGTCAGCCTGCTGCGTCGCCAGCATCGCGGCGTGACGCTGACTGCCGAAGGCGAGCGGCTTCTCGACGTCACCGCCAAAGCGGTCGGCGACATCGATGCGCTCGCCCGCAGCTTCCGTGCCGAAGCCCAGAGACCGGTCGTTCGGCTCAGAACCGACTATGCTTTTTCATCGCTTTGGCTGATCCCGCGCATGGACGGCTTTCGGCTTCTTCATCCGGAAACGGACATCCAGATCATCGCGACGCAGCGATTTTCTGCCGGCTTTCGCGACGAAGCGGATGTCGCGGTCGTTTTCGGCACGCGGGCGGAATTCGGCGCCATCGGTACGCTTCTGCTGCGCGAAAAGGTCGTGCCCATCTGCACGCAGGGATTTCTCGATCGTAACGGTCCGTTCGAGGATGCGCGGCAGCTTGCCAAGGCGGTGCTGATCCATCTCGACACGCCGATGCCATCGCCCTGGTTCGATTGGCGCAGTTATCTGACCGAATTCTCCGTCCTGCGCGACATCAATGCCGGCTGCGGCGATATCAGCTTCAATACCTACTCGCTGGTCATTCAGGCTGCGTTGAGCGGGCAGGGCGTGGCGATCGGCTGGATGGGGCTCGTCGATACGCTGCTCCAAGCGGGCATGCTTGTTGAAGCCGGCCCGCCGCTCGAGGCGCAGGACCGCGGTTACTGGCTGGTGCCGCCGCGATCTCCAAGCGCGCACAGCGAGAAGCTCAGCACCTGGCTGATGAACGAGGCGGGGAAGGTCGGCTAGCTCGAGCCGCGCCGCATGGCGGAAAGGCTCGGACGGCGCTTATCCCGGATAACCATCGCCACATGCGCATGCTCACCAGACGCCTCGCAAGATATGGATATAGTTGAAGCCTTGTCGAGTCCGACTCTTAGCCGATTTTTCTCGTCACAAAGAAACTCATCGCAACTTTTTCGTCACCATTTGGCATTGACGTGAACGGCGCTCGAAATTCCTTCCGTCCTAGTCCGTCCGTACGGATGTACTGGAGTTCCGCAAGGATTTCGAAGCCGCTCTCCTGCATCAGATTGATGTGATGGCTGCGCCACTTTCGATTTATCAGGTAGGGTCGTCGTCCACGCATCATCGTCCACGTGGGCGCGCTCAAAACCCAGTGCCCATTCCAGTCGCTTGACAGACCGTGAGATTGGAAGTCGATCAGGTGCGTCGCAAACCCTCCTGGCTTCAGCCACCGGGCAATAGCGATATAGGTATCAACGAGGTTGTCCACGTGCTCCATGACTGAATGCGTCATCAGCCAGTCAGCCACACCAGCCTGCAGTACGTTGAAATCGGTCCATGGTGCGACGAATTTTAATCGTTCGCTGCCATTCACGAGGTCCGCCTTCAGCGCGTCGATTGCCTCCGCACTGAGGCGCTGTTGCAGGATCCCATCTATCCGATCCCAGGCGAAGTTTGTCGGTGACGGCGGAAAAAAGATGTCGCCCGATACGGTGTTATCCCAAAACGCGGCCCGCTCGCCGAAGAGTTCAATCAAACCGTTCAGGACTTCAATATCGTGCTCGATGCTCCGGTGGTCTTGCAAATCCAGCCCGATGTACGTGTCGACGCCCGCAAGCAGTGCGGCAAGCCCAACGCCAAGCGAACTTCCGGGGCCGACCTCGACCAATACTTCAGGTCGTTTGCCGTTCAGCCAAGGCGCTAGGTGACCGTAGTGGCGAAAGAAAAGGTCATAACAGTGGCGTGCAGAAGTGGTGCCCCCTTCCACGTGCGTATTTCGCAGTTGCGGAAGGACAAAGGAACCCAGTCCCTTGGCTAGGGAGCGAAGTGCAATGGTCATGGCGCCACCTTTTTCATCGAAACTCCAGCACGGCAATGTCCGGCGTGCTCTACCCAGCGGAATTCGCGCGCAACATCATCAGAGACCAAAGCAAAGACAAGCAATATGGTTCGGCCTTGGACTCGTTAGTTGGGGTTGTACGCAACTCATAGTGATTGATATTTTCACGAATCTGAAGTCATTCATTGGACGTACAGCGGTAATCACTATGACCATGGCTGGTTCCTGAAGCGCATGAGAGGCTGCCTCAAAAAGAATTGAGCGATTTCAGCGAGTTGTGGTTCCCTCGGATTTGCGAGATTCGATGGAGTTCTGCCTCCCGCACTGCATCGTAGCTTGCTAGCGATCTATGCAACATGAGTAGTAGAGAGGGCATTCGGTAAGTGGGCGGGTGTATCTCGTTCTCCTGGTCTATATCGGGCTTTCAAAAGCGCCACATGGATGCCCGCCGATCTGGGTGGCTAGCAGCAGCCTTGCGGCTCACCACGCCTCAACGCCGACGTTTGTGCCCAGGAGAAGCCTTGTCATGAACGACGCCGGTCGCCATTGTGGGAGCAAATCCATAGCGAAAGTGACGCAAGCATGCGAACGATCGGATATATCATCGGACTGCTGATGGTCCTCCTCGGCCTGATCTGGATCGGGCAGGGAAGCGGCTATTTTCCTTATCCGGCCTCGAGCTTCATGATCGCCCAAACGATCTGGGTGCTGTGGGGCGCTATTCTGGCCGCAGCCGGCATTGCCGTCCTGATCATCGTCTCGCGGCTGCGCCGGAGGGTGTGAACCGCCGCTGCTGCCTGACAGCAATGGCCGCTGGCGGTCTGACGAATTGGAGGAGAATGGTATGAGCGCCGCTGAAATCGACGGCTTTGCGAACCGGATCAGGGGCAGCCGGGACGGGATGATCTCCGCCTGGGTCGGCATTCCCGACGCCATGCTCGTCAACCACCTGGCGCAGGAGGCCTTCGATGCCGTCGTGCTGGATATGCAGCACGGCATGTGGGACATGCCGTCTGCGGCCAATGGCATCGCGCAGGTGCGTCTGGCCGGCAAGGCGGCCCTGGCGCGCATCCCGGTCGGCGATTTCGCCTCCGCCTCGCGGCTGCTCGATGCCGGTGCTTCCGGCATCATCGCGCCGATGATCAATTCGGCCGACGATGCGAGAGCCCTGGTCCGGACGACGAAATATCCGCCCGTCGGCGAGCGCAGCTGGGGGCCGTCATTGGCGCTGAACCATACCGGCCTGTCGGGCGATGATTATCTGAAGAATGCCAATGCGCTCACCGTGGCCATCGCCATGATCGAGACCCGCGCCGCGCTCGATGCGATCGACGGCATTCTCGGCGTGACCGGCATCGACGGCATTTTCATCGGCCCTTCCGATCTGTCGATCGCGCTGTCGAACGGCGATCAGGTGGCGCCGAACGCTGCCGAAATCGACAGCGCCATGCAGCATGCCGTCGCGCGCTGCCGCGCCCATGGCAAATTCGCCTGCGCCTTTGCCGCCGACGGCGAGCGGGCCGGCGAATTGTTGAAATTCGGCTTCGACCTGGTCATTGCCGGCGCCGAGACCACCCAGCTGCGCTCCGGCGCCCGCCGCGCCATCAATGCCGCCCGCAGGATCGCTTCGGGCAGTTGATCCCGGCGATGCCACCTCATTCGTTGAGGAGCTTTGGTCAGCGGGCCGGCTTTACCGCCAGCCAGATCACATGGCGGGCGCCGCCGCGTTTGCCGTTGGCGCGGGTGTTGACCGCATCGACGGAAAAACCGGTGTCCCTGAGGCGGCGGGTAAAATCGGGGTCGGGGCCGGACGACCAGACGGCGAGCACGCCGCCGGGGCGAAGCGCGTCGCGGGCGGCGCGCAGGCCGGCGAAATCATAGAGCCGGTCGTTGGATTTGCGGGTCAGCCCATCCGGGCCATTGTCGACATCGAGCAGGATCGCGTCATAGGCGCCCTTGCCGGCACGGATCGCCTCGCCGACATCACCCTGATGGATGGCGACGCGCGGATCGTCGAGACAGCCCTTGAAGACCTCGGCCATCGGCCCGCGCGCCCAGGTAACGACGGCCGGCACCAATTCGGCGACGGTGACCGTGGCGTCCTCGGGAAGTATGGCGAGAGCGGCGCGCAGGGTGAACCCCATGCCGAGCCCGCCGATCAGAACCTTCGGCTTCGGATGCGCCTTGATTCGCTCCCAGGAAAGGGTCGCAAGCGCCTCTTCCGAGCCGCTGAGGCGGCTGTTCATCAGCTCGTTGGCGCCGAGCATGATCGAGAATTCGCTGCCGCGCTGCTTCAGCCTGAGTTCGCCGCCCTCGCCGGGAATAGTCGCGGAATCGAGCTGGATCCAGGGCAGCATGACCGTTTCGCCTCACTTGAAAGAACCGTCCCCTAGCATAGGGTGATGAGTGGGGCCAGTCAGCAGGCCTCGGGGACCGTCTCAAGCGGGGCGGTGGTTAGAGGCGGTCCATGGTGCAAGCTTCCGATTGAAGAGCAGCGAATTGCGCTCGGAGGGCTGTCGGCGTTGGGGCTTCTCAAACGTCCTTTGTTGGACGAGGCGACGCCTCGGAGATTGCAACGACTTCTTTGGAGATTGGAAACATGGCGCTCAAGCGGATGGACAATGTAGGCATCGTCGTTGAAGACCTCGCCGTGGCGATTGATTTCTTTGGCGAACTCGGCCTTGAGCTCGAAGGACGGGCCATGATCGAAGGAGAATGGGCCGGACGTATCACTGGACTGGGCGATCAGCGCGTCGAGATCGCCATGATGCGCACACCTGATGGCCACAGCCGGCTCGAACTCTCCCGCTTCCTCATGCCTAATGTCGTCGCAGATCACCGCAACGCTCCGGTCAACGCGCTCGGCTATCTCCGCGTCATGTTCACCGTTGACGACATCGACGAGACGCTTGAAAGGCTCCGCATGCGCGGCGCGCAGCTCGTCGGCGACGTCGTCCAGTATGGAGACACATATCGGCTCTGCTACATAAGAGGGCCCGAAGGGATTCTTCTCGGACTGGCCCAGGAACTCAGCTGAGGCGCAATCAAACGGACTGTCAGATCATCCGCATGAAATGCTCCGGCTCCGCTTCGACGATATTGTCCTGGGCCGCGGCAGAACGGCGGCGGATGTCCTCCACCTCGTCGGGCCTGAGACGCGCCTTCGGGTCCTCGAAACGGACGTCGGGATCGGGAACGGCCGAGAGCAGCAGCCTGGTATAGGGATGCAGCGGATTGTCGATCACCCTTGCGGTGCTGCCCCATTCGACGATCTGGCCGGCATACATCACGGCGATATCTTCCGCGACATAACGTGCCGTGGCGATGTCATGGGTGATGTATAGCAGACCGAGATTCATCTCCTGCTTCATCTCGTTTAAGAGGTTCAGCACGCCGAGGCGTACCGAAACATCGAGCATCGAGGTCGGTTCGTCCGCCACGATCACCTCCGGCCGGACGGCAAGGGCGCGGGCAATGTTGACGCGCTGGCGCTGGCCGCCGGAGAGTTCGTGCGGATATCTCGGCGCGACGAGATCGGGATCGAGCCTGACGCGCTGCAGCAGTTCGCGGACCGTTGCATCGATCTCGGCCCCCTTGATATCGGGGCGATGCAGCTTCAGCGGGCGCCTCAGATGGTGGGCGATGGTGTGGGCGGGGTTCAGCGAGGCGAAGGGATCCTGGAAGATCATCTGTACCGAGCGGCGGTAGCGAGCGATTTCGGCGGAATTCGCCGCCTCGACGGGCCGGCCCTTGTAGAGGATGCGGCCCGATGTCGGCAGATATTCGCGCATCGCCATGCGGGCGCAGGTGGTCTTGCCGCTGCCGGATTCGCCGACGAGCGCCAGCGCCCGGCCGGCATGCAGCGAAAAGGAAATGGCGCGCGCCGCGTGCACGACCGCCGAACCATGGCCGAAACTCTTGGTGACGGTCTCGAGTGCGAGGATGGCGTCGCTCATAGCAGCACTCCTCCATGCAGCGAGGGGAAGGAGGCCCAGAGCTTTTTCGTGTAATCGTGCGCCGGAGTCTTGTAGATCGCCTCGGCTGAATTCTGCTCCACCAGCCTGCCTGACAGCATGATGCCGATGCGGTCGCAGAACTGCACCATCAGCCCGAGGTCATGGGTGATGAAGAGCACGGAGAAGCCGAAGCGGCGGCGCAGCTCGTTGATGCGCTGCAGGATTTCGCGCTGGACGACGACGTCGAGCGCCGTCGTCGGCTCGTCCATGACGACGAGCTTCGGATCGAGCGCCATGCAGATGGCGATGACGATGCGCTGGCGCATGCCGCCGGAAAACTGGTGCGGATAGTCGCGCATGCGATCCGGGGCGATATCGACGAGCCTCAGCATTTCGGCGGTGCGCTCGCGGGCCGCAGCACGGCTCATGCCCTTGTGGGTGCGCAGCATGTCGTAGAATTGCGCCTCGATGCGCAGCACCGGGTTCAGCGAGTTCATGGCGCTCTGAAAGACCATGGCGACCTCGCGCCAGCGGAAGGCGGCAAGCGCCTGCTGGTCGAGATCGAGCACGTCGCGGCCGTCGAGCAGGATGCGGCTCTGCTTGCGGATCAGCGCCGGCGGCTTGTGCAGGCGGCTGATGGCAAAGGCGATGGTGCTCTTGCCACAGCCGGATTCGCCCGCAAGGCCGAAGACCTCGCCCGGAGCCACGTCGAAGCTGACGTCGTCGACGGCGCGGAAATCCTTCTCCTCGCCGATATAGTCGATGGTGAGATTCCTCACCGAAAGCAGCGGCTGCGTCACAGGCGGCCCTCCCCGGAACGGACGAGCAGGGACCAGCGCTTCCGATGATTGCCGGTGCGCAGCCGCGGATTGGCGATCTCGTCGACGGCGAAATTCAACAGCGACATGCCGATGCCGAGGAAGGCGAGCGCAAAGCAGGGGGTGAGGATATCCCACCAGGCGCCGACCGAAAGCGCCGAAGCCTTCTGGGCGTTGTAGAGCATGGTGCCCCAGGAGATCGCGCGGGGATCGCCGAGGCCGAGAAACTCAAGCGTCGCCTCGGTGATGATCGCGAAGATGACGCTGCCGATGAAATTGATGCCGACGATCGATATCACGTTGGGAAAAATCTCGAATGTCATGATACGCCATTGCGGCTCGCCCATCATCTCGGCGGATTTGACGAAATCCTTATGTTTGACGGAGAGCGTCTCGGCGCGGGTGACGCGGGCGCCCCAGGCCCACGAGGTGGCGCCGAGGATCAGCGCGATGACGACGGGGCTTGCCTGGCCGATGAAGGCGGCGAGCACCAGCAGCAGCGGCAGGTTGGGAACCACCAGCACCATATTGGTGAAGAAGCTGATGACCTCGTCGGTCTTGCCGCCGCGATAGCCGGAAATGATGCCGAGAGCGGTGCCGACGAGGGTAATCAGCAGGCCGGCGCCGAAGCCGACGGCAAGCGAGGTGCGGGCGCCGTAGATCAGCCGGGCAAAGACATCCTGGCCGATGCGGGTGGTGCCGAGAATATGGTCGAGCGATGGCGGCTGGTGCGGCCGCCCGGTGCGGGCGGCGGGGTCGTATTGCGTCAGCAGCGGTGCTGCGATCGCGACGATGACGATGACGGCGATGATGACGAGGCCGGTGAGCGCCTTGCGGTTTCGAAGCAGGGTTTTCATCTCATGCTCCCTTCAGCCGCGGGTCGAGCAGGATATAACTGACGTCGACGATAAAATTGGCGATCAGCATAGTCGCGGTCATGATGAGGAGCTGGCCCTGGATGACGGGGTAATCGCGGGCGAGAATTGCCTGGTAGAGAATATTGCCGAGGCCGGGATAGTTATAGACGACCTCGGTCACCAGCGAGCCGCCGAGAATGGTGCCGATGGCGATGGCAAGGCTGGAGACGGTCGGCAGCAGGGCGTTGCGCGCCGCATACCAGAGCATCACATGCCGGTCGGAAAGCCCCTTGGCGCGGGCCATGACGATATAGTCCTCGCCGAGCAGGTTGATCATATTGTTGCGCATGGTCACGGTGAAGCCGCCGATCAGCACGGTGCAGAGTGTGACCATCGGCAGGATGCCGTGATAGGCGACACTGCCGAGATATTGCAGGCTGAAGGCCGGATCGAGCGAGGGATCGGCGGCATAGCCGTTCGGAAACCAGCCAAGCGTGAAGCCGAAGATGAAGAGCACGATCAGCGAGGTGACGACGGCCGGCACCGATGTCGCGAAGATCGCGCCGACGGAGACGACAACATCGAACCTGCTGCCGCGGCGCCAGGCGGCGGCGATGCCGAGGAGGGTGCCGAGCGCAAAGCTGATGATCGTCGCTGTGCCCATCAGGCTGACGGTCCAGATAAGGGCATGACCGAGCACCGAGGTGACCGGCAGCGGGAAATATTTGATCGAGCGGCCGAGATCGCCGGTGAAGATGCTGCCGAGATAGGTGAGATATTGCTGCCAGAGCGGCCCATCAACGAAGCCGAAGGTGAGCTTCAGCGCCTGCAGGCTCTCCGGCGGCAATTCGGTGCCGGCGCTCGAGAACATGATCTGCACGGGATCGCCCGGCATCAGGCGCGGCAGGAAGAAATTGATCGTCGCTGCCGCGATGAAGGCTGCCATGTAGAAAACCAGGCGGCGAAGCAGGAAAGCCATGAGAACTCCGTCGTGACGGGAGCGGCGCTTCTGGATGAGCGTGATGTCATCCGAAACCGCTTACACTTTTCGGCATCTTGCTCTGACGCCGCTCCCGGGAGGTGTCTTACTTGACCGGCTCGAGCGCGAGCAGGTTCAGGAGGCGTGCCGGATTGGTCCGCGAGATCGACGGATTGACGAAGGGATTTTCCTTGGTCGACCAGCCGGTGAACCGCTTGGTGTTGTACTGATACCAGTTCGGATTGTTGAACACCGGAATCATCGGCATGTTTTCGGCAACGATGCGTTGCGCCTTGTTCATCGCGTCCTTCTGCTTGGCAAGATCCGCCGTCTGGGTGAACTCGGTGACGAGCTTTTCGACATCGGGATTGAACCAGCGCTGCGCGGTGAAACGGGTCTTGCCCTTGTCCGAAGCGCTGAAGGCGCGCTTGTAGGGATAATAGGGCGAGGCCGAGGCCGGCAGGCTGTTGATCGCCGCATCGAACGTGCCGTTGATGAGGTTGCCGGTCCAGACGGCTTCTTCAGGCGTTTCGATCTTGGCGTCGATGCCGACCGCCTGCATGCCCTCGACGGCGAGGTTGACGGTGTCGATCCAGTCGGTCCAGGCGCTTGGGACGATGATCGAGAAAGAGATCTTGCTGCCGTCGGGATTGTCGCGGAAACCGTCGCCGTCCTTGTCCTTGTAGCCCGCCTCGTCGAGCAGGGCCTTGGCGGCGTCGGCGTCATAGGTCGCGAACTTGCCGAAGTCTGATTTGACCGATGGATCCGCCCAGCTCTTGTAAAGCTCGCCCATCAAGCCGGGGTCTTCGTTCAGCGTCGGATAGCCGTAGCCGGCGACGTCGATCATCGTCTTGCGGTCGAGCGCCATCGAGACGGCACGGCGGAATTTCAGGTCGTTGAAGGCCTTCTTGTTGTGCTCGTTCGCGGTTTCCAGGTTGAACAGGAAGGCGACCATGCTGCTTGGCGAATACCAATAGTGGAAATGCGCCGGATCCTTGGAGACATAGACATTGTCGATATCGGGAATGAAGGAGACGCCCCAGTCGAGCGTGCCGTCGGCCGTCGCCGTCAGCATCTGATTGTTGTCGGCAAGCTGCGGGAAGCGCATGCAATCGACCTTCAGATGCGCGTTGTCCCAATAGTTCGGGTTGCGGCACTGGTCGTAGGTCTGGCCGGTGAAGCGCGGAACCTCGGTCAGCGGGCCGCTGCCGACCGGGGTCTCGTTGGCGAAGGTGACCGGGTCGGCGACGTCCTTCCAGACATGTTCCGGAACGATCGGCAGCTGCGAGATCTGCTCGGCGGCGAGCGAGCTCGGATTGGCGAGCGTGAAGCGCACCGTCTGATCGTCGACAGCTTTGATATCGGTGATGAAGCTCCAGATGCTGACGAAGTCGAGCGCCGGGAACTTCTTCAGGTAATCATAGGTGAACTTGACGTCGGCTGCGGTCAGCGGCTTACCATCAGACCATTTCAGGTTCGGGCGCAGCTTGAAATCGATGCTCTTCAGATCGTCGGAGAGCTTGAAGCTTTCGGCCAGCCGATAGACCGGCTTGTTGCTGTCGAAGCGGTTGAAAATAACCAGCGGCTCGTAGATGAAGTCGAGCGTCGACTGGCGCGACGAGGTCTGGTTGAACGGGTTGAAGTTGCGCACCCAGGTCGTCGCCGGTTCGATATTCGCCGTCAGGACCGTTTGCGCCATGGCGGAGCCCGAAAGCAGCGTCAGTGCGGCGGCGGCAAGAAGATATTTTTTCATGCTCTATTCCCCTTTTTATGTGGTGAGAGATGACGCGCCGGTCAGGAGACCAGCACGCTTGCAAACATGTCTTCGACTTCAGCATGGGCGGCGCGGATGTCGACCTTGAGATTGCCGAGGCGGGCCGTGCCGGCCGCGATCCGCTTGAGAGCGGCGTTCGTCAGCGGTCGGGCGGCCTTGGCGGCGGCTTCGCTTTCCCTGACGTCGCCATGGCTGTGGAGGGCGATGTCGAAGCCGGCGTCGAGCACCTGCCGGACGCGTTCCGGCAGGGTGCCGGAGAGCGATTCCATGAAGATGCAGTCGGAAATGAGCACGCCGTCATAACCCATCTCGTTGCGGATGACGTCGTGCATGACCGGCGAGATGGAGGCGGGTAGCTCCCTGTCGTAGGCGGAGTAGACGACATGGGCGACCATGGCCCAGGGCGTATCCTTCAGCGCCACGAAGGGCTTGAAATCGGTCGCAGCGAGCGTCTCGCGGCTGGCGTCGACCACCGGACGCTCCTTGTGGGAATCCAGCGTCGCGCGGCCGTGGCCGGGAATGTGCTTCATCACCGGCATGTTGCCGGTCTCGAGCAGGCCGTCGACCACCTCGCGGCCGAGGGCGGCGATGACATCAGGATCGGGGCCGAAAGAGCGGGCGCCGATGACCGCGCTCGTCGTCTCGAAGACGAGGTCGAGCACGGGCGAGCAGCCGCTGGAAAGGCCGAGTTCCGTCATCATCGCCCCCATGGCCTGGGAGGAAAGGCGCACTGCTTTTTTGCCGAGCGCGAAATCCCGGCGCGCAAGTTCGGCGAACTGGCCGAAGCTGCGGAAGAGCGGCCAGGGGCCGGCATCGAGATGCTGCACGCGGCCGCCTTCCTGGTCGGTGCAAACAGGCGCATCGTCGCGGCCGACGGCTTCACGGAAGCGTTCGATCAGCCGCTTGGTCTGCTCCGGCTCACGCTGATTGCGCCGGCCGACGAAGAGGCCGAGCGGATTGGTCTCGCGAAACAGGGCGAATTCATCGTCCGAAAGGACCGGATTGGGAAGGCCGACGAAAAGGGCGAGCGGGGTCGAGGACAATTCTGTAACTCCGGGATCAGATGGTCAGGTCGGCCATGCGTCTCAGCATGCCTTCGTAGATGCCCTTGTCGGGGGCGGGGATGGTGATGGCGCCTGCGGTCTTCGCGTAAAAATCGACCGGGCCGGCATCGCCGATGAAGGCATAGGCATGGCCAAGCGTCTTCATGGTCTGAAGGCAGGCGGAAAACAGGGCGAGCCCGATACCCTTGCCGCGGGCCTGAGGATCGACGCCGGTCGGGCCGAAGAAGCCGCGCGCCGTCGTGTCGTAACAGGCAAAGCCGAGAAGCTTGCCGCCGTCGACGGCGATCAGGCAGGCAACAGGCTGGCGGGAGAAGGCGACGGAGACTTCGCTTGCCCAGTTTTCGCTGAACTGCTGGCGAACCCATTCGACGACGAGATGCAGTTCCGGGGGGAGGGCCGGGCGGATGGAGACACCGACATGATCGGCTTTCCGATTCAGATCGGCAAGCTTTGTGGAGTATAGACTCACAAGCAGGTCTGGCACCGGTCATTCCTCCTCATATTCCGTTATTGCGGAATATATCCCCTTTTAATGTCATAGACTTGGCTATCTGGCTGGGCTTGTCAACTGCGTTTTTCAAATAGCGCGATGCTGCTCGCCACGATGCTCTCACTCAAAAGCAAGCTGGCTGCCGAAAGCAAAAACGGCCCGGGGAGCCCGAGCCGTTTCGATTGAAGGGGTGCGTCGATGATGGATGCTTATCCCGTGACTTTCCAAAGCGCATGAAAGTGCTGCACCGGCCCGTGGCCGGAGCCGACGGTGAGGCTTCCGGCAGCGGCGACCGCGCCGGCGAGGTAATCCTTGGCGATGGCGACCGCCTCCGGCACCGAGGCGCCCTTGGCAAGCTCGGCCGCCAACGCGCTCGACAGCGTGCAGCCGGTGCCATGGGTGTTCTTGGTCGGCACCCGCCGGGCTTCGAACCAGTGCAGGCCGTCGGCTGTGGCGAGCACGTCGGGGCTGTCGTCGCTGTCGAGATGGCCGCCCTTGACCAGCACCGCGGCCGGGCCGAGCGCCCGCAGGCTTTCGGCCTGCGCCGCCATCTCAGCCCGGTTTGTCGCGACCGGCTGGTGCAGCAGGGCGGCGGCCTCAGGCAGGTTCGGGGTCAGCAGTGTCGCGAGCGGCAGCATCCGGCGGGTCAGCACGTCAACGGCTTCGGGCGCAAGCAGGGCGGCTCCGCCCTTGGCGATCATCACCGGATCGATGACGATGGGAATGCCGCGCCCCTCTGCCAGAGCTGCGTCCAGTGCGGCGGCGACGGCCTCGGCGATGCCGGCATTGGCGATCATGCCGATCTTGACCGCATCGACGCGCACATCGGCAAAGACGGCCTTGATTTGATCGGCGACGAAGGGAGGCGGCACCAGATGCACGCCGGTGACCCCTTGGGTGTTTTGCGCCGTCAGCGCCGTCAGCACCGCCATGCCGTAGACGCCGCGGGCGGAAAAGGTCTTGAGGTCGGCCTGGATGCCGGCGCCGCCCGAGGGATCGGAGCCGGCGATGGAGAGGACGTTGCGGATCATGCGCGGGCCTTTCGAATTTCTGCGGCGATGCGGCGTGTGGCGGCTTCCGGATCCGGCGCGCCGCAAATGGCGGAGACGACGGCAAGCCCTCTTGCTCCTGCGGCAAAGACTTCGGCCACATGCTCCGCCTTGAGCCCGCCGATCGCAACCGAGGGCACCGGCGAAACCGCCACCAGCCTTGCCAGGCCGTGAAAGCCGATCGGCTGCTTGTGGTCGGCCTTGGTCGGCGTCGCAAACACCGGCCCGATGCCGGTATAATCGACGAGGCTGGGATCGACGCCAGCGGCAAGCGCCGCGGTTTCGACTGACAGGCCGAGGATCATGTCGGAGCCGATCATCGCCCGCGCTGTCGCCGCATCCATATCCTCCTGGCCGATATGCAACCCGTCGGCACCGATGGCGATCGCCGCCTCGACATCGTCGTTGACGATGAGCAGGGCGCCGGTGCCATCAAGCGCCTGTTTCAAGGCGCGTCCGGTCTCGATCATGCCGGCCGTGCCGGCATGTTTGTCGCGCAGTTGCACCATCGTCGCGCCGCCGGCTACGGCACGGCGCGCCGTTTCGACCATGCCGATCCCGGCGCAGAGATCGGGATCGAGGACGAGATAGAGCGAGAGGTCGAAAGCCTTCATACTGCCGATATCCTTGCCCTGGCGTCGAGCGTTTCAGCGTCGAGCGCGTTCAGCGCGTCGAGGAAGCGCCAAGCGAAGGAGCCGGGACCGGCTGCGCCGAGGGCGGCATCCTCGCCGGCGATAGCGAAGGTTGCAAGGGCGGCGACCGTCGCGCCGAAGATATCCTCGGGCACGGAGGCGGCAAAGGCGCCGACCAGGCAGGTCAGCGAGCAGCCGAGCGCCGTGACCTGCGGCATCAAGGCCGATCCGCCTGTGATGCGCACCGCCTGCTCGCCATCGGTGACGAAATCGACCGCGCCGGTGACGGCAACGACCGCCTGCTGCCGCTCAGCCAGCCATCGCGCCGTTCCTTCCGCCTGCTCGACCGGATCGCGGCTGTCGACGCCCTGGCCGCGGCTCTCCCCGCCGGCAAGCGCGATGATCTCGGAGGCGTTGCCGCGGATGATCGTGGGCTTCAGCGCCAGCAGATCGGCGACCGCTTGGCGGCGAAAGCCCGTCGCATAGTGGGCGACCGGATCGAGCACCCAGGGTTTGCCGGCCGAGTTCGCCGCCTTCGCCGCCGCCTGCATGCCGTCGATCCATTGCGGCGACAGCGTGCCGATATTGACGGTCAGCGCATTTGCGATGCCGGCGAATTCGCCGGCTTCTTCAGCAGCATGCACCATGGCCGGCGAGGCGCCCGCGGCCAAGAGTACATTGGCGGCGACATTCATGGCGACGTAGTTGGTGATGCACTGAACGAGCGGCGGCTTCTCGCGCATCGCCGTCAGCATGGCTCCTGGTGTGGTCCTGGTCTGCATGTGGCCCCTTTCAGGCGGGGGCGGGCACGGGGTCATTGGTGCGGTGAGCCGCGACCCCGAGCGACTCCCTCCGCCGGCATTATCCGGTTCAGGTTCGAAGGGTGCTTCTCAGCCCGTCTATCGACGGGCGCCCCTGTCTCTCATCACGCTCTTTTTCGCAGAGAACGGCGCGGATGTCATCTCGAAAATGACGGGGCGATGACGGCGCGGGGAGAGACGGGAGATCGCCGTCGATTCGGGTGTTGACCAGGTTTTCCCTAAGGCGGGCCGCAAATTCCGTCCCGGGCTGCGTTAGCAGTTGCGGTTTCGCCAGGCGGTTGTTCCCTTCTTTCCCAGATAAACAACAGCAGCAACCCCCGGGCGTAAGAAATTTCTGAATACATCTCCGTATTTGTGAGCGGTATCGTGAATGATGCAGGCGGCTTGAAACGTCTCTTCTTCAAAATGAGTGCAGCTCATCTTTCGCAAACTTTTCTGAATGCCCGATGGCGCCGAATTATTCATCCTATCCGTCTATACGCCTGATTTTCAATGCAAACGAGCAGATGGCCAGCTTCGCGTAAGTTGCGCGTCGTCTCATGTGTCTCGCCAATCGGTTTCATTCGAATTTCGGAATCTGTTGGCGATTTCGCTGCGACTGGGGACTCGGGCAAACGGGACGCAATCTCCCAGAACGCGAAGTAAATACCTAACGCAAACTTTACCGTGCTGACACGTTAGGGTTGACTGAAGTGTGGATTGTAGCGATATGACTTTTCACGAAAATAAAATCTTCCTGAAGTTGCATTTTAAATGAAGACATTTTTGAAAAGCGGCATGAAACGGGGCCTCCGGATTATCGCCCCCATCGTGATATCGATCGCCTGTGCGAGCCCATCCTTTTCGCAGTCTCCTGGCCTTCAAGAACCGGAACAGGCGCCGGCGATAAAATCGCAGAAATTCGACGACTGGTATTATCGCTGCACCGGTTCGGCAGGCGCTGAGGCCTGCGAAGTCGCACAGGTCGCGCAAGTCGCCAAGGACGGCAAGCCCGTCAATATCCTGACGCTGGCGATATCGGCGCCGCCGGCTACGCCTTCCGACAAGGGCAAGCCGCGACTGATGCTGACCGCGCTTCTGCCGCTCAACGTTTTCCTGCCCTCGGGCCTGTCGATCACGGCTGACGGCAAGCCGGTCGCCAAGCTCGATTACCGCAACTGCAACCAGACCGGATGCTGGGCGCAGCTGGCGCTGGACACGAAAATGACCGCAGCGCTGAAGAAGGGCGCCGCCGCCGAAGGGCTGGTACGGCTGATGAACGGCCAGGACGTCAATATCCGCTTCTCGCTGAAAGGGCTGAAGCCGGCCCTTGACGAGCTTCAGTCCGTTGCCGCGAAGTAGCCGAATTTCATCCATGACCACAGAAATTCGATACTTTCTGGTTGCTGGCGCCGCCCTCGCAGTTGCGATCGCGCCCGCCTACGCGCAAACGCCTGCCGATGATTTCAACCGCCGCCAGGAAGAGCAGTCGCAGACGCAGCGGCTGGATGCCCTGCGCCGCGCCACACCGGACGGCGGCGCGGATGCCGAAAACGGCGCTTTGCCCGGCGGTCCCGGCAATGGCGCCTGTTTCGACATCACGAGGGTCGAGATCGAGGGGGCGAGCCTGCTGTCGGCCCAGGAGATCGGCAAGGTGACGGCGCCTTACGGCAACCGCTGCGTCGGCCTCGCCGAGATCAATGCGGTTCTGAGGGATGTCACGCATCTCTATATCGATCATGGCTATGTGACCTCGCGGGCCTATGTGCCGCAGCAGGATATCCGCACGACCAGGATCCTCCGCCTGCTGGTCGTCGAAGGCACGCTCTCCGACATCTATCTCAACGGCCAGAAAGTGGCCGGCAACGCTTCGCTGGCGACCGCCTTTCCCGGTCTGATCGGCCGCGTCGTCAATATCCGCGATATCGAGCAGGGCCTCGACCAGATGAACCGGCTGCAGGCCAACGACGCCAAATCAGCCATGCTGCCCGGCCCGAAGGACGGAACCTCGATCCTCAACATCGAGAACCGGCCGGGCCGGCCCTGGCATGTCTCTGTCGGCAACAACAATATGGGGCAGCAGAGCACCGGCTTTTCCCGCAGCTCGGCATCGCTCGGCTACGATGACCTGCTCGGCATCAATGACCAGTGGAATTTCTCCTACGAACACAGCGGCCCGGACTATTCGTGGGAGAATGACGGAAATGGCTTTGGCAACAGTTATTCCGGCAGCGTCAGCGTCCCCTACGGTTATTCCACCCTCTCTCTGAACGGCTCCTGGTACCAATATGAAAGTGCGGTCGAAGGAAACTTCAGCACGCTCGAAACCTCCGGCAATTCGGGGCAGGCGGGCCTCGGCATCGATCGCGTTATCTCTCGCGACAAGGATTCGATCACCACGGTCCGCAGCGGCCTGACCTACAAACAGACCAACAACTTCCTGCTCGGCAATTTGATCGAGGTCGGCAGCCGCAGCTATACGGTCGGCGATATCGGCATCTCCCATTCCCGCCGCATGTTCGGCGGCATCTGGATGTTCGATGCCAGCTTTGACAAGGGGCTCGGTCTCTTCGATGCGGTCAACCCGGGGGATCCGGGTGCCGGCAACGCCGATCCGCGGTTTTCGAAATTCAACGCCACGGTCAGCGTCACGCAGCCCTTCCAGGCCGCCGGCCGGCAATTCGAATTCACCTCGCTGCTCAGCGGTCAATATTCCCCGGATAATCTGCTCGGCGCCGAACAGATATCCCTCGGCGGCTACGGCAATGTCCGCGGCACGCGCGAAGGCGTGCTCTTCGGCAACAACGGCGTGTTCAGCCACAACGAGATCGTCTGGAGAACGCAGTCCAACCAGGGCGGCGGCGGGGCTGCCAAGGCCTTCGGCGAACTGCGCCCCTATCTCGGCTTCGACTACGGCCATGTCTATGCGCAGAAGCGCTTCGATATATCAGGCGGCGATCTTGCCAGCTGGACGGCCGGCATCCGCACCGTCGGCGGCAATATCAGCGCCGACCTCGGCTATTCCGACATTATCGCAAGCAGCCTCGACGATGTCGATGGCGGGCTCTTTTATTTCAGCGCATCCGCTCATTGGTAACGAAAGCAGGACAATGACCACCCGCACTATTTCGACGAACAAGCCCGCCAACACCCTTTCAAGATCGACGGCGCTGATCCTTGCTCTTTCCATGTCGCTTGCCGGCTGCGCCGGGCGGGAGGCACGCCCGGTGTCTTCGACCAACCCGTCCGACAGCGCCTTCGATTGCGCCGGCATCGCACGCGAATTCGAGGCCAACGAACGGCAGATCTCCTCGACGGTGAAGGAGCGCACCGATGCGCAGGGGAAGAACATCGTGCTTGGGGCGACCGGTGTGCTGCTGTTTCTGCCGGCGCTGTTTTTCATGGACCCGAAATCGCCTGAGAAAGTCGAGATCGATGCCTTGCGCAACAGGAACAATGTCCTGACCAGCATCGCCAAATCGAAGGGCTGCCCGGCGCCGAAGTCCCAGCTGACCGAGCTCTACAAGCATCTCGACAGCAAGCCAAAGCCTGCCTCGTCGTCGGATAGCCGGAACTGAGCCCCGCAGACGAATTGAACTCGTGAATGAATTCCGGAGTTGCTTATGCGTATCGTGCGTTTTTAACCCTTCTCCTGCTGGCGGCGACACTGGCGTCCTGCGTCACCACCAGGACAGATCCTCGGCTGATTGCCGCCCTGCAGCGCACGTCCGTGCGCGAGATCAGGATCGAGCTGGCTCCCGACGTCAAGACATTCGGTTTTGGCGACAAGCCCGACCAGCAGGTCTCCGACGCGGTTCGCACCCTCCAAGCCACGATGTCGAAGGAACTGATCGGCGTGCCGGGCGGCCCTAACAGGGGCAGGTTGGTCGTGACGCTGCATGTGTTCGACGTCACCACCAAGCAGGCCCGCATTATCGGCGGCCATGACAGCATGATCGACGGAACTGTTCGGCTGGAGGATGTCAAGACCGGCCAATTGATCGCCCAGGCGCAGAACATCCATGGCGAAGACCTCTCCATGCGCGGAAGCGGTTACGGCGTGATCATCGCAGTCGCGGTCAATGCGGCGACAACCTCCGGCGCGCCTGATGTCATGGCGCAGCGCCTGTCCAAGTCCTTCACCCGCAATGTGAAGACCTGGCTCACCCAGAAATAACGAGACGAGGCGAGGCGCTGCCGGGGAAGGCAGCGCCGGGCCGTGATTGATGTCGAGACAAAAACCAGTTGTGCGTTTGGAAAGACGAAACGATGCGTGAAAAAACCGGTCTTGGTTCGAATGCCAGAGCCCTTGCTTACCGGTTTGGTAGGTTCGCCCATCGCTCACTGGCACTCGTGCTCAGCGCGCTGCTGGTCTTCCAGCCGATGCTTGCCAACGCCCAGTCGGTTTCAGCAAGCACCACGGCGCCGGCCGCCAATCAGCCGGGCGTCGGTTCGGCACCCAACGGCGTGCCGCTCATCGACATCGTCACGCCGAACAGCCAGGGCCTGTCGCACAACAAATACGACAATTTCAACGTCGGCACGCCGGGCCTGATCCTCAACAACTTCAAGGGCGAGATCGGCAACTCCAATCTCGGCGGCGTCACGCCCGGCAATCCCAATCTCAACAGCTCAGGGCCGGCATCGGTCATCCTCAACGAAGTCACCAGCGGCAACCGCTCGGCATTGAACGGCGCGATCGAAGTGTTCGGCGGGCGCGCCGATGTCGTCATCGCCAATCCGAACGGCATCACCTGCGACGGCTGCGGCTTCATCAACACGCCGCATGCGACGCTGACGACGGGGGCACCGCAGATCGGCGCCGATGGCAAGCTCAACGGCTTTAGCGTCAACGGCGGCGATGTCACCATCGGGCCGAACGGCGGCAATTTTTCCGCCGGATCCGGCGCGGTCGATCTGTTCGACATCGTCTCGCGCACCGTCCACGTCAACGGCCCGGTCTACGGCAAGTCGATGCGCGTGACGGCGGGTGCGTCCAATTTCGACTACGCGACGGGCGATGCTCAGGCGCTCGCGCCGATCTCCGGCACGCCGGAATATGCGATCGACGGCACCGCACTCGGCGCCATGCAGGCCGACCGCATCAAGATCGTCGTCACCGAGAATGGCGCCGGCGTGCGCATGAGCGGCGATCTCGCGGCCAACACCAATGAACTGTCTTTGTCGGCCGACGGCAAGATCTCGCTCGGCAACGTCTCGGGCGAGCAGGGCGTTTCGATCTCCTCGAAGTCGAAGGTGACGGCCTCCAAGGTCACGTCGAAAGCAAAGGCCACCATTGCGGCAGATCAGGGCATCACCCTCGATACGGTCGCCGCCGATGGCGATATCGCGCTTTCAGGCGGCAGCGGCCTGCTGAGTGTCGGCGGCGAGGTCAACAGCGCCGCCAACGTGCTGATGTCGTCGGCGGCCGGCATTTCTGCCGGCAGCGTCGTGGCGGGCAATGCGCTCACCCTGTCCAGCAGTGCGGGCAACATCCAGGTTTCAGGTGCGGTCAAGAGCGCCGATGCGCTGGCGATCACCGCGACATCTGGCGCGATCGCCGCAGCCTCGCTCGTCAGCGGCAGCGGCCTCACGCTGTCCGCCGGCGCCGATATCGGCATTTCGGGCGATGTGCTGGCGCAGGGCGACATCACGGCTTCAGGCGGTTCGATCACAGCCGCGACCGTCGCCTCCGGCGTCGATTTCGCCGCCACCGCCCAATCCGCCAACGGCACGCTGGTGCTGCAGCAGGCGGGTGACATGAGCCTAACCGCCACAAATGGTTCGATCGCCGTCAGCAATGCGCTGCTGAGCAGCGGCAATCTTTCGGCCGCGGCGAGCCAGAATATTGCCTATAACAAGCTCCAGAGCCTCGGCAGCGCAGCGCTCACGGCCGCGGGCCAGATCAGTTACGGCAATCCCACCAGCGCCACCGGCAACCTGGCCTTCACCACCACCAACGTCGATCTCTCCAATGGCGCCGCCGGCAACATCGCCGTCGGCGGCACGCTGACATTCAACGCCGATAGCGCCAATCTCAGCAACAACAGCCTCACGCTCGGGGGGCTCGCCCTCAATCTCACCGGCACGGCCGATCTGAGCGGCGCCAAGATCAATGCCATCACCGATGACGGTGGATCGGGCGACATCGTCATCAATGCCGACGGCCTCTCCACCTCCGCCGGCACGGCGCTGCTTGCCGACGACGACCTGACGCTGACGCTGCTGTCACTGACCAATGCCGGACAATTGGCGGCCAAAGATGATCTCACCCTCAATATTTCCGGCAATTTCACCAACAACGCCACCGGCCTTGCCTATGCCCGCAACGACGTCCGCCTGTTCATCGGCGGCGTGCTCACCAACGATCAGGGGGCCATCGTCGCCGGTAACGATCTTCAGATCGCAGGCGTCACATCGCCACAGAGAAACACGGCGGTCACCAATATTTCCGGCCTGATCCAGGCCGGAAACGACATGTCCATCCTGACCAGCAACCTGACCAACAAGCGGACCGCCACGCCGCAATGGACGACCGGGACGCTGATTTCCTCCGGCGTCGTCACCGGCTTCACGCTCAATCCCGCGGCCGCCGGCCTGCCTTTCGGCTATCTCGAGACCGCAGACCAGAACATGTTCCAGCTCTATGCCGGCGTCGATCCGGGGCTGTGGCAGGATTATGAGCCGCTGCTCTGGTCGAAGGCGACACTCGCCGACGGCACGACCTACCGCGCGTGGACCTGGATCTCGGCTGACGGACCGGAAAAGGTCACGCCGATCATCGACTGGATCAGGGCAAGGGTGCCGCGGGATGCGAACGGCAACCCGGTTGCCGATCCCAACAATCCGTCGCGCTATTTCATCGTCGACGAGGTGAATTTCAGCGGCTCGGACGAAAGCACCACCTATTCATGGGACTGGTCGTCCCATCTCAGCCAGTCGGTCTACGAGGACCGCCTGACCGGCACGCTCAGCCCCGAAGCGACGATCCGGGCGAGCCGCAACCTCACCATCGATGCCACCAATCTCACCAATTCCTACAGCTCGATCGAGGCCGGCGGCGACGCGACGCTGAAGGGCTCGACGCTGACCAACACCGGCGTCACCCTTTTCCGCACGACGACGACGACCTGCAGCGCCCAGGGCGCCTGCACTGCCTATGATGCCAGTGGCCACGCCAATCCTTCAAAGAACATCGCCAACGGCACAACGATCGTCAGCTCTGTCCAGGCGATCGGCGGCGTCTCGGCCAATATCAAGGCTCACGGGGCGCTCTCCGTCGATTTCGGCAGCGTCAACAACACCTCGGCAGCCGGCTCGATGGCCGGCGGCGCCAGCGTGACCGCCGCAAGCAACCCCGGCGATCCGTTGTCGGCTCTCAGCGGCCTGACGGCGGGCGGCGCCCTCTTCAACGTCAATACGGGTCTTGGCACCACCCTTGTCGCCTCGACCAATCCGCGATCGGGCGGTTTCGGCGACCCGATCCCGGGCCAGACCTTCCTGTTCGAAACCCGCGCCAAGTTCCTTGATGTCGGTACCTTCTACGGCTCCGCCTATTTCATGGACCTCATCGGCTATCAACCGGATACCACGGTTCCCTTCCTGGGCGACGCCTATTTCGAGAACCAACTGATCGACACGCAGTTGCGGCAGCTTGCCGGCCAGGGCCTGGGGCCGGGCTCCTTCATTCCCGGTAGCGATGCCACCGAGCAGGTCAAGAAGCTGCTCGACAATGGCGTCAAGTACGCCAACGACAATCATCTGCAGGTTGGCCAGACGCTCACTCCCGAAGCGGTCGCCAAGCTGACGGAGCCGGTCGTCCTCTATCAGAAGCAAGTGGTCAATGGCATCGAAGTGTGGGCGCCGGTCGTCTATCTCCCGAGCACGGCAACCGCGCAGCTGACCGCCTCCGGCGCGCTGATGTCGGGCTCATCCGTCACCATTGGCGGCGGCGCCATCAACAACTCAGGCGCCATGGTCGCGGCCAACGGCCTCTCCGTTTCCGGTTCTTCGATTGCGTCGAACGGCGGCAGCTTCAAATCAGGCAAGGACGTGTCGCTTTCCTCCTCCGGCTCGCTGACGCTGAGTGCGCAATCCATGGATCTCGGCGGCCAGGCGATGGTCAACCCGAACGCCGCCGTCACCGCCGGCGGCAACACGACGCTTGCCGCGGCGACCGACCTGACGCTGAAGGGTGCTGCCATCAATGCCACAGGCAACGCCTCGCTCACCGGCAAGAATGTGACGCTGGATGCCGTCAAGGTCGACAATGCGGGCCAGCAGAATGCCACCGGTACCCAGATCGCCAGCGGCGGAGCCCTGACGATCAAGGCAACGGACAACGTCAACGTCATCGGCAGCTCCGCCAAGGCGGGAACGACGCTTGACGTGACCGCCGACAACGGCTCTGTGGCCGTCGTCTCGACCGATGTCGCCCGCAACAACCAATCCGGCTACACCAGGACCCTCTCCACCGACCAGCAGCAATCGCAGCTTTCCGCCGGCACCAATGCAACGATCAAGGCCGGCGACGACATCCTGCTCTCCGGCTCCTCCGTCAAGGCCAAGGGCGATGTCGCGCTGAGCGCCGGCGACGATATCAATATCACTGCCGCCCAGGAACAATCGGCATCCACCTTCGGCAAGAAGTCCGCCTCGTCGATCACCCATGTCGGCTCGGAAATATCGGCCGGCGGCGACCTCTCGGTGACGGCAGGCAGCAGCAGCGGCGATCACGACCTCAACATTGTCGGCAGCCAGCTTGCCGCCGACGGCAAGGTCGGCCTCAAGGCCTTCGGCGAGGTCACGATCGCCGAAGCCACCGACACCGCGACCCTCGACACCAAGCTCAGCACCAAAGGCGGTTTCCTCGGCACGAGCGAGAAGACGACCACCCATCTGGAAACGACGACGGCCGTCGGCTCCGCCATCACAGGCGGTGCTGGCGTCGATATCACCTCGGGCAAGGACACGGTTATCTCGGCCTCGAAGATCGAAGCCGGCAAAGCCGACGGCACCGACCCGGCGGACCTCAACATCAGCGCTAAGGGCGACTTGATTATCGCCTCCGGCGAGGATACCAGCGCCAAGGACGACAAGGGCTCGCGCAGCGGCTTCCTGTCCAAGGGCTCGTCCAGCCACAAGAGCTACGACGAGACCACCGTCGCCTCCGAACTCGGTGCATCCGGCAACATCAATCTGACCGCCGACGGCGCGGCGGTGATATCGGGCTCGACGGCCAATGCCGACAAATCGATTTCCGTTACGGCCGACAGCGTCTCGATCATCGGGGCTCAGGAGACGCATGAGCTCGAGGAGCAGCGCAAGAAATCCGGCTTCGGCGTCGGCGGCGGTGGCGGGTTCATTTCGATCTACGGCAGCCAGCAGAACAGCGGCAATCAGGCCTCCGAACTCAACGTGGCATCGGTGCTGTCCGCCGGAACGGATGTCGCACTCAAGTCGCGCGACACCGACATCAACATCCTCGGCTCCCAGATCTCTGCGGACCAGAACATTAGTCTCGACGCTGCCCGCGATGTGAATATCACGCCTGGTGCCGAAAGCGCCTCGTCCGAGGAAAAGGAAAAACGCTCCGGCTTTGGCCTCTCCTTCGGTTCGAGCAGCGGCGGCTTCTCGATCGGCATTGGCATGTCTTCCGTCTCCGACACGACGAAACAAGGCTCGCAGACCAACGCGATGGCGACCCTTTCCGCCGGCAACGACCTGACCATCAAGGCCGGCCGCGACGCCAACCTGCAGGCTGCTGACGTCTGGGCCGACCGCGATGTGGCGATCACTGCCGCGCGGGATGTCAATCTGCTGAGCGCGGAAGACAAGTCGAACTACGAGAGCGTGCACGAACAGTTCTTCGCCGGCGTGACGCTGTCGGTTTCGACAGGGCTCGTCAGTGCAGGCCAAAGCATTGCGAATGCGGCACAGAAGATCACCGGCATCTCGGACGGCTATACGGCCGCCAATGCCGCCTTCGCCTCGCTGAAGGCCTACGACGCCCTCCAGCAGCTCTCCAGCATCGCCAAGGACGGCGGCAGCATCGCCTCTGCTTCACTGACAGCAGGCTTCAGCTATGAGAAGAGCAGCGCCTCCTCGTCCACTTCCACGCCCGTTGTCACCAGCGTGGGGGCCGGACGATCGGTCACCATCGAAGCCACGTCCGGCGATCTGACGGGACATGGTGCGCAGATAGCGGCGGGATATGGCTATGGCGATGTTGCATCCGACGACGACAAGGCGGGCGACATCACGCTGAAGGCCGGTCACGACATCATGCTGGAAAGCGCTCAAGCGACCAGCGAGGCGGGTAGCGACACCAAATCGGCGAGCGCCAGCTTCGGCGTAAGCGCGGGTATCGGCCTGCAAGGCGTGGGCGTAGGTGTGACCGGTGGCGCCAGCGCGGGAATGTCGAAATCCGATGCCACCTCGATCACACAAGTTAACAGCCATGTCACCGGCAGCGGCGACATCACGATCAGCTCCGGCAACGACACGACACTCAAGGGCGCCGTCGTTTCCGGCGATACGATCACGGCCGATGTCCGCGGCGATCTCAGCATCATCTCTACGCCCGATGTCGGCAGCAGCGCCAACAGTTCCGCCTCTGCCGGCTTCTCGTTGAGCGGGACGGTAGGAAGCAACTTTCTGCCTGTGACCACTCAGCTTTCCGGCTTGCAGTTCGGCGGCGGTCTCGGCTCGGGTGCAACGAACTGGATCAGCGAGCAATCCGGCCTCCTCTCCACCGGTAAAATGGATATCGAAGTCGGCGGCAACACTGATCTTCAGGCCGGCAAGATCATCTCCGACAGCGGCGACTTGTCGCTTTCGACCGATACGTTGACCTACAGCGATTTCCTCGGGCAGAAGGGCTATGAGGGCTTCAGCGCCCAGATCGGCATCGAGATTCCCGGCAACGAGTTGCCCGGTGCGCCGCCGGCCAACAACACTCTCGAAGGCACGTATCAGCTCGACGACACGCGCCAGACCGTCCGCGCAACCGTCGGCCCTGGCACCGTTACCATTCGTAACGAGGAGAAGCAGGCGGCCCTGGAGCAATCCGGAGCCACTGCGCCGCTCACCGACCTCAATCGCGATCCCGACAAAGCCTACGAGATCACACGCGACAAGCATATTGATCTGGAGATCTACCTTTCGACGCAAAGCGTCAATGCGCTTGCAGAAGGCATCCAGAATGCGTTCGCTCCGGGCGGATTCATTGATCGATACCTTCTTGGCAAGCGGCTTACGCCAGAGGAAGTCGCCAATGTCAAAGCTGGCGTCGATGCACTGGTAAACGGTGGTGAATTTGTCGGCTGCGGTCAGAAGCAGGGTTTCAACCTGCTCGACCTCTTCTTCACGCCCGCTTACGCCGAAGATTTTTCCACGGATTGCACGATCAGGCAGCCGAACGGCGAGTTTATCCATCTGGGCATCCAGACTTATCAAGCGTGCCAGGATGCGATTTACGCTTATCTCAACTCCCTCGATACCGAGGAACGACTGAACGTTATCAAGGCTGCCGCTTTTGCGTCTTACACCGACAATCCCACCAATGGGGAAAGCTGGGTGAAGAACGGTTGGCTGTTGGATGCAATCGCTAAGCTTGATGGTGGATCCAGCGGCCCGGCCTATGAAGCATATCTTCAAGCAACGCACGATGCGGCCGTCGTCAAAGAGCAGTTGGATCAAGAGCAATGGGCTGCTTCGAACAACATTTTGAACGACCCTTCGACGACTTTGTCTCAGAAACTTCAGAAATTGGAAGATGCCGGCATCAATGTGAATGCCGTTATCGCAATGGCGATCCTAGGAGGGGTTGTAAATGGCAGTTCAACTTCTTTCTGGTCGTCTTCGGGCACAAAATCGGCTGTCCAAAATGCGTATGCCCATTGGACGAAGCATTCTGCGGAGTTCCCCGAGTTCCAAAACTCGGTTGAGTATGTGCAGGGTGCGCAGACGTTCGTATCCAATCCACCACCTGGGACGTTAACGAAGAATCGCACAGGCGGGGACACTTTGTTGTACGATCCCTCAACAAATACATTCGCCATACGAAACGCAAATGGTGCCCCTCGCACAATGTTCAGACCAACAGCAGGTATGGCGTACTGGAATAAGCAATGAGAAAAGAAAATTTAAAAAAATTCAAATGCCCATGTTGCGGTTGCCAAACGCTAACCGAAATTAGCCGCTATGAAATCTGCGACGTTTGCGGCTGGGAGGACGATCCCGTGCAATCATCAGATCCAACGTTTGCTGGGGGCGCAAATCAGGTGAGTCTGGATCAAGCACGCGTTGTCTGGCAAACCAAACTCAAGAAGCAATAGCGCCATACGGAGCAGTTCAGATAGGGTCGCCGATAAGCTTCCATTCGGACGAGCAGCAAACTATGGATCGAGAATATGCAAGGACAATCGTGGACTATCTCTATGATGAAGGAGATAGGGATATAATATTCTTCGGGTTCATCATCGGTGTCGTTAGCTTCGACAGAGAGGATGCTCCATACGAAAAATCTGAAGCCGACAGATTTAACCACGCACTCCGGCTGGCAAATTTCCTGATTTCTGAAGGAGATTTTAGTCCTGGAAAATCCATCCGCCAGGAAAATGGTAACTTTAGAAAAACCTTATACGAAGGTGGATTTGAGGAGTTTCGCCAAGATTTAGAGAATTTATTTGATGGAGGCGGCATCGACAATATCGATCTCGTTGCCGGTCCTTGGTTGATCAAAAACAATATTGGCAAGTCTGCGCCAACCGTCCCGGACAGCATTTCTGAATTATTTGGATGACTCAACCATGGATAAGCCTTTGACCTTGCTCCGTTGAAATAATCCATTTTGAAGTAAGCTCTGGCCCGTTGTGAGGTGTGGATCGGGAAAAACACCTCAAGCTTGGGAAGCAGTCTAATTGACCATCGAAGAATGCAACCCCGCCTCAGGCGAAGGTCCTCGGAGGAACAAACTGGCCGCAACGCGGCTATATGCGATCCTCGCGCGGGGAGCGAGAACGGGTGTTATATTCCGTCGCGGACCGAGCAGACAGGTGCAGCTAATTCGTTGGGACCTGCGCAACGATACTTTTGAACATGGGCAATGGTTCAAGGGACGCATCTACGAACGACGCTGCGATCTTTCCCCGTCCGGCCGACTGCTGGTGTATTTCGCGGCGACAAATCGCGCGCCCTACGGAAGCTGGACAGCAATATCAAAGCCGCCATTCTTTACGGCGTTGGCCCTTTGGCCGAAAGGGGATGCCTGGGGCGGCGGCGGCATTTTCGAGGATGAGGAAACACTGCTTTTGAATCATTGCCCCGAGTGGGAGGCCAGCTTCAAACTCGCCGATGGATTCCGGCTAAAGCCGGGAATGCATGTCAAACCGTGCGGGAACCGGCCAGGCCGCGGTGAGGACGAACCCATCAATGGCCTGCTGCGCGAGCGCGATGGTTGGCGGGTGATCGAGATCGGTGAAGAGCAGTACTGCGGTTTGAATGCGACTGAAATTTTTCGCTTTAGCCAGCCGCGTGTTGAGGAAAAGGTCGGTTCTAACGGTCGGCGGCTCCAGATGATCCTCCACGCGATCGGTCGCAGGCAAAAGGCGTGGTACGGCCTCGATTATCGCGTGATTGATCGCGACGGAACCCTGCTCATCGATCTCCCTGAGAGCGATTGGGCGGATTGGGACGGCGGCGACCTTGTGTTCGCCCGGGGTGGCTGCATCTACCGATTGTCGAAAAGCCAATTCCGATATTATGCCGACAAGCGCGAAGATGCCTTTCAGCGCCTGTATGATTTCAGGGATGCCCGCTTTACTGCTGTGGCGCCCACGCCCGCTGCACTCCAATATTGATGGAGCCAGCGGTTCAACAACAGCCGAGGTACTCGCTACCGGATGAAAGTCGAGTGGCGGGGCAGCCGCTAAAAGTTCCGGGTTTCATGCGAAGCCCGAAATAGGAGATGCGATTGTCGCGCAGATTTGAGGAAATCGAATCGTCATTCCAATGCTTAATGGAAGCAGCACGAACAGAGCTGTCTGAATCGGAATGTGCCGAGATACAGGAATATGTTGATGTCGGTGAGTACGGACTCGCGTTGAGAACAGCATTTGCGATTTATGCCGAGGAAAACAAGATCGCGAGCATTGCGGTAAGAGAATTGATTCATCGTTTGGCGAGCGCAATGGCTATTGACGTTGATCAATTGCTGGGGCGCTTACCGAATTGAGAAATATTCGGATATTTAACTCTGGGGATGGTTATCTTGGAGCTGGTGGCTTTGATACGCGACGCAACAAAAAGACGATATTGCCGATGCAAGATTTTATCGCAGGTATCTGGATGTCCCGAAATAAATTGGTCGCCGCCGTTTTCTGTGCGGTCGTTGCGCTGCCGGGGTCCGCGTTCGCTACGGATTCGGAACAGCTGATATTTGCACTCGAACGGTTCAACGACGGCAGCGGCGCTCAGCAACTGGCAATCAAACTGGCCGGGCTGGTTGAGAAGGCCGATAGGCCTGGTTTGAATGCGCTTAGCAAGCAAATCCAAGCCGAGGATGGGCCCCTTGCTTTCTGACTTAGCGGGCGTGGGGGAGCTTGGAGAGGCTGAACAGCGGAAGGTTGCGCTGGCCATGCGGCCATGCCAAACCGCGAATGTGTTGATCAGAGCAATCGCCATTGCGATTGGAGACGGGCGGTTCCAGCCCATAGTCAGAGGCGGAACGGTCATGATTGACGGCACAGAAGTTGATTCCAATTTCGCAAAACACATGTGGACGTGCGAGCTCCTCAGGCAATTGCCCCATAAAACGTCAATCGGCTCCAAATGCCTGATGACTGTAAGCGCGTAGGCCACCCCACGTATCTTTCGGACTGCTGATCGGCGATTTTCTGCGTGAGTCATGCGGAGAGTCCTATGAGTGATAGTGTGAATCAGCCTCGAACCTTTGAGGTTTTGACGGCAGAACCCGTCCGGCGTCGCCGCAAGCCGCGTGACTGGTCGGATGACGAAAAAGCGCGGATCGTCGCCGCGACGCTGCAGCCTGGGGCCAATGTCTCGGCGGTTGCCCGGTCTGAAGGCCTGGATCCGTCGCAGCTTTATGGATGGCGTCGCAAGGCACTGGCATCGGGCGTTGTTGCGCCCCTGACGGCGGGAACGGGCAAGCAGATCAAGTTCGCGCGGGTTGAAACGGTAAGCAACGGTTCGGTCGATATTGTCATTGCGGATATGGTCGTGCGCGTCGGCGGCGATTTTGACCCCGATCACCTGGTGAAGGTTCTGCGGGCGGTTCGCAAGGCATGATCGCTTCGGGTGTGGTGGTCTATGTGTCGTGCCAGCCGGTCGACTTCCGCAAGGGAGCCGCCTCTTTGATGGCGCTGGTGCGGGATGGCGGTCTCGATCCCTTCAATGGCGCGCTTTACGTCTTCCGGTCGAAACGGGCCGATCGTATTCGCATTGTCTGGTGGGATGGCAGTGGGGTCTGCCTCTATTCGAAAACCCTGGAAGATCAGGGCTTCTGCTGGCCGGGCATATCGGCGGCACGGATCCGTCTGGACCATTCTCAGCTGATGGCGTTGCTGGCCGGAATGGATTGGAAAAAGATCCGCCCGACCAAGGTCAGGCGCCCCTTGTTGACGGGCTGACAGCGCCTGCGGCAAGATGAATCATGCCGCTGTAATGGTTGGGAAAACGGCTGTTTTTGTGCTCTACTTATTGCCATGGATTTGCCCCCTCACGACCTGCCGGACGACGTTGACGCACTGAAGGCGATGGTCCTCGCGATGGCGCGCGAGCAGGCTGCGAAAGAAGCCCGACTGAAGGCCGCTGAAGCTGAGATCGCCCGGCTGGAGGCGGTGGAGAAGAGCGCCAACGAGCGGATTGCCAACCTCACATCGATCTTGAAGGTTCTGCAGCGCACCCAACATGGCACCCGTTCCGAGCGACTGCGCCTTGGCGTCAACGACGAACAGGTGTCCTTTGCCTTCGAGGAAGTCGAGACCGGCCTTTCGGCAATCCAGAGCGAGCTTGATCACGCGGCCAAGGACAAGCCGAAACGGGCAGCACGTCCGCGCAAGGGTTTTGCCGCTCATCTCGAACGCATCGAGGAAGTGATCGAGCCGGAGATCCCTGCTGAATACGTGGGCTTGGAAAAGGTCCTGATCGGTGAGGATCGCTCCGAACGGCTGGATGTCGTGCCGCCGAAGTTCCGGGTCATCGTGACGCGCCGCCCCAAATACACCTTCCGCGGCCACGATGGCGTGCTCCAGGCTTTGGCACCGGCGCACATCATCGAAAGCGGCCTGCCGACGGAGCGGCTGCTCGCCTATATCGCCGTCTCCAAATACGCCGACGGCCTTCCGCTTTACCGGCAGGAGGCAATCTATCTACGCGACGGTGTCGAGATCAGCCGATCGTTGATGGCCCAGTGGATGGGGCATCTGGGCTTCGAACTTCAGATTTGCGCCGATTACATCCTTGAGCGCGTCAAGGAGGGTGAAAGGATCTTCGCCGACGAAACGACCTTACCCACTCTTGCGCCCGGCTCGGGGAAAACGACGAAGGCCTGGCTTTGGGCTTATGCTCGCGATGATAGACCCTATGGTGGAACCAGCCCGCCGATGGTGGCCTATCGGTTTGAGGACAGTAGGGGCGCTGACTGCGTGGTGCGTCATCTCGCCGGATTCAGCGGCATCCTGCAAGTTGACGGCTACTCGGCCTATACCAGTCTCGCCAAGACGCGTGCCAAAGACGGCAGCAATGAAACGATCCGGCTCGCAGGATGCTGGGCGCATCTTCGCCGCAAGTTTTACGACCTTCACATCAGTGGTGTCTCAAAGGCTGCAACGGACACGATCATCGCGATGACCGAGCTGTGGCGCATCGAGGATGAGGTCCGCGGTCGGGATGCCGACAGCCGTTCCATGCTGCGTCAGGAAAAATCTGCAACCATCGTCTCCGAACTCTTTGATCTTTGGGAGAAGGAGCTGGGCAAGGTCTCTGGCAAGTCCAAGACCGCCGAAGCAATCCGTTACGCGCTCACCCGGCGCGAAGCACTGGAGCGCTTCCTGACGGACGGCCGGATCGAAATTGACTCCAATATCGTCGAGCGCGCGATCAGGCCCCAAACAATTACGAGAAAGAACAGTCTATTCGCCGGCAGCGAGGGTGGTGGACGCACATGGGCGACCGTCGCCACCCTCTTGCAGACAGCCAAGATGAACAACGTCGATCCGCTCGACTGGCTCTCCCAGACATTGACCCGCATCGCTCAAGGCTGGCCGGTATCCGAGCTCGAGGCGCTTATGCCGTGGAACTTCAGGCCTGACGCCATCAGCTAACCGCTTACTGATGACTGGCGTTTGCAAGGACGACCCTGACCTATGAGCCGTGTGCCTGTGTTTATGTAGAAGTTGACCGCCACTCGGTGTCTGACGGTAGCGCCGGATTGTGCTGTGTCAACGCACGGCAGATTGTCAGATGCAGTCGAAATAAGCGCCAAGCTTATCCGGATATTGCCGCAAGTCACGACGAGGTGTGTATGGAAGTTGAGAAACAGCTGATCAAGCTCATCAGTGATTTCAGCGGACGCCTGCCCGAGAAATATATCGGCGAATACATATCCCTTGCGAAGCACAATGAGTGCGCAGTCGCATTAGAAAATCTATGCACGCAATTGTACGAGCATGACGTGGTGCCGGCTCCAGGGGAACTGATCACCATTCGGGAGCTAGCCGAGGAACTGAAACTGCAGGAAGATACATGGCACTTCCTCAGGCATTCGAATTCGTGAGCTCGGTGCAAGGGCGACAACGGTGAACAAACTTCCAAACTGGCTTGTCCTCAATATCTGGCGAAATCTACCGGGAGAGATTTACCCAGCGATTAGGGCCATCGCCGTCGAATTCGATAAAAAGGCCCTTCTCATAAGATATTATCTGGAGCGTGAGCCAACTGAGTTTGATATCGAAAGCGCGGAAGTATTATCCACAAACGTTTTCGCCTCTGCCGGACCGGAACTGATCGAACGTATCGATACGGAATGTTCCCACGCAACGCGGCTCTTCAAAGATTTGGACGCATTGTCTGGGTTTGTATATTGCCGTCGAGAATACGACATGCCCGACTGAGGATGGCTGTGTCTCTTGTTCCAGGTGGCGGGTGGCGCTTGAACGCATCACAGCGTTCCTCAACTCAAATCATGCAGGTCCGTCGTAATCGCCGGGCCGATCGAAAATTCCGAAAACCGCACCGTCAATCCACTCCGCTCCGGCGTACAGGCGGTCGGCCCCACCTCGTAACCGTCGGCGATCGGGAAGGGCGCTAGCCGCAAGAGCGGCCAGAAGCTCCCGTCACGCGAGGCCTGGATGCGCAGGGCGCCGCTTGCGAGAGTGACACGGATGTGGAAATCTTCCAGTTCCTTGAAGGGGTGCGACACCGACCAGTCGGATTGGCCGTCGGTGACGACGGTGCTGAGGAAGGCTTCGCCGTCGGTGAATTCGACGCCGGTTTTCATCCAGCGGTTTTCGTCGAGACGCACCATCAGGCCGGCCTGGTCGTAGAGGGTGCGGAATTCGCCTTGGATGCGGATCTGGGCGGTGAAGCTCTCGGGCGTGGGAAAGGCGAGGAAATGGCCGCTGTCGCGGGTGAAGCCGTAATAGGTCTCGCGCCAGAAATCGGTCTTCTCCCCGGTCGTCAGGGTGAGGGCGGTGTCGTCCACGCGCCAGTTGGCCGGTTCGTTCAGCCATTTTCCACCGTTGAAGTCGATGTTCATTCCATCCTCGCCTTATTGACGCTCTGCCGCTGCCGATTCTTCAGCCCGCATCATGCGCAGCCTTTGCGCGGGTGGCCAGCCCATGCCGGTGATACGGTGGGCTTTCGCCATCCTGATCCTCGTCCCACGATATAATCCGCGGCTTCCGCTTGACACCACCACTTCATCTCTTATTCTGTTACAAAAAGATGAATTACATAATTGTGGAACTAAACGGGAGCCATCACATGAAAACGCTTGTCGCATTCCTGCTCGGCACTGCGCTTGTCGCCCTGCCCTCGACCCTCTTTGCCCAGGAAAAGGGCGGCGTCATCAATGTCGCGACGATCGGCGAGCCGCCGACGCTCGATCCTATGTCGTCGACGGCCGATCTCGTCGGCATCGTCACGCAGCATATTTTCGAAACGCTCTATACGTTCGACAAGAGCTGGAACGTCACGCCGCTGCTGGCCGAAAGCCTGCCTGAGATCAGCGCCGACGGCAAAACCTATACGATCAAGCTCAGGACCGGCATCAAGTTCCACGACAATAGCGACATGACCTCGGACGATGTCGTCGCCTCGCTCGGCCGCTGGATGAAGATCGCCTCGCGCGGCAAGCAGGTGGCCGGCTTCATCGACAAGATCACGGCTGCCGATCCCGCAACCGTGACGATCACGTTGAAGCAGCCCTATGCGCCGCTGACCTCGCTGCTTGCCTTCAACAATTCGGCCGCGATCATCATCCCTGCCGAAAAACAGGACGAGCCGATGAAGGAGTTCATCGGCACCGGCCCCTATATGCTGAAGGAGCGTAAGGCCGACCAGTATATCCAGCTCGTCCGCTTCGACGGCTACAAGTCGCGCGAAGGCGACAGCAACGGCTATGGCGGCGCCCGCCATCAATATCTCGATGAAATCCGTTTCGTGCCGGTGCCGGATCCGAATACCCGCGTCGAGGCCGCGATCTCCGGCCAGTATGATTATGTCGATTCGATCGCCGTCGAATCCTACGACAAGGTGAAGGCCTCCACAACCTCGCAGCCGGTCATGCTAAAACCCTTCGGTTATCCGGTCTTCGTCTTCAACACGAAGGAAGGTGTTGCCGGGAATGTCGAGGTGCGCAAGGCGATCCGCCAGGCGCTCAGCATGGAAGACATGCTGGCCGCGGCCTTCGGCAGCAAGGATTTTTATGCGCTCGACGGTGCCATCTATCCGAAGACATTCTCCTGGTCGACCGATGCCGGCGTCGAGGGCGCCTATAATGTCGCCGATCCGGAAGGGGCGGCGGCTGCCGCCAAGAAGGCCGGTTATAACGGCGAGCCGATCCGCATCCTGACCAGCCGCCAGTATGAATTCCATTACAAGATGGCGCAGGTCGCCGCCGAATATCTGAAGCTTGCCGGCTTCACCGTCGATATGCAGGTGGTGGACTGGGCGACGCTGACGCAGCGCCGCACCGATCCGAAGCTCTGGGATATCTACATCACCCACAGCCCCTTCCTGCCGGAGCCGGCGCTGATCGGCTCGCTTTCGACCAGCTCTCCCGGCTGGTGGGATACGCCGGCGCGCAAGGCCGCGGTCGACGCCTTCACCTCGGAAGTCGATCCGAAGAAGCGCGTGGCGCTCTGGGCCGATGTCCAGAAGGCGATCTATGCCGATGCGCCCTTCATGAAGATCGGCGATTTCAACGCGGTTTCGGCGAAATCGGTCAAGCTCGAAGGCGTCGATCCGGCTCCGTGGCCGTATTTCTGGAACGCCTCGATCAAGAAGTGATGGAGCGATTTCGGTGCTTACTACTTGCTCCCTCATTCCTGTCCTCGGGCTTGACCCGAGGGGTGTCACAGGAATCCAGCGCGCTCAAGTCCTTGGGCGCGGGAGACTCTTATTTGTTAAAAGATCCATTCATGGCGCAGACGCGCCGTGGCTGGATTCCTGTGACATCCCGCGGGTCGAGCCCGCAGACAGGAATGAGGGCGAGCGGGGCGTTCCGCTGCAGTCCTGTAAGCACCGAGCGCAGGAGCAGTTCGGATGATCCGCTACATCCTCCAGCGCCTGTTCGGCATGATCGTCGTGATGTTTCTCGTCGTCACGATCGTCTTCGTCATCGTGCGGGTGACGCCGGGTGACCCGGCCGCCGTCATGCTCGGGCCGGATGCGACGCCGCAGGATATTGCCGATCTCCGAACCCGGCTCGGCCTCGATCAGTCGCTCGGCCTGCAATATGTCTATTATATCGGCCAACTGCTGCGGGGCGATCTCGGCCAGTCGATCTTCCTCAACATGCCTGTGACGTCGGCGCTGCTCGATCGGGCCGAGCCGACCTTCTTCCTGACGCTGTTTTCGCTTGCCATCGCGAGCATCATCGCGCTGCCGATCGGCATCTATGCCGCCTATCGGCGCGGCTCCTTCGTCGACCAGGCGGCAACGACGCTGGCGATGTTTGCAGCCAGCATTCCGAGCTTCTGGCTCGGCCTCATCCTGATGCAATTCTTCGCCGTCCGGCTCAACCTCTTCCCGGTCTCGGGTTATGGCGGTCCGGGCTCGACCTTCTTTGACCGGATGTATCATCTGACGCTGCCGGCCTTCGCGCTCGGCATCGTCTCCTCGGCGCTGATCCTGCGTTTCACCCGCGCCTCGATGCTCGATGTGCTCGGTGACGATTATATCCGCACGGCGCGCGCCAAGGGACTGGTCGAGCGCAAGGTCATCCTCAAGCACGCGCTGAAGAATGCGCTGATCCCGATCCTCACGGTGCTCGGCCTGACGGCGGCGGTGCTGATATCGGGCGCCGTCGTCACCGAAACGGTCTTCGGCCTGCCCGGCGTCGGCAATCTCGTCGTCTCGGCGGTGCTGCGGCGCGACTATCCCGTCATCCAGGGGGCGCTGCTCGTCATCGCCGCGCTCTACGTGCTGATCAATTTTGCGATCGACATGCTCTATCTGCTGGTCGATCCGAGGGTGCGCTACTGATGGCCGATATCGCAATCAAATCAGCCGAGAGCGACGGCAGCAAATTCCTCCGCCGCCTGCTGAAGCGCAAGACGGTGGCCTTCGGCCTGCTGATCCTGGCGATCTTCGTGCTGCTGGCGGTCTTCGCGCCTTTGGTTGCGCCCTATTCGCCGTCCAAGCTTTCGATCGTCAACCGGCTGAAGCCGCCAGGCGGCACCTTCTTCTTCGGTACCGACGAGTTCGGCCGCGACGTCTTCTCGCGGACGATCTTTGCCGGCCGCCTGTCGCTGCTCGTCGGCGTGGCGGTCGTCAGCCTGTCGGCGGTGATCGGGGTCACGCTCGGCCTGCTTGCCGGCTTCTTCCAGAAGCTCGACACGCCGATCGCCCGGCTGATCGACGCGATGATGGCCTTCCCGGATATTCTGCTGGCGATCGCCCTTGTCGCTGCGCTCGGCCCGTCCTTGACCACCGTTATCATCGCGCTATCGATCGTCTATTCCCCGCGCCTTGCCCGCATTGTCCGTGCATCGACGCTGGTTATCCGCGAATTGCCCTATGTCGAGGCGGCGAGGGCGCTCGGCATTTCCACCTTCCACATCATGACCCGGCATGTGCTGCGCAATCTGCTGTCGCCGATCCTGGTGCAGGCCACGTTCCTCTTCGCCAGCGCCATGTTGGCCGAAGCTGGTCTCTCCTTCCTCGGCCTCGGCGTCAGCCCGGAGATCCCGACCTGGGGAACGATGATCGCCGCCGGCCGCCAATATATCGGCCAGGCCGACTGGATGACGCTGTTTCCAGGTGTCGCCATCATCCTTTCGGTGCTGTCGCTGCAGATGGTCGGCGACGGCCTCAGGGACATGCTCGACCCAAGACTTCGCAAGGACCTTTAATCCGCCGACCTAAATCGGCCAATCCAAAATTCGCCAATTCAAAATTCGCATGACAGGAGTTTGCGTGAATCAGTTTCCAACCGCCGCCGGCAAGGTCGAGAACTCGCCTTACCAACGGTTAGCCGCCCTCGGCATCAAGCTGCCGCCGCCGCCGCCGCCGATCGCCAATTTCGTGACGCATGTGGTGGAAGGCAATATGCTTTACCTCTCCGGCCAGGGGCCGCGCGAGGCCGACGGTTTCCTGCATGCCGGCAAGGTCGGCGCCAATGTCGGTGTCGAGGAGGCGTACAGGCATGCGCGGCTGACCGGCATCAATCTGCTCGCCGTCATGCATGATGCGCTCGGCGATCTTTCCCGCGTCAAGCGGGTGGTCAAGCTGCTCGGCATGGTCAATGCCGTGCCTGAGTTCGAGGATCATCCGAGCGTCATCAACGGCTGCTCGGATCTGCTGATCGCCGTTTTCGGCGCGGCCGGCGAACATGCCCGCTCGGCCGTCGGCTTCGGCTCGCTGCCCGGCAACATCACCGTCGAAATCGAGGCGATCGTCGCCTTGAATGGCTGACGAGAGCTTTCATATTGGGAGCAGCGCCCACCATGGCCCGTTCCTCGACTGAGTCTTCTGGAGACCTTCATGCTGAATGACATCAGACCTTCGCTCGGCCTTCGCCCCGTCATCAACGTATCCGGCACGATGACCAGCCTCGGCGCCTCGATCGTCGTGCCGGAGGCGATCGAGGCAATGGCATCGATCCTGCCGCATTTCGTCGAGATCAACGACCTGCAGCGCAAGGCAAGCGCCGTCATCGCCCGGCTGACCGGCGGCGAGGCCGGCTTCGTCACCGCCTCCTGCTCGGCAGGTATTTCGCTGGCGGTTGCCGGCGCCATCACCGGCGACAATCTGCTGGCGATCGAGAAGCTGCCGGATGCCGTGTCCGAGAAGAACGAAGTCCTGGTGCAGATGGGCCATGTGGTGAGCTATGGCGCCCCCGTCGACCAGGCGATCCGGCTTGCTGGCGGCAAGGTCGTGCTTGTGGGACAGGCGACCTCGACGCATCGCTTTCACATGGAAAAGGCGATCACCGACAAAACAGCCGCCGCCGTCTATGTCGTCTCCCACCATGTCGTCGATTACGGCCTGCTGAACCTCAAGGAATTCGTCGAGATCGCCCATGCCAGGGGTGTGCCCGTCATCGTCGATGCGGCCTCGGAATACGACCTCAGGATTTTCCTGGAGCAGGGGGCCGATATCGCCCTTTACTCCGGCCACAAGTTCCTCGGCGGCCCGACCTCGGGCATCGTTGCCGGCCGGAAGGAGCTGGTGCGTCATGCCTTCCTGCAGAACATGGGCATCGGCCGCGGCATGAAGGTCGGCAAGGAGAGCATCTTCGGCGTCATGGCCGCACTCGAAGCCTGGGAAAAGCGCGATCACGCCGGCATCCGCGAACGCGAGACCGGCTCTCTCAATCTGTGGAAGCGCACACTCGACGGCCGTCCCGGCGTCACCGCGCTGATCGAGCCCGATCCGACCAACAATCCGCTCGACCGGCTGCGTCTCATCGTCGATGCCGAGCAGGCCCATATCACCGCCTGGGATCTGGCCGATGCGCTGGCGAGGGGCACCCCGCCGATCATCGTGCGCGACCACGAGGTGGAACACCGCTATTTCTATCTCGACCCGTGCAACCTGCATCCGGGCCAGGATGTCATCGTCGCAAACCGCCTGGCCGAGGAACTCGACAAGGCGCGCGCCTCCAACGAGATCATCGCAACCCCGATCGAAAACCGCAGCCGGCACCGCTTCGACGGCGTGCTGCGCTGGCCGGATTGAGCCGCAAAGGAACCGACCGACATGGGCATCGTCCAAGCACAATCGATCGAGACAGCCAGCACCGTTCTTTCCGTCGAGGGGCTGACGACGTCCTTTCTGGTCGACGGCGCCTGGAAACCGGTCGTACGCGATGTCTCCTTCACCGTGGCACCTGGTGAAACCGTGGCGATCGTCGGCGAATCCGGCTCGGGCAAGAGCGTCACCTCGCTCTCGATCATGCGGCTGCTGCAGGCGGACATGAGCCGCATCGAAGGCCGCGTCATGCTCGGTGGGCGCGACCTGCTGGCCTTGCCGGAACCTGCGATGCGGCAGGTGCGCGGCAACGAGGTGGCGATGATCTTCCAGGAGCCGATGACCTCGCTCAATCCGCTCTTCACCATCGGCGATCAGATTTCCGAAGCGCTGCTCTGCCATTCCGCTGTTAGCCGGGCCGACGTCCGGGCCGAGACGATCAGGCTGCTGGAAAAAGTCCGCATCCCTTCGGCCGCCTCGCGCTTCGACGAATATCCGCATCGTTTTTCCGGCGGCATGCGCCAGCGGGTGATGATCGCCATGGCGCTTGCCAGCCGGCCGAAGCTCTTGATCGCCGACGAGCCGACGACCGCGCTCGACGTGACGATCCAGGGCCAGATCCTCGATCTCATCAAGATGCTGCAGGAGGAGGAGGGGACCTCCGTCCTGTTCATCACCCATGACATGGGCGTCGTCGCCGAGATCGCCGATCGGACCGTGGTTATGTATCGCGGCGAGCAGGTCGAAACCGGCGCCACCGCCGATATTTTTCACCGCGGGAAACATCCTTACACGAGGGCGCTGCTATCGGCCGTGCCGGTGCTCGGCTCGATGCAGGGCCGGCAGCGGCCGCTGCGCTTTCCGGTGGTCAACGTGGCGACAGGTCAATCGGATAGTCCGGCCGAGGCCGCCGATACGGTCGCAGCGACGCCGGTCCTTGAGGTGAAGAACCTCACCAAGCGTTTCGACATCCACTCCGGCCTGTTCAACCGGCTGACCAGCCGGGTGCATGCGGTCGAAAACGTTTCCTTCGATCTTCATGCCGGCGAGACGTTGTCGCTGGTCGGCGAATCCGGCTGCGGCAAATCGACGACGGGGCGCGCCATCATGCGTCTCATCCAGCCGCAGGCCGGTTCCGTTCTCGTCGAGGGCAGGGAGGTGCTCGGCCTCGACAGGAAGGATTTGCGCGAAATGCGTAAATCCGTGCAGATGATCTTCCAGGATCCCTTCGCCAGCCTCAATCCGCGCATGACGGTGGGTGCGGCGATTGCCGAACCCTATCTCGAACACAGGATGGGCAGCGCGAAAGAGGCGAGGGAAGTCGTTGCCGATCTGCTGGTCAAGGTCGGTCTCTCCCCGGATATGGCAACGCGTTATCCGCATGAATTTTCCGGCGGCCAGCGCCAGCGCATCTGCATCGCCCGGGCGCTTGCCCTGCAGCCGAAGGTCATCGTCGCCGATGAAAGCGTCTCGGCGCTCGACGTGTCGATCAAGGCGCAGGTTATCAACCTGATGCTCGACCTGCAGCAGAGCCTCAACCTCGCCTTCCTGTTCATCTCGCACGACATGGCGGTGGTCGAGCGCGTCAGCCACCGCGTGGCGGTGATGTATCTCGGCGAGATCGTCGAGATCGGCCCGCGCGCCGCCGTCTTCGAAAATCCGCAGCATGCCTATACCAAGAAGCTCATCGCCGCCGTGCCGGTGCCCGATCCCGACCGCCGTCATGAGAAGCGGATGGTGGCGAATGACGAGATCAAGAGCCCGATGCGGCCAGTCGACTACCAGCCTCCGGCCACTGTCTATCTCGAAGTCGGGCCGGGCCATCTGGTGATGGCCGATCGATAGGCTGGCTTGGCCAATGGCAGTTGCCTAACGGGCCGCCGGCGCATAAAGCAGATGTAGTGACACCTGCCTGTAAAGCCGTACAAATGGACAAGACAGAGTATTATTCCAAGCTCGGCGGCCTGCCGCCGCAGACCCAATTGCTTTCCGGCAAGGCCGTCTTCACCACGGCTTACGCGGTCATCCCGCGCGGCGTCATGAGCGATATCGTCACGAGCCTCCTTCCGCATTGGACGGGAACGCGGGCATGGGTTCTCTCCCGGCCGCTTTCCGGCTTCTCCGAGACCTTTTCGCAATATGTCATGGAAGTTCAGCCGGGCGGCGGAAGCGACCGGCCGGAGCCGGACAAGCGGGCCGAAGCGGTGCTGTTCGTCGTCGAAGGCGGCATGACGGTGGAACTCGACGGCGTCAGCCACACGCTGCGCGCCGGCTCCTTCGCCTATCTTCCGGCGGGTTCGGTCTGGCGCCTGAAAAACGACGGATCGGCCCCGGCGATATTCCACTGGATCCGCAAGGCGTTTCAGGAGGTCGAGGGGCTGGAGCCGCCGCCGGCGATCTTCACGCACGAGGATGAGCATCCCGCAGCAGCAATGCCCGACACGGACGGACGCTGGGGAACGACGCGGTTTATCGATCCTGCCGACGTCCGCTACGACATGCATGTCACTATTGTGACCTTGGAGCCGGGCGCCGTAATCCCCTTCATGGAAACCCATGTCATGGAGCATGGTCTCTATGTGCTTGAGGGAAAAGCGGTCTATCGCCTGAACGAGGATTGGGTCGAGGTCGAGGCCGGCGACTTCATGTGGCTGCGGGCCTTTTGCCCGCAGGCCTGCTATGCCGGCGGTCCCGGCCGCTTCCGCTACCTGCTCTACAAGGACGTCAACCGGCACATGAAGCTCTGGTAGCCAGTTTCGCATGCCGTGCGGGCGTATGGCCGACCCGGTTTGGGGATCTGTCCAGTTGCTTGACAGCTCTTGCGATTGACCGCATCGTCCTTGGATGCGGGATATGGATTCATGGCTGTCGGAGAAGCAAGAGATACACCGGAGAAACGCTGCTGAAGCGGTCTTCGAAGATGTCCGCACGGCCATTGTCGATCGGAAACTGGCTCTCGGCACCCGTCTTCCCTCGGAAGTGCAGCTCGCCGGACGGTATGGCATCAGCCGGGCGATCGTGCGTGAGGCGCTTCGCTCGCTGCAGACGCTAGGGTTCACGCAAACCAAGACCGGGCGGGGCACTTTCGTCGTTTCGGAGAGCCCGGCGCGGCAACTCGGCGGCGGCGCCTATTCCGCCCGCGACCTGATCGAGGCGCGCCCCTGTATCGAAATACCGGCGGCGGGTTGGGCGGCATTGCGGCGTTCGAAGGAGCAGTTGGCTTCGCTCTCATCCTTGTGCGACCGGATGGATGACGAGGAGGACGTCCGGACATGGGTGCGCATGGACGCGGCGTTTCATGGAGAAATCGCCGAAGCCTCGGGCAATGCGATCTTCAGGAAAGTCGTCGCCGATGTTCGCGGCGCGCTGTCGACGCAATCGGAACTGGTGGAACATGTTCGCGGACGGCGTAAAGCCTCCAACGCCGAGCACCGCCGAATTCTGGAGGCGGTTGCCGCAGGCACCGAGGAGGATGCACGCGTTGCCATGGCAGAGCACCTGCTGGAGGTAAAGCGTTCCATCATCGGGATTGCCGATGAAAGACGAACTGCGCCGAAGGTATGATTTTCAATTTGCACCCCATATCCGGCTGCCCTGCCCCTCGAATGCAACACCATGAATGATCTGGAAAACTGGCTTTCCGATTCTGCGATCCTCAGTCGAAAAAGCGCCTCGGAACTTGTTTTCGAGGAGTTGCGCAATCTCATTCTATCCGGCCGGTTTGCCGAAGGTTCCAAGCTGCCGTCGGAAGCCAAGCTCGCGGCAAAATACGGCGTCAGCCGCCCGATCGTGCGGGAAGCGCTGCGCTCGCTGCAGATTTTGGGGCTGACGGAGACGCGAACGGGAAGCGGAACCTATGTGCTCGCGGCTGGCGGCGGAGATATCCGTTACGGCGATTATTCGGCGCGTGATCTGATGGAGGCGCGGTCCTTCGTCGAGGTGTCCGCCGCCGGTTGGGCGGCGCTGCGTCGGGACGATGACGAACTGTCCCGGTTGCTCGGACTTTGCGACCGAATGGAGCAGGAAGAAGATACCGAAGCCTGGGTGCGGCTGGATTCGGATTTTCATGGGCTGATCGCTGAGGCATCGAAGAACGCCGTATTCCGTGACATCGTCGATGATGTCCGCGAGGCGATGGCGCAGCAATCCGGGCTGCTGACGGTCTTGGGGCCGCGGCGTCAGGAATCGAACGAAGAGCATCGGGCGATCGTCGAAGCCATCCGCAGAGGGTCGGAGGCCGAGGCCCGGGCGGCGATGGAAATTCATCTGAAACAGGTCGAGGCAGCGGTCAGCCGCATCATCGGCTCAGAACAACGCTAAACCTCACCGTGTGAAAAATCCTTGACTGGGTCGCATTTTTCCCGTTAATCCCAAAACCTGTCAGACCGCATAGCAGATTAACATCTTTATGGCATCTGCGCGGAGGGGCGGCCGGGAGGTTGCCGAACCCACAGGGAGGAGAAATGAAAGTCATGGAATCCAACAGGACCGGGGCCGAAGGCCAAGTCTTTGCCGAGGAGGATCTCGGCTACCACAAGGCGCTGAAGCCGCGGCAGATCCAGATGATCGCCATCGGCGGCGCCATCGGCACGGGGCTGTTTCTCGGCGCCGGCGGCCGGCTTGCCGCTGCCGGTCCGGCACTTGTGCTGGTCTATGCCTTGTGCGGCTTTTTCGCGTTCCTCGTTCTGAGGGCGCTCGGCGAATTGATCGTCCATCGTCCGACCTCGGGCTCGTTCGTCTCCTATGCCCGGGAATTTTATGGTGAAAAGCTCGCCTTCGCGGTCGGCTGGCTCTATTGGCTGACTTGGGCGATGACGGCGGTCGCCGACGTCACCGCGGTCGCCCTGTACATGAATTTCTTCAAGGCTTATGTCCCTTGGATCGCAATGATCGATCAATGGGTGTTTGCGCTGGCGGCGCTAGTCCTCGTTCTCGCCATGAACCTTCTGTCGGTGAAGGTCTTCGGTGAACTGGAATTCTGGTTCAGTCTGGTCAAGGTCCTCGCCCTCGTCGTCTTCCTGGTCGTCGGCGTCTACTTCGTCGTCACCGGCACGCCGATCGACGGCCATGTTCCGGGCCTCAACACGATTACCGATTTCGGCGGCATGTTCCCGAACAGCGTCCTGCCGGCCTTGGTGGTGATACAGGGCGTGGTGTTTGCCTATGCCTCGATCGAGCTGATCGGCACCGCCGCCGGTGAGACCGAAAATGCCCGCAAGGTCATGCCGCGGGCGATCCGCACGGTCGTTCTGCGCCTGGTGGTCTTCTATGTCGGCTCGGTCCTGCTGCTGTCGCTGCTGCTGCCCTATACTGCCTATAAGGGTGGCGAGAGCCCGTTCGTGACCTTCTTCGGCAAGATCGGCATTCAGGGCGCCGACGTCGTCATGAACCTCGTCGTGCTGACGGCCGTCCTGTCGTCGCTTAATGCCGGCCTCTATTCCACCGGCCGCATCCTGCATTCCATGGCGGTTTCGGGGTCGGCTCCGGCGGCGCTGGCGAAGATGAACCGGTCCGGCGTGCCCTATGTCGGCATTGCGGTGACGGCTGTCGTGACCGCCTTCGGCGTCGTGCTGAACGCCGTCGTTCCGGCAGAAGCCTTCGAGATCGGCCTGAACGTCGCCGCCCTCGGCATCATCGCCGCCTGGGGCGTGATCGTGCTGTGCCAGCTCAAGCTGTGGCAGCTGTCGCGGCAGGGCAAGCTGGTGCGGCCTGAATTCCGGATGTTCGGCGCGCCCTACACCGGCCTGCTCACCCTGGGTTTCCTTGCCGTCGTCGTGATCCTGATGGCTCTCGACTATCCGGTCGGAACCTACACGGTCGCTTCTCTGGCCCTGATCATTCCGGCGCTGGTTGTCGGCTGGCTGCTGATGCGTGAGCGCATCTACATGCTCGCCGCCGAACAGGGCGAGGATCGCGGCGGTTTCGATCTCGCCTGACACCGATCGACAATCCAAGCTTGCTCCGGCGGCGCATGTCGCCGCCGGGGTGCGGTATGAATGGAGAGAGACATGACCCCGAGTGAGGATTTCGTCGTCACCGATCGTGGCGGCATCGTCGAGAACAGTCATCGCGTCCACGCGGCTGTCGTCGATGCAACGGGCGGGCTGCTCTACGCGCTGGGAAATCCGGCGCGCATGACGCTTGCCCGCTCCGCCGCCAAGCCGGCCCAGGCGCTTGCCATCCTGGAGACGGAGGGTTTTGCGCGTTACGGCTTCGACGATGCGGATATTGCGCTAATGTGCGCGTCCCACAGCAGCGAAGAGCGGCATATCGCGCGCACGCGAACCATGCTGTCGAAGATCAAGGCCGAGGAGGCCGACCTTCGCTGTGGCGGCCATCCTTCGCTGTCGGAAACGGTCAATCGCTCCTGGATCAAGCAGGACTTTGTCCCGACAGCCGTTTGCAGCAATTGTTCGGGAAAGCACGTCGGCATGCTTGCCGGCGCCCGGGCGATCGGAGCCGGCATGGAAGACTACCACCTGGCGGATCATCCGATGCAGGGGAGGGTCAAACGCACCGTCGCCGAACTCTGCGATCTGGATGTTCGGGATGTCGAATGGGGGATCGACGGATGCAATCTCCCGACCCCCGCCTTTCCCCTGGACCGCCTGGCCCGCATTTATGCCAAGCTTGCCGCGGCAGCGGATGGCGGCGGGGCGGGCGAGGGGCTGTCGGCGCGGGGTGCGGCACTGGCCCGCATCTTCCATGCAATGGCACACCACCCTGACATGGTCGCGGGCGAGGGGCGCTATTGCACGGTCCTGATGCGCGCATTCAACGGCGCCGTTATCGGCAAGCTCGGGGCTGATGCCAGCTATGCGATCGGCGTGCGGGCCTCGGACGAAACCCGGCGATTGGGGACGGACGGTGCGCTCGGCATCTCGGTCAAGACCGAGGACGGCAATCTCGAAATTCTTTACGCCGTCGTGACGGAGATCCTCGAACGGCTCGGTATCGCTTCGCCTAATATCTCCAGCCGGCTCGCGGCGTTCCATCATCCCCAGCGCGTGAACACGATGGGGGTTACGACAGGCGGCGTGTCCTTTCCGTTCAAGCTGCGCGGACCCATACCGGGCGGGGACGATTCCTGTCTTGCTGCTCTGGCCCGATGACACCTCCGGACGCGGCTATTCTGCCGCGTCCCCACCATCATTTTCTCCGGCTAGTCGCCGCCGATCAGGCCCGCGGCGCCGCTTCTCGAAAGTCGCTCCATGACTATCTCCGATATTGCCAAAATCCGCGTTGAGCACGACCTGATCGGCGATCGCGACGTGCCCGCCTCAGCCTATTACGGCGTGCACACGCTGCGCGCGGTCGAGAATTTTCCCATTACCGGCCAGACGCTGAAAGAATCGGCGGATCTGATCGCATCGCTGGCGGCGATCAAGCAGGCGGCGGCTCAGGCCAATGTTAGCCTCGGGCTTCTGGATGAGGAGCGGGCCGACGCAATCATCGCGGCCTGCGTCGAAATCCGCGACGGTGCGCTGCACGACCAGTTCGTCGTTGATCTGATCCAGGGCGGGGCTGGAACCTCGACCAACATGAACGCCAACGAGGTGATTGCCAACCGGGCGCTCGAAATCCTCGGGCATCGCCGCGGCGAGTACCAGCACCTGCATCCGAACGAACACGTCAATCTCTCGCAATCCACCAACGACGTCTATCCGACAGCGTTGAAGCTCGCCGCAGGGATCGGCGTTCATCGTCTCGTCGACGCCATGGCGATCCTGCGCCGGGCATTCGAAGCCAAGGCGATCGAGTTCGCCGACGTCCTCAAGATGGGCCGAACCCAGTTGCAGGACGCCGTGCCGATGACGCTCGGCCAGGAATTCGGAACCTACGCCCTGATGCTGGCGGAAGACGAGGCGCGGCTCTTGGAAGCGGTCTCGTTGATCCGCGAGATCAATCTCGGCGCAACGGCGATCGGTACCGGCATCACCGCCCATCCTCATTACGCGGCGCTGGTGCGCGAGCGCCTGTCTGAAATCGTCGGCGTCGATCTGGTGACGTCACCTGACCTGGTGGAGGCGACGCAGGATTGCGGCTCCTTCGTGCAGCTTTCGGGTGTTCTCAAACGCGTGGCGGTCAAGCTGTCCAAGACCTGCAACGATCTGCGGCTTCTGTCCTCGGGGCCGCGGGCCGGATTGAACGAGATCAACCTGCCGGCGCGCCAGGCCGGCTCCTCGATCATGCCCGGCAAGGTCAACCCTGTTATCCCTGAGGTCGTCAACCAGGTCGCCTTCGAAGTGATCGGCAATGACGTGACGATCACCATGGCCGCTGAGGCCGGCCAGCTCCAGCTGAACGCCTTCGAGCCGGTGATCTTCTATAGTCTCTATCGCAGCCTGAGCCACCTGACCAATGCCTGCCTGACGCTCGAGGCGAATTGCATTTGCGGCATCACCGCCAATCGCGACCGGTTGCGGCAGACGGTCGAGCAATCGATCGGCATCGTGACGGCGCTCAACCCCTATATCGGCTACCGCAACGCCACGGAGGTTGCGCTCGAAGCGCATCATTCCGGACGGGGGGTCTATGAAATCCTTCTCGAACGCGGCCTGATGCAGAAGGAGCATCTCGATGCGGTCCTGCGCCCGGAAACGCTGACCCGGCCGAGCGAGAAGCTGTCCTTCTCGTAAGGCGCGGACTTCTTGCGAAAGGCGACCCCGGCCACTCTGCAGGGATGTCACCCGGCCCATGAAGCTCTGGTCGCTTCATGGGCCGGGCAACATCCGTGCGTCCGTGATCACGCCGCCTTTGCCTGCGGCTTGGCAGCCTTGACGTGGGTTACGCTGCGGCGGCCATCAATGCTGACGGGAACATCGCCGTCAACGGTGGCGCGGCGGACAACCCGGTGCTGGTCGCCATAATCGTTGACGGCATAGTGCTGGGTGGCGCGGTTGTCCCAGATCGCGACATCGCCGGCTTTCCAGCGCCAGCGCACCGTATTTTCCGGGGCGGTGACGTAGGATTGGAACACCTCGTAGAGTTTCGCGGAATCGCTCTTCGACAGGCCGACAAGGCGCTGAACGAAGTTGCCGAGAAGCAGCGATCTCTCGCCGGTTTCCGGATGGACACGCACGACCGGATGCTCGGTCTCGTAGATGGTCGAGGTGAAAACCTCCTCGAAATGCTTCTTCTCTTCAGCGGTGGCGCGAGGGCGCACGGCGGCATAGTCATAGGCATTGCTGTGAATGGCCCACAAATTATCCGCCAGCAATTTGAGCGCCGCCGGCAGGCTTTCATAGGCGGCATGGGTGTTGGACCAGATCGTGTCGCCGCCAGCCGCCGGAATGACGACGCCGCGCAGGACGGAGAATTTGGGGTAGGCATCGACGAAGGTGACATCGGTGTGCCACTGGTCCGCCCGGCCGCCGCCGCGGCTGGAATCGAGATTGAGGATGGAAGCCGTGCCGGCGACCGGTCCCTGGGTCGGATGTGGCACGAGGTCGCCGAGGCGGCGCGCGAAGGCTTCCTGTTCGGAATCCTCAAGATGTCCCTGATCCCGGAAGAAGATCACCTTGTGCTTCAGGAGAAGCTGGTTGATGGCTGCCACCGTTGCATCCGAAAGGTCTCCGCCAAGGCGGACACCCCTGATTTCGGCTCCGACACGGCCGGTCAGCGGGATGACATCGGATTCGGGAATGATCTGATTGACGAGAACCGGATTGCTCATGGAAATCTCCTGTTGATGTTGGAAGAAGTCGGCAGTTCACACGCACCCAAGGATGCATCCATTGGGCGTTCGAAATCTCATCGATGAAGTCGACAGGGCTATGAAACCTTGTAATCTATAAAATCTATAGACAATAATTTCTATTTTTGCGTGTTTTCCTGAAACAGCCGTCTTCGATTTCCTCGCCGGCGGGAAGTCTGGCGGCCGCTGTCATTTCTTCGTATCTTCCGCCGCTGCGTGGGATCGCCGCGCAAAAATCATGCTTGAGGCGCCCGGAAAGGAACTTTCGATGGCAACAGTCAAACTTCTGTCGGATCAAGAGGCCGCAGCCATTCCGGCCGTGCAAGCGGTGTTCGATGACATCAGGGCGACACGCAAGACCGATTTCATCAACAATTTCTGGCGTGCTCTCGCAAACGATCCGGCAAATCTCAAACGCGTGTGGGAAACGCTGAAATCCGTCATGACGGTCGAAGGCGCCATCGATCCGCTGACGCGGGAGATGATCTACATCGCCGTGTCGACGGCCAATGCCTGCCAGTACTGCATTCAATCCCACACCGCGGCCGCCCGAGCGCGGGGCATGACCGACGCCCAGCATGGCGAACTACTGACGATCATCGGGCTTGCCGCGCAGACAAATCATCTCGCTCGCGATGCAGGTTCCGCCCGATCCGGAATTCGAGGTGCGATAGGAGACTGGGGACTTGGCGAGCACATCAGGACATTGCGCAGCCGCCATGCACATAAATTCACCTGCAGTCTTCGCTTTGAGTGCAGGGCCTCAAAGTTTTAAGGAAAGCGAATTATCAACTTTAAGTTGTCAATGTGGCGTAATCTATCTTATGGAACTTACGACTGGTAGCCATTCCTAACGGCTGATCACGACGTCGCCCCGTTGCGAGCCCTCTCAGCAAACTTTCGGAAGGCTGGCGCGTTAATCTCGCGCACTGGCGACGGAGAGGAAATGCTGATGAGTAAAGGCTTTCGATTTGATGTGCTCGCCAAGGGCGGGTACACGGCGCGCGGTGTCGTTTTTCTGCTGATAGCGGGGCTCGCGCTCTTCTCCGGCGTCGCCGGTGGCCGGCCGGAAACGAAGTCGGCGCTCTCGACGCTGCTTTCGCAGCCGTTCGGCCGGATCTGGGTCGGAATGATCGGTCTTGGACTTCTCGGATTTGTCGCCTGGAGGCTGGCCCAGTCCTTGGCGGATAGCGACGGCCACGGCCGAAACGGAAAGGCTTTGGCGATCCGGGCGGCACTCCTCGGCAGCGCCGTCACCTATCTTGGGCTTGCCGGATATGCACTCAGTCGTGCCATCTTCCTCGGCGGCGGGAGCGAAGGCTCGGGTGAAAAGGGGCTGGCGGGATGGATCATGTCGCAGCCGTTCGGCTCCTATCTTGCGATCGCCGTTGGGGCCGGCTTTGTCATCGGCGGCATCGTGACGGTCGCAAAGGGCATCACCCGGAAATTCGAGCGCTACGTCAAGATACCGGACAGCAAGGGTATCGTGACCTTGATATGCGTTTATGGTCTCGTCGCCCGCGGCGTGGTGTTCGCGATCACCGGGATACTGTTCGCCTATGCCGGCTTCCGGGTGGATCCGCAACAGGCCGGCAGCATGGGCGATGCCCTGGAATGGGTCCGCCAGCTTCCGTTCGGATCCTTCCTCTACATCGCCGTTGCCGCCGGATTGGCAGCCTTCGGAATATACAACCTTGTTGAGGCTCGGTACCGCGTCATTTCCCACCCGTCATTGGCAGGCGCCAGACGTTCGATCCCGCTGGCAGGCTCCTGATACGCTTGTCAGAAGCGGGCTTTCTTCGGTTGAAGCAGGGGAACTGCGGTCGCAGCCGCTCCATCCGCGCTTTGTCGGGCGATATTTTATTTTCGTCTTTTCGTTGTGGTTTTTGCCTGGATGACTGGCATTTTAACGAAGCCCGTATGATTTCGTTAGGTCCGCTTTGGCACCCTCCCCGCACCTTCGGGAGATGCCATGTTCACTGTGCTTTCATGTATCGCCGACCAGCATGACTGGACGTTGCTTTTCGTCGCCCTGTCGATCTGCTGCTTCGGCAGCCTGACGGCCGTCTTCATGCTGACACGTGCGCAGGAATGCGTGCAGCATCATCACCACTATTGGCTCATCGCCGCTGCCGTCGTTCTCGGCGCCAGCACCTGGGCAACCCATTTTATCGCGATGCTGGCCTATGCCGGTCCGGTGCCGATCGGCTACGACGGTCCCCTGATCATTCTGTCGATTATCGCCGCCATCGTCCTGTTTGTAGGAGCGGTTGAAATCGCCTTTATGAATGGCGGCCAGCTTATCCAAGCGTCCGGCGGGGTCCTGTTTGGCGTTGCCATTGCGGCAATGCATTTCGTGGGGCTGCTCGCCATCACGCCGTTCAGCATGGTTTCGCTCGCCCTCGACAAATCGATCGTCGCCTGTGCGTTGGCAATCGGCCTCGGCATTGTGGCGGTTGCGGCGCTGCGGCATAGCGCAAGCAGGCGTTTTCATATTTTCGCCGGCGCGGCGTGCATCGTCCTGGCGATCTGCAGCCTCCACACCGTGTCGATGAGCGGCGTCCAGATCACCCCTTCCGCCGAGCCCGTGCATGCCGATCTGTCCTCGGTCGACCGGATCGCCATCGCCATCGCCGTCTCGATCATCTCCACCTTGATCCTGCTCGGCGCCGCCGCAGCGCTGTTTCTCGATCGTCATTTGACCGATCTGCGCGGGTTGGCAAACGCCTCGTTCGAGGGGCTTGTCATCGCCCAGGAGAATGTCGTCATCGATCTCAACGAGAAATTCGCTGCGATGGCCGGCAGGGCCGCCGCGCTTTTGAAGGGCCAACCGGTCGAGGCGGTGCTTGCGATCGAAAGACGCCTTGGCATCGACACCTGCCAGGGAGCGGTATTGTGCGACGGCCAGGATACGATTCCGGTCGAGATCCTTGCTCGGACGATCGAATATCGCGGGCGCGAGTGCCAGGTGATCGCCGTGCGCTATCTGACGGAGCGTCATGAGGCGAGCCGCAGGATCGAGCATATGGCACGCCATGACTCACTGACCGGCCTGGCGAACCGCCGCGAGTTCGACCAGCGTTTCGAGATGGCGATGGCCCGCGCTGCCGAAACGCCAAGCGGCCTGGCGCTGCTAGCCCTCGATCTCGACCGATTCAAACTCGTCAACGACACATTCGGCCACGCCGAGGGGGACGCGGTCCTGCAGCGTGTCGCCCAGGTCTTGCTCCGCACCTTGCCGGCCGATGTTACGATCGCCCGCATGGGAGGCGACGAATTCTGCATCATCCTGGAAAACGCGTCCCGCCAACAGACGGAAGCGTTGTCGGCCGATCTGCAGCACGCCTTGGCGCAGGAGTTCGCAGATCTCGCCACCTCCTCGGGATTCGGCGCCAGCATCGGCATCGCGTTGTACCCCGAGCACGGCGTTACCGATCGGCGCCTGCGAAACAACGCCGACATGGCTCTCTACCGGGCCAAGAGCGGCGGCCGCGGCCGAGCCTGCACATTCGAGGCGGCGATGGACATTGAACTGCATGCCAAGCGGCAGCTCGAGCACGATCTGCGGCACGCAGTCGCCAAAGGAGAGCTGTTCCTGGTCTACCAGAGGATCGTCGACACCTCCTCGCAAGAGCCGTGCGGCTACGAGGCGCTGTTGCGCTGGCGCCATGCAAGCAGAGGCGTCCTTGCACCGGCGGACTTCATCGCTGCCGCCGAAGAAACCGGCTGCATCATTCCCATCGGCATCTGGGTCCTGGAAGAAGCCTGCAGCGAGGCAGCCTCGTGGAGGGCCCCGCTGACGATCGCGGTCAACATCTCGCCGGTTCAGTTTCTGATGCCGAACCTGGTGGAGCAGTTCTCGCACATTCTTGCGAGGACGGGGCTGCAGCCTGACCGTCTGGAGCTTGAGATCACCGAGACGGCGCTGTTTCACGATCGGGCTGCCGTCCTTTCCACGCTCGGTCAACTGCGCGCGATGGGAATCCGGGTGGTTCTCGACGATTTTGGGACCGGTTATTCCTCGCTCGCCAACCTCCGGGATTTTCCGTTCGACAAGCTGAAGATCGATCGACGTTTCCTTGCCGGCATCGGCGTCGATCCAACCATCAGAGCGCTGTTTGAGAATGTCATCGAGATGGCGTCGACGCTCAACCTGCCGGTGATTGCCGAAGGGGTCGAGACGCAGGAGCAGCTTGCGATCCTTCATGCAAGCCATCCGGCCCAGATGCAGGGCTTCCTGTTCGGCAAGCCCGAGGCTGCGCCGAGCAGCCGCGCGCCCTTGAAAGCCATCGCCTGATCCTTGGGGCGGAATTGTCGCTGTTCAAGCCGCGACTACTTTCCGTCGAGCCACTCCTGCAGCTCGGCCTCGGCCCGCTCCAGCGCGCTATAGTTCAAGAGCTTGCGCAGGAAAGCGACGGTGACGGCGCGGGCGCGGAGGTTGAAGCGGCCGTCCTCATGGTGGTCGCCAGCGCTCTGGTAGACGTCGAGCTTGTCGTAGAGCTGCTGCAGGCGGTTCTGCACGCTGCGCAGCGACAGGCCCCGGCGTTTGGCGATCGCCCTGTCGGTCAGCCCCAGCGCGATATCGACGAGAATCTCGTATTCGGAATCGGTAAAACCGTTGGTCTGGCCGAGGCTTTTCTGCTGCAGGCCGCGCACCTCGCGGTCGATGACGCACTGGCTCTCGATGAAGATCGAGCGCAATGCCAGCTTCAGCCGCTCGTCCGAGGCGGATTTCAGCACATAGCCGTAGGCGGCGCCATCCGGCACGATGCGCGAGACGCCGCGCACATAGGCTTCGTCGGAATAATTCGACCAGAACAGGATCCGGGTCTCCGGCCGCTCCTTCCAGATCGTGCGCGCCGCCTCGATGCCGTTGCGGTTTGCCATCTGCAGGTCCATGACGATATGCGCCGACTTGTGGTCGCGGGCGAGCTTCTCGCCGACCGTTCCGTTCTCGGCCTCGATCACCGTGTCGCATTCCGGCAGCGCGGCGTTGACCGCCTCGTGCAGATAGGAGCGGTGCAGCGGGTCGTCCTCGACGATCAGAACCTTCATTGCGCGTTTCTCCTCAGTCCGGCCCGCTTGCCGGGTCGTGCGGGGTCAGCGGCAGCACGACGCGCACCACGGTCCCGCGATTGTTGTGGCCGGGCCCGGTGGTGAAGCGCGCCGAGATCAGCCGCGCCCGGGTCTTCATATTGTCGATGCCGCCGCCGATCCGTCCCCGTGCCTTGGCAAGCCCCGTTCCATCGTCGGAAATTTCGATCGACAGCCGTTCCTCGTCGGCCTCGAGCCGCACCGTCACGGCGAGCGGCGCGGCATGGCGCACCGCATTGTTGATCGCCTCCTGCGCGATCCGGAACAGCGCGACGCTGACGGTCGGTTCCAGCCGCTCCAATGCGCCGTGCGTTTCGTCGACCAGACCCCATTCGATGGCCGATCCCGTGTCGCGGGTCGATCGGTCGAGATGGTGCTCTATCGCCTGCGCGAGACCGAAGAGCTGGAGCACAGATGGTTTTGCCTGTTCAATGATCTGCCGCAGATCCTGCATGCAATGCTGCAGCGAACGCGAGACCGGCTCCAGCGCCTCCGGCGTCACTTCGCCGTTGCGCGACAGCCGATCGATCCGGCGGGCGAGCCGTGTCAGGTCGGCAAGCGTCTGGTCGTGCAGGTCCATGCCGATCCGCTGGCGTTCCTGCTCCAGCGCCTCGGTCAGCTTCAGCGCGCCCTGCCGTAGCCCCTCCTCGCGGGCCCGGGCCTCGGCCTCGACGATCGCCGAGCGTTGCGCCTGTTCGGCAGCCTGCAGCGCGAAGAAATAGGGCGTCAGCAGGTCGGCGATGATGCGGGCGCGTTCGATATCCTCCATCGTATAGACGCCTGCCGTTCGCGATGAACAGGAGAGCGCCGCGATGATCGTGCCCTGCACCTTCATCGGCACATGCAGACGACTTCTCAGCGACTCCTCGACGATCGGCCGCTTGAATGCACCCTCGAAATGGAAACGCGGGTCCGTCATCGCGTCTTCCGCCAGCAGAAAGTCCACCTCGCCCCAGAGCAGCGAACGGATCGGGCTGTTGACCACCGGCGCGCCGGCCAGATCGCCCCAGGCGGTCTCGATGCCCGTCTCGTAGGCCGTGTGGTAGTTGCCGCCCTCCAGGAGCACACAGACATCGAGGTGGTCGTGCGGGATGATATGGGCGACCTCGGCCGCAACCGAACGGATGGCCGAGCGGAAGTCGAGCTGACCCGCGAGCAGCCGGGAAATACCGAGATAGTGGTCGAACATCGCTGCCGGTGTGAGTTGCAGCATTGTGGTTCCTCCCCGAGACGGCACAGGCTCCTCAACCCGCCGCGATCCCTTCGCAGTAAGCGCCCGCGGAAGCGCCGCCGTCTTGCGTAAACCCGCAGCTAATTGCGCAAAACCCGCAAACGACTTGCTGCCTTGCCCCTGTACAGGGCGGTCGATCTCCCGCATCCTGCCTTTACTGAGAGGAGGAAGCTCAGTGCAAGAACAATTTTCACTCGGCCCCGATTGGGCAGGCAGGAGTGAAGCGATCCGCCGACCGGCGCGATCATCAGGGAGGAAGACATGACAATCCGCAAGATGCTTCTGGCATCGGCCGCTATTGCTTGCGCCGCGATGCCCGTTTCTGCCTTTGCCGATACGTCGGCCAAGAAAATCGCTCTTTCAAACAACTATGCCGGCAACTCATGGCGCCAGGCCATGCTGACAAGTTGGGGAAAGGTGACGGGTGAAGCCGTGAAGGCCGGCACCGTTGCCGCAGCCGACCCTTTCACCACCGCCGAGAACCAGGCGACGGAGCAGGCCGCGCAGATCCAGAACATGATCCTGCAGGGCTATGACGCCATCGTGCTGAACGCCGCCTCGCCGACGGCACTGAACGGCGCGGTCAAAGAAGCCTGCGATGCCGGCATCACCGTGGTGTCCTTCGACGGCATCGTGACCGAACCTTGCGCCTGGCGCATCGCCGTCAACTTCAAGGAAATGGGCCGCAGCGAAGTCGAGTACTTGTCGAAGAAAATCCCGGAAGGTGGCAATCTGCTGGAGATCCGCGGTCTTGCCGGTGTCTTCGTCGATGACGAGATCTCGGCGGGCATTCACGACGGCGTCAAGCAGTACCCGCAGTTCAAGGTCGTCGGCTCCGTTCACGGCGACTGGGCGCAGGACGTGGCGCAAAAGGCGGTTGCCGGCATCCTGCCGAGCCTGCCCGACATCGTCGGCGTGGTGACGCAGGGCGGCGACGGTTATGGCGCCGCGCAGGCGATTGCGGCGACTGACCGGAAGATGCCGACCATCATCATGGGCAACCGCGAAGACGAGTTGAAGTGGTGGAAGGAGCAGAAGGACGGCAAGGGCTACGAGACCATGTCCGTGTCGATCGCGCCCGGCGTCTCAACGCTCGCCTTCTGGGTCGCTCAGCAGATCCTCGACGGCAAGGAGGTCAAGAAGGACCTCGTGGTGCCCTTCCTGCGCATCGACCAGGACAATCTCGAAACGAACCTCGCCAATACCCAAGCCGGCGGCGTCGCCAACGTGGAATACACGCAGGCAGACGCCATCAAGGTCATCGAGTCGGCAAAGTAAGTCTCCCGGCGACTGCCGCGCGGCCGCACATGGCCGCGCGGCATTCTTTGTGAAGCGGATCTGGCGGGCAGGATGGATGAGGTTTTGAAGGCGGTGATCGCCGTCGATGGCGCCAAGGTGAGCTTCGGCGCCGTCAGGGCGCTCGACGGCGTCACGCTCCGCGTCATGCCGGGCGAATGCGTCGGGCTCGTCGGCCACAATGGCGCCGGCAAATCGACGATCGTCAGTGTGATCAATGGCGGCCTCACCCCGCACGAAGGAAGTGTGGCAAGCGACGGCGAGCGGCTGGAGCGTTATGGCATCAACGCGGCGCGGGCCCGCGGCGTGCGCTGCGTCTTCCAGGAGCTTTCGCTCTGCCCCAACCTGTCCATCGTTGAGAACACTCGCATCATGCATCGTCATCTCGGCGGCTTCGGCTGGCGCAGGCGTGCGGCCGGGGTCATCGAGAAGAGCCTCGATGCCGTCTTTCCCGGCCACGGCATCGACAGCGGCCGCACCGTCGGCGATCTGTCGATCGCCGAGCGGCAGATGGTCGAGATTTCAATGGCCTTTTCCGACGCCGGCGTTGCGCCGCGGCTGGTGATCCTCGACGAGCCGACCTCGTCGCTCGATGCGAGCCTTGCCCGCCAGATGCTCGATCATGTCCGCCGCTTCGTCGCCGGCGGCGGCTCGGTCATCTTCATCTCGCATATCCTGCACGAAATTCTCGAAACCTCCGACCGCATCGTCGTCATGAAGGACGGCCGCGTCGTTGCCGAGCGTCCGGCCGATGGATTCGACCATCACGGTCTCGTCGAAGCGATGGGCACCGTTGCGAAGGAGGAGACCGCGCAGCGCTCGACGCGCGACCAATCCGCCGCTCCGCTCGTTCTGTCCCATCAGACGAAAGGCCTTCCCTTCAGCGCCCGCAAGGGCGAGATTATCGCACTGGCGGGACTGGCCGGCCACGGGCAGACCGAATTGCTGCTTGCCCTGCATGCCGCCCAGTCCGGCAACTGGCTGCCTGAGCGCGATCCGCTCGTCACCTTCGTCGCCGGCGACCGCCGCCTGAACGGCGTCTTCGAGCTCTGGAGCATCCTGCGCAACTTCTCTATCGCCTCGCTCGGTGACCTGTCGCGGCGAGGCCTCATCGTCGCAAACGAGGAAGAGACGAAAGGCGCCGACTGGAAGCGGCGGATCGAAATCCGCACGCCCGATATGGCCAACCGCATCCTGTCGCTGTCCGGCGGCAATCAGCAGAAGGTGCTCTTTGCCCGCGCGCTTTCAACGCGCGCGCCGATCGTCCTGATGGACGATCCGATGCGCGGCGTCGACGTCGGGACCAAGCAGGAGGTCTACGCCATCATCCGTGACGAAGCGGCGCGCGGCCGCACCTTCATCTGGTATTCCACCGAAATGGACGAAGTCCGCCTTTGCGACCGTGTCTACGTCTTCCGCGAAGGCCGCATCACCGCCGAACTCGCTGGCGACGCCGTCAACGAGACGAATATCATCGCTGCATCCTTCGAGGGGGTCGCCGCATGACGTTCCGGCTGTCGTCCGACGCCTTGCGTCTTGCGATCCCCGCTCTGTCGTTGACGCTGCTGCTTGCCGCCGTCTTCTGGCTGCAGCCGCGCGCCATGAGCTATGTCGGGCTCAACCTGCTGTTCAATCTGGCTGTGCCGATTGCGCTGGCGACGATCGCCCAGATGCTGGTGATGGCGGTCAACGATCTCGATCTGTCGATGGGCACCTTCGTCAGCTTCGTCGCCTGCGTCACCGCAACCTTTCTGCGGGATACTCCCCTGATCGGCATCCTGATCCTTGCCGGCGCGATTGCCACCTATGCGGCCCTCGGTGTCGTCATCCATCTGCGCAACCTGCCGTCCATTGTCGTCACCCTCGGCATGAGCTTCGTTTGGGGCGGCCTTGCGGTGCTGTTGCTACCGGCACCCGGCGGTCAGGCGCCGGACTGGGTGCGCTGGTTGATGACGGTCAAGCCGCCACTGGTGCCGATGGCGATCGTTGCCAGCATCGTCATCGCTGCCGTCGCCCATCTCCTCGTCATGCGCTCCTCGCTCGGCGTGCTGATCCGCGGCATCGGCGGCAACCAGCGCTCGGTCGAGCGCGCCGGCTGGTCGATCGTCGCAGCGCGCGCCAGCGCCTACGGCCTGGCCGGCCTGTTTGCGGTGCTTGCCGGCATCGCCCTCGTCGGCCTGACGACCTCGGCCGATGCCAATATCGCGCTGCGCTACACGCTGCTGTCGATCGCCGGCGTCATCCTTGGCGGCGGCGAGTTCATCGGCGGCCGCGTCTCCCCTGTCGGCGCCGTCATCGGCGCGCTGACGCTGACGCTTGCCGGCTCGTTCCTCTCCTTCCTGCGCATCTCGCCCGATTGGCAGATCGGGGCGCAGGGCGCGATCCTGATCGTCGTGCTCGCGCTTCGGCTGATGCTGAACCGGCTGGAGAAGCGGGAGAAACGCCGATGACTCCTGTCCTTCGTCTTTTCAGCAAACCGTGGATCTGGTCGTGGCTTGCCGCCCTCACCGTCTGGTTCCTGACGATCATGGTGACGCTCGGCGCCAGCACGCTCGGCCTGTCGCAGGCAGCCCTCACCTTCGCGGCCTTCTCGGTCATCGTCGGCCTCGGCCAGATGTTCGTCATCACGCTCGGTCCCGGCAATATCGATCTCTCGGTTCCCGCCACCATGACGCTCGCCGGCACGGTGGCGCTGAAGCTGATGAATGTCGAAAACGGCATGATCCTGCCCGGTCTTCTCATTGCCGTCGTCATCGGGCTTGCCGTCGGCCTCGGCAATTATGCGCTGATCAAGGTCCTGCGCATTCCGCCGATCATCGCCACACTGTCGATGAGCTTCATCGTCCAGTCCGCCGCGATCTGGACGAACCGCGGATTGCGCATCAAGCCTCCGGGAATGCTTGCGGAGTTCACCACCTCGAACACGCTCGGCGTGCCGAATGTGGCGATCGTCGCACTCTTGATCTCGCTGCTTGCCTGGTTCCTGCTCGAGAAGACGATCTACGGGCGCTGGATCTCGGCGATCGGCCAGAGCATGCCGGCGGCGCGCATGGCGGGCATACCGGTCGACGGCACGCGCTTCGTCACTTACCTGTTCTGCGCCGTGCTCGCCTCGCTCGCAGGCTATCTGCTTGCCTGTTTCTCCGGCGGCGCGGCGCTCAACATGGGCTCGGAATATCTCTTGATGTCGATCGCCGTCGTCGTGATCGGCGGCACGGCGGTCGCCGGCGGGGATTCCAACGTGCCGGGCATCTGGGGCGCATCGCTCTTCATGTTCCTGGTCGTCTCGATGCTCAACACCTATGGGGTCGGCGCCGGCATCCGCCTCATCATGACCGGCCTCATTATCATCAGCGTCATCATGCTCGCCGGCGGCCGCCGGGCCGGCATGCGATAAACGGAAAGACCGCCATGGCCGAGGCCAGCATTTACGAAATCCACGACCCGCGCTTCCGGCAGTTGATCGTAACTAGTGCCGGCCTCGATGAACTCTATTCCGGCTGCCGCTGGGCGGAGGGTCCCGTCTGGTTCAACGATGCGAACCAGCTGCTCTGGAGCGACATTCCCAATCAGCGCATGCTGCGATGGACGCCGGAGAGCGGCGTCTCCGTCTATCGGCAACCCTCGAACTTCGCCAATGGCCACACGCGCGACCGGCAGGGACGGCTGATCTCCTGCGAACACGGGATGCGCCGCGTCACACGCACCGAGATCGACGGCTCGATCACTGTGCTCGCCGATCGTTTCGAAGGCGTCAGGCTCAATTCGCCGAACGACGTGGTGGTGAAATCCGACGGCACGATCTGGTTCACCGATCCCACCTACGGCATCATGTCGGATTATGAAGGCTATCGCGCCGTGCCGGAGCAGCCGACCCGCAACGTCTACCGGCTCGATCCGGCGACCGGGGGGCTTGCGGCTGTCGTCACCGATTTCATCCAGCCGAATGGCTTGGCCTTCTCCCCCGACGAGAGCATTCTTTACGTGGCGGATTCGGCGGCAAGCCATGATGAAAGCCTGCCGCGCCATATAAGAGCTTTCGACGTGGTCGACGGCCTCAGGCTTGAAAACGGCCGCGTCTTCTGCCTGATCGACAGCGGCATTCCGGACGGCATCCGCACCGACGTGAACGGACACCTCTGGTCGAGCGCTGGTGATGGCGTGCATTGCTTCGATCCGGCCGGCAAACTAATCGGCAAGATCCGCGTGCCGCAAACCGTCGCTAACCTCACCTTCGGTGGTCCCAAGCGCAACCGGCTATTCATCGCGGCGACGCGTTCGATCTATTCAGTCTATGTCGCCGTCAGCGGGGCTCAGATGCCGTGAGAGCGTGATTCTGCTCGGCGTCTCGCTCCGTCGCATCTCCTCAGAAAAAAGTTTTGATCTCCGGCTCTGTGAGTTAGACATCACAAATCCAAAAGCGCGCGTTCGGCTTCGAGCGTCAATTCCCGGAGTTGCATCATGAAAATCGCTCCGCAGCAGCGGATCTATGTCTGCTTCTTTCTCTTCGCCGTGTCGCTGGGGGCGCTGTTGTCGAGGATGCCGGATTTGCAGGTTGCGCTTGGCGTCGACAAGTCGGAGCTTGGGTTGACGTTGATCGGGGCTGCGATCGGCGCCTTGATTTCGTTGACTTTGTCTTCGCCTGTGATCGCCCGCCTTGGCGCGCGGACAACGGCATTCATTACTGTTCTCGGCACGTCTGCGTTGCTGTCGCTGGTGCCGTGGATCGGTGCGGCGCCGGTCGTGTTCTGTGTGCTTTTCGTCGAGGGGTTGCTCGCCGGGGCGCTGGAGATCAATCTCAATGTCGAGATTGATCGCATCGAAGCACAGTTAGGACGCGGCGTGATGAACAGGGCGCATGGTTTCTGGAGCCTCGGCTTCTTCGTCACGGCGCTTGTCTCCTCAGTCGTCCGCCAAGCCGGTATTTCGATGCAACTCCATCTCGCCGTGACCTTTGTCGCGGTGCTTGTGCTCGGCGTCTGGGCGATTTCAGGCATGCGCAATGCGCCCGCGCGAACCCCGTTGAATGAAGGCAAGGCGCCACTGGTGGCGCTTCCCACCCGGAGCCTTATGCCACTCTGCGTGATCGGCATCGCGGCCTTTCTCGTCGAAGGTGCCGGGATCGACTGGTCGGCGATCTATATGCGCGACGTGTTTTCAGTCGAGCCGTTTATTGGCGGACTAGGATTGACGCTCTTTACTTTCTGCATGGCACTGGCGCGCCTGTTCGTCGATCCGCTGGTCGATCGGTTTGGCCCGCGGGCCATCGCCACGATGCTGCTTGTCCTTTCGGCGATCGGCATTTGCGCCGTCTGGGGCGCTCCGCATGCCTATGTGGCACTGGCGGGCTTTGCCTTGATGGGCGCCGGCTGCAGCGCGGTCTATCCTCTCGCCGTCTCGGCGGCGGCCCAGCGCACAGATCGCGCGGCGCATCTCAACGTCGCCGCCCTTGGCCAGATGACCTTCGTCGTCTTCTTCCTGGCGCCGCCGCTGCTCGGTTTCATTGCCGAACATGCGGGCATCAGGACATCCTATCTCGTCTGCCTTCCGTTGATCATCTACGCGCTCTTTTCGGTCAAGGTGCTTGCTCAGCGCCGGGCGGCCTGCGACGGCAGAGTTGCGAGCGTTCGGAGCGTCAACGGGTGATCGATCGAGCTGGCTGTTTCGGCGGCTCGATTGGTTCGGCGAATTGTATAGGTTTTAGGCCGCCGGCGTCGCAGATCCGACAGTCCGCCGGCTGCCCATGCTAGATGATCATCGCGTCGAGCGGGAGCGCGAACACGGTTGCCAACAAAGGTCGATCATCATGACGAGCGTGCGTATCCAGGATAACGTCCTCGTAGCCGTCATGATCGCCTGCGTCGGCACGTGTTACGGATTCGGCCTCAGCCTTTTTCCTCAGATCATCCCCGACATGCGGAAAGATCTTGCCTTCGACTATTCCTTCGTCGGCACGGTCACCGGCCTGGTGCAGTTTTCCACAGTGGCATTCGCCGTGCTCGGTACCTGGCTCGTCCATCGCATCGGCGCCGCACGGACGGTGGTGGCGTCCGTGTCGCTCTGCGGGCTCTGCCTGTCGAGCATCCCCATCAGCGACAATCTCTATGTGGTTGCCGGCCTGCTGATGGTCGCCGGCGCGACTGGCGCATCGACTTTCGTGCCGATGATCAATCTTGCCTCGCGGGTGGTAAGAGCAGAACAGCGCGGCTTTGCCATGAGCCTGATCTCCAGCGCCCCGGCCTTTGGCGTCCTCATCAACAGCGCACTCGTGGCGGCATACGCCGGAAGCGGTCACTGGCAGATGGTCTGGTTCCTCACAGGCGCGGCCACGATCGCACTGGCCGTTGTCACCCACATTCTCTTCGGGCGGGCCGGCCTCTTCGACAGCGGGACAAGTCACGAAACGCTGGCGCCAACTGCCGGCGGTTCAGCAAGCCTGCGCTCCATCATGCCATGGGTGATGCTGATTTTCGCGCTCGGCTTCATCAACGGCCTGATGCCATATCCCTATCTCACCTATCTCTCGCCGTTTCTGCGCGAGGAGCTCGGCTACTCCGTCGGCTTTGCCTCATGGCTCTGGGCAACGATCGGGGCGGTGGGGATCGGCGCAGGCTTCGCCATTGGCACAATATCGTCGCGTCTCGGATCGCGCTATGCCATGCTGACCTGTTACTCAAGCTTCCTCGCCGCCGGCGCCCTCGTCGTCCTCGATCCCTCGATGGAACTCTCGATTCTGTCCGGCATCTTCTTTTCGCTGGGCTTTTATCCGATCTATGGCTTGCTGCCGGCCTACGTCTCACATCGCGCCACGCCCCGCGTCGCGGTGACTGTCTTGGGCATCTGCACCGTGTTCCAAGGCATCGGCGGCACGACAGGGAACTTCTTTGGCGGCGTGATCAAGACATCGACTGAGAGTTTCAGCGGCATCTATCTCGCCGTCGCAGTTACGGCCGCCGTCGCCGCGGCGATGACGATCTCGCTGCCGAAGGACCGGAGTGCGCAGGCCGTGTAGCGTCTGCGGCGCCAGGCTATGGTTCTTGCCGAAATACTCGTCGGACCTAAATCCGATTGAGCGGAGTGGGAAAGGTGACATCGTGTTTGGAGAAGAGCCTGAAAACCAGTCCGGGAAGGACAGACAACGATCATGACGCGCTCGCGCCGCCCCTCATTGCCATTCCTCAACGAGTCCAATGCAACGCTGCAGTCTCGTCCGATCCGCAAGCGCGATCCCAACCAGCCAAGCCTTCCGTTCGATCCAATGCCGGCAAGGGTCGAGCCATGCCTCGCATTGCTGAAGCGCAGCGTGCCGATCGGGCCGGATTGGCTCTACGAGGCGAAGTGGGATGGCTACCGGCTAGCGATCCACATCGAGCCGAAGGGCGTTCGTGTCATCACCCGCGGCGGCCATGACTGGACGCATCGTTTTCCCGCCATCGCCGCTGCGGCCAAAGAACTCGGTGTGACCACCGCCATACTGGACGGGGAAGCCGTGGTTATGGATGATCACGGCCGGTCGGATTTCGGCGCGCTGCAACGTTCGCTCGGCGGTCGCGGCGGCAAGCGGGCCTCGAGCGAGTCCATTCTCTACGCCTTCGACCTTTTGTATCTTGACGGGCATGACCTCACCGGCACCGAGCTTGCCGTACGCCGGCACCTTCTTGAAGACCTGATACCGGAAGGCAATCGGACGATCCGCTTTTCCGAAGAAATAGACCTGCCGGCCGAGGACCTCCTCGAGCACGCCTGCCACCATCATATGGAAGGCATCATCGCCAAACATCGCGACCGGCCCTACAGCAGTGGCCGCACGGGCGACTGGCTGAAGATCAAGTGCGTTGAGAGCGAGAGTTTCATGATCGTCGGTTACGAACAATCGGCATCCGCCCGCGGCGGCATCGGCAGTCTGCTGCTCGCCGGCAAGAAGGGTTTCGACTGGATTTCCGTGGGATCGGTCGGAACTGGTTTCAGCGCCAGCGAAGCCGAGCACCTGAAAAAGACGCTCGACCGGTTGAAAACGAGCCGGCCGGCCGTCCCCCTGAAGGGCAAACGCTACGTCTTCGTGCAGCCGACCCTCATCGCCGAGATCGAGTTCCGTGGCTGGACGGATGACGGCAGTCTCCGCCATGCGTCGTATAAGGGGCTGCGCGAAGTTCAGGACAATGCGGCCGTATTCGATATGACCGGCCTCGGCGGTTGAGGTCGGCGATCGTCAGGTTTTCAGCTGCCGTCGGAGAGTCTCTCCAGAAGAAGCCCAAGCGTGGGCCGCCATTCGAAGATCTCGACGCTGGCGTAAACACCGGAGCGGACGAAGGGGTCTCCTGTGTTGAACGCCTCGAACTCGGCGAGCGTCTCGACCTCTGCGATCACGAGGGCGGTTGAACCCCTGCCCTCCACCGGCGGCGCGGAAGGGCCGGAAAGCAGGATGCGGATCGCTGCGCCTTGCAGATAGGCCTTGTGTTCCTCCAGCAATCGCGAGCGTTCTGCGGCCTTGCCGGGGTCGGATACCGCATGGCGGGCAACGATCATTGTCCGTCCTCGATCGGTGTCAGCACGAAATCGAAATCGGAGCGCCAGATGGTCGGACGATCTATGCGCTCGAAAGGCGCGACAAGGCTGTGTTTTACGCCAAACACCGTATCGGATTCCAGATAGGGATCGTCGCCGACGAAAGTGTGGGTTACGAGCTTCTGATGACCCGGAGCCGTGATCAGGTAATGGGTGTGGGCGGGACGATAGGGATGGCGGCCGAGGGATGCCAGCATCTGGCCGACCGGGCCGTCATCCGGGATCGGATAGGAGACCGGCTTGATGCCGAGGAAACTATAGGCGCCATCGGCGCCGGTGACGAAGATGCCCCGGTTGTTCCATTTCGGCTGGATATCCGGCTGTTGGACGTCGTAGAAACCATCGGCATTATCCGACCAGACATCGATCCGTGCTCCCTCGATCGGATTGCCGTTAAGATTGAGCACCCGCCCGATGAACAGACAACTCTCGCCCTTGCCGTCGAGCGAGATGTTTTCACCCATCTGCCGTATGGGCGCCCCTTCGACATGGAACGGCCCGAACACGGTATTCTCTGTCGCGTCCGGCGGACGGCGGTTGTTGATGGCATCCACCAGCATCGACAAACCAAGCGTATCGCTGAGCAGGATGAACTCCTGTCGCTCGTCATGACAGAGATGGCCGGTTCGGGTCAGGAAGCCGATGGCCAACGCCCATTCCTCCTGGCTCAGGCTGATATCCCTGGCAAAAGCATGCAGATGCTTGACCAGCGACGCCATGATTTCGGCCAGGCGCGGATTGATGTCCCGCCCCATGCGCGCGTTGACGGCTTCCACGGATCTCTCTTCGCTGAAATATTCAGGCACGTGGCCATCCTCCTGAGGCGTTAACGCGGCCGCGCGCCCTCCCAGGCGCTCTGCAACAAAACCCGGATCGCTTTTCCTTCGATCGGACGCGGGTTCCAATGGGGATTCCGAGCGGCGATTTCGGCCGCGCGGTCCAGATCGGCCTCCTTCATGCCAAGATCTCGCAGCGCCAGGGGGGCGCCGATCGAAGCGGCAAAATCATAAAGACCGCGGCCGAGCGAGCCGCCGAAAAGCTCGGCGGCAGGCCTTAGCGCATCCGTCGCGGCTGCGGCGTTATAGTCGGCGGAATGGGGAAGAACGACCGCATGGGTTTCGGCATGCGGCAGATCGAAGCTGCCGCCCAGCGTGTGGCAAAGCTTGTGATGCAGGGCCATCCCGACCGTTCCGAGCACCGTGCCGCATAGCCAGGACCCGTAAAGCGCTTCGCTTCGCGCTTCGATATCCCGAGGGGCTTGGACGATCTGAGGCAGAGCGTGCTTCAGCGCCCGCAGGCCTTCGACCGCCATCATCGACGAAATCGGATTGCGGTCCTCTGCGTAGAGGCCTTCGACGGCATGTGCCATTGCATTGAGCCCGCTGCTGACGCTGATCTCGACCGGCAGGCCCAATGTCAATTCAGGATCGTAGATCACCACCTCGGGCAGGATGCCGGGCCCGCGAACCGTGCTCTTCTGGCCGTTCTCCGTCTGGCCGAGGATCGGTGTGACCTCCGACCCGGCATAGGTCGTCGCCACCACGATTTGCGGCGCATCGTTGCGATAGGCGATTGCCTTGCTGAGCCCGATCGTCGATCCGCCGCCGATCGCGACGACACAATCGGCGCCGGCTTGGCTGTATCTAGCCATCGCACGTTCGGTCACATTGACCGGCGTATGCATCGCCGCCTCGTTAAACAGTCCCGCCGCGATCGGGCCGAGGGAAGCAGCGATACGTTCTGCCTCTTGCTTCTGGTGTGGGGTCGAAAGGATCAGAGCGCGTTTGCCTCCCTGCCGTGCAACCGCCTCGGCGAGACGGCTCAGTGAGCCGCTCCCGAAGATGATCTCAGCCGCGCTGGCCGTATATCTGAAAGGTGCGACCATGCTATCGATCGAGCTTGAACAGTGAAACCGCATTGGTGCGACCGATCTTCAGCCGGTCGGCTTCGGAAATGGTGGCGCTGTCGAACCAGTTTGCAGCATGGTCGATGTTTTCGAATGGCCAGTCTGTCGAAAACAGAATTCTGTCCGCGCCGATTTCCAGCATAGCATCGATCAGCGATTGCGTGCGGAAATTCCCCGACGTCGTGATGTAGAAATTCTCGTTGAAATAATCGGCAATCGGACGTTTGGCCGGATAGTTCTTTTCTACCTTGACCCAGGCATTCCGGTTGTCGATACGCCACATCATGAACGGCAGCCCCTCGCCCATGTGGCCGACGATGATCCGCAAAGCCGGATGTTCGTCGAACAGACCGGATCCCATCAGGCGCAGCGCATGAACGGCGGTTTCCTGCGCGAACGCCCATGTCGGACCCATCAGCCAGGAGTGGCCGGCATAGATGCGGCTATCCTGCGGCAGCGGGTTGCGCGGATGCAGATAGAAGGGAACGTTGAGTTTTTCGACTTCGGCCCAGAACGGGCGGTATTGCTGCAGGTCGTAATAGAGCGGCGTCGTTCCGTCGCTCTCCTGCGAGAAGCCGTTGACCAGTGCGCCGACGAAGCCCAGCGTCGTTACACAGCGCTGCAGTTCCTGCGTTGCCGTATCCGGATCCTGCAGGGGCAAAGCGGCAAATCCCAGAAAACGGTTGGGGTTCTTGACGCATTGCTCCGCCAGAAAGTCGTTGGCGCGCCGGGAAACCTCCAGGGCCTTGGCCTTGTCCGGGATCGCCTGCACGGCCGGGGCGTTCAGCGACAGGATCATTTTTTCGACGCCGTGGGCATCCATCAGCCGCAAACGCTTATCCTGGATATCGAGAAGCCGGGCGGACAGTTCCGTCCAGTAGTCGCCCGGCACGAATCCGGCCGAATCCTGCAGCGTCTCGGGAATGGCGAAATGTTCTTCAAGCGCGATCTTGCCTTGCACGATATGCTCTCTTTCCTGTCTTTCGAAACGATGAGGGTGGCGGGTCAGAATTGTCCCTTGGGCGGAAGGCCGAGCAACTGCTGGCCGACCATGGTACCGACGGCATCCCAGTTCATGGAAATGTGGCGCCCGACGGCATTTGCGTCGCGCCAGGCGCGCTGAACCGGGTTGGACATCTGCAGGCCGAGGCCGCCTGTCGATGCATTGAGTGCCTCCACGGCCCGAAGCGCCAGGCTGACCGCAAAGGATTGGCTGCGGCGGGCGAGAATCCGATCTTCCTCGGTGATTTCTGCGGCGCCATCCTCGCGGGCCTGGGCCAATTGCTGCGCCCGGGCAATATCGCGCAGAAGGATTTCGCGGGCGGCGTCGACCGATGCGGAGGCTTCCGCCACGCGAAGCTGGATCGTCGGAAACTCCGCGATCTTGTTGTTGCCACCGGCAACCGCACCCCGTGTCACGCGGGTCCCGATGTGGCCGATATAGCTGTCGAGTGCGCCCTTCGCCCCACCGACGGCGGCGCTGCCGAGGCAGAAGGGAATGCCCATGAGGAGCGGAATGTTGAAAAGGCCGATGCCCTTGTAGCCACGCCCGCCGGGCGTTCTGCCGGAGGTCGCATCAGCAAAGCTCAGCATGCGGTATTCCGGAACGAAGACCTCTTCGAGGATCAGGCTCTTCGAGCCGGTGCCGGCGAGGCCGACCACATCCCAGGTCTCGGCAATGGTGTAATCGCCGGCGGGAACCAGAAGGAACGCCGGCACCGGACGCTCCCCCTCGCCTTTCGGCGGAATGATCGCCGCACAGAGCGCCCATCCTGCATTTTCGCATCCGCTGGCAAAGGCCCAGTCGCCGGATAGCCGAAAACCACCCTCGACGCGTTCAGCCATGCGGACCGGCGCATAGGAACCGCAGAGCAGCGCATCCGGATTGCCGCCCCACACCTCCTGCTGAACCCGTTCGTCGAACATGGCGAGCAGCCATTGATGCGCGGAAAGCAGGCCGGCCACCCAGCCGGTGGAGGCACAGGCCGACGACAGTTCGATATTGGCATCGACAAGCTCGGCAAACGATCCTTCGGCGCCGCCGAAACGGGCGGGCTTGACGATATCGAAATAGCCGGCCGAGCGCAGCAGATCGATATTGCGCGCCGGCACGCGGCCCAATTTTTCCGTATCGCGCGCACCGGCACGGATTTCGTCCAGTACCGGGACGATGCGATCGGCAAGACATGCGGTCTCGACCCGCGCCGAGGCGGGAAAAAGGGCGGCTGTATTGTTCATGGAACGACCTTCAGTTCTGGGATGCGGGAAGCGCGTGCAGTGGCGCGCAATATTTCGAGTTCTCGTACATCAGCGCGACGGTGTCTTGGGAAAGACGAGTATCCACCACCTGCCCGATGAAGATCGTGTGCGTGCCATAGGGAACGACGCCCATGCGGCGGCAGACGACCGAGGCATGAGCCGAGCCCAGCACCATCATGCCGCGCTCATGGCGAACCCAATCGGCAGCGTCGAAACGGCGCTCGGGCGCAATCTTGCCGCTGAAACCTTCCGACACGGCGGCTTGCCTGTCGGTCAGAATGCTGACCGCGAATTCCGGCACTTCAAGCAGCATGTCATGCAGGTAGGTGCGATTGTTCAGGCAGATGAGAAGAGAGGGAGGATCCATCGAAAGCGATGTGACGGCCGTTGCCGTCATTCCATGATCCGCACCGTTGCGGCAGGCGGAAATGACCGTCACCGTCGCCGGGAAACGGCGCATGGTCGATCGAAACGCATCGCTGATCGGTGCGGGGGCCGGCGCTATACCGAGGGCAGCAGTGGCAGACATGATTTCCTCCCGTGTTTCCTCATCTTCAAATTATTGCATTCGCAACTGTTGTCAACGCAAATTTAGGAATCAAGCGGGAAAACGTTCGATCTACCCAGCCAATTGTTGGCGGCTGAAAGCCAATCGTGTTGTCATCCCGGTCATTTGGGTGCATGTCGGAGAGAACGACCAGCGAGCCCCGAATCCCGCCAGCAGACAGAGATATGTACAAACTTACCGATTCCGTTCCGTATCTTCTCAATCGCGCCGGCGTGCGGATAGCCGAGGTATTCTCGCAGAGAATTGCCGAAGACGATCTCAGCGTGGCGATGTACCGGGTTCTGGCCATGCTGAAGGAGCGCCGGGAGAGCACGCTTGGGGATCTCGCCGACGTCGTCTCTGTCGAGATTTCGACGCTTTCGCGCCTGGTCGGCACATTGGCCAAGCGCAAGCTGGTGTCGAGAACACGTCCGGAAGACAACGGCCGTATCGTCATCGTCAGGCTGACCTCGCAGGGAGAGGCGCTGACGGAAAGGCTCATGCCGCTTGCCGTGGAGCTTGAACGCACCGCGGTTCAGGGCATGTCGGCCGAGGAGGTCGCAGCCCTGAAGAATGCGCTGCGCCGCATGCACAGCAACCTGCCGGCAATATCCGCAAAGGGAAAAGCTGCAGGCTGAAAAGTTTGCAGTTGCAAATATTTTATTCGCAAGTATTTAATAGCGTGTCATCGTTGTCTTGACATCGCCCGCTCGCGGGTGAGTCTGGCGCTGGGAGGAACCACGCCGGCAATGATCCAGGAGGATTTGTACATGGATCGATGCGGATCCTGCCGTTGGCAGGAGCGTACTTCCTGTACTCAATGTATGGGGAGGGAAAATTGGCCATACAAGATCTCGCTATTTTCAACGAACGCGTTCGCAACCCGAATATCATCATCGCTCTTTGCGGCCTGCTGATCCTGTTCGACGGTTATGACCTGATCGTTTACGGCGCAGTCGCGCCGGCGCTGCTCGGTGAAGCAAGCTGGGGCCTGACGCCCGGCATGGTCGGACGAGCTGCTTCCATCACCCTGTTCGGCATGCTGCTCGGCGCTCTCGTCGCGGGAACACTCGCTGACAGGATAGGCCGTCGCAAGGTCATCATAGGCAGTCTGCTGAGCTTCTCCGTGATGATGATCGGCAGCGGTCTTGCACCGAACTTTCTCGTTTTCGAGGCAACACGCTTTCTCGCCGGCCTGGGCCTTGGCGCTCTTTTTCCGACGGTAACCGCATTGATCATCGAGTTTTCCCCGCCGAAGCGGAAGGCGCTGGCCTATTCGATCGCGCTTCTCGGTTATCTCGCCGGCGGCATCATTTCGGGCATCCTCGGAATGTTGCTGATACAGAAATACGGATGGCGTCCGCTGATGATCATCGGCGGCGCACCGATCCTGCTTCTGCCTTTCTTCATCCGCCTCATCCCTGAATCGCCCGAATGGCTGGCAACGAAGAACCGCCAGAGCGAAGCCAACCAGATCGCAGACCAATATGGGCTGCCCAATCCCGTAGCCAGGCCTATTGTGCAGGTCGGCATCCGGTCGCTGTTTTCCGAAGGCCGCCTGCTGCCGACCTTGAACGCATGGGGCATCCACTTCTGTTCGCTGCTGCTGACATTCGGCATGGTCAACTGGCTTCCAACCATCATGAACAAGATGGGCTATGACCTCGGTTCCGCCCTCCTCTTCTCGGTAACCCTCAATCTCGGAGCCGCAGTCGGCCTATTGATCGGCGCAAGGATTGCCGACCGCGGCAATGTCAAGATTGTCGTCGCAGGCATGTTCCTGCTCGGAGCCTGCTCGATCTGGCTGCTGACGCAAGTGGATCAGGGCCTGCAGGTCTACGGCCTCGTCGCACTTGCGGGTACGGGAACGATCGGCACGCAAATCCTCGCCAATATTCTCGTTGGAAACCTCTATCCGGTCGAGATCCGTGGAACCGGCCTCGGCTTCTCACTCGGCATCGGCCGTATCGGCGGCATGATCGGACCGGCCATCGGCGGTGGTGTTCTGGGTGCAGGCCTTGCTCCGCAGTGGAATTTCTACATCTTCGCATCTGTCGGAGCTGTAGGATGCGTCCTTGCGCTCATGACATTGCTCTATCGCAAAAAAAGCTGACTGATGGCCGGATTGCCGGCAGGCATGACAGAGCCTGCCGGCAATGCAGATTTCGTGTACCCAGTTCCACTCGGGAGCGGGTCGCTCAAAGCGCCGCTTCAGCAGCACCGGGTACATTCATCTCGACGGCGCGCACTGAAACAAATATGCTGAACGGCGTAATTCAGTATAATTGAATGCTCGAAATATCGAAATCGCTGGAAGTACTTGCCTGATTTCAGTATCGGACGTCTTTAAACCTTAAGGCGCAATCCCTACGTCCTCCATCGTCATGTCTATCAAGGCGACACCGATGTGAGACCATAACGACCGCACCGTTCCTCGGTGGGGACGAGGGACCCGCGGTCATTTTCCCAGACAATAAGCAGCCCCAACGTCCGACACGCTCTCAGCGCGTCGCAGGCTTAGGCACGCAATCTCCCCATTTTATCAATCATTACCAATCGGGTGGCCGTCCGGTGGACGAACCCGTGCGCCCATAGGAAAGAAAAGATGGAAACCCTACAATATCTGAGCCCGATGGGATGGAAGGCGATCGAAATCGCCGTCACGCTCATCGTGCTGGCAATCCTGTTCCGGTGGAGCGGCGTGATCCGTTATATCCCCAACGACAGGCTCGGCATTCTCGAAAAGCTCTGGAGTTTTCGCGGCTCCGTCGACAATGGCTTCATTGCGCTCTATGGCGAGGCCGGCTTCCAGCCGGGCGTCGTGCGCGGCGGCCTGCATTTCTTCATGCCGTTCCAGTATGCCATGCACCGCGCCAATCTCGTGACCATTCCACAGGGCCAGATTGGCTATGTCTTCGCCCGTGACGGCGAGCCGCTGCCGCCGACCCAGACGCTTGCCTCGAATGTCGATGCCGATGATTTTCAGGATGTGCGCGGCTTTCTGACAAAGGGCGGCCAGAAGGGGCCGCAGCGCAAGATCCTGCGCGAAGGCACCTATGCCATCAATCTGGCGCAGTTCATCGTGCTGACCGCACAATCGACCTATGCCGTCAACCTGAACGCGTCGGAACAAGGACTGTTTGCCGACATGTCGACGCTGATCAGCGAGCGGAACGGCTTCGAGCCCGTCGTCATTCATGACGCCGAGGACCTGATCGGCGTCGTCACCATCCATGACGGTCCGGCGCTGCCGGATGGCGAGATCATCGCGCCGACCGTTGCCAACAACCCGAAAGATCCGAACTTTCACAACAACTTCCAGGATCCGGAGAAGTTTCTCAATGCCGGCGGTTATCGCGGCCGGCAATTGCAGGTGCTTGCCGACGGCAGTTATTTCCTCAACCGTATCTTCGCCACCGTCGAACTTGTGGAGAAGACGATCATCGACGTCGGCACGGTGGGTGTGGTCGTGTCCTATACCGGCCGCCGAAGCGCTGATATCTCGGGCCAGTCCTATCGTCATGGCGAACTGGTCGAGACCGGCGCACGCGGTGTCTGGTCGACGCCGCTTCTGCCGGGAAAATATGCCTTCAACACTTATGCCGGCAACATCATCATCGTGCCGACCACCAACTTCGTGCTCAAATGGACGAAGGAACAGTTCGGCGAGCACAGGCTGGACGAGAATCTGTCCGAAGTGTCGCTGATCACCAAGGATGCGTTCGAACCGGTGCTGCCGCTCTCGGTCGTCGTGCATATCGACTACATGAAGGCGCCCCTCGTCGTGCAGCGTTTCGGCGATATCAAACGGCTGGTCGAACAGACGCTCGATCCGATGGTCTCGGCCTATTTCAAGAATATCGCCCAGACGAAGACCCTGATCGAACTGCTGCAGGAACGCAGCGAAATCCAGCGCAAATCCGGCGACGAAATGCGCGAGAAGTTCAACTCCTATAGCCTCGAACTGCAGGAAGTGCTGATCGGCACGCCGCGGGCCAGCAATGGCCAGAACAGCATCGAGCAGATACTGATTCAGCTGCGCGAGCGTCAGATCGCCGTTGAAAAGGTCGAGACCTATAAATTGCAGGAGGCGGCGGCGATCCAGGAGCGCACATTGCGCGAGAAGCAAGCGCTCGCCGAACAACAGGCCAAGATCACCACATCCGCGCTGACCATCGAGATCAGCGAGAACGAAGGCAAGGCGCAGCTCGCCCGCACCCGTCAGCAGGCAGAAACCATTCAGGTCACCGCCAAGGCAGAGGCCGAGAAAGTGCGCCTCGCCGGCCTGGGTGAGGCCGACCGGATCAAGGCGATCGCACTTGCCGATGCCGAGCGCATCAAGGCGACCGGTTTCGCCGATGCCCAGAAGGTGCGTGCCGTCGGTCTGGCGGAAGCCGAGGCGACTGAGAAGAAGGTCGCGGCCTTCGGTGGGCCGGACTATCAGCTGCACTCGCAGGTGCTCATGCGCTTCGCCGAAGCGATCGAAAATGGCAGGCTGCCGCTCGTGCCGCAGATCCAGGTCGGCGGCGCCGGCGGCGAAAAGGGCGCCGCCAATGGCCTTGTGGAAATGATGCTGTCGATGCTGGTCGCCGATCGGCTTGGACGGCCGGCTTCACCGGCTGCGGTGCCGGCGCCGATCGAGCAGCAGTGATGACGGACGGGCCGGCTTTGCCGGCCCGATTTTGCGCTTTGCGCTAATGCTTCATTCCGCCTGGTTTCACCCTGCTGGAGAATTGGTGGACGAGCATAATACCCTGCTCGAGGAGCAGCTCGGCTGCCCGCAGATCGCGCGGTGCAAGCTCCCCGGATAATCCTCGGATCGTATTGGCGATACAGATGGAATTGGCGACGAAGCGGGCGTCGCCCTCCCCTTCGGCCTCCTCGGCGGTTGCCTCCAGGGCGTCGGCGACGGTGTCGAGCAGGCTCGACCGCTCGACCAGCGTCATGTCGTTCAGGGTTTTCGATATGCCGTTCATGATTGTCTCCTCGCGCGTGCCCAAGACGGGTCGCAGCGCCGGTTGTCTCGATTGAGTGAGGCGGCTGTGACTGTCAGATGGAGATGGAAGTCTGCAGAAGCAACGCATAGCTGCCGCGCGCTTCACGCATGCGTGCAGCGAAACGGGCGGCTCAAGCAATCATTTCGCCCCGATCATTCCTGATGCTTCAGGAGGTCGGCAAGCATCGGTCGCTGCCCTTTCAACAGCTTCGTTCCCGCCTCGGCCAGGGAAAACCATCCCGCGCGGTCAACCTCCGGAAAGCTCGTCATCTGGCCTGATCTCGGCGGCCATTCCATTTGAAATTCAGAGCTTCGTATTGCATTCACGTCCAATGCCGGATCGGCTTCGATCGACCACGCGACAACGATCTTGCCGCCAGGCTGCCGATATTCGCCGAGCGGCGTCACTCTGCCGTCGATGGCCACTCCAAGCTCTTCGGCCGTCTCCCTCATCGCCGTGGCGAGTTCATCCTCATCAGGCTCGACCAATCCCTTCGGGATCGACCAGGCAGCCTCGTCTTTTCCAGCCCAGAAGGGGCCGCCCGGATGAACGAGAAGGACTTCGAGGTCGCTGGATACGCGCCGATAGATGAGAAGTCCGGCGCTCCGGAGTGCCATCGCGCTATGCCCTTGCCGCGTTCATCATGAGGCCAGGCATTCCTCGCAGATGCCGCAGCCGTCATCGTCCATCCATCGACACCGGCGTTTGCAGCAAAGGCAGACACGGCCATCGGGCTGGTCTTCTCTGTCTTCCGGAGGAATGATCTCGATCGTCGTATCGAAGAGAGTGTCAACCACAAGTTCCACCATCTCGTCGCTCCATCAAGTCTGTTCGACATGAGATAGGGGCGGCTAGCGATGTCGGCAAGTTCTTGACAAGACCGGCGGCGCAAGTTGTGGACTTTCCCCTTAAGGGCGTTCCCGTGCCGCCGGATGTGGCGCTTTCATTCGCTGGCCGGGATACGGGCGATAACCTTTATCTCGAAGTCGAAGCCAGCGAGCCAGTTGACGCCGAGCGCAGTCCAGTTCGGATAAGGCGGCTTGCTGAAAATTTCCTGCTTGACGGCAATGATGGTTGCGAACTGGTTTTCAGGGTCGGTGTGGAAGCTGGTGACATCGACGATATCATCCAGCATGCAGCCGGCTGCGCGCAGCGTCGCCTTCAAATTTTCGAAGGCCAGCCTCACCTGCCTTTCGAAATCGGGCTCGACTGTTCCATCAGGACGGCTTCCGACCTGTCCGGACACAAAAAGCAGATCACCGGACCGAATCGCGGCGGAATAGCCGTGCTTTTCGTAAAGAGCGTGCCTGTCGGCAGGAAAGATTGCTTCGCGTTGGGTCATCCTCGTCTCTCTTTATCGTTGGCAACGACCCATCAGCGTGGCGTGGCGCTTCACAGGCTTGCGCAATATTTGATATACGGTACGTATGTGTAATATCTTGCATACGTGGCGTATGTCAATACCGGATACGCCGCGTATGTGAATTTGAGAGGGCTGGATGGCAAGAACACGCAGCGAAACGATGCAGGAAAACCGCGGCAAGTTGATCGCGGCTGCACGAAAGGCTTTCGCGGAAAAGGGGTACACCGCAGCATCTATGGACGAGCTGACGGCGGACGCCGGTCTGACACGGGGCGCGCTTTACCACAATTTCGGAGATAAGCGCGGGCTGCTGGCAGCGGTTGTCGATCAGATCGATATGGAAATGGCGGCGCGCGCCAAAGAGATCGGGGCGCGAGCGGGTAACGTTTGGCAAGGTCTGCTTGCCGAGGGTGCGGCCTATATCGAGATGGCGCTCAATCCGGAAGTCCAACGCATCGTCCTGCTCGACGGGCCTGCGGTTCTTGGCGATCCCTCGCAATGGCCGAGCCAGAACACCTGTCTGCAGGTGACAAAGAGCACCGTCGAGCGCCTGATTGCACAGGGCATCCTCAAGCCGCTTGACGCGGAGGCGACGGCCCGATTGCTGAGCGGCGCGGCGTTCAATGCGGCTCTCTGGATCGCCGCCAGCGAAGATTCGCAGGGCGTGCTGCCGAAAGCGGTCGAGGCCTTTCATGCCTTGGCGGCAGGTCTGCTTTTGCAGCGTCTGTGATCTGCCGGCAGCTGGCTGAGGGTTCGTGGCAGGTCAGCGTCCAAGGCTGCCGGCGGCGGTGATGATCTCCGCCGTCGTGGGGAAGACGGAGAGGTTGTTCGGTCCGTCGAGCGCCTCGATCCGCGCCCAGCCGATCGTGCCGTTCGCATTGACCAGGTAGTGCCCGACGAGCTGGGTTGCGTGGTTCTCGAAGATCGCATGGTCGGCTTCGACAAGCTCGAAGCCGTCCTTGGCGTTGAGTATCGTGTTGGCTTCCATCGGGTGCAGCGGTTCCGGCAGTTCGCCGGTGGGGTTGATGCGTGCCGTCTGGAACTGCGCCATTGTTGTCCTATAGGGCCATTCGGGCTGCTCGCGGCTCCCATCGGGCAGGAACCCGGCATGCGGCACACCGTAGGCCCGGTGCGTGCGGCAATCCGGGTCGCACAGAAGCGTTACCGGCGTCGGCCGGTGGCGGAAATACAGCCGCGCACGTTCCACCGGTGTATTGATAACGGCGACGGTCTCCACTCCGGCGGCGTAGAGGGTCGGCTGTACCGCGGCAAGCTGTTCCAGCTGGCGCCGGCAGAACGGGCAGTGCAGTCCGCGAAAGAAGCCGATCAGGAACGGGCGGCCGCGCAAGTCGGCGAAAGAGACCGTTCCGTCGAAGTTGGCCGCGGCCAGTGCGAATCCGGGCGCGGCGTCACCAGGCTGCAGCGGGCGTTTCTGGTCACCCATGGGATAATTCCCTTGTCGTATCGTCCAGGAGGACGACCGGAATTCAACTATACCACTTGTCGCAAGAAGGCCCAGTGCTCAGCGTCTGTCACTCCTTCACCGCCCCGGTCATCGAGGACACGTAGTAATCCACGAAGAACGAGTAGAGGATGACCACCGGCAGCGAACCGAACAGGGCGCCGGCCATCAGCGCCCCCCATTCGAAGACATCGCCGCGCACCAGTTCGGTCAGCACGCCGACGGGAATGGTTTTATTCTCCGATGACTGAATGAAAGTAAGGGCATAGATGAATTCGTTCCAGGACAGCGTGAAGGCGAAGATCCCGGCCGAAATCAGCCCCGGCACGGCGAGTGGCAGGATGATCTTGGTGAGAATCTGCCATCTGTTGGCGCCATCCACCAGCGCGCTTTCCTCCAGCTCGAACGGGATCGAGCGGAAATAGCCCATCAGTAGCCAGGTGCAGAAAGGAATGAGGAAGGTCGGGTAGGTGAAGATCAGCGCCAGCCGGGAGTCGTAGATGCCCAGCTTGAAGACGATGAAGGCAAGCGGGATGAAGAGGATCGACGGCGGCACGAGATAGGCGAGGAAGATCACCAGGCCGACGGAACGCGAGCCGGTGAAGCGGACGCGCTCGATGGCATAGGCACCCAACACCGAAGCCACCAGCGAGAGGAAGGTGGAGCAGACCGCCACCAGCATCGTGTTCCACAGCCAGCCCGGATAGGATGTCTCGAGGAACAGGTATTTGATGTGCGCCAGCGTCGGCCCGACCACCCAGAACGGGCTGTAATTGCTGTAATCGGTCAGCTGTTCGTTGGGTTTCACCGCGGTGATCGCCATCCAGTAGAAGGGGAAGAGCAGAACGAAGACGAAGACGGCCATCGGCAAATAGAGCATGACGATCCGCCGCGGCAGGCGGTTCAGATAGCTCATGCCTTCGGCATTGTCGGTCACGACCTGATTGGCGGTGTTGGCCCGATCGGCTGTGTTTGAACGTGTCGACATCGTCATTCTCCTAATTCTTGGCCTTAATCTTGGCCGCCCTGCTGCCACTTGCGCCGTTGCAGGCCGAAGAAGCTGAACATGATCGCGCCGAGCAGGAAGGGCACCATGGCAACCGCTATGGCCGCACCCTCGCCAAGCTGGCCGCCGGGAATGCCGCGCTGGAACGACAGCGTCGCCATCAGATGCGTCGCGTTGACGGGGCCGCCCTTGGTCAGCACGTAGATGAGCTGGAAGTCGGTAAAGGTGAAAAGCACCGAGAAGGTCATCACGACGGCGATGATTGGCGTCAGCATCGGCAGCGTCACATAGCGGAAACGCTGCCAGCTCGTGGCGCCGTCGAGCGAGGCAGCCTCCTGCAGCGACGCCGGGATCGTCTGCAGCCCCGCAAGCAGCGAGATCGCCACGAAAGGAATGCCGCGCCAGACATTGGCGACAATGACGGATATGCGGGCATTGATCGGATCGCCGAGGAAGTTGATTGGCCCACTGATCAGCCCCAGCTTCATCAGCGACCAGGAGATGATCGAGAACTGGGAATCGTAGATCCACCAGAAGGCCAGCGCCGAAAGCACCGTCGGTACGACCCAGGGCAGCAGAACGATGGCCCGGAAGAAGGATTTGTAGGGCAGATGCTGGTTGAGCAGCATTGCCAGCCAGAGGCCCAGCGCGAATTTCAGCACCGAGGCGACGGAGGTATAGAGAATGGTGTTGAAGACCGACAGCCAGAAGACGGAGTCGTCCATCAGGAACTGGTAGTTCTCCAGCCCGATGAAGATGCCGTCGCGGCCGATCCGGGTATCGGTGAAGCCGAGCCAGACGCCGAGCCCCAGCGGATAGGTGAGAAAGCAGACAAGGAACACCGCCGCCGGCAGCATGAACAGGAAGCCGAGCACATTGTTGTTCTGCAGGAGCGAAGAGACCGGCCCACGCCTATCCCCCGAATTTGCCATCGACATTGCTTATCTCCAGATCGCATTTTGGATCTCCCGGAGGAGCTTGCGGCATGCCGAAAGGCCGGCACGCCGCGTACTTTTTTTCCGTGCATGTCGTTGTCCCAGAACCGCTACCCACTTCCGGGCGACATGCATTAAGCGGGGCTCAGACGCGATAGTAGCGGTTGGCCCGGCGTTCGGCTTCCTTCATCGCATCCTCAGGCGACATCTGGCCGGTAACGGCGGCGGCATACATGTCGACCAGAACATAGTCGGCCATGGTCGCTGCCGAGGCGTAGCCGAGCGGGCCGGCATAGCCGTTCGGGCGCAGCTTTTCCGAGGCGCGCGCATAGGGCGCGTGCACCGGATCTGCCGTCCAGATCGGGTTCTTGGCGAAAGCCTTGAGCGGCTGGCAGCAATAGGCGCTGGAGCCCTGGATCCAGGCGTTCATCTGGTCGGCCTCCATCATGAACTTGATGTAGGCCTTTGCGGCTTCCGGATATTTTGTGTGCTTGAAGAGAAGCAGCGAGCTCGTCTGGCAAAGCTCGACGCTCTTGCCGACAGGGCCGATCGGGAAGTTCGTCGTGCGGATATCCTTGGCGATCTCGGCGAGCTTCGGGTCGTTCTTGGCCGTGTAATAGACCGAGACGCCGTTGGCGATCAGCGAGACCTGGCCGGCCAGGAAGGCGCGGTTGTTGTTGACGTCCTGCCAGCTCTCCGTGCCCGGAATGAAGGTCGCGTAGAGTTCCTTGGCATAGTTGATCGAAGCCAGCGTCTCCGGGCTGTTGATCGTCACCTTGCCGCTTTCGTCGACCATCATGCCGTTATGGCTCCAGAGCAGCCAATGGGCGTAGTTGTTGCCGTCGCCGACCGCCTTGCCGTGCGGGAAGCCGGCGGGCGTGCCCTTTGCCTTCATCGCCTTGCAGAGCTCGAGGAAGCCTGCGGTATCGTTCGGGAATTCGTTGAAACCGGCCGCCTTCACATGGCTGTCGCGGTAGACGACGGCATTGCCGATGGCCGTCAACGGCATGGCGATGAAGGTGTCGCCGCGCGTCGCATACCCCTTCACGCCGTCGTACCAGCCCTCATATTTGTTGCCGAGATAGTTGCCGAGTTCGGTGAGATCGACCAGCTTGTCTGGATACTGGTGGGCGTCGTCAAACCAGCACATGATGAGATCCGGGCCGGAGCCGACATTGGCGGCGACCGCAGCCTTCGGGCGGATGTCTTCCCAGCTTTCCTTGTCGATGCGCACCTCGACGCCGGTCGCTTCGGTGAATTTCTTGGTGTTGGCAAGCCAGGCCTCCTCGTCGCCCTTGACGAAGGGCGTCCAGCGAAGCAGGCGAAGGCTGGCACCGCTTTCCGGCGTGTAGCTCGGCTCGGCCTGCGCCAGGGATGGCCGGATGCCGAGGCCGGCGGCGCCGGCGACGGCAGCCGAGGCGGCAAGAAAGTCACGTCTTCTGATCCTCATGAGATTCCTCCTCATCAAAAAGCGGGTGCGAATTCCCCGGCGTTCACCTCCCGCTTGGCGAACGACGATCCTTGCATTCCTGAGAGGGAATGCGGCTGGCCTGCAGGCGACGAGAGGGCTCCTCCACCCTCGACCCGCCGCCGTACAGCGTCAGTCGGTCAATCTCCGGCCGCTCTCGGCATCGAAGAGATGAACATGCGCGGCGTCGATGCCGACGCGCAGGATTTCGCCCGGCCGCGCATTGACGCGTTCGCGGAACACGCAGCTGACATCGCTGCCACCGAGCTTGAGGGTGAGATGTGTCTCGTAGCCGGTCGGCTCGATCACCACGATTTCGCCGGGCAGGCCATTGGCGTCGAGCAGGATGTATTCGGGACGAAGGCCGTAGACGAGGTCGCGGCCGATGGCGTCGGCCGGCGGATTGGCGACCGGCAGCGCCGTGCCGTCGGAGGCCCTGAACTGTGTCGGGTTTTCCGGATTGAGCCTGCCCTTGATCATGTTCATCGCCGGCGAACCGATGAAGCCGCCGACGAAGAGATTGGCCGGCTTGTCGTAAAGCTCGAGCGGCGAACCGATCTGCTCGACGATGCCGTCATGCATGACGACGATCTTGTCGGCCATGGTCATCGCCTCGATCTGGTCGTGGGTGACGTAAACCGTGGTGGTTTTCAGCCGCTGGTGCAGTTCCTTGATCTCGGCGCGCATGGCGACGCGCAGCTTGGCATCGAGGTTGGACAGCGGCTCGTCGAACAGGAAGACCTCCGGATCGCGCACGATCGCCCGGCCCATGGCGACACGCTGGCGCTGGCCGCCGGAAAGCTGGCGCGGATAACGGTCGAGCAATTTGTCGAGGCCGAGGATGCCGGCGGCATATTTCACCCGCTTTTCGGCCTCCGCCTTCGGCGCCTTGTTCAGCATCAGCGAGAAGCCCATGTTCTGCTCCACCGTCATATGCGGATAGAGCGCATAGTTCTGAAACACCATGGCGATGTCCCGGTCCTTCGGCGGCAGCGTGTTGACGACGCGCCCGCCGATCTTGATCTCGCCGCCGGAAATGTTTTCGAGCCCTGCCAGCATCCGCAGAAGGGTCGACTTGCCGCAGCCCGAGGGGCCGACCAGGATGACGAATTCCCCATCGGCAATGTCGATATCCACCCCCCTGATGACAGGATGCACACCGAACGATTTCCGCACATCCGCGAATTGAACGCCTGCCATACTCACTCCTCCCAGAAATCAGCGTTACATGCTTTAAGTATTCGTATCTCACTCTGTCTTCGGCGGCTGCCATCATCTCTCCCAAGTCCTTCAGCCACCGCAATCCCGCATCTGTGGGGATGGGCCTCCTTCGCCCTCCCCTTAATCTCCTCGGGACGCACCCGGAGCGTCTTCGGCGAGATAGACCTCGATGAGCTCGTCGACGCTGGTTTCGGCGGTAAAACCCAGCTGCGTCGCGCGGTCAGGCGCAAAGGATTTCGGCCATCCGGCGACGATCCCTTCGATGACCTCGTCGCGGCGGCGGTCGATCAAGCCGACCGCCTCGGGGCCGGCCGCCCGGCGCAAAGCGGCGATCTGATCGGCAACGGTTGCGGCAACGCCGGGCATGGTCAGCGTGCGCCGCGCGCCCAGCGACGAAGTGTCGAGCGTCGCGGCGTGGATCAGGAATTTGACGGCGGAACGTGGGCTTGCCAGCCAGTGCTTGACCGTTTCCTCCACCGGAAGAACGGCGCGCTGGCCGGCGAGCGGCTCCCGCAGGATCCCGGAAAAGAAGCCGGATGCGGCGGCGTTCGGCGCACCGGGCCGGATCACGATGGTCGGCAATCGAATTCCCACACCGTCGATGAAGCCGCGGCGTGAATAGTCGGCGAGCAGAAGCTCGGATATCGCCTTTTGCACGCCATAGCTGGTGAGCGGCGCCTGGACGTAATCGTCGGGGATCGGATCGGGAAACGGCGAGCCGTAGACCGCAATCGACGAAGAGAAGACGAAGCGGGGAACATAGGCTTGCCGGCTTCCCTCATGACGGATTGCCTCCAGCAACGCACGCGTTCCATCGAGATTGACCCGGTAGCCGAGTTCGAAATTGCGCTCGGCCTCGCCGGAAACGATCGCGGCGAGATGGAAGATCACGTCGGCCCGGCGAGCCGCCAGCGCTTGCGCCGCATCGCCTTCGGAAATATCGGCAGCCAGGGCTTCGACCGAGGCTACGGCGCCTGATGGCACTGGCGGCGGGGCGATATCCACAAGCGTCATGCGGGTGATCGTTTGAGCACCGAGCGAACCGCTGCGCGCCAAGCTGGCGGCGAGCTTGCGGCCGATCATTCCTCCCGCCCCGATAATGAGAATATGCATCCTATTCCCCCTGTCTTCGATGTCTCGTCTCTGCCGCTCTTTGCCTGCGAACTACGCTAGGAGCAGCTTGGTTGTCGTATAAATGCGGGTTTCATGGATCGCGAAGGCCGCGCATGCGGCATCCGGATCTCGCGTCTCCAGACCGGCGAGGATCAACCGGTGATCGGAGATGCTCGTGGCGATCGTTCCGGGCTGCGATACGACGCGCCTGCGGTGGCTGAGAAGATAAGAATAGAGGTCGGCGGCCATGTCGGCGAGCACCGCATTGCCGCTGGAGCGGTAGATGGCGGTATGAAACTCACGGTCACAGATCAAGAAACGCACAGGATCGTCACAGGCAGCTTCCTGTGCCGCGATCGACTTGCCGAGATAATCAAGCGTTGACGCTTCCATCTTGACCGCGGCAGCCCTGACCACCTGCGCTTCGATCAGCAGCCGCGCCTCATGGACATTGTCGAGACTATAGGCCGCAATGTCCCGATAGCGCGCCGCCTGGACAGCCAATTCGCCGACATCTTCAGATGCCACCACCGTGCGCGTTCCCTGCGTAACCGAGAGAATTCCATGCGTGGAGAGGATGAGGATCGCGCCGCGGACGGTCTCGCGGCTGACCGAGAGCGCGGCGGCCAGGTCACGTTCACTGGGCAGCGGGTCGCCGGTTTTGAGGATGCCGGTGGCGATGAAGGTCGCAATCTTCTGGACGACGAAGTCTTTCATCGACTTCTTCGGCGCTCCCCCAAGCGTCGCAACCTCTTCGAGCATGGCTCGTACATCCATCGCCATGCCCTCCCCCTGGGGTCTGCTGGTCCGGTAAGTGGGCCAGTAGACCTCGGGCGCAAAGGATTGTCAAACGCTTGAGGTAAACAATCCACTCCGCTAATTTGGAGCAGTTTTATGAAGGGCAAGATCGGCACGCGGAGAAAGTTCATCCCGGCCAAAACCAGCTGGCCGCGGACAAGCTGCCGTTCGCGATGCTCAAGCCGCGCTTAAAGCTTTGCCCAGCCGTTTGATCGCCTGCTCCAGCGGCCGCTGGCCGTCGCAATAATCCTCCCAGGCTGACGATTTCGACAGCAGTGCCGGCACAGTGCGGATGGTGAAGCGTTTCGGGTCGAGATCGGATTTGACCTGGGTCCAGGTCAGCGGCATCGAGACGGTGGCGCCCGGCCGAGCCCGGGGCGACAATGGCGCCACAGCCGTCGCCATCCGATCGTTGCGGAGATAGTCGAGGAAGATGCGGCCGTTCCGCAGGCTCTTGGTCATCTTGATCAGATAGAGATCGGGATTGTCGCGCGCCATCTGCTGGCAGACGTCGTGCGCGAAGCCCTTCGCTTCTGCCCAGGAAAGCGGCTTGCGCTTGTTGATCGCAAGCGGCGTGACGACGTGCACACCCTTGCCGCCTGTGGTCTTGCAGAAACTGACGAGACCCAGCGCGTCGAGACGGTCGCGCATTTCGCGGGCGGCGGAAACGACCGTCGAGAACGGCACGTCGGGTCCGGGGTCGAGGTCGAATACCAGCCGGCCCGGTACCTCCGGCTTATGCGGTTCGCAATTCCAGGGGTGCAGCTCGACGGCGCCGATCTGCGCCACGGCAGCCAGACCCTCGACCCGGTCGATCTGCAGATAGGGCTTTTTGTCGCCGAAGACCTTGACCAGTTCGAGAAGGTTGGAGGTGCCGGGCATTGCATGGCGCTGGAAGAATTGCTCGCCGCCAAGCCCATCGGGCGTACGGATTATCGAACAGGGGCGCCCCTCGATATGCGCGATCATCCAGCTGCCGACGGCTTCATAATAGCGGCCCAGTTCTTCCTTGGTAACCGGCCTGCCGTCATTGGCATCCTGCCATAGCGGTTTGTCCGGATTGGAGATCATCACGCCCATCACCTCGGCTTTGGCGCCTTTGCGGCGGGTGGGCTTCGCCATCACCTCGGCCAACGGCTCCGGCACGTCGGTCTCTGCCGGTTTGGCCGGCCGTTCGGCCTTGACCTCCCTGGCCGGTTTGTCCTCGCGCAGGCCCTTGAAGGCCGCCTGGCGGACGATACCGTCGGCGGTCCAGCCGGCAAACTCGATTTCCGCCACGAGCTTGGGCTTCACCCAGGTGACCTCGGCCTCCTTCTTCGGCGCGCCGATGCCGGTAAAGGGCGATTTTGCCGCCTCGAGCGCTTGCAGTTTCGGAAGCAGCGTTTCCACTTTCTTGGCGCCATATCCCGTGCCGACGCGGCCGACATAGACGAAGTGGTCGCCGCGGTAGACGCCGACCAGCAAGGATCGGAATTTACCGTTGGTCTTGGCATAGGCGCCGATCACCACTTCGTGGCCGGCGCGGCATTTTGACTTCGCCCAGCTTTCGGTGCGGCCGGATTGATAGGGTGCATCGCTTTGTTTGGATACGATGCCTTCCAGAGAGAGCTTGCAGGCGGAGCGGAGGACCGCATCGCCGCCGGTTTCGAAATGCTCGACGAAACCGAGCCGAGGGTCATCGCCGGCATCCGACAGCAGGCTTTGAAGCCGGGCCTTGCGCTCGACGACAGGCAGGGATCGCAAGTCCTCGCCACCCTCGTAAAGAAGGTCGAAGGCGAAATAGACGAGATCGCCCGTCTTGCCTTCCGAAATGGCCGCCTGCAGGGCTGCGAAATCCGGCGCACCATGGTCGTCGAGAGCGCAGATTTCGCCGTCGATGATGGCGTCGGGCAGCGCGGATGCCGCCTCGGCGATCTCCGGATATTTGCCGGTCCAGTCAAGCCCTTTGCGGGTCTTCAGCGTCACCTCGCCGTCGAGTATGCGCATCTGGATACGGTAGCCGTCGAACTTGATCTCGTGAATCCAGCCCTCGCCGGCCGGCGGCCGCTCCAGGGTCTGGCAAAGCTGCGGTGCGATGAAATCCGGGAGGTCGACACTTCCAGCCGTTTTCGGCGTCCTGTCGGCTCGCGCCTCCACCTTCCCGTCTTCTGCGGCCAGCCCGTGATTGCTGTCCCAGACGGCATCCGACTTGATATCGCCGCCCTTGATCATGAACGGCTTCGGCTTGCGGCCCTTGCCGGCGGCAATCGTATCCATCGTCCGGCCGGAGGCGACGGAGGTGTCGTTCTCTTCCAGGACGGCTGCGCCATCCGCCTCGACCGAGAACGCGTCGTGGTGCTTGATCAGCAGCCAGTTGGTTCGCTTGCCGCCATCGCGATCATTGCGCATGCGCACCAGAACGAAGCTGCCGTGCAGCCTTTCACCTTCCAGCGTGAACTTGAAATCGCCCTTGGCAAGCGCCTGCTCCGGGCTCTTCTTTCCCTCGGGCTCCCAATAGCCGCGGTCCCACAACATCACCGTGCCGCCGCCATATTGTCCTTTCGGGATCGTGCCTTCAAAGTCGCCATAATCGAGCGGGTGATCTTCGACCTCGACGGCCAGCCGCTTGTCGTGGGGATCGAGCGATGGGCCTTTGGTGACAGCCCAGGATTTGAACACGCCGTCGAGCTCGAGCCGCAGGTCGTAATGCAGCCGCGTGGCGTCATGTTTCTGGATGACGAAGCGACGGCGGTTGCTGCGTGCGATCTGCTTCTCGCCGCTCGGCTCCGCCGTTTTTTGAAAGTCGCGCTTCGATCGATAGGTCGATAGGTTGTCATTGGCCATGGTCGTTTCCGAATCAGCATCCCCAAAGCACGAAATGCCGCCTGGCCGCTGGAAGTTCCATGAGGGCAGCATCGCAGCGGACGGCTGTTCAGCTCATCCGATTTGCCGGCGACCGGAGGCGATGAAAAAATTTCGCCGTCGTCTCGTATCGTTCTCCTGCTTCAAACGTTAATTTCTACCACCGGGATGCAAACATGCGCATTGACCAATGGCTCTCTCTTCTCATCATCGCGCTCATGATGGGCGCCTTCGTCTGGGGTCGTTATCGATACGACCTCGTCGCCGTGAGTTCCCTTCTCGTTGCCGTCACTGCCGGCATCGTGCCTGCCAAAATCGCTTTTTCCGGTTTTTCAGATGACATTGTCATCATCGTCGGCAGTGCGCTGATCGTCAGTGCGGCGATATCGAGATCGGGGATCATGGATCTGGCGCTGCGCCGATTTTCTCCCGAAAGACGCGGGCCGCGGATGCAGCTGATCATCCTGGTTGCCATCGTCGCGGCGCTCTCGGCTTTCGTCAAAAATATCGGTGCGCTGGCGATCATGATCCCGGTTGCCGTGCAGATGGCCCGGAAATCACGCGTATCACCGTCGATGTTCCTGATGCCGATGTCTTTCGCCTCTCTGCTCGGAGGGCTTATGACGCAGATCGGCACATCGCCGAATATCATCGTTTCCCGGGTGCGCGAGGAGATCACCGGGCAGCCGTTCACGATGTTCGATTATACGCCCGTCGGCCTGGCGCTCTCGGTCGCCGGCGTTGTCTTTCTCGGGCTGTTCTACAAGCTGCTTCCTGAAAGATCGCGGGTGGAAACCTCGATGGACGAGGCGGTAGCGATCAAGAACTATACGACCGAGGCCAAGGTCATCATGCCGTCGGGGGCGATTGGCCGGTCCGTCAGCTGGCTGCAGAAGCCGGCCGGCGGCGATGCGATGGTGACCGCGATTATCGGCGGCGGCGGCCAAAGACGAACGCCCCTTCCCGACACTGTGCTCAAGGATGGCGACCTTCTTATTATCGAGGGCGAGCAAAGCGCCCTCGATAAGATCGTCAGTGAAGCCAAGCTTCAACTGTCCGATCGTAAACACGAGGCCGAGACGCGCCAGGACATCAGTTCCGTCGAAGCCATCGTCGGCGAACATTCCCGCCTGATTGGCGTCAGCGCAAAAGACGTCGCTCTCTTCCACAATACCGGCCTCAACCTTCTTGCCGTCAGCCGCCGGGACAGGCGCTTCACCGAGCGTCTGGGCGAGATCAAGATCCGCAACGGCGACGTCGTGGTCTTGCAGGGCGACTTGCAGAAGCTGCCTGATCTTTTACGCGAATGGGGATGTTTGCCGCTGGTCGCACGCGATCTGAAGCTCGGCAATGCCCGCAACGGCATGATCCCCGTCATGATCCTGCTGGCGACGATGGGGGCGACGGCCTTCGGCGGCATTCCCGTGGCGACGGCATTTTTTGCCGCCGCCTTTCTGATGGTGGTGACCGGATCCGTTCCCCTGCGCGAAGTCTATCATCATCTCGATGCGCCCATTCTGATCATGCTGGCCGCTCTCATTCCGATCAGCGATTCGCTCAGAACCACCGGAACCACCGAAATCATCGCCGATCTGCTGTCGCGGACCGCCGAAATGCTGCCGCCATTCGGCGCCCTGACGCTCATCCTGGTTGCGGCCATGGCGGTGACGCCGTTCTTGAACAACGCCGCGACCGTTCTGGTCATGGCGCCGATCGCCGCGACCTTTGCCGCCAAGCTGGGCTTTCGGCCCGATGCGTTTCTGATGGCGGTGGCCATCGGCGCCGGTTGTGATTTCCTGACGCCGATCGGCCACCAGTGCAACACGCTGGTCATGGGGCCGGGCGGATATCGATTTGGCGATTATGCCCGATTGGGCCTGCCACTCTCGCTCATTGTCGTGCTCGTCAGTGTGCCTGCCCTGCTGGCAGTCTGGCCGATCTGACACGGCATTCAGCCCACACCGCAAGGCAATTCAGGCTGCGCCGGCGGCGCAGCCTTGCAGCGGTTTACTTCCACTGCGTCGCGTCGGCGGCAGCGCAGCCCAAAGGCGGCAGGGAACCGGCAAAGGTGGTTTTCAGCTTGGCGCAGCCCCAGCTGTTGATCGGGCCGGGCATGGCATTGTTGAGGGTGATGCCGATCTCATCATAGGGGCTGTCAGTGTTGCTGACATAGCGATACCAGCGGAAACCGGTAAAGACGACGACGGCCAGAGCGACCACCAGCAGCAGGCGAAACAATTTTCTCATTATATTTCCTTTAAATGCAGACGCCGCCGTTTAGCACTCCGATGCCGAAGCGAAAAGCTCCGGCCGGATGCAAGAGGCGACAGTTCTGCCGCGTCTTTTGCGCCTCCTGAAAAGCTGCGCGCTGTGGTAGCAATCTGAAAATACCGGGCGCAATCGATTCTTTGACGGGATCTGCAATGACCATCGAAACGGCACGCAATCCGCATCCCATCTATTTCATCGGCGCTTTTGCGACCGGTGGGCTCCTGACCTTCATGGTGCATCTGAATGGGGAACTGGCACGATACGCCAATCCGCTGTTCTCATCCTGGACCGCGCACGGCGCAGGCATGGTCGCCGCCGTCATCCTTCTTTTGGCGCTTTACCGCCGGCGCACTGCAACGGCGGGCAAAACCGCCAGGGCGCCCTTGTGGGCCTATATGGGGGGCGTATCCGGCGCCGCAACGGTCATTTTGACCTCGACTGCGGTCAACTCGCCGCTCGGGCTCTCCGGTACCTTGGCTTTGGGTTTGGCAGGCCAGGTCGCTTTCAGCCTGGCGGCCGACAATTGGGGACTGTTCGGTCTGCCGAAGCGGCGCCCGGATATGCGGGACATCGCCGCGCTCGGCCTGGTCGTCACCGGCGGCGCACTCATCATCCTGTTTGGGCGAGGTGGGGCGTGACGGTGTTCATTCTCATTGCCTGCCTCGGCGGCGTGCTCGTCGGCCTCAGCCGTCAGCTCAATGGGCGGTTGAGCATCTCGACCACGCCGCTCATCGCATCCTTCTGGAACCATGCCGTAGGCTTTATTGTGCTGACCTGTCTTGGTCTCGCTGTCGGAGGCCTGCTTCCGGCCGGCGCTGCGGAGGCCCCTTGGTATATCTATCTCGGTGGTCCGATCGGCGTCGTTTTCGTGGCGGCCGGCAGTTGGGCGATTGCGCGCATCGGCGCGGTCAATACGGCTCTGCTGATCATTGGCGGCCAGATGGTCACCAGCGTGGCGCTGGAATATGCGCGCGCCGCTCCGACCTCGTTCTGGGCGACCGCGACCGGAATTGTTCTGATCGTCGGCGGAATGATGGTCAGCCGGAGGCGACGCAAAAGCGGCGGCTCGCAATAGCCGCCGGCATTCTGCCGAAGCTGTCAGCGACGGAATATCGGCTAATTCGTGCGTCCAAGGGTGAAAAGGGCGTCCTGCAGTCTGAGTGCCGCAAGCGCCTCCGTCGCCTCATCCGGAGACCATCCCGCCTCCAGCGCCGCAGCCAGCACCAGCGATTCCGTTTGAAGCTCGAGCTTCTCGTAAAGCGGCTCAAGGGCTTCGCGCGCTGTGACAAGATGCTGGTCCGGGGGAGTGATGGATGTCGCGGCAACCGTAGGCATGAAATGCTCCTCCTATTGAACGCTAAGGTTCGAAACCCGTTAGGGGCATTCTTGTTCCGTGCAGATCACATTTTGGCCTAATCATTCATGACAGAACGTATTCTGAAATCCCGACGTCGGTACTTCGCCGTTTGAGGCCTTCTTTAGCGCCGAGCGAAAACCTTTTAAGGCCATCAGGTAAGCTACCGCATAAATGCGTAAATCGGAAGCGACTTGAGGATTGTGCCGCGATTCGGGACATTACAGCGTTGTTGGGGCGTCGTGAAAGAAGCGCCGAAGCGCCCATGTCCCACACCATCAATACTCGTTTGCCCTTGAGCAGCATGGCATCCTCGATGTTTGCAAGGCAATGACGACACCGGGCATCCCGGAAAGACAAGCAAGATACCCTGCCTTTACAAATCGATCACGATGTCGCCCTGAGGCTTTGAGCAGCAGATCAGCACGTTGCCATCCGCCGGCGCATCGACTGGGTCCGGCCGGTAGCCGACGCTCCCTGCGACAAGCCCGGTCTCGCATGTGTGACAGACGCCGGTTCGGCACGACCATCGCACCGGCACATCACAGGCCTCCGCCAGTTCGAGCAGGTTCTGGAATGTCGACTCCCAGTGCACCTCGAGACCGGTGCGCGCAAATGACACCATCGGCCCGGAGCCTGGAGACCCTGCCGGTAAGTGTGGCGGACGAGGCGGCGATGCAGACATTCCTGGGGTTATCGACGGACCGGCGCCGAACATCTCGCTGTGGATGCGATCCGGGGCGATGCCCAGGGCAGTCAGCCCGTCGGTCAAATCGCTCATGAACGTCGAGGGGCCGCAGATATAGACATCACAATAGTGTGGTAGCTTGAGCGCTCTTAGCGCCGGCACATCCAGACGGCCGGAAGCGTTGAAATCCAGCTCAGGACGATCCGCGGGATCGGGCGAACTGTAGCAAATGTGGCTGCGATGGTGGGCAAGCCTCCCAAGCAGCCCGCGCGCCTCTTCGGCAAACGGATGTTCGCGGCCGTTGCGGGTCGCGTACAGCCACCAGACTTGCCGGGTCGATGCTTCGGCCGCCAGAACGTGAAGCATCGCCAGCACTGGCGTTACGCCGATACCCGCACTTAAGAGAACAACCGGCGAGGCGCCCGGCCGCAACGTGAAACCGCCGCGTGCGGCACTTGCCTGCACGATGTCTCCAACCTGCAGTTCATCGTCGATGTAAGCGCCGGCAAGGCCGTGGGCCTCCCGTTTGACGCTGACGCGATAATGACTGGCGCTGGGTTCGCCTGACAGCGAATAGCTACGCATCATCGCCGGCGGAGAAGCTGGTTCGAGCCGCAACACCACGAACTGCCCGGGCAATACCGCGGCAACGGGTTGGCCATCCGTCGGTTCGAGCAAGAGCGAGGTCACATCGCCGCTTTCCCGCACCTTGCGCGACACACGCATAGGGCGGAAACCGCGCCATGCGGGCGGCGGACCGGACGCGGCGGCAAGCCCGGCATTTCCTGTCGCCTCTCCCTCCTCCCGTTTCTGCTTGAGCAGCGCCTCGAATGAACCACGCCAGCCGCTGCTCAGAGCCGGGATGCGCAGCGCGCGCTCCAACTGGTCACGAGGGTGGCCGGGCATATAAAGCAGCGCGTTGATCGTAAAGATATTCATGCCCTCGGGGCCGGACGCAACCTTTGTGATCTCGTTGCCTGCCTGCACCTCCCCTTCTTCGAGCACACGCAAGTAGAAACCGGGACGGCCATGTTTGACCAGCAGTGCGGCCATCTCAGGCTCGTCCATGCGTATGCCAAGCCGGTAGCAGGTGACGCGCGGCTGCGTCACCTCGAACAACGCGGCGCCGATCCGATAACGGTCTCCAACGCAGACTTCTGTGTCCGGCAAACCATCGATGGTAAAATTCTCTCCAAACTGCCCGTGGACAAAGTCGGCTCGGCGCAACTGCTCCTGCCAGTACCGGTAGGAATCGATCTGATAGACAAAGACCGCGCGGCCTTCACCGCCATGGCCGGCGAGGTCCGCTTGTCCATCGCCATCCACGTTCAGTCGCCGCACCATGCGCGGGCCGTCGACCGGCGTTTTCCAAATGGCGGTGTTGACGATCTTGCCTTGCCAAGCGATGTCGCGCGGCAGGCCCACATTGACTGAGAGCAAGCGTACCATGACATTTCTCCCGAATGACGATCACCGATAACAGGCACGCCTTTATCATAGCGCCATTGAAGGCGGTTCAGAGTGTCGATCTTAGCTCGCGATAATGTTCGGTTAATCCGGTCAAGCTGAAAGCTTTGTTGAGACCACTCGGATTGGGCAGCAGCCAGATGACGGCACCGGCAAATTCCTCGGGTTGCCGACCCCATTCAACATCGGCTCGAAGGCTGATGGCCGCATATGCCGCCTTTCCAAGAAAGGCCAAAGTGGTTGGCGCAAATGTTCGGATCTTCTTTTCCAAGACGGGCGCGGCGCTTAGATAATCCTGCCTCTTCAGCTCACTTGCGCTTTTCGTGGGACGTGAAACTGCGGATGTCAGGCCATAGCCATATTGCAATAACGCGCGCTCTCCTTCCGCCCGAAGCAACCGCGGTGTAAATCCGGCCAGATGTAATACGCGCCAAAAACGGTTGCTCGGGTTCGAGAAATTATGTCCGTCTCGAACCGCGGACAGGGCAGGGTTCAATCCGCAGAAAACGACGGAGAGACCCGGAGCGAGGATTTCCGACAATCCGCCGTTCGGCATCGTGGCATCGTCTGGGCCGTCCCCGGATATGGCATTGTCTTGCATTGCAGTATCCCTGTCGGGTGGAAATGCGCCGGGTCGGTCGAACGAGCTTCGTCCTTAACACCGTCGGCGTGACAGTGTTCTTCTAGGCCGACGGCCCGCAGTAGCCAAACGCCGGGGGCAAAGCGCAGGGCAATCCCGATAGGAGCTGAAATCCCAGGGTTGTCGCAGAACTGCCCTGGACGGCGGAGAATGCCTCCCCGCCGCAGATCATTCAAATCAAGCCGTTCTCAGACGAGGTATTTCTTAAACCAGTCGACCGTGCGCTGCCAGGCGAGCTTGGCCGCCGCTTCGTCGTAGCGCGGCGTGGAATCATTGTGGAAGCCGTGATTGACGTCGGGGTAGACATAGGCTTCGTAGGTTTTTTGCGACGATTTCAGCGCGGCTTCATAGGCCGGCCAGCCGTCGGTGATGCCCTTGTCCAGCCCGGCATAATGGAGAAGCAGGGGCGCCTTGATCTTCGGCACGTCCTCGGCGCGCGGTTGCCTGCCGTAGAACGGCACGGCTGCGGCAAGCTCCGGATAGGCGACCGCCGCAGCATTGGCGACGCCGCCGCCGTAGCAGAAGCCGGTGATGCCGACCTTGCCGGTGGTGAGGTCGCTCTTCATCAGAAACTCCACGGCCGCGAAGAAGTCGTTCATCAGCTTTTCCGGGTCGACCTTCTGCTGCAGATCCCGCCCCTTCTCGTCGTTGCCGGGATAACCTCCGACTGACGTCAGTCCATCCGGCGCCAGCGCGATGAACCCGGCCTTTGCCACGCGCCGCGCCACATCTTCGATATAGGGGTTCAGGCCTCTGTTCTCGTGCACGACCACCACGGCCGCGACTTTGCCGGCGGCTTTTGCGGGGCGGACGAGATAGGCGCGGACATCTCCATTTCCTTTCGGCGAGGGATAGGTGATGTATTCGGCTGATATGTCGGGATCGGTGAACTCCACCTGGGTCGCCAGCGCATAGTCCGGGCTCAGCGACGAAAGAATGGCGGCTGCCGTCAGCCCGCCGACGGCGAATTTGCCGGCCCGGTCGAGAAACTCGCGCTTGGTAATCCTCCCGTGCGCGTAATAATCATAGAGTTCGAGAAGTTCCTGAGGGAAATCCTTGGCTGTCATGCGGGTCATGATGGCTCCTCCTTGCCTTCGGGTCTCGCGCCATCCTACACACGTAAACTCATGTGTCTTTTCAACATTTCGCGAGTCCCGCGTGTGGCTGTCGGGACGATCACCGGCTGCTGCAAAGGACGCTGAATTCGCCGCTGCTTCAAGCGGTGCGGGCTATTTCCTTCGGCAATCCGCATCCGGCGGGTCGCAGCCAACAATCGGCGCCATCCGCCGGTCTATGAAAATTAATTTCACGCTCGCGCTTTGAGGCCCGTTTTCTATTGACGCCTCTCGATTTTTGTCCCAACTTAAAGAAAATAAATTACTTAATTGGGAACTTGATCGGCATGAAAGTGGGAATCATCGGGCTGGGATTCCGGCTCGGCTATCTCGGATATGTGTTCAAAGCGATCGATAGCAGCTTCGACATTGTCGGCTATGTCGATCCGGAACCTGCCGGACTTCCCGGATTGACGGAAAAGGGAGTTTCGGTCGGCAAGGCCTATGCTTCGCCAGAGGAGTTGCTGGCGTCCGAAAAGCTCGATCTGCTGATGATCGGCTCTCCCAATCACCTGCATCTCGATCATATCAGGCTCGGGTTGCAAGCCGGTCTCAAGGTCTTCTGCGAAAAGCCGATCGTGACCACAATCGCCGAAAGCATCGAGCTTGCCCATCTGATGGCGAAATTCGGCCATGAGCGGCTGATGGTCGGTCTGGTGCTGCGTTATTCCCCGCTTTATAAGGATCTGCGCGCCATCCAGGCCGAGGGCAAACTCGGCCAGATCGTCTCGATCGAGGCTTCCGAGCACATCGAGCCTTATCACGGCGCCTTCTTCATGCGCGACTGGCGCCGTTATGAGCGCTATTCCGGCAGCTTCATGCTGGAGAAATGCTGCCACGACCTCGACCTTTATAATGGTGTCGTCGGCGCGCGGCCGGAACGGGTGGCAAGCTTCGGTGGCCGCAAGAGCTTCATTCCGGCCAACGACCCGGCCCGCGAAGGGATCAACGATCTCGAGCTTTTCCACCGCAAGCCGAGCGGCTGGATGGGATCGGACAAGGTCTTCGACAGCGATGCCGACATCATCGATTATCAGGTGGCGATCGTTGAATATGAAAATGGCGTCGGCATGAACTTCCACACCAATCTGAACGTGCCCGATCAGTTCCGCCGTTTCGCCATCATGGGTTCGCGCGGCATGGCCGAAGGCGATTTCGTGCGCGGCTATCTCGATGTGCATGAGCAGCTGACCGGCAAGAAGGTCGTGGAAAATAAATATGCCGCCACCGAACTTTCTCAGCATTACGGCGCCGACGAACAGATGGCGAGCGATCTGCTGGAAAGCGTGCGCACCGGGCTTGAACTTCCGGTTTCCACGCTGAACGCGCTCGAAGCTGGCATCCTCGCCTTGGCGATGGATGAGGCGAGGATGAAGAAAACCGTCGTCGACCTGCGTCCCATCTGGGACCGCTTCGACGAGGCGCTCCACGCAAGAGCGGCTTGAGGAAGGCGGCAAGATGAGTGTCCAAAGAAGCGCCTTCATCTTCGCCTGGATCCTTCTTCTTCCGGCCGTCCTCTATGTTCTCGCCATCGTCGCCTATCCCCTTGTCGATACCTTCATTCTCTCCTTCACCGATGCGTCGCTGAAGAAGACCACCAACTGGGTCGGCTGGATCAATTACCAGAAGATCTTCAACGCCACCTTTGCGGAGGTCATCTTCCGCACCTTCGTCTGGACCTTCTTCTCGGTCGCGCTGAAAATGGTGATCGGCACATTCGGTGCGACGATGCTGAATGCCGCCGTGCCGGGCCGCTCGCTGTTCCGGCTCTTGACCATGCCGCCATGGATCGTGCCGATGGCGATCGGCATCTTCATGTGGGGCTGGATGTATAATGGCCAGTTCGGGATGATATCGGGCGTTTTGCAGCGCCTCGGTCTGGTCGACGGTCCGGTCGCCTTCCTCGCCTATGGCAGCACCGCCTTCTGGGCAACGATCGTCACCGATGTGTGGATCGGCGTGCCGCTGGTGACGATCTACTTCCTGGCGGCGATCCAATCGATTCCGAAGGATCTCTATGAGGCCGCCTGGACCGACGGCGCCGGCCGCTGGTACCGCTTCCGCCGTATCACCCTGCCGCTGATGGTGCCCGCCATCATTACCATGTCGATGCTGTCGCTGATCGCCACCTTCAACTCGTTCGACATCATTTGGATCCTGACGCAGGGCGGACCGAGCGGCGAGACGACGACGATGATCATCGATACCTATCAGACCGCCATCGGCTCGAAGAAATATGGTGAAGGGGCGGCGCGCGCCGTACTGATCTGCATCTTCCTGTCGCTCTTCTGCTTCGCCTATTTCCGCGTCACCCGCCGCCTTAACCCGGAGAAGCGCGCATGAGCAGTGCTGCCATGATCGACCGTTACCGCTGGTGGGAAATCATCCTGATCTATTGCGGCATCGCGCTGTTTCTGTTCTTCGTGCTGGCGCCTTTCTTCGAAGGCTTCATGGTGTCGCTGAAACCCCTCAGCCAACTCTTCTCCTCGCCCTACCGCTTCTGGCCGGAGAACGGCTCCTTCGAGGCTTACCGGACGATGTGGGTCAGCGTTCCGGGCTTCGGGCGCTATATCTTCAACTCCTTCTTCATCTCGATCATCGTCACGCTGATCGTGCTCTGCCTCGTCATTCCGGCGGCTTATGCCTTCGCGAAGTTCGAATTCAAGGGCATGGGCATCCTGCTCGGCGCCTTCCTGACGGTGAACATGTTCTCCGGCGCCGTGCTTCTGATCCCGCTCTTCCGGCTGATGCGCAGCATGGGTGTGCTCAACACCTATCTCGCGATGATCGTGCCTGGTGTCGCCTTCCTGATCCCCTCGGCGATCTGGCTGCTGCGCACCTACATGATCCGCATTCCGCAGGAGCTCAACGAAGCCGCCTATATGGATGGCGCCAGCCATTTCTACACGCTTCGCCGCGTCATCCTGCCGATTGCGATGCCGGGGATCATCGTCGTCGCCATCACCACCTTCATCGGCGCTTACGCCCAGCAATTCATCTTCGCGCTGACCTTCAACTCGAAGACCGAATACATGCCCCTGCCGGTGGGCCTCTTTGCTTATTTCGGCAAGCAGGAGGTCATCTGGAACGAACTGATGGCGGCATCCTTCGTCGGCATCGCGCCGGCGATGGTCGTCATCTTCTTCCTTCAGCGCTACCTTGTCGGCGGGCTGACCGCCGGTGCGGTGAAACAATAAGACCAAAAAACGAGTGAACAGCTAACCAAGAACGGGAGTCACGACGTGAATATTACAATCAAGACAGGCCTTATGGCGCTCGCCTTGCTCGGTTCGACGGCACTGACCACGGTCACTGCCCATGCAGCCGACAAGGAAATCAGCTGGATCTATTGCGGCGACACGATCGACCCGGTCCACACCAAATACATCAAGCAGTGGGAAGAAAAGAACGCAGGCTGGAAGATCACCCCCGAGGTCGTCGGCTGGGCGCAGTGCCAGGACAAGGCGACGACGCTTGCCGCCGCCGGCACGCCGGTTGCCATGGCCTATGTCGGCTCGCGCACGCTGAAGGAGTTCGCGCAGAACGATCTCATCGTTCCGGTGCCGATGACCGATGACGAGAAGAAGACCTATTACCCCCACATCGTCGACACGGTGACCTTCGAGGGCAACCAGTGGGGCGTTCCGATCGCCTTCTCCACCAAGGCGCTTTACTGGAACAAGGATCTCTTCAAGCAGGCGGGCCTCGATCCCGAGAAGCCGCCGAAGACCTGGGCCGAAGAAATCGAGATGGCAAAGACCATCAAGGAAAAGACCGGCATTCCGGGCTTCGGTCTCTCCGCCAAGACCTTCGACAACACCATGCACCAGTTCATGCATTGGGTTTACACCAACAACGGCAGTGTAATCGGTGCAGACGGCAAGGTCACGCTCGACAGCCCCGAAATCCTCGCCGCGCTGAAAGCCTATAAGGACATCGTCCCCTACTCCGAAGAAGGCCCGACGGCCTATGAGCAGAACGAAGTACGCGCCATCTTTCTCGACGGCAAGGTGGCGATGATCCAGGCAGGTTCGGGTGCCGCCGACCGTCTGAAGAAGACGCAGATCAGCTGGGGCATCACGACGCTGCCGCTCGGTCCGAACGCCAAGGGCCCGGGCACGCTGCTGATCACCGACAGCCTGGCGATCTTCAAGGGCTCCGGCGTCGAGGACAAGGCGACGGAGTTTGCCAAGTTCATCACCTCGCCGGATGTCCAGTCGGAATACGAGCTGCAGGGCGGCGCCGGCCTCACGCCCCTCCGCCCGTCGGCAAAGGTCGACGAATTCGTCGCCAAGGACCCCTACTGGAAGCCGCTCATCGACGGCATCAGCTATGGTGGTCCCGAGCCGCTCTTCACCGACTATAAGGGCTTCCAGAACTCGATGATCGAAATGATCCAATCGGTGGTGACTGGAAAGGCCGAGCCGGAAGCCGCACTGAAGAAGGCTGCCGGCGAAATCGAAGCCTTCAAGTAATCCCTCCTAAGGCTCCCTCGGGTCGCGGCAAAAGCCGCGGCCCCTCCCCTATATCTAATGTGCGACGAAGACCGCCGGCGGAGACAGATTTTTGGGACAGCTCGTTCTTAACAAAGTTCAGAAATTCTATGGCGACTACGAAGTTCTGAAGGGCGTGCAGCTCGACGTGAAGAACGGCGAGTTCGTCGTCTTCGTCGGGCCGTCTGGCTGCGGCAAATCCACCCTGCTGCGGATGATCGCCGGTCTCGACGCGACGACGGCTGGCGATATCGTCATCGACGGGATCAGGGTCAACGACCTGCCGCCCGTCAAGCGCGGCATCGCCATGGTGTTCCAGTCCTACGCGCTCTATCCGCACATGACCGTTTTCGAAAACATCGCCTTCCCGCTGCGCGTCGAGAAGATGGAGGAGGCAAGGCTCAAGGCCCGGGTGGAAAATGCGGCGCGCATCCTGCATCTCGAACAGCGGCTGCAGCAGAAACCCGGCATGCTATCCGGCGGCCAGCGCCAGCGCGTCGCGATCGGCCGCGCCATCGTGCGCGAACCGAAAATCTTCCTGTTCGACGAGCCGCTGTCCAACCTCGACGCGGCGCTGCGCGCTGATATGCGCATCGAACTTGCCAAGCTGCACAGACAGTTGAAGGCGACGATGATCTATGTGACACACGACCAGGTCGAGGCGATGACGATGGCCGACCGTATCGTCGTGCTCGACGCCGGAGATATCTCCCAGACCGGCGCGCCGCTGGAACTCTATCACAAGCCCGCCAACCAGTTCGTCGCTGGCTTCATCGGCAATCCGAAAATGAATTTTCTCCCCGTGAACTGCAAGGGCGTCAGCGCTGGCGGCGTCGAGGTGGACTATCTCGGCCAGACCGCGGTTCTGCCGGTGACGCCGCGTGACGGCATGGCTGGCAAGACACTGACCCTCGGCATCCGCCCGGAGCATATTCAGCTCAACGGCGGCGACATCGTCTTTACCGTAACGCCGACCGTCATCGAACGCCTCGGCGCCAATACCGTCGCCTACGCCTCGCTCAACGGCGAGGGCGAGAATTTCTGTGCCGTGCTGCCCGGCAGCGTCGGCATCCGCGCCGATGCGCCCGTATCAACCGGCATCAATGCCGCCGACTGCCATCTCTTCGACGAAGCGGGCATCGCGTTTGAGCGGCGGGTGGAGCTCACCGAAATCGATATGAATGTGATCAACCCGACGGCGGCTTGAAGCGACTGGCTCCGTGTCGGCGGCACGTCCGACTGCATTCTTGCTGATATCGAGATCGCGGACGATGTCGCTTCGCCCATCAGAACCATTTCACTCTCGACCGATCCCGACCCCTACCAGACGAGACCGCGGGCCGCGACATCTTCGACGCGTGTCACCACGCCTCCCAGATGAAAGACCATCGTGTCGAACAGGTTGGAAACCACGCAGGTGTGGTTCGGGATGATGAAAAGCTTTTCGCCGATCTGCGGCCGGGGGCCGGTGCAGCCTGAGAGATCGATCACGCCGTGTTCTTCCGAGAGGCTGGTGATCCGGGCCTGGGGATAACCGACGATCAGGCCGTAATCGCTGAAGCCCTGCAGGTCCGAGGTCAGCGCTTTCGAGCCGGCGTCGATGACGGCGCGGTCGGCGGTCGGGCGGGAGACGACGGTGGCGAGCACGTGCATGGCGCAGTCGTCCTCGCTGCAATGGCCCATGCGCACCATCTGGCGGTCGTTGTAGATATAGGTGCCGGCGCGGTGCTCGGTGGCGGACGGGACGAGATGCGCCTCGAACAGGCTCGGCGTTCCGCCGTTGCTGACGATCGGGCAGGCGATGCCGTCGGATTTCAGGCGGTCCAGCGTCTCGGTGATGAAGGCTTCGACGGCGGCCGCCGATTGGGGCTTCGGATAGGTGACGATGCCACCGAAGGTGAGGCCGTCGGCGGCGGCAACGCGCCTGGCGAGCGAGGCGGCTTCTTCAGGCGTCTGCACGCCGCAGCGGCCGCCGCCGGTGTCGCATTCCACAAGCACGGTTAGCGGCTTGTGGCCGGAGAAATGGGCGGCCAGCCCATCAATCGTCGTTTCGCTATCGGCGACGACCTTGAGCGCCGGGATTTTCTCGTTCAGTTTTGCCAGGCGCTCGAGTTTCTGCTGTCCGATTATGTTGAAGGTGATCAGGATGTCGCCGAAGCCGGCTGCGGCAAAGACCTCGGCCTCCGTCACCTTCTGGCAGTTGATGCCCTTGGCGCCGGCGGCAATCTGCGCCACGGCGAGAGCCGGGATCTTGTGCGTCTTGATATGCGGGCGGAAGTTCAGGCCGTGCTCGTCCATATAGGATTGAACGCGGGCGATATTGGCGGCCAGCCGGTCTTCGTCGATCACGGGGCGCGGCGTCGAGAGATCGGCGATCCGGTCTCCCGCCCTGGCGACGACGGCAAAGCTGGCATCATGCATCTAGGCGGCTCCGCGTTCTCTTCCATGGGGATCGGCCACGATCGGCCAGATTGTCTTCGGCGCCCGCCGGTACGGCGTCGTCGCCGGATTATTGGGATAGGGCGTTCCGGCGGAGCAGTAAAGGATCTCGGCGGCAATCCGGGAGAAGGAGGCAAAGAAGTGATTGGTGGATTTGATCACCAGGATCTTCTGCTTCTCGGGATCGATGCCCATCACCGAAAACAGGCTGGGATCGAAGCTCTGGGCGCGCGTCGAATTGAGGATAATGTCGATACCATCGAGGACGATATGGGCGGCATCGCCGAACGGCGCCAGGCTCTCTCCGAACTGCATCTCGGCATTCCTGACGAGCTTGAAGACCTTAACGGTGCCGTCGATCGGATTGCCGGTGCCGGGCGCCGATTTGGCGCCGAAGCGCAGCGGGATTTCGGCCCCCTCGCCTGCGGCAAAACATATCTGCACGGCCACCGGATCCCAGATGGTGCCGATGACAGCACTTCTGACGCCGCGGGCCAGGAGCTCGGCGAGAATGACCGTCGCATCCCCTGCCGTGCCGCCGCCCGGATTGTCCCAGACATCGGCGATTACGACGGGCCATGCAGTTGCAGCAATCGCGCGCGCGACAGCTTCCTTCTCGTCGATCTGTGGGACCATGAAGGTGCCGCGCTTGGAAAACAGCTCGAGGCCGAGCTCGCGCGCCAAATCAGCGCCCTTTTCCGGCTTGCCGTCGGTGACGACCAGCAGCTTCGTTCCCATTTCGGGAACGTCCCCGACCATGAAGCCATGGACCACCGAAATCGACAGGATATCGGGATCTTCCTTCTCGATCCGCATGATCTTGTCGACGAAGGAGCGCATCGGTTCGCGCGATGTCGGGAAGACGTCGATCATCCGGCAGTCGAACACCGAGATGACAGGCTTGACCCGGCCTTCGAGCGTGTCGACGGCGATGCGCCAGAGATCCTCGGCGCGGTCGACGAAATCGGTATGTGGAAATTCCTTGAAATAGACGGCGAAATTAAGCGCCGCGACACGCTTGGCCGTCAGATGGCTGTGCGGGTCGAGTTCGGCGCAGATGAGCACGTCGGGGCCGACGATCTCGCGCATGCGGGAGAGAAGATCGCCTTCGGTATCCTCGTATCCGGCGGCTACCATGGCGCCATGCAGGCCCATGACGACGGCATCGACCGGCATGGCCGCGCGGAGCTGGTCGAGGATTTCGTCGCGCAATTCTTCGTAGGTCGCCCGGTTGACGAGGCCCGCGGGGTCGGCCCAGGTCGCCGTTCCCTCGATCAGCTGCCAACCTTTCTCTTTGGTGACACGCCGTCCAGCGGTGATCGGCGCGGTGCAGAGTGTCGGTGTTTCCGGATGCTGGCCGGGGGGCGCATAAAGAGAGGCTTCGAATGCGCGGCGATCCACGCAGATCGGGGAAAAAGTATTGGTCTCGGTCGCCAATGCTGCCGTGAAAATGCGCAAAAAAGTGGCCTTCGTGTTGTCGGCCCCGCTTTACCCCATCGGGTTCGGCAGGTAGCCGGTGAAACCTGAGATCTTCCAGCGTCCTTGGTGAAGCCTGCAATAATAAAGTGTCTGCCATTGCAGGACGTCGCGAGTGCCGTCCGCCTTGGTAATGCCGCCATCGAATTTCTTGCGGACGAGTGCCATCTCGCCTTCGATCTCGATATCTTCAAGCGTCGTCGTGGTGAAGATCGCCGTGCGCGGATCTTCTGCAAAGCTCTGCGTGGCGAAATCCTTTGCCTGCTTCAGCCATTCCTGGCGATAAGAAGACAGCGTCGGAAAGGCCAGGCGCCACCTGTCGGGGCTGACCTGCTTCTGGGCATCGATGCCGATGAAGCCCTCTTCGACGAAATCATGCTCCACCTTCGACCAGTCGGTGGCGAGAAAGGCGTCGATATCGCGCAAAACGAGCATTTCCCAGATCGCCTGCCGGGCGCTGTCGGAGGGGAAAGGATTCTGGAAAGGATCGCGCATATCAGCCCCGGATTGAAATTCTTTTCATAATTCATGTTTTTCACTGGCCAAATTCTGCTTTCTATGGTCCTTTGTCAACTTATCAAGAAAATAATTTGCAAGGACATCAGCATGCCCATCAAGCGCTATGGCACTGTTCAAACGGGGGCCGGCGGCAAGGCGCTGCCTTTCGCGCGTGCGGTCGAGGCCGACGGATGGCTCTATGTTTCCGGGCAGGTTGCAATGGAAGATGGCGAGATCATCGACGGCAACATTATCGCCCAGACCCACAAGACGATCGCCAATGTTCTGGCAATTCTCGATGAGGCTGGATACGGCGTCGAGGATGTCGTGCGCGTCGGCGTCTGGCTGGATGATCCGCGCGACTTCTGGACCTTCAACAAGATCTACCAGGAGTATTTCGGCGAACATCCACCGGCGCGCGCCTGTGTGCAATCGTCGATGATGGTCGATTGCAAGGTTGAGATCGACTGCGTGGCCTATAAGAAGAAGGGTGCATAAGGAATAAGGGCGGGAGCGGCTTTGGATATCTTTTCGACATTGCAGGAAGACAAGAGCCGGCTCTCTCCCTCCGAAAGCCGCATCGCCGAGATCATCGTCAACGATTTTGAGTTCGCCGTGAACGCCTCGATCATCGAGCTAGCCGAACGGGCCGAGGTATCGCCGCCGACCGTCACCCGCTTTTGCCGGCGGCTCGGCTGCGAGAGCTTTTCCGATTTCAAGGTGCAGCTCGCCCGGACCGCCCATATCGGCGTGCGTTATCTGAAACCGGAATCGAAAAGCACCGATCCCGCCGATGTCGCCCAGGATATCATCACCAAGGCGCAGAACGCGCTCTTTCTCCTGCATCGGTCGCTCGATCTCGCCGCGATCGAAGCCGCCGTTTCGTTTATCGCCAAGGCCGATATGATCTATGCCTTCGGCTCGGGCGGCAATTCGTCGATGATTGCCGACGAGCTGCAGAACCGGCTGTTCCGTCTCGGGCTTCGCATTACGGCAAGTTCCGATCACAGCATGCAGTTGATGATGGCGGCCGCGGCAAGGCCGGGTGATGTGCTGATCGGCTCGTCCTTCTCCGGGCGCAATATGGAGCTGGTCCGGGCCTTCGAGCTTGCCCGCGGCGCCAAGGTGAAGACGATCGCGCTCACCCAGACGGCAAGTCCGGTTGCCAAGGCGGCCGAAATCGTCGTGCCGATCGACCTGCCGGAGGGTAACAACATCTACCGCCCGACCTCGACGCGCATCGCCTACATCGCGACGGTCGATATCCTGTCGAGCCTTGTTGCCTATGCGGTGCAGCCCAAGGCGACGACGACGCTTCGGCGCATCAAGCAGCAGCTCGTCATTCACCGTGACGGCGACGACCGGCAATTGCTTGGAGATTGAGGTTCATGAACGGGAGCGACAGAAAATGACGAAGTCGATAGCGATCGTCACCGGCGCTGCTGGTGATATCGGGGCTGCGATCGCCGCACGGCTCGCCGATGACCACGATGTCGTGTTACTCGCCGACATCGATGCTGCCGGTGCTTCTGCCGTGGCATCAAAGCTCGGGCCGGACGATCGCTTCGTGGCCGCCGGATGTGACGTGACCAGCGAGGCGAGCATTGCCGAACTGGTGAGATGCGTCGCGAACGCCGGCGTAGTGCGAACGCTGGTCAACAATGCCGGTGCGGCGCGCGCCACCAGCCTGCACGAGACGACGCCCGAGATCTGGCGAGCGGATAATGCGCTCAATCTCGAAGCGGCATTCCTGTGTTTCCGCGCCTTCGAACCGATGCTGAAGGCTTCGAAGGGCTCCGTCGTCAACATCGCCTCGGTCAACGGCATGAATGTCTTCGGGCACCCGGCCTATAGCGCCGCCAAGGCCGGCCTGCTGCATTTCACCCGGCTGGTCGCCGTCGAATACGGCAAGTTCGGCATCCGCTCCAACGCGGTTGCACCCGGCACGGTGAAGACGCAGGCCTGGGAGAAACGCGCCGCCGCCAATCCGAATGTTTTCGAGGAAGCGCGCCGCTGGTATCCGCTGCAGCGGGTCGTCGATCCCCAGGATGTCGCCAATGCGGTCGCCTTCCTTGCCGGTCCGCTCGCCGCCGCCATCTCAGGCGTCTGCCTGCCGGTCGATTGCGGCCTGACGGCCGGCCAGGCCGAACTGGCGAGAACCTTCTCGCAATCGGAGCATTACTGATATTCAGGGCTCCAATCTCCGAGCCGAAACATGACATGAATTTCGAGACTGCCGCCGCGGCCGCGCCTGCCGATTTTCCTGACGATTGATGACCCTATGAGCCGCCTCTTCCCCGACGTCTTTCGCAATCCGGCGATCCGCGCCAGTATGATCGCCATTTTCACTTTCGGCATGGCAGGGGCGATGACCGCCCCCTATCGTTCCATCGTCGGCATCCGCGAGTTGGGTTTGAGCGACGGCCTCTATTCCTTTTTGGCCTTCGCGTCGGCGGCGGTAAACGTCGTCATCAGCGTTCTGCTCGGCAACCTCGCCGATCGGCTCGGCGAGTATCGTTCGGCGATGATCGGCGCCTGCATCTTCGGCATCGTCGGCTACGGTATGGTCTATGCCTTTCCGAGCGCGACGGTTTTCATTATTAGCGGGCTGCTGCCGCTACCCATCTACGGGGCTTTGAATTCGCTGCTGTTTGCCAATGCGCGCGCGGCGATGCACGGCATGAACCGCAATGATATGGTGACGGCCAATTCAGGCGTGCGCGCGATGATCTCGCTCTCCTGGGTGCTGATCCCGGGCATCACGGGCCTCGTGCTTTCGGGCGCATCGAGCATGTTGCCGGCCTATCTCTTTGCGGCCATCTCCTGCCTGTTCTGTCAGGGCATCATCGTCTTTTTCCTGCCGAAGCGGGCGGGAACGGAGATGGCCGCGGTTCATCATCTCTCCTATCTCGGAGCGCTCAGGCAGGTCGTGTCGCCGCGGATTTCGGCGCATATCGCCGGCGTCGCGCTGATCACCAGCACGCTGCATTTGAACGATGCCCTTCTGCCGCTGATCGCCACCGGTGCTGCCCATGGCGCGCTCAGCGATGTCGGCATTCTTGTCGGCATCGTCGCCCTGCTGGAGATCGTCTTCATCATCGTCTGGTCGCGGATTGCGCGGAAGACCGGGCAGATGACGGCGCTTGCCGCCGGCACGATCATCTATGCCTTATTCCTCAGCCTTCTCGGCTTTGCCTCCGAGCCATGGCACCTCTATGCACTGACCTTGCTCGCCGGCATAGGTGCTGCGGCGATCATCAGCTTTCCGATCACCTATCTGCAGGATCTCATCGCCGATCGGCCGGGGCTCGGCAGCGCGCTGATCTCCGTCAATATCTTTGCGAGTGCGGGGATCGGCGCACTGGTTTTTGCCGCCGGCACCTGGGCGACAGGTTATTCCGGGACCGCGATGCTGGGCGCCGTCACCGGACTGTCGGGCATCACAATCCTCGGCCTGCTGCAGCGGCGGAATGCCGTTGCGCCTGGTGACGTCGAGGTTCAGTAAAATCCCACGGAAAAATGTGGCTTTCATCCCTATCCGTCTTGTGACAAGGGTGGTGCACCATTTCCTTTGAAGGCAACATGAAGGCAATCTCCGGCACGAATCTCGAGCAGGCCAAGTCTCACAACCGGCGTGTGGTGATCGAGGCTGTCCGCACCAACGGTCCCTTGTCGCGCGCGGCGATAGCCCGGATGACGGCGCTGACCGCCCAGACCGTGTCGAATATCGTCGAGGAACTGGAGCGGTCGCATCTGCTCGTTCCGGCCGAGGCGCAGAAGCTGGCGCGGGGACAGCCGATCATCCCCTATTCGATCAATCCCGCCGGCGCCTATTCGATCGGTCTCGAGCTTGGCCGTCAGCGTGCCAGCGGGGTTCTGACGGATCTCTCCGGCGCCGTCTGCGCGCGTATCGAGCGCCACGTCGAACATCCCGATCCGCAACGGGCGATGCCGGTACTGCAATCGATTGTCGAGGACATTCAGCAGGCCTTCATCTTCGACCGAAACCGGCTGCTCGGCGTCGGCATGGCCCTGCCCGGCCGCTATGCCGATGGCGGCATCACCTCTCTCAGCCCGCAAAACCTGCCCGGCTGGCAGGATTTTCCCGTCGGGCATGAGTTGGAGCAGCGGGTCAAGGTGCCGGTGCTCGTCGAAAACGACGCGACCGCAGCCGCGATCGGCGAACGCCTTCACGGCGTCGCCCGCGGTTTGAGCAGCTTCGTCTATCTGTTTCTTGCCGGCGGCGGCGGCATCGGCGCCGGAATGTTCCTCGACGGCCACCTCTACAAGGGCAGCCGCAACAATGCCGGCGAGATCGGCCATATCATCGTCGAGCCGCACGGCAAGCTCTGCAGCTGCGGCAAGCGCGGCTGCCTCGACCGCTACATCTCGCCGACCGTCGCTTACGAATTCATGGGCATAACCAATGCCGAGGAACTGTCTTCCGACGATCTCGACGCGCTGATCGCTGGGGGTGGCGAAGGCCTGGACGCCTGGCTCGACCAAGCCGTCCAGCCGCTGCGGCAGACGCTCGACTTCCTCGAACTTGCCTTCGATCCGCAGACCATCGTGTTCGGCGGCAGCATATCGACATCGCTGATGCGCCGGCTTGCGGAACGGCTGGAGCCGCTGCATGTGCCGATCGATCCCAACCGGACGCGCAGCGTGCCCCGGGTGATGATCGGCATGACCGGCAAGGATACCGCCATCCTCGGCGCCGCCGCCCTGCCGATCTTTTTCGAAACCAATCCGCGCTTCGACGTTCTGCAAAAGCCGGTCGGCTAAGCGACGATTGCAGCCTATTCAAACAGAATGAGGCTTGCCGGCGTTGGCGGCATCGGTTTGACTCTGACGCCGGCAAGGCCGGCCAGTCTAGCCATCTCCTTCAGCTCATCTTGCGTATAGGCTTGGCCCGCCGGCGTGCTGGCGAGCATCTCCCAGGAGAAGGCCGCCGGAAAAGGCGGCGATACGCGATCTTCGTTCGGCACGAAATCGACAGCGACGATCCGACCACCCCCTGCAAGGCTGGCGATGATCTTTCGCAGCAGCCCTGCGCATGTCGGCAGATCGAAATGGTGCAGGAAATTCGGCAGCAGGACGAGATCATAATCCGTGCCCCAGTCGACATCGAAGGCACTGCCGGCGATCGTCCGATACCGGTCAGCGACGCCGGCTCTTTCCGCATTCTGCCGCGACAGCTTCAGGACCGCCGCCCAATCGACGGCGATGATCTCCGCCGACGGAAGGGCTTTTGCAATTTCGATCCCGAACAGGCCCGGACCTGCGGCAATGTCCAGAACCTTTTTGAAGGGCTTTCCCAAGCCGGAGATTTCGTCAGCCAGTAATTTGGCGCTGAGGCCGGTAAAGGAGCCCATGCCGCGCGCAAATTTCAACCAGACGGGATTGTCCGGCGACATGTTCGCGAGCCCGGGCGAACCGCCGTTTCGCACGACGGCGGCCGGATCGCGCAGGAAATTATCCAGTATTTCGGGTGCGGCGACGAACTCGACAGCGGAGCCCATATAGGCCGGCGAATTGCGATCGAGGAACATTCTGGTCGCCGGAGTCATCCGGTACTCTCCGCTCTCCTTTGTCAGGAAACCGTGGACCACGAGGTAATCGCAGAGGATGCCCACCCCACGCTCCGAGGCGCTGGTTGCCGATGCCAGCAAGGCTGCCGTTTTGCCCTCGCCGATATGGGTAAAGAGATCGAGCTCGATGGCCGCCCTGATCGCTGCCGTCTTGCGGCAGGCAAACAGCGCATCGACCACGAGTTCGGGTGACACGACGCCAGCATCGGCGTCTTCGGCGATCGTTTCCATGGTATCCCCCAACAGCCCTCGATCGGTCTTGCCTGGCAGCGCCAGCCGCGGGAATTATGCGTGCATTCGCATATTCTACAATACTTACCGCGCTAACCCGATCGGGTGCTCCGACGGCCGACCGGTCACCTGCGGTCAGAGCCAGAGATCCACTCGCAATCAAAAACACGTTCGGACCTGCAAATTCAGAATTTCCTGCTCAAGACGTCGGGGAATTCAGCCTTCTCAGCGACTGGCGCTGACCTATGCTTTTTCTCGAAACAGACGGCTTCCCCGCAGCCAAATCAAGGACGAATCGCATGGCTATTTTCCGCCCGAAATACATCACCTTCGACTGCCACGGCACGCTGATCAACTTTCAGATGGCGGAGGCCGCGCGCGACCTTTATGGCGACCGCATGAACGAGCAGAAGATGCTCGAGTTCATCAAGGACTTCTCCGCATACCGTCTGGATGAAGTCATCGGGGATTGGAAGCCCTATGCCGACGTGGTCCATAACGCGCTCTCAAGAACCTGCAAACGCAATGGCATCGACTTCAGGGACGAAGACGCAAGGCTCGTATACGAACGCGTACCGACCTGGGGACCGCATGCGGACGTTCCGGCTGGCCTTGCCAAAGTCGCCAAGGAAATTCCGCTTGTCATCCTTTCGAACGCCATGAACGCGCAGATCATGTCGAATGTCGTAAAGCTCGGCGCGCCCTTCCACGCAGTTTATACCGCCGAAGAGGCTGGTGCCTACAAGCCGCACTTCCGCGCGTTCGAATATATGCTGGACATGCTCGGCTGCGGCCCGGAAGACATACTCCATTGCTCCTCCTCGTTCCGCTACGATCTAATGAGCGCCCACGACCTCGGGATCAAGAACAAGGTTTGGGTCAATCGCGGTCATGAGCCGGCCAATCCCTATTACGGCTATACCGAGATCGCCGATATCTCGGAATTGCCAGGTGTCGTCGGGCTCTAAGAAAGACCGAACCGATCCCTTCTTGCAGCTCAAAAAAGCAACCGCCGTGCGCTCACATTTCTCAGCGCGCGCACGACGATCTCGGGGCGATCCTCAAAATCTATTGGAGGTGCCAGGCTCGGCTTTACGACTCCTGTAGCCCATAGAGCAGCGGCATCAGCCCGGCCAGCGCCTTGAAGCGTTCCCATGACTTCGACGATGGTTTCGTCCAGCCGGTTTCGGCAAGTCCGGAAAGACGCGGAAAAACGAGGCGGTCGAAAACGGCGCGATCAGTCATCGGCTCGGACCAGATGCAGGCCTGGATGCCGAGCAGTCTCTGCTTCTGCGCCGCTGTCCAGCCGCCAACCGGATCGAAATTATAGAGTTTTTCCGCATCCGACGTTCCCGCCCAGCTGGCGCCGGGCTCGTCCCAGTCCGGCCGCAGCGCCATGTCGAGGTAATAGACCTGGCCGGGGCAGACGACCATCGCGTAGCCGCGTTCGGCAAGTTCGGCCGAGACTTCGACATTGCGCCAGCTGCAGAGATAGCTCTTCGCTTTGTCGATGACATCGCCGTGGGCCGCCTCTTCCCAGCCGCCGGTGATGCAGCCCTTGCTCGCCAGGAAACGCTGAATGCGCTCCAGGAATTCGGCCTGCAGGATCGCCGCACCCGAGCCGTGGATATCGTCGGCGCCATGCGTATTGGTCACGACGTTCAGCCGCTTGGCGTGGGCGTCGGCAAGGCCATCGCCGGCGACGCTACGCAGCCGGTCGAGCGCTGCCGGCGACCCGGACCACGCGCCGAGCGGCACTTCGTCGGCGCCGAGATGGATTGTCTTGAACGGGAAGAGTTCGATGAGTTCTGTCAGGATGGTCTCGACGATCTCGTAGGTCTTCTCGAGGGCGGGGTTGATGCAATTGTCAGGAAAACCCTGAACCGAATAATAGCTGCCGACCTCGGCCGGATCGCGCAGTTCCGGTATCGCCTGCTGCATGGCGTAGCAATGGCCGGGCATGTCGATCTCCGGCACGATCTCGACGCCGAAGCTCTTTGCCTCAGCGACGATCTCGCGGATGACTGATTTGGGATAATAACCGCCCGTGCGGGCCGGGCTGGAACCGAGCAGCGGCGGAACGGCAAGGCCGTGGCCGCGCCAGGCGCCGATTTCGGTCAGCGCGGGATAGGCGTCGATCTCGACGCGCCAGGCCTCGTCGTCGGAAAGGTGCCAGTGGAAGCGGTTGAGCTTGTTCCAGGCCAGCACCGCGATCAGCTTCTTGACTTCGGCAGCACCGTAGAACTGGCGGGCGACATCGAGATGCAGGCCGCGCCAGCCCATTGCCGGCTCATCGACGATCTCGCCGGATGCCGGAAACAGGAAGACGCCGGGATGCAGCCTTGCGCCGCGCCAGATCTGGCCGAGGGTGACGAGGCCGTAGAGAAAGCCGGTCCGGCTGCTCGCCTCCACCGTCAGCCTCTCCTCGTCAAAGCTCAGCCGATAGGCTTCGGGGCCGAAGCCGGCGGCATCCTTCAGGGTGACGGGCACCGCCCCTTCCGCCTCGGTGCGCACGATGCCTTCGACGGCGAAGAGATGGTCGACCAGCGCCGCGAAGCTCTGCGCCGCCGCCTCCCCTTCGCCGCTCTGCGCCTGCGGCGCAAAACCGGCCGGCAATGGACGGCGCGCGGCGATCGCCACATGGTTCGGCCAGGGAATGATCGACACCTGAACGGGCGCATTGGCGGGAACCGGATAGATCTCGGCGCCCCGCTTCAGAGCCGCATTGCTGACCGAAGAGCGCGTCGGCTCGATGCCGAGCACGATGGTGCCGCCATCGGAAAGCGCGAGATAGGCGCTCGTCGCACCATCCGTCCAATGGCGGAACTGCCAGCTCAGCGCGTAGACCGAGATCGTCCAGGTCTCGCCCGCGGCGAGAACGAAATCGACCGGCGGCTGGAATTCGGTGAAATTGGAGAGCCGCTTTGAGACCGTGGCGCCTTCGACCCGTCCGGCCGGATCGACCCGGCCCGGACCGCTGATGCAGAGTGAAAAGCCCGAAATCGGCGCGCTGCCGAGGTTCTTGAGGCGCAGGACATAGGAGAACTCCTTGCCGTCGGCAGGCGGGTTCCAAAGGGTTTCAAGCCGCAGGGTTTTCGGTCGCGGTGTGGACATGGTCACTCTTTCCTTTTGAACATTGGCCTCTTGAGAAGCGGGCTTTTGAAAATTAGCTCCTGGGCAGTCCGGCGTTGGAGACGCCGAGCGCGCGGATGAAATGGCTGGGGCCGACCTCCTCGATGTCAGCCGATTCAGGGCGGCTCAGCGCGCGCACCTTTTCCGCCTGTTCGAGGAAGCGCGCGCTTCCGCCCGTGACGAAAGGCCTGCTGCCGTCCGGAACGGCGGAAAGCAGCAGCCTGGTATAGGGATGGCGCGGGTCGGAAAGAACCCTTTCGGTGTCGCCCCATTCGACCATCTGGCCGGCAAACATCACGACGATCTCCTCGGCCACATGCGCCGCCGTTGCGATATCGTGGGTGATATAGAGCATGGCGAGATCGTTTTCCCGTTTCACCCTGGCGAGCAGATCGAGAATATCCTTGCGGATGGAAACGTCGAGCATCGAGGTCGGTTCGTCTGCGACCAGCACGCTCGGCGCGACGGCGAGCGCCCGGGCGATGTTGACGCGCTGCCGCTGCCCGCCCGACAGTTCATGCGGGAATTTCTGCCTGGTCACATCGGGTTCCAGCCCGACGCTTGCAAGCAGCCGGGTAATCTCCTCGGCGAGATGAGCCTTTGCGCCGCTCTGCCGATGCAGTTGCAACGGCCGCGCCAGATGATGGCTGACGGTGAAGGCCGGGTTGAGTGACGAGAACGGATCCTGGAAGACCATCTGTACCTCCCGGCGATAGCGATGCTCAGCCCCAGCCTCGCCGCGGGAGGTCAACTCCTGCCCGCGGAAAAACAGCCTACCGTCGGTCGGCCTGTCCAGGCGCGCGATGATGCGGGCGCAGGTCGTCTTGCCGCAGCCGGATTCGCCGACGAGCGCCAAAGCCCGGCCGGGAAAGAGCGAGAAGGATACGCCTTTCAGCGCCCGGACCGCGCCGAAATTGCGCTCTATCCCCTCGAGCCGGATCACCGCTTCAGCGACAACGGGATTTGCCTCCGCTTTCATGCCACGACTCCCGATAGATGCCGATTGTCCGGAAGCTGCGGAATGGCGTTCCAAAGCTTCCGCGTATATTCGTGCCGCGGCGCATGGGCGACCTGGCTGACGTCGCCCACTTCGACGAGCTCGCCCTTCAGCATGACGCCGATGCGCCGGCAGAGCTGGGCCATCAGATGCAGGTCATGGGTGATGAAGAGCACGGAGAAGCCGTAGCTCCGCTGCAGGTCGACGACCTGTTCGAGGATTTCCCGCTGCACGACGACGTCGAGCGCCGTCGTCGGCTCGTCCATGATGATCAGTTCCGGTCTCAGCGCCAGGCAGATGGCGATGACGATGCGCTGGCGCATGCCGCCGGAGAACTGGTGCGGGTAATCGCCGATGCGATGCGTGGGAATGCCGACGAGGCGGAACATCTCCTCGGCCCGCGCCCGGGATTCCGCATGCGAGCAGCCGGTGTGCCGGCGCAGAACGTCGTGGAACTGCGCCTCGACCCTTATCAGCGGATTGAGCGAGTTCATCGCGCTCTGGAAGACCATACCGATGCGCTTCCAGCGGATTGTCTGCAGCTCGCGTTCCGGCAGCTTGAGCAGATCCTGTCCGGCGAGCCGGATGCTGCCGCCGCTGATCCAGGCGGGCGCCTTGGAAAGACGGGTGATGGCATAGGCGATCGTGCTCTTGCCGCAGCCGGATTCCCCGGCGAGCCCGAAAATCTCGCCGCGGCCGATCGTGAAGGAGACGTCCTTCACGGCGCGGAATTCTCCCTTGTCGACGAGGTAATCGACATTGAGCTTTTCGATTTCCAGAAGATTGTCGCTCATCGGCCAAGCTCCAGTTCCCTGTTGCGGGCGCGGTTGAGGCGAAACCAGCGGCTCAGCGCCGGGCCGGAGCGGAGCTGCGGATTGGCGATCTCGTCGAAGGTGAAATTCAAAAGCGCAAGGCCAAGGCCGGTGAGCGCGATGCCGAGTGCCGGCACCCCGATGTCCCACCATGCGCCGACCATGATCGCCGAGGAATTCTGGGCATTGTAAAGCATCGTGCCCCAGGAGACTTTCAGCGGGTCGCCGAAGCCGAGATATTCGAGCGTCGTCTGGGCAACGATGGCGTAGATGATGCTGCCGACGAGGTTGATGCCGATCAGCGTCGTCAGGTTCGGCAGGATTTCCACGAAGATGATGCGCCAGGCCGGCTCGCCGATCATCTTCGACGCCGTGACGAAATCGCGATTGCGAAGCGCCATCGTCTGCGACCGGGTCATGCGGGCGCCCCACGGCCAGGAGGTCAGCGCGATGATCGTCATGATCGTCATCGGCCCCACTGTGCCGGCAAAGGAGGCGAGCAGTATCAGAAGCGGCATGTTCGGGATGACGAGCACGGCATTGGTCGCAAGGTCGAGACAGGCATCCGTCCTGCCTCCGGCATAACCGGCGACGAGGCCGATCGCCGTGCCGAGAACGGTGATGGCAATGCCGGTGGCAAAGCCGACGGAAAGAGAGCTGCGGGCGCCCCAGACGAACTGGCGATAGACGTCCCGCCCCATCTTCGTGGTGCCGAGAACATGTTCGATCGACGGCGGCTGATGCGAGCGCCCGACACGCGCTCCGGGCTCGCCGGGTGCAACGAGCGGCGCAAACAGCGCCATCAGCCACAGGACGGCGATGATGATCAGGCCGGCGAGCGCTTTCTTCTGCTTGAAGATGGGCCACAGCGTAAAGCTCATCACGCGGCCTCCCGCAATCTCGGATCGACAAAGCCGTAGATGATGTCGACGAGGAAGTTGGCGCCAAGGGTGGCGAGCGTCATCAAGAGCAACTGCCCCTGGATCACAGGGTAATCGCGGGCGATGCTCGCGGTATAAAGCGTCAGCCCCAGGCCGGGATAGTTGAAGACGATCTCGGTGACGATCGAGCCGCCGAAGACGGCGCCGAGCATCAGCGCCAGATTGGTCAGAACAGGAAGCATGGCATTGCGGGCGCCGTAGCCGAACATCACGGTGAGGCGGCTGAGCCCCTTGGCTCGGCCCATGGTCACATAGTCTTCGCCGAGCACCGAGATCATGGACGAGCGCATCGTCGTCTGGAATTCGCCGATCAGAAACGGCGAAAGCGTCAGCACCGGCAGGATCGCATGGGCAAAGACGCTGCCGACAAAGGTGAAATTGAAGGCGGGATCAAGATTGGGATCATAGGCATAACCCACCGGAAACCAGCGCAGCGAGACCGCGAAGATGAAAAGCGTCGTCAGCGCCACGATGACGGGCGGCACCGAAATCATGATCACCGACAGCGGCGAGACGATCGTGTCGAAACTCCCGCCGCGGCGCCAGGCCGAGACCGCACCCAGCACGACGCCGACACAGAGGGAAAAGATAATCGCGGTGGTGACAAGGAAGATGGTCCAGAGCGTCGAGCGGCCGAGCACCTGGACGACGGTCTGGGGGTAATATTTGACCGAGACGCCGAGATCGAGGGTCACGAGCCCCTTTAGATAATCGGCGAACTGCCAAAGCATCGGCTGGTCGACCGCGCCGAAGCGCGCCTTGATCGCTTCGACGGCGGCCGGCGTTGCCCGCGGACCGAGTTGGGCAACCATGGCATCGACCGGGCTCCCCGGCATTAGCCGGGGAAGGATGAAGTTCACCACGATGGCAAAGGCCAGCGCGACCGCATAGACGCCGAGGCGCCGGCTCGAAATGCGCATTTTGCTCCCCCGCTGGGTTTAGCTGACCGGCTTGAGACGTAAGAGATGCATCAGGCGCATGCGGTTGTTGTCGTGATCCTCGGGGTTCATCACCGGATCCTTGTCGGTGACCCAGCCGGTGAAGCGCTTGCTGGAGAACTGATACCAGGTCGGCCCGTTGAAGACGGGAACGACGGGGAAGTCGTCGGCGATCAGTAGCTGAATGTCGTTGAAGATCTTCTTGTGATCCTCGTCCGACGTCGCCTGCAGATATTGATCGAAAAGCGCGTCCAGTTTCGGGTTCGAATAACGCGAGGGCGCGCCGGTGATGCGCCCGCCATAGGCTGTGGAAAGGCTCTGGTAATAGCCGCGGAACGGCGTTGCGCCATCGGCGCGGGAGTTCATGACGACCTCGAAGCTGCCGTCGATGAGCTCTTTGCGCCATTGTTCATATTCGGGCGTGGCGACCGACGCATTGATGCCGGCGGCGCGCAGGCCTTCGACCGCGATCTGGACCGCATCGATCCAGTCCGTCCAGCCGTTCGGAACGATGATCGGGAAGGCGATCGGCTTGCCGCTCGGCGTGGTGCGGAAGCCGTCGGCGCCCTTCTTGTAGCCGGCATCGTCGAGAATCTTGCTGGCCTTCTCGGTGTCGAAGCCCATGAAAGCGTCCTTGCCGCCCTCGGCATCCTTGTTGCGCCAGCTTTCGAAGCGCGGCGGCAGGCCGGTCGCATGCTCGTTGACGACGGGATAGCCGAAGCCGGCAATATCGACCATGGACTTGCGATCCATGGCGAGGCTGAAGGCATGGCGGAAGTTCAGGTCCTTATAGGCCTCGAGGTTGCCTTCATTGCCGCTCTTGAAGTTCATCTGGAAGGCGACGGTTTCGGCCGGCGGCTGCCAATAGCCATTATGGTCGGCATCGAGCCCGACGAAGGTCTTGTCGATCTGGGGAATGAAGGACCCGATCCAGTCCATATTGCCCTCAGGCAGGATGGCGAGCATCTGGTCGTTGCCGGAGATCTGCGGCAGTCTCAGGCAATCGACATGCAGCGAGGTGGCATCCCAGTAGTTCGGGTTGCGGCACTGCTCGTAGACCTGCGGCGTGAAGCGGCGCAGCTCGGTCATCGGGCCGGAACCGACCGGCTTCTCGTTCTTGAAGGCGACCGGATCGGAAACGTCCTTCCAGATATGCTCGGGAACGACGGCGAGGTCCGCCAGCGTTTCCGGGAAATCGGAGTTGACGGCCTTGAGATCGATCTTCACCTCGGTCGCTGACGGCGTCTCGACGGAGGCAACCGTTTGACCGACGCCGACGGTGTCGAGGGCTGCATTCTTCAGCATGAGGTCGATCGTATATTTCACGTCGGCCGAGGTCAGCGGCTGGCCGTCGGACCATTTCACTCCGGGTCGCAGCGTGTAGGTGACCGATTTCATATCCTCGGAGAATTTGTAGGCCGTCGCCAGGCGGAAGACCGGCTTGCCGCCATCCTCGGCATTGAAGATCACCAGCGGCTCGTAGATGAAATCCATCGTGCTCTGCCGGCGGCCGGCAAGATCAAACGGATTGAAGTTCTGAACCCAGCTGGTCTGCTCCTCGATGTGCATCGTCAGCACCGATTCAGCCGCCGCATTGCCCGTCCCGAAAGCGACGAGCGCCGTCAGCGCGGTTGCCGCTGCTAAGCCGGCACGCACGGAAATGTTGCGAAACATGCTTTTGCTCGATCTCATTCCAACGTTCCCTTGTTGTTTATTTTTGGAGTCAATCAAATTGATTTAATATTGATAGTCAGTTTCCCGCCGATGCGTCAATTGCCGATCTCAAATTTTTGCGGGCGGCATCCCGAGCCGTTTTCGGCAGAGCTCGAGATGCGCATATCATGGTGAACAAAAAATAAGGGTCGGGCCCGCCGCGTTAACCATTAAGGTACTTTTAAGTACGATAATTAATCCAACGATGGCGAAGTGATCGGAAACTCCAGGTCGATAAGCATGAGGCTGCTCGCCACGGCCGGGATGTTCCCCGGGTTTCAACATATTCAACCACCGAAACAGGCGAACTCCGATGACGAGCATCAATACCAACAATTCTGCGATGGCTGCCCTTCAGACGCTGCGCGGCATCAATTCCAATCTCGAAACGACACAGAACAGTGTCTCCACGGGCTACCGTGTCGATACCGCATCCGACAATGCTGCCTACTGGTCGATCGCCACCACGATGCGCTCCGACAACAAGGCGCTCTCGGCAGTCTCCGATGCGCTCGGCCTCGGCGCGGCAAAGGTCGATACCGCCTACACGGCAATGGACAGCGCGATCGACGTCGTCGATGAGATCAAAGCCAAGCTGGTGGCAGCGACCGAAGACGGTGTCGACAAATCAAAGGTCCAGGAAGAAATCGGCCAGCTGCAGGAGCAGCTGATGAGCATTGCCCAGTCGGCGTCGTTCTCGGGCGAGAACTGGGTCGCCGGCGCCGACGGCACGATGAACGTCGTATCGTCCTTCGTTCGCGACGGTTCCGGCGCCGTTTCCGTCAAGATGACGGATTACGTTCTGGATACCAGCTCCACCGGCAACGTGCTGTTCGGCATGAACGGCGGTTCGATCGAAACCTCGACGGGTATCCTTGGAACGGCGGATGCAAACGGCGATTCCGTCTACTCGCTCGACATTACCAACTTTACCACCGGTCAGATCCAGTCGGCGCTGTCGACCGTCGAATCGGCGCTGTCGGCGATGACCTCGGCCGGTGCGCAACTGGGTTCGATCTCGACGCGCATCGATCTGCAGGAAGACTTCGTCGGTGCGCTGTCGGATTCGATCGACTCAGGTGTCGGCCGGCTGGTCGATGCCGACATGGAGGAGGAATCGAGCAAACTGTCCGCCTTGCAGACACAGCAGCAGCTGGCGATCCAGTCGCTGTCGATCGCCAATTCCTCGTCCCAGAACATCCTGTCGCTCTTCCGCGGCTAATCGCATTCGCCGACGCAACGGGAGCCGGGCTAATAAAACGCCCGGTTCACATCCGCCGATCAATCGATCGAGCCTGGCCTTCCCGGTCGGGCTCGATCGCATTTGGGACCCCTCTTGCCTTGACATGCCGGTTGACATGCCGATCGTCTCCACAGCAAACATGGTCGATCTTTTCAACCGGGGCAGAAATGCCGCGCGCGCGGGACCATCGTATGGAACGAGTTGAGCCTGCCCACCCCGATGCAAGGCCCGCCATCGTCTGGCTCGGCTTCCTCGCCATGTGCATCGGCATGTTCATGGCGATCCTCGACGTTCAGGTGGTGGCGACGTCGCTGCCCACCATCCAGTCGGCGTTGGGCATCGATCCGGATCAGATGAGCTGGATACAGACCGCCTATCTGATCGCCGAGGTGGTGGCGATCCCGCTCACCGGCCTGCTGACGCGGCTTTTGACCATGCGGTGGCTGTTCGTTGTCGCCATTGGCCTGTTCGTGACGGCTTCCGCCGGCTGCGCGGCCAGCGGCAGCTTCGGCGAGCTGGTTGCCTGGCGGGTGCTGCAGGGTTTTTCCGGCGGAACCCTGATCCCCTCGGTGTTTTCGGCTGTCTTCATCCTGTTCCCGAACGAGCGGCAGGCGCTGGCGACGACGATTGCCGGCGTGCTGGCGGTGCTGGCGCCGACGGTCGGGCCGATCGTCGGCGGATGGCTGACCGAGACCTATTCCTGGCACTGGCTGTTCCTGATCAACATCCTTCCGGGCATTGCTTCGGCAGTCCTGGCGGCATTCTTCCTGCCGCGGCAGCCGGCCGACCCGTCCGAACTCAGGCATCTCGACGGCCTGTCGCTTCTCCTGATGGCGACCGCGCTGATGACGCTGGAACTCAGCCTGAAGGAGGCGCCGACCAGCGGCTGGACCTCGGCCTATGTGCTGAGCCTGCTGGCGATCTGTCTTGTCTCGGGCGGTGTATTCATCGCTCGCACGCTGCGTCGGGACCGGCCGATTGTCGATCTCGGCAATTTCGCCGATCGCAATTTTCTCGTCGGCTCGACCTTAAGCTTCGTGCTCGGCATCGGCCTGTTCGGCTCGGTCTATCTGATGCCGGTGTTTCTCGCTTTCGTCAGAGGCCACGACGCGCTCGAAATCGGCACAACGATGCTGGTGACCGGCATCGCCCAGCTGGTGACGGCGCCGATCGCGGTCGCGCTGGAGAAGCGCATGGATGCGCGGCTGCTGTCGGCCGTCGGTTTCGCGCTGTTTGCGATCGGCGTCGGCATGAGCGCGTTTCAGGATCCGCGCTCGGATTACGATGCGATGTTCTGGCCGCAGATCGTGCGCGGCGTCGCCATCATGTTCTGCCTGCTGCCGCCGACGCGGCTGGCGCTCGGCACGCTGCCGGCCGATCGCATTCCCGATGCGAGCGGCCTTTTCAACCTGATGCGCAATCTCGGCGGCGCCATCGGCATCGCGCTGATCGACACCATCATCTACACGCGCTCCGAACCGCTGGGCCAAGGTCTCTGGGCGCGTCTTCAGACCGGCGACGCCGCCGCCGCGGCATTCGTCGGCGCACCTCTTCAGGCCATATCGGGCCACAATGGGGAATTCGATGCGGATACGACGGCGCTGCTCGATCCGCTGGTCCAGACCGCGGCCAGCGTCCAGGCGATCAACGAAGCCTGGATGGTGGTCGCCATTCTCACCGCCTGCGCCCTGCTCTGCGTGCCCTTCGCCAGGCGGCCGGCGTCAACGTGACACATGGCGATATGTTGCCGATCGGTCGGCCGCCGGTAAGATTTCTCTCAATCTTTTTGCGTCATGCTTCGATTCCCCTCTGATCAATCGACGAGATCTCAATGGCCCCGGACCTTGACCGCAGCTTTCAAATGCCCCGACGCGACGATCTCGGCCTGTTTACGATCAGCAACGGCTCCGGCCTGTCGATATCGGCGCTGCCGAACGGCACGCTGTTTGCCATCGAATATGCCGACGACAAGGGGTCGGTGCAGATCAATCAGATCCAGGGTTCGCCGCTCATCGGCGGCATCGGCCGCCTTTATCTGCGCATCGGCGGCGCTCGGCCTGATGTCGTCGAGATTGTCGGGCCGCGTGCCAATGGCAGCTTCGGATACGATGCGACGAGCTTCTCTTGGAACGGCAAGGCAGGCGATATCGCCTATGACGTCCGGCTCGAACTCCATCCCTCCGAAACGACATGGTTTTGGCGCGCCTCGCTCAGGCATCTGAAGGAGAAAACCCTGCCGGCGGATCTGGTGCTGATCCAGGATGTCGGCCTCGGCGATCGCGGCTTCCTGATGAACAGCGAAGCCTATGCCTCGCAATATGTCGATCACCATATCGCCGATCATCCGGCATTCGGCCCCGTGGTGATGAACCGGCAAAATCTCAAACAGGGTGGCGCCCGCAGTCCCTGGCTCGCCCAGGGCTGCCTCGATGGGGCTGCCGCCTATGCCACGGATGCGATCCAGCTGGTGCAGGCAAAAGACCGTCTCGGCGATCGGCTGGTCGGCCCCTTCGGCGCCAGCCTGCCGAGTGAACGGCGCCAGCAGGAAACGGCCTGCTCGGCCATCCAGTCGAAACCGCTCGCCATTTCTGCAAGCGGTGCTGGTGCGACTTTCTTTGCAGTATTTGCCGCCGATCATCCCGAGGCGTCGAGCGACGCCGATCTTGCGCGGCTCGACGGGCTTGAAGCTGCGGAAAGCGTTGCCGCTCGCCTCGAAGAGGTGACGCCGGTTCGCAGCCTGTTGCAGGATGCGTCGCTGTTGGAGGTCGAGCCGCTCGACAAAAGAGCGATCGGCCGGCTTTATCCCGAGCGGAGCCTCGAAGAACGCGCCGGCGGGAAGCTGCTGTCGTTCTTCACGCCGGACGGCGTCCTGAACCGCCACGTCGTCCTGCGCGAGAAAGAGCTTTTGGTGGCACGCCGTCACGGCGCGATTGTCCGAAGCGGCAATAATATGCTGCTCGACGATTCCACTCTTGCCGCCACCTGCTGGATGCAGGGCATTTTCGCCGCGCAGCTGACGATCGGCAATACCTCGTTCCACAAGCTCTTTTCCGTCTCCCGCGACCCCTATAACCTGACGCGCGCCAGCGGGCTGCGCATCATGGCGGATCTTGGTGCCGGCTGGCAGCTGCTGGCGGTGCCGTCGGCGTTCGAAATGGGGCTCAACGACTGCCGCTGGATCTACCAATGTTCGGAACGCACGATCACCGTTGCGGCGGTCGCCTCCGGCGAGGATGCGGCCATGCAATGGACCGTCTCCGTCGAAGGCAAGCCGTGCCGCTTTCTGGTGTTCGGACATGTCGTTCTCGGTGAGCGCGAATATGACGCGGGCGGGCAGATCGAAGTCGATGCCGCACACAAACGCATCGCCTTCCGGCCCGATCCGGCCTGGCTCTGGGGCGAGCGTTATCCCGGTGCCGGCTATTGGCTGGTGAGTTCGACGCCCGATGCCATCGAGGAGATCGGCGGCGACGAACTGCTCTATGCCGATGGCATTGCACGCAACGGCGCCTTCGTCGGTCTGCGCTCCCGGCCGACGCAGGCCTTCTCATTCGCCGTCGTCGGCTCGATGACCAATGCTGAAGAAGCCGAGCAGCTGGCGCAACGCTACGAGGCTGGCGTCGCCGATGCAGCCATGCTGGCGCCGGCCTCGAAATTCTGGCGGAACGCCGTTCGTGGTCTGACGATCGGTAGCCCTTCGCCGGATCTTGCCGCGCAGACAACGCTGCTGCCCTGGCTCGCGCATGACGCCATCGTGCATCTGAGCGTTCCGCACGGCCTCGAGCAATATACCGGTGCGGCCTGGGGCACACGCGACGCCTGCCAGGGGCCGATCGAATTCCTGCTCGCCTACGAGCATGACCGCGAAGCCAAGGAGGTGGTGAAAACGGTCTTCAGCGAGCAGTACCTTGAGAAGGGCGACTGGCCGCAATGGTTCATGCTGGAGCCCTATGCCAACATAAGAGCGGGCGACAGCCATGGCGACGTTATCGTCTGGCCGTTGAAGGCGCTCTGCGACTATATCGAAGCGACCGGCGATCTCGCCATTCTCGACGAGAAGGTCTCCTGGCGCGATGAAAAGACCATGCAGAAGGCGCCGAAGGCCGACAGCATCGCGATCCATGTCGACAAGCTGCTCGATACCGTCCGCGGCCAGTTCATTCCGGGAACGCATCTGATCCGTTATGGCGAGGGAGACTGGAACGATTCCCTGCAGCCGGCCGATCCGCATCTGCGCGACTGGATGGTCAGCAGCTGGACCGTCGCCCTGCTTTACGAGCAGATCGTCCGCTATTCCGCGATCCTGCGCCGTCTCGGCCATGGGAAAAAGGCCAGAAATAACAAGGCAAAATCGCTGACGAAAATCGCAACGGCGATGCGGCGGGATTTCAACCGCCATCTCGTGCGGGACGGCATCGTGGCCGGGTACGGTATCTTCGATCCCGCCCATGACGGCGTCGAATTGCTGCTGCACCCGAGCGACAGTCGCACCGGCCTTTCCTACTCGCTGATCGCGATGACGCAGGCGATGCTCGGCGGGCTGTTTTCGCCGGATCAGCGACGCGCTCATATGAAGCTGATCGAAGAGCATCTGCTCTTCCCAGACGGCGTGCGGCTGATGGAGAAGCCGGCGACCTATGCCGGAGGACCCGAGACGCTGTTTCGCCGGGCCGAATCCTCCTCCTTCGTCGGCCGCGAGATCGGGCTGATGTATGTGCATGCGCATCTTCGCTATTGCGAGACGCTCGCTTTGGACGCCGAGGCGGACGAACTCTGGGAGGCGATTTCGGTCGTCAATCCCATCGCCGTCACCACGGCCCTGCCGCAGGCCTCGTTGCGCCAGCGCAATACCTATTTCAGCAGCAGCGACGCAGCCTTCCGTGATCGTTATCAGGCGGCGGCGCAATGGGCGGGGGTCAAGGCCGGAAAGGTCGCGGTCGACGGCGGCTGGCGCATCTATTCGAGCGGGCCCGGGCTCTATGCCAGGAGCTTCGTCGAAAATATCCTCGGTTTCAAACGGCGCTTCGGCCGGCGCAGACGCAAACCGCTTCTCCCCGCGGTTCACGCCTCCGTCGAGCTGCAGACCGATCACGCCGCCTGGCGGCGGCTGATGAAACCGAAGCCCGACGCGTAATATTCACGACGAGGTGTTGGCGTCGCGCAGTTCTTCGAAGCGGGCGGCACTCTTCGACAGGTGAGTTCGAATGGCGCGGCGGGCAGCGGCCTCTTCGCCGTCGCGGATCGCCGCGAATATGGCATGGTGTTCCCGGCGCATTCGCGCCGCATGGCGCTTACGCTCGGCCGCCGTCATTTTGTCCAAGCGGGCCCATTGCCGCGGCACCATGAGGTCGCCGAACGTATCGAAGAGGCGGCCGTAATAGGAATTCTGCGTCGCGACCAGGATCGACCTGTGGAAGGCGTAGTCCTCTTGCGCCCCGTATCCGCCCTCTTCCAGCGCCTTGTCGAGCGCATCGAGCCGATCCTGCATGCGGTCGAGATCCTCAGGCGTGCGCCGCAGCGCGGCAAGTCCGGCGGCTTCGTATTCGACCCCCATGCGCAGTTCCAGCACGCGCAGGATCTCGTCGATCGACTGCAGGTCGTTGGGAATGATCGAGAAGGATCGCGGGTTAGGATCGTTCGAAACAAAAGCTCCAAGCCCCTGCCGCGTGGTGATCAGGCCCTTGGCGCGCAGCGTGGCGAGCGCCTCGCGGACAATCGTCCGGCTGACGCCGGTCGTCCTCATGATTGCCTGTTCGGTCGGCAGGCGCTGGCCAGGCTTCAGGTCGCCGGATTCGATCTGCGCCATCAGCGTATCGGCAAGGCCGCTGCGCAGGTTCGGCGGCTGGCGAATGGTGTTGAAGGCCGCGTTGTCTCTGTCCGTCATTTGTGTCGAATCCTGCCCTCGATGCGGCTGCGCTGGCCTCATGTCCTTTTGCTAACGCATGCCGGCAGGAAAGGCAAAAGGGCCTCGATCACGGCAGCTCTATGCGACAGCGCCGCGCGTCTCTTCAGACGCGCAGCGCTTAGTACTTTGAATTATGCAGTCATCGTTCGGGGGCGGATCATCGCGCCAGCCAGCCGCCATCGACGGGCAGCACCGTTCCATGCACGTAATCGGAGGCCGACGATGCCAGGAACACGGCAGCCCCTCCGAGTTCGGCTGGCGTTCCCCAACGCCCGGCCGGAATGCGGGCAAGGATGGCGGCGTTGCGGTCGGCATCCTCGCGCAGCGCCGTGGTATTGTTGGTGACGAAGTAACCGGGCGCGATGGCGTTGACGTTGACGCCCTTGCCGGCCCATTCGCAGGCAAGCAGCTTGGTCAGACCGGCAAGCCCGCTTTTCGAGGCGGTATAGGAGGGGATGCGGATACCACCCTGGAAGGAGAGCAGCGAGGCGATGTTGATGATCTTGCCCCTGCCCTTGTCGACCATGTGGCGGCCGGCCGCCTGCGACAGGAAGAAGGCCGTCTTCAGGTTGACGTCGATCACCGCGTCCCAGTCTTCTTCGGTGAAGTCGAGCGCATCGGCGCGGCGGATGATGCCGGCATTGTTGACGAGGATGTCGAGGCCGCCGAAGGTCTGGATGGCTTCAGCGACGATGCCCTTGACCGGCTCGATAGTGCCGAGATCGGCCTTGACGACGTGGAAGCGGCTTCCCGCCTGCTTCACCAGCGCTTCGGTTTCCTCCATCGAGGAGCGCCCGACGGCGACGATCGAGGCGCCGGCCTCGGCCAGCGCCGCCGCGATGGCCTGGCCGATGCCGGTATTGGCGCCGGTGACGACGGCGGTCCTGCCTGTGAGGTCGAACGGGTTCGCCACGGCGCTCACCTCAGATCCGCAATGGCGATGTGGTCCATGTCGGTGAAGCTCTTATTGTCGCCGGCCATCGCCCAGATGAAGCTGTAATTCTTGGTGCCGGCGCCCGAATGGATCGACCAGGGCGGAGAGATGACCGCCTGTTCGTTGGCGACAAGCATATGCCGGGTCTGCTGCGGTTCGCCCATGAAATGGAAGACGCGCTGTTCGGCTTCGAGATCGAAATAGAGATAGGCTTCCATGCGGCGATCATGCGTATGGGCCGGCATGGTGTTCCAGACGCTGCCCGGCTCGATCATGGTGAAGCCGAGGGTGAGCTGGCAGGACTGGCAGACCTCGGGATGGATGAACTGGTAGATCGACCGCTTGTTGGCCGTTGCGGCGTCGCCGGGCGTCAGATGGCGGGCTTTCTCGCGGGTGAGCAGCACGGTCGGGTGTGCTTGATGCGCCGGCGTCGAGACCAGATAGAACTTTGCCGGATTGGCGGCATCCACGCTTTCGAACCGCACGTCCTTGGCGCCCTTGCCGGCATAGAGGCAATCATACTTGGCAAGATCGTAGCTGGTGCCGTCGACGACGATGCGGCCGGCGCCACCGACGTTGAGCGCGCCGAGCTCACGCTCGGCAAGGAAGGTTTCCTGGCCGACCGCCGTCGGCGCCGTCAGCGCCAGCCCGTCGGCCAGCGGCGTCGCGCCGCCGATGACCATGCGGTCGTAATGGGAATAAGTCAGCCGGATCTCGCCGCCCGCAAAAACGGTTTCCACCAGAAAGTGACGCCGCAGCGTCTCCGTGTCGTATTCGCGCACGGCCTCGGGATGGGAGGCGTGCCTCACGTCGATCTGCATGTCAAAATTCCTTCAGTTTCGTTGTCGTCAAGCGTCGTTGCTCCAGCGAGGCCGGATCCGTTTGGTGGTCCGTTTCGCTCGGCAATGAACCGAATGGTTACATAGTTGTACGACAAATTCGAAGTCAATATGTTTCTGCAGCACTGGCCCGCAGCCGGCGGCCATCGCCGGAATCGGCAGTAAAATCAGCGGTAAGCGGGAAAAGTCTTCAGCGCCGGGCGACGGATTGCACGCGGCGGATTTCGCGCGATCGGCCAAAAACGAAAAAGCCTGCCGCGGGAGGAGGTGCGGCAGGCTTTTCGAAAAAAACCGAACGACAGCTGGGAGGAGGAGTGCTGTCGTTCCCGCAGGCGACCCTGGGAGGAGGATGGGGCGCCTGCATATCAAAGGGATGCGGGAGGAGGTGCATCGCTTCGATAGAAATAATCATACTTATTTCTTGCTCAGTTGGTAGGCATTTCTTTGCAGGGCAGCTATGCGTTATGCGAAAAGCAGGTAGCTCAAATCACCATGATCCCGTCACGCCGGAAGCACAAAAGCAAAGCGCCCGCTTCGGAGAAAGCAGGCGCTGGCCAAGTCTTTAAAAGTGCTTACTGTGCAGGCCGTTAGCGGGCGATGGCAGCGCGAGCGACGTTGCGGATATCGCCGCGGCCGATGCCGAGGTCGTCCAGTTCGCGCGCAGACATACGGCCCAGTTCAGCGACCGTCTGACGGTACTTGCGCCAGTTATTGAAAGAGCGTGCTACGTTCATGATGATCCCCTTTCCGTGGGCTTTCGAAGCCTAGCTGCCAGTCCTTGGCGCTTCGTTCGCTTCGATGAGTGGTATATAGTATGAGCCGATCGATTGTTGCAGCGCCAATGCATCACTGCACCTATGCGGCGTTTGCATGGGTCGTCGGATTGGGGGTGTTCCGGTGGGATCCGAACCGCTTCGCGGTCAGAGTTTGAAGCGATCGAAGGCCGTCAGCCGCACGGTCGGCGGATCCGCGTCTCGCCACCGGTAGATGTCCGAGCGCAGATAGGAAAGCTCGTCACCGAGATCGTCTTCGCCGACTTCGATCCACCAGGACTTCAGGCGTCCGTCGCTTCCATCCGACCAGCGATAACCCCTCGCCTTCAGATGGTCCTTCATCTCGAACGGGCTGTGTTCGGCAAAGATGCGGATGCGCGAGCGCTGGCTGGCGCGGTAGAGCTCGGCGAATGGGCTTTCGCCGTCGCCCTGCACCCGATCGAGGATTTCCAGCAGTGCGTGGCAGTCGTCCACCGCGCGATGGCCGTCATGGAAATAACCGGCCTGGCCGACGAGATAGCCGAGCTTGGTGCCCTCAAAGCCGCGGGCGCTCCAGTCGATCTCCGACACCGAACAGGCCCAGGCCTTGCAGGCGAAGATCGTCGAGAAGGCTTCGCAGAACGGCCGGTCGAAACCGGCATTGTGGGCGATGATCAGATCCGCCGGTTCGATCAGGGCGCTCAGCGACCTCATATCGATGACCTGGCCTTCGACCATCGCATCGGTAATGCCGGTCAACCGGGTAATTTCGGGCGGAATCGGCCGCGACGGCTGCTGCAGGCCGCCATAGATGCCGACGATATCGCCGATCCCGCCGTCATCGTCGAATGTGAAGGCGACGGCGCCGATTTCGATGATCTCATCGCTGCGGTGGTTGAGACCGGTCGTTTCCGTATCGAGAATGACGCCAAGCCGCGAAAACTCCGGCCGTCTGGCCGTCGCAATCGGCCGGGCGGTCAGTTTCCGAAGGATGCGGTAGTTGCCGCTCTCTTCAAGCGTGCGCGCCATGTCTTCATCGGAATGGCCGGCCGGCTGCGATGGCGGCCGGCGTGATGGAGCGCGCGCCCTGGCAGTCGCCGTTGACGGCTTGGCAAACATATCGAGTTGCGAATCTCTCTGCACGCTCATCGACCCTGTATGTCACGCAAACGCGGTTTAATCCATCGCGCGCGGCGCTATCCCCAGCCCTTGCCTTTCGTGGACATGCAGGCTTAGCTGAGCGCGAGCAGCCAAAGGAAAAGCCATGCCCGGTGACAACGGTAAGGGTGTCGAACAGGATGTCGTCATCATCGGCGCCGGGGCCGCCGGCATTGCCGCTGCCCGTCGCCTGCAGGCGATCCGTCCGGATATTTCCATCCTGCTGCTGGAAGCCGGCGACCGTCTCGGCGGCAGAGCCTGGACGGTCGGGCTGCCGGGAGCCGCCGACATCGCGCTCGACCTCGGCTGCGGCTGGCTGCATGGGGCGCGGACCAATGCCTGGACCGGCATTGCCGACGAGGTCGGATTGACGGTCGACCGCACGCCGGCGCCCTGGAACGGCGGGCGGCGGCTGCAGCGCGACGATGCGGAGATCCATGCCGCACAGGAGGCGATCGGCGCCTATTTCGAACGCCTGGAGAGCCATGAAGGCGATGACACTGATCTGGCCGAAATGCTCGAACCCGGCAATGCCTGGAATGGCCAGATCCGGGCGATCGGCACTTATATCACCGGCGCAGAACTGGAGTGCTCGTCGGTCGTCGACTACACCAGATATGATCCCGGCCCCGGCCCGGACTGGCGGGTGCGTGAGGGCTATGGAACCTTGATCTCGCGTTACGGCAAGCCGGTCCCGGCAAGGCTTGGCGTCGAGGTCACGCGCATCGACTACCGCCCTGCCGGCCGTATCGATATTGAGACGAACCAGGGTGGGCTCGGGGCTCGTGCGGTGCTGGTGACCGTTTCGACGAATGTGCTTGCCGCCGAAAAGATCGCCTTCGACCCGCCATTGCCCGAGAAGATCGAGGCAGCATCCCGTTTGCCGCTCGGGCTCGCCGACAAGCTCTTCCTCAGGCTGGCAAATGGGGAGGCGCTGCCGGCCGATACCCATATGCTCGGTTCCACCAGTCGCGGCGCGACCGGCACCTATCAGCTCCGGCCACTCGGCGCTGCCGTCGTCGAAGCCTATTTTGCCGGCAACCTCGCCCATGATCTGGAGCGGGAGGGCAGAGACTCCGCCTTCGCCTTCGCCGCCGATGAACTGGCGGCGGAATTCGGCGCCGATATCCGCAAGGAATTGTCGGTTGCGGCGATCTCGGCCTGGGCCGCTGCACCCCATATCGGCGGCTCCTATTCCTATGCCGAACCCGGCGCCTCGGATCTCCGCGCGGTCCTCGCCGCACCGCATGACCAGCGGATCTTCTTTGCCGGCGAAGCCTGTTCGCGCGCGCGTTATTCGACGGCGCATGGCGCCTACGAGACCGGCGTCGCCGCCGCCGATCTGATCGCCGGCTCGTTGTCGGCAAAAGTGTAAGTCGCAGTCCGCGTTGTCGGCGGGAATATTTTTTCCCACTTGTGACACCGGCGGGATTGGTTATGCTGCTTCAGCCCCTGCGCCGGATTGAGCCCAGGGCGCCAGACGTCATCCGGCGGCAAGCGGCCGCCTCAAGCTCGATATTATCATTGATTGCGGAGGCCCCGGCTTCTACCCCGGCGATTTTGTGCGTCGGCTGCGGGCGTCCGCATGAGGAGGAAGATATGGATTATCGCAAGCTCGGTCCCAGCGGGACCGTCGTCACCGCCTATTGCCTGGGCACCATGACCTTCGGCGCGGAGGCCGACGAAGCGGCCTCGCACAAGCTGCTCAACGATTATTTCGCCTGGGGCGGCAATTTCATCGATACCGCCGATGTCTACAGCGCCGGCAAGTCGGAAGAGATCATTGGTCGCTGGCTGAAGGCGCGCCCGACCGAAGCCCGCCAGGCGATCGTCGCCACCAAGGGCCGTTTTCCGATGGGCAACGGTCCCAACGACATCGGCCTCTCGCGCCGCCATCTCGGCCAGGCGCTCGACGATTCTCTGCGCCGCCTCGGCCTCGAGCAGATCGATCTCTACCAGATGCATGCCTGGGACGCGCTGACGCCGATCGAGGAAACGCTGCGCTTCCTCGACGATGCGGTTTCATCAGGCAAGATAGGTTATTACGGCTTCTCCAATTATGTCGGCTGGCATATCGCCAAGGCCTCCGAGATTGCCAAGGCGCGCGGTTATACGCGTCCCGTTACGCTGCAGCCGCAATATAACCTGCTGGTGCGCGACATCGAGCTCGAGATCGTCGCGGCCTGCCAGGATGCCGGCATGGGCCTGTTGCCCTGGTCGCCGCTCGGCGGCGGCTGGCTGACCGGCAAATACAAGCGCGACGAGATGCCGACCGGCGCCACCCGCCTCGGCGAAAATCCCAATCGCGGCGGCGAATCCTATGCGCCGCGTAATGCGATGGAACGAACCTGGGCAATCATCGCTGCTGTCGAGGAAATAGCCAAGGCGCACGGCGTCAGCATGGCGCAGGTGGCGCTCACCTGGACGGCGGCGCAGCCGGCAATCACCTCGGTCATCCTCGGCGCCCGCACGCCGGAGCAACTGGCCGACAATCTCGGCGCCATGAAGCTCAAGCTCTCCGACGAAGACATGGCGAAGCTCAACGAGGTCAGCGCCCCTCAGCCCTTCGACTATCCCTACGGCAAGGGCGGCATCAACCAGCGCCACCGCAAGATCGAAGGCGGCCGCTGAGCTTCGCTCCATAAACAACGGACTGTCTCGGATCTGCAGCCACCAATGCAAAAAGCCGCCATGTTTTTTCATGGCGGCTTTTCTGCTTGGGAGGCGATTTTAAGCCGGAAGCTGGAAGATCACATTGGCGATCAGGACGATCGCCAGGCCGCCGGCGAGTGCCAGATAGGGCAGCATGCCGGCCTTCTTGACGCCGAGATCCTGACCAACCAGGCCGAGATCCTCCATTGCGCCGGCCGGGAACTTGCCGCCGTCGCGCACATAGTGGCGATAGGCGAAAACCGGCAGGATCAGGGCGGCGAAGATGAAGCCGACCCAAAGTGCGTTGGAGTACCCCCAGACCTTGGCGCCGGCGCCGAGGAACAGCGCGTTGACGAAGGCGAGCACGGTGTTGAGGCCGATCAGCCAGGTCGGCGCCTTCCAGGGACGTTCGATATGGCCGGAGTCCATCCGATGGATCCAGCCGGAATTGAGGTTCAGGAAGTTGAAGATGATGTAGCCGACATTCGAGACGGCAAGCACGAAGAAGTAACCGCCGGTATCCGAGGCGATAGCCAGAAGGAAGAGGTTGAAGGCGAAATCGGTCCACATCGCCCGCGTCGGGGCACCGTTTTCGTTGACGTGGTCGAGATATTTCGGCAGCCAACCGTCCTTCGAGCCCTGATAGAGTGTGCGCGAGGAACCGGCCATCGCCGTCATGATGGCGAGGAAAAGCGCCATGATCATCAGCACGACGAGCAGCTGGGTGACGACGCGGCCGGCGCCGATCAGGCCGCCGAGCGCTTCGGCAACGCCGGTGCCGTCGACGATGCCGGGGGCGAGCATGCCCGCATGGCCGAGAACGCCCTGGAAGGCGAAAGGTACGAGGAAGAAGAACAGGCAGCAGGCAAGGCCGGAATAAAAGATTGCCTTGAAGGTGTCGGTCTTCGGGTTCTTGAGTTCGCGGGTGTAGCAGACGGCGGTCTCAAAGCCGTAGGTCGACCAGGCGGCGATATAGAGGCCACCGAGGAAGAGCGTCCAGCCGCCGTTGCTCCAGCTGCCGTCGGCGCCGGAATAGGCGGCCGTCGGCGGCACGAGTCCGGTGACGTTGGCGGCAAGGATATGGCCGCTGACGATCGGGTAAAGACCGATGATCAGCAGCGGCACCAGCACGATGATCGCCAGCCACTTCTGCACGCTTGCCGTCTCGGAGATGCCGCGATGCTGGATCGCGAAGATGATCAGCATCAGGATGCCGCCGATGAAGAAGGTGGCATTGACGTTGGCGGTGGCGAGGAAGGGAATGCTGAAGCTGACCAGCGACCAGCTGCGGATCCACGGCGTCAGCGCAGCGACGCCGTCGGTGCTGAGCAACACCTTGACGGCGTCATCAGGCGTCGTGCCGGCATGGGCCGCAATATATTCGGCGACGCGGGGGCTATCGGCGGTGATGGACGCGGCATGCGCGGAGATCCAGTCGAGGACCATCTGCGAATCCGCCGCCGGGATCGGGAAGAACGAATTGAGGATATAACCGGCGGCGATGGCGCAGCCGAGCGACAGCACGGGCGACCAGGCAAACCAGTTGCACCAGACCGACAGCGGCGCGATGAACTTCGAATAACGCAGCCATGCGGTGGCGCCATAGACCGAGGCGCCGCCGGATTTGTTGGCGAACATGCCGGCGATTTCGGCGTAGGTGAAGGATTGCAGGAAACCCATCACCATCGAAATGATCCAGACGAGGAAGGCGAGCTTGCCCGTCGTGCCCGCAATGCCGCCGATGGAGAAAAGAACGAGCGGCGGCACGCCCGCGGCCACCCAGAATGCGCCCTTCCAGTCGAGCGCGCGTACAAGCTTACCTTCGGTGCCGGATGAAATTCCGGCCTCCACAACATCTGCCATCGGTGAAATTTCCCATTCTATTTGTTCCCGGACGTATCTTTGTACGTCTCCCTGAACGTGTCTCCCTGACAGTCTCAAGCCCGCCCGGATGATTTTGGCGATCCGTGTTCCCGACGGATTCCCGAGTCTCAGCCCTTGATGCATAGTGAAGATATTTTCTTTTTAGTCAACTCGACTTTACTTTCCTCCGCCATTTTGTAACCTATATGGGTGGGTGCCCCGAGGGCATGCCGATCCTCCCATGAGGGCAGAATGCGAGAACTTCATCCTGCTATGACGGACCTGCGGCCAGCGGTCGCCAGCCTCGTGCGTTATCCCGGCATTCCCACCTTGCCGGAGGGAACGGAGCGCTACAGGGCAAAAGGCGGCGGATCGGTCGTGGTGCGTGTCGAGCCGGGCGACTGCGTCACCGTCATCGACAGCGAGGGCGGACAGGTTTGCGAGGTCTCTTTCCTCAACGAAAAGGGACGCTTCCTGGCGGCGGGTCTCGGAACGGCATTCAGCAATGCAGCCGAAGGTTTGAAAGCCATTCTTCAAGGGGAGAATGAGAGTGCTGCCCGCACACGCGCAGCGCTTGAGCGGCGCGGCGCCGATCTTGCCGCGGCCGGAGCGCTCCGCATCTTCGGGACGGGATCGAGCCCGGGCCGCCGGGCGGATTTCACGATTTCCATGAAGGGTCTGCTGATCGTCGCGGCACCGGCCGGTGCCATGTCGCCGGAGGCGCAGGATACGGCGACGCCGATCGAGATCAGGATCAAGCGCAGCCTGCTGATCCGCGATTATGCCGCCGCTCTGCCGGAACCGGCTGCCGACCCCATCGAGGATATCCGCATCCGGGCGGCAACCGCCGCAGCCTATTTCGTGCGTGCCGGCGAGTTCATCCAGATCATCGATGTTTATGGGCGCCAGTGCACCGATTTCCAGGCTTTCGCCGCCCGCAAGGTCGACAAGGGCCTCGATCTCGCGCTGGATTCGACGGTGACCCGCACGCTGCTCAGCCGCAGCTATCCGATGCCCGGCCTGCCCTCCAAGGCCTTCGACCGCGACTTCGAGCCGCTGGTCGAGATCGTCCAGGATACAGTCGGGCGCCACGATGCTTTCGCGACCGCCTGCAATTCGCGTTATTACGACGACATGGGTTATCCCGGCCACGTCAACTGCACGGACAATTTCAACGCAGCGCTGGCGCCTTACGGCATTGCCGGCCGCAAGGGCTGGGAAGCGCTGAATTATTTCTACAACACCAATATCGACCACAACAACCAGCTCTATCTCGACGAGCCCTGGTCGCGCCCCGGCGATTACGTGCTGATGCGGGCCTTGACCGATCTCGTCTGTGTCTCCTCGTCCTGCCCCGACGACATCGACGCGGCAAACGGCTGGGATCCGACGGATATCCATGTCCGCACCTTTTCCGGAAAAGAAAAATTCTCACGAGCGGTGGCCTATCGCATGACCCCAGATGCCGACGCCGAACTGACGCGCGAAACCGCCTTCCATCCCCGTCTTTCCGCCTTGACGCGCGATTACGCCGAATATCGCGGCTACTGGCTGCCGAACCGCTTTTCCGCCGAAGGACTGGTCGAGGAATACTGGGCCTGCCGCGAGCGCGCCGCCGTCATCGATCTCTCGCCCTTGCGGAAGTTCGAGGTGACGGGGCCGGATGCCGAGGAGCTCTTGCAATATTGCCTGACGCGTGACGTGCGCAAACTGTCGACCGGCCAGGTCGTCTATTCCGCCATGTGTTATGAAAACGGCGGCATGATCGATGACGGCACGCTCTTCCGCCTCGGCGACAAGAATTTTCGCTGGATCGGCGGCGATGATTTCAGCGGCATATGGCTGCGTCAGCAGGCCGAAAAGAAAGGCTTCAAAGCCTGGGTTCGCTCGTCCACTGATCAGATGCACAATATCGCCCTGCAGGGCCCGAAGAGCCGCGATATCTTGAAGGATATCATCTGGACGGCGCCGCGCCAGCCGACGATCGGCGAACTCGAATGGTTCCGCTTCACTGTCGGCCGCATCGGCGGTTTCGAGGGCGCCCCGGTCGTCGTCTCGCGCACGGGTTATACCGGCGAGCTCGGCTACGAAATCTTCTGCCATCCGAAGGATGCGCTGACGGTGTTCGACGCCGTCTGGGAGGCAGGGCAGCCGCATGGCTTGAAGCCGATGGGGCTGGAGGCGCTCGACATGGTCCGCATCGAGGCAGGCCTGATCTTCGCCCATCACGAATTCACCGACCAGACGGACCCGTTCGAGGCCGGCATCGGCTTCACGGTGCCGCTGAAATCCAAGCAGGACGATTTCATCGGCCGCGAGGCGCTGATCCGGCGCAAGGAACACCCGCGCCATCTGCTCGTCGGCCTCGACGTCAAGGCCAATGAGGCGGTCGGCCACGGCGATTGCGTCCATATCGGCCGCGCCCAGGTCGGCGTCGTCACCAGCGCCACCCGCTCGCCGATCCTCGGCAAGACGATCGCGCTCGCCCGCATCGACGCGATGCATGCAGGTCCCGGCACCGAGGTCGAAATCGGCAAGCTCGACGGCCATCAGAAGCGCCTGCCGGCGACGATCGTGCCGCTTTCGCATTACGACCCGCAGAAGACGCGGCCGCGCTCGTAACGCATGCATTGGAGATCTGGCCGATCTGTTCCTCACCTCGCCGATGTGGCATTACGCACCGGCGACAATGTGTAAAGTCACTGTGATACAACCATCTAGAGAATATGGAGTTTCGAAAAACTAAAAGTTGACAAATTCGGGTTGAGTGATTATATCCGCATTGTCGATATTGCTTGTTTGACTTTTGTTATCGCACGCCGACAACGTGCCCTGGACGAACTTCCCTCTTCAAAATCGAGATTATCATCCGTCGTGCATCGCACGTGCGGCCTGTCAATTGCTATGAAAGGGTTTGTTATGACCACTGGCACAGTTAAATGGTTCAATTCCACCAAGGGCTTCGGCTTCATCCAGCCTGATGACGGCGGCGCTGACGCCTTCGTTCATATCTCTGCCGTCGAGCGCGCCGGCATGCGTGAAATCGTCGAAGGCCAGAAGATCGGCTACGAGCTTGAGCGCGATAACAAGTCGGGCAAAATGTCCGCTTGCAATCTTCAAGCTGCCTAAGATTGATATCTGCTTTCCTTTGACCACGGATGTACTGGCATTGTTGAAAGCGGGATACCAGCGAGGTCAGGCAACTTGCCTGGCCTTTTTGCTGCGCTCGAGCGGGCCGCTGCACCATTCCTTAAATCGGAATCGATTTAAGGAATTATGCAGCAAGTCAACGTGTTCCAGCGTCCTTTGCCCGTCTTGAGACGCGCGGCGCTGTCACGAAAATCCAGGACTGATATGACAGACACACACAGCAAATCGCGCCAACGGGCGGAGATCGCCTTCGGAAACGTACAGTCGCAATTCCTGGCGCGCAGCCGCGCGGTCGAAGAAATCGATCAGACAGTGCGCGCCCGCGAGGAAAAGACCTTGAGATTGCGCGAAGCCCGTGAGGCCAAGGAATTGCAGGATCGCTTGATGGCGGCCGCCGGCCCAGCCGTGAAGCAAAAAAAGAAAAAGTGATTCAACATCTAGATGATTTCAAACCGGATTGGCATAATAGCATCCGGATCCCAATCGAATACATAGAGCATAGGGTCATGCGAAAGCCGCACAGTTTTCGGCAATCATGCTCTAACGTCGCAGCCAAACAGTCAGGTAACAGAATTGAAAAACGCCAGAAACAATGAGCTTTCCGATCGTCGCAGCGCCGCTGCCGAAGCAAAGGCCGCTCTCCTCAATGCGTATCGTGACGCCAAGGATAAGGCTGAACCGACCAGGCAGGCAAAGCAGGCCGAGCGTCAGGCCGTCGCTGCCGCCAGGGAAGAACGCCGCGCCGAGCGCGAACGGGTAAAGCGTGAGGAACTGGAGCAGGCGAAAGCCGCGGAAGCAGAACGCCAGGCCGCCGCCGAGGCTGCAGCACGCGCCGACGCCGACGCGCGCGAAGCGGCTGACAAGGACCGGATCGCTCGCGTCATTGCCGACGAAGCCGCCCGGAAGGCCGCACGCGACCTGCGTTACGCCAATCGAAAAGCCAGAAAGTCGTGACTGTCAGCGCTGCCTGTCGTCACAACAGGCAGCGCCCTCTTTCAAGCGGCCTGCACGGCTGCATTCAACGGGATTTCGACATCGATTTCGAGCGTCGAGACGAACTCGTTGCGATCGATCGTCACCTGCACCTTGTCATGGTCTAGTTCGACATGCTTGGCGATCACTGCGAGGATTTCTTCGCGCAGCAGCGTGACCAGGTCCGACCCGGCCGAGGAACGTTCGTGGGCAAGAAGCACCTGCAAGCGTTCGCGAGCGGCCGGTGCGGTTCTCTGCTTGTTGAAAAGACGGAAAATATTCATGCCGCCCTCCGTCCGAAGATTTTGCCGAAAATGTTGCGCTTTTCCTCAGGGATCGCCATCGGCACCAATTCGCCGGCGAGCCGGCGGGCGGCATCGAAATAGGCCATTGCCGCCGGGCTGCGGCTTTCTGCCAGCGTGACCGGCGCACCGATATTGGAGGCCCGCAGCACATCCATGCTTTCGGGCACGATGCCGAGCAGCGGGATGGACAGGATTTCCAGCACGTCATCGACCTTGAGCATGTCGCCGCGCTCGGCGCGGTTGGCGTCGTAGCGGGTGAGAAGCAGGTGCTTTTCCATCCGCTCGCCGCGTTCGGCCTTGGCGGTCTTGGCATCGAGCAGGCCGATGATGCGATCGGAATCGCGTACCGACGAGACTTCGGGGTTGGTGACGACAACGGCAACATCGGCATGGCGCATGGCAAGCGTTGCGCCACGCTCGATCCCGGCCGGGCTGTCGCAGATGATCCAATCGAAATAGCGCTTCAGGTCGTTGATGACCCGTTCCACGCCCTCGGCCGTCAGATTGTCCTTGTCGCGCGTCTGCGAGGCCGGCAGCAGGAACAGCGTCTCCAGCCGCTTGTCGCGGATCAGCGCCTGGGTGAGCTTTGCATCGCCCTGGATGACGTTGATCAGGTCGTAGACGACCCGGCGCTCAGCGCCCATGACCAGGTCGAGATTGCGCAAGCCGACGTCGAAATCGACGACGACGACTTTTTCATTGCGTTGCGCCAGCGCCGCTCCCAATGCGGCGGTCGAGGTCGTCTTTCCGACCCCGCCCTTGCCTGACGTGACGACGATCACTTTCCCCATGTCTCTCTCCTTTGCCGCAGTAATTCGAAGTGTCCCAGCGTCCTTCACGCGTTTCTCAAAGCCGCGCGGCGCTGTCGTCAGGTCATTTTTTCCGCCATGATCGCATCGTCTTCGAGCCAGAGCTGAACAGCCTGTCCGCGAAGATTGGCGGCCATGTCTTCCGCCATTTTGTAAACGCCGTCGATGGCCACCAACTCGGCTTCCAGCTTGCGGCAAAAAATCCGCGCCGATGCGTTGCCGATGGACCCCGCCATGGCGCGGCCACGCAGCGCCCCGTAGATATGGACCGACCCGCCGGCGATGACCTCGGCGCCCGAGGCGACGGACCCCACGATAGTGACGTCGCCTTCCGGGAAGATCACCGATTGCCCGGAGCGCACCGGCTCCCTGATCACGATCGATTGCGTCGTTGCCGGGCGGATCGCGCCGACTTCAGGTTTCACCGGCGAACCGGCAGGCTCATTGGCCTGAACCTCGATGTCGGAAGCGGAGCGGCCGCCTTTGAGCGCCGGCGGCATGCCCGCGCCGAGAATGGAAGGCCGTGCGCCCTCGATGCCCATGATGCTGACATTGCGCTTGGCCAGTTCGGCAATCAGCTCTTTCAGCTGCGGCCGGTCGATTTGCAGGTCCGTCAGATCGAGCACGACAGGCCGTCCGAGGAAGAAGCCGGCCGAACGCGCGGCCAGATCGTCGAGCCTCGCCAACCAATCATCGAAAGGAAGGTCCGGAGACAACATGACGGCCAGAAAGGAGCGGCCCTTGATGCGGATAGAGCGAGCGTCTGTTAGCACTTTGGTCATCTATGTGAAGAAATCGTTCACCATATCTACCGCTGCTATGGTTAACAAAAAGTTAACGCGGCCTTAATATTAGCGGCAATGACAAGCGTTTTTTCAACCGCGAAATTGAAACAAGCCATTGAAAATTAAACGTAATATTCGGCAGTGCCGCACGGTTAACAGCCGCGTTTTTGACCTGAGCCGTAAATATTTCGTCGCCCCGGAAAACGCTCAGCCTTCCGCCTTGCGTTGCGCCTCGGAAATGGCGCGCGCGGCCTCTTCGGAGGAGTTGGCGAGCGTGCGCATCTCGGCGGCAAGCACGGCAAAGCCCGATCCGGCGGTGCCGGCGCGGGCAGCTTCGATGCCGGCATTGACGGCAAGCAGCTTCAGGTAGCGGAGCGATTGCAGGATCTCGTTGGTCTTCGAAGCAGTGACGCGCATGTCGGCGGTCCGCTCGTCGATTCGCTGATAGAGCGATTCGATGTTGATGATGCTGCCTTCGAGGTAGAGAAGCTCGCCCTTCTGGTCCCATATGCCGCCGCCGGTCTCCGTCACCCAGATCAGATGGCCCATCGCATGGCGGATGCGGTATTCCATTGTCCAGTCCGCGCGCTTCTCCAGCGCCCGGCCGACGATTTCGTCCATCAAGGGCACGTCTTCCTCGTACATGATCGAGGTGAAGGTCCGCGTGCGGTTGCCGATGATGTCGTCGGCGGGATAACCGAAAATGCGCTCGATGCCGTTGGTCATCTCAAGCATCGTGTAGTTTTCATCGGCACGGCAGCGATAGAGAAAACCGCTCATGCGTCCGAGAATGCTCGTTTGAAAATCCATGAAGGCCACGTGCGAGGTGAAGAGTTGCGGATGGATTTATATCGAGTCGTTTCAAATATGCCGGACGAAGATGTACGAACAGCTTCGTCCGGCAGAACACTCGGGTCCGGTCAGTTGCGCAGATATTCCTCCTTGGAATCGTCGAGCGCCTCGACCCAGGGCGTGTGGTGCTTCGGCGACATGTTGCCGGTCATCAGCGATCGATAGGCGTGGTCGCGGAAGCCCATGATATTGTCCGTCTTGTGATGTTCCCACTCCATGAAGGTCCGGTTTGTGCCTTCGATGTCGAAGGAGGGATAATCGGTCTCGGCGAGCAGTTCCTTCACATAGTCGCCCTGATACCAGATCATCTGCTCGGCATCCTCAAGCGTCTCCTCGCGGGCCCGCCACATGTCGAAATTGGCCTTCAGCTCCTCTTCCGGCGGCAGGGTGATGCGGCCCATCATCACGTCGCGTGCCCACCAGGCCTGCACGTCGAACATGTTGAAGGTATAGAACTGATCCTGCATGCCGATATAGAAGAGCTGCGGGTTCTTATCGAAGATCACCCCCTTGTAGAGGCTGTCGGCCCAGAGGCGGTTGGCGGTCTTCAGCCGGAGGTCGTCGGGCAGGAAGGGGAAATGGTGCTGATAGCCCGTACACAGGATCAGCGCGTCGACCTCCTTGCTCGAGCCGTCGAGGAAATAGGCCGTGCGGTTTTCGAGCCGGGTCAGCAGCGGCCGTTCCTCGAAATTCTCCGGCCATTTGAAGCCCATCGGCTTTGAGCGGTAGCTCGTCGTCACCGATTTTGTGCCGTATTTCCAGCATTGCGAGCCGATGTCTTCGGCCGAATAGCTGCGGCCGACGAGCAGAATATCCTTGCCCTTGAACTCCAGCGCGTCGCGGAAATCGTGGGCATGCAGGACGCGGCCGTTGAAGGTCTTCACGCCCTCGAAATAGGGCACGTTCGGCGTCGAGAAGTGGCCTGATGCCACGACGACATAGTCGAATTCCTCGTCATACATCCGGTCCTCGACGCGGTTATGCGCCGTCACCGTGAATTTCTTCGTCGCTTCGTCGAAGCGGACCATGCGCACCGGCGTGCTGAAGCGCACCCAATGGCGGACATTCGCCTTTTCGACACGGCCCTTGATATAATCCCAGAGTACGGCGCGCGGCGGATAGGAGGCGATCGGCTTGCCGAAATGCTCCTCGAAGGAATAGTCGGCGAATTCGAGGCATTCCTTCGGGCCGTTCGACCAGAGGTAACGATACATGCTGCCATGCACCGGCTCGCCATATTCGTCGAGGCCGGTGCGCCAGGTATAATTCCAGAGCCCGCCCCAGTCCGACTGCTTTTCGAAGCAGACGATCTCCGGGATCTCGGCGCCCTTCTGGGCAGCCGATTGAAAGGCGCGCAGCTGCGCCAGACCGGAAGGACCGGCACCGATGACGGCTACTCTTGTCATGAAGCATTCCCCTCTTGATTATGCAATATAAATTTGCGACGAATTTTCAGAGTGTTACGGTGTCCTGCGTGCCTAAAAGATGCGCAGCACCTCAGTCGGGAAAAATGCCGGGGCTGGTCGGTGCTCCGTCGTCATATTTGGAAAGCCAGTCGATCGTCGTCTCGCGGAAACGGGTGAGGCCCTTGTAGTCGATCAGCTCGGGCGGCAGCGTCCTCAGCACGCGCGGGAAACGGCGCGCCCATTTCGGCACGGTGACGAGTTCGTCCATGTTCATCAGGTAGCAGCGGATGACAAAAAGGATGGCGTTGGAGCGCGGCAGACGCCAGAGGCTTTGCAATTCGACGCGCAGATGCACCTTCTCGCCGACATTGTCCGATGTCACCGTGGTGCGATCAGGACCCCATTTGTGATAATTCTCGGGACTGGTGTCGAGGCGCGGATTGATCGTCATCGTCCAGTTGAAGCGTCGTGTCGGCTTGCCTTGCTGCAGGTTCAACAGGAATTTCAGCGCCCGGTCGAAGACGCCGATCTGATGGGCGAGCGGCACCGGCCCATGCCATTCCATGAAATTCATGCCGATATCGAAATCGAGCGACCAGTCGGCCTGCGTCGTTACCATGCCGGCATCCATCCACAGATTGCCGTCGCGCTGGTCGACGATGCAGAAGTCGCCCTGGGCTTGGCGGGTGATGTATTCGAAGGGCTCATAGGGCAGCGTCGAGGCGTCGCCGAAGGTGAAGCTGTCGTCGATGCCGAGCGGGCGGTTGATCCAGCGCCACTGGTCGCCATTGCGGATCAGCGTGAAATGGTCTGGATTGCCCGCCGCCTGCTCTTCCATCAGCAGTTCCAGCGTATCCCATTGCGCGCTCATCATGTGCGGCAGGGCCTGATAGCGAAGCGGATCCTCCTTCAAAACCAGTGCCCGGTCGTGCATCTCGGCTACATAATGCTCGTCGACGTCGATCAGGTTTTCGAAGACGGTGCCCGCCCGGCCGCGCACATGCGGCTCCATGTTGACGGAATACATGTATTCGTCGCGCTCGAAGGGAAAGGGGAAGCGCCGGATGTTTTCGGGGCTGTTGCCGTAGCTGAAATCATTCCGAAAGGTTTCCTGCTTGAAGGCGATTGCCATGTTCGGTCTCCTTGTTCCGCTTGATCCGATGCCGTTAGAGATCAAGATGCAGCCTGTTTCCCTCGAAGCGGGAAACACAGATCATCACCTTGCGGCCGGATGCCTTTTCTTCGCTCGTCAGATAGACGTCATTGTGCAGCAGCTTGCCGTCGCAGGTAACGACCCCCGTCTCGCATTGACCGCAGGCGCCGCCGCGACAGAGGAAGGGTGCGTCGACGCCCGCCGCTTCGATCGCCTCCAGCATGCTTTCGTGATGGCCGACCTTCACGGTCTTGCCGGAGCGGATCAGCTCCATCGTGAAAGGCTTGCCGGGCAGCGACGACAGGAACCGTTCCGAATGCAGGTTCTGTTCCGGCCATCCGGCGTTGACGCTGGTTTTCAACACGCCATCGATCATCCCTGTGGGGCCGCAGACATAAAGATGCGTGCCGAGCGGCTGGCTGTCGAGCAGGCGCGTCAGGGGGATGGCCGCACCTTCGGCGTCGCAATGGATCTTGATGCGATGGGAACCGTAGCGCTCCAGCAGTTCCCGCCAATAGGCGCCGCGGTCGCGCGTGCGGATCGCATAATGCAGCTCGAAATTGGCGCCCTCGCGGGAGAACTGCTCCATCATCGCGATGAAGGGGGTAATGCCGATGCCGCCGGCGATCAGAAGATGCTTGCGCCCGCGCCAGTCCGGCTGGAAGAGGTTGACGGGGTAGCTGACCTTCAACTCGTCGCCTTCGCTCACCTTCTCATGCATGAAGGTGGAGCCGCCGCGTGAATCCTCGACATGCAGCACGCTGATCTCATAGGCTGCGCAATCATGCGGCGGCGACATCAGCGAATAGGCGTTGCGGCGCATATGGCCGCCATCGTTCATCGAGACGATGATATGCGCGCCGCCGGAAAAATAAGGCATCGGCTTGCCGTCGAAGCGCTCGAAGCGGAAACGTTTGACGCGTTCGGCGATCGGGGTGATCCGCGCCACGCGGACGGGAATTTCTGTGCCGCCGCTCAAAGAAACAACTCCTCGGGGTCGGGCGCGCTGCCCGGTTCTTCTGCATCGATATTGACGCCCTGGAAGGCGGCGAGCCGGCGCGAATAATGATCGCGCACCAGAAGCGTCAATCCGCAATGGCTGCAGGTAAAGGGACTGGCGGTGACGTCGTCGGTCGTGCCCTTGCAGTGGACGCATTGCACGCGCCTAGCAAGCGACCCGCGGTGTTCGGTGATGACGGAGGCGTGGTCCATGCCGTAATCGAGCGCCATCAGCATTGCCTGGCCGATGAAGCCTTCCGTGCCCGCTATATAAAGCCGGGTGCCCATATGGGCGGTGGCGAGCGATCCCTTCAACCGGAAGAGCAGCGTTGCGATCGTCGGAGCGGTGAAGAACATGTCGGTGCCGAGGTGGCGCAGTGCCTCGTCCAGGCCGGAGCCTTGCGAGCCGCGGGCGACATAGAGGATTTCGCTGCGGGAAAGAGCGGTTTCGTTAAGTGCTGCCCGCTGGTCGAGGAGAGCCTTGGCGCCCTCCCCTTCGAGCGCGAAAATGTGCCGCCGGGCATGCGGCTGGATGGTCAGGCCCGTATAGACTGGTCGGCTCTTGATGCCTGCAACGAGCATTGGCGTGCTCCTTAACCTACGGCAGTCCTCTTCTTCTTCTCCGGATCGTCGAAGGGGAGTGTGTGGGCGGTCGCGTTTGCCTTCACGGTCTTGCCGCGGACTTCGAGTTTCGTCCCATGCACCGCCTTGTCAACGTCGAGACGGGCAATCGCCATGGATTTCTTCGTCAGCGCCGAATAGCTCGGGCAGGTAATGACGCCGACCTTCTTGCCGTCGGCAAAGACCTCGTCGCCGAGATCGGCCGGTCCGTCGGCATCGATCAGCATGCCGAAGATCTTGAAACGCTCCTTGCCCTTGAGGCGGGCATGTTCCTCCGCGCCGCGGAAGCCGGTCTTGCCGGGGCTGACGGTGAAGTCGAGACCGAGTTCCCAAAGACTGTCGCCGGGCGGCTGGTCGGCGAAGGGATACATCTGCGAATTGTCGTAGGGGTAGAACAGCAGGTAGCTTTCGACGCGCAGCATGTCGAGTACGGAGAAGCAGCAAGGGATGATGCCCATTTCCTTGCCTTCCTCGACGATCCGGTCCCAGACCATGACGGCGTCCTGGCCGCGCACGAAGATCTCGTAGCCGCGTTCGCCGGTATAGCCGGTGCGCGAGATCATCACAGGCGCGCCGAACAGTGTAGTCTGCATGTGGTGGAAATATTTGAGATCGCGGATGCCCGGCACGTATTTGGCGAGATAGTCGACCGCCAGGGGACCCTGCAGCGACAGGTCATGCAGGTCGTCGTCGAAGAGCACGGCGCAATTTCGCCCTGCCGCCTGCTTGACGACCTCCTCGTGGCCGGAGCCGGAGCCGTGCACCAGCATCCAGGCGTTCGGGCCGGTGCGATAGACGATGCAATCGTCGGTGAAATGGCCGCGCTCGTTGAGCATGGTCGCATAGACCGAGCGGCCGGGATAGATCTTCGTCATGTCGCGGGTGGTGATGGCGTCGAGCACGGCGATGGCGTGTGGGCCGACCAGATGGACCTTCTTCAGGCCTGAAACATCCATGATGCCGGCCTTGGTGCGGACGGCGACATGTTCTTCCGACATATCCTTGTCGTAGGTCCAGGCGGTACCCATACCGCTCCAGTCCTCGAGCTTCGATCCCAGAGCGCGATGCCGATCCGCCAAGACGGAGAAACGCCATGATAATGCCATTACCGTTCCCTCTTATTTCCTCTACGGAATATTTATTTCTTGACTATATAAATCTTTCGCGCCGTGGCAAGCCCGTCCGACATGCATTTCCCCAAAACTTCTATAGCCGTCGGGATCGGCGGTGACCGAATGCGCGGTTGCCACGATCAGCTTGACGCCGCGGCCGCAGGCCTGCTTGTAGGGGGTGGCGCGCTCGCGAAGCTGCGCGCATTCTTGGACTTCTACGCCAGTTGGAGAAACTCGGGTCAGCTGGCTTTGGATGAGGTTTTCCGCCTGCGGGTTTCCCTGGGACTTTCCCCGTAGACCGACGCGTACAGTGCAGAAAAGCGGCCGGCGTGAACGAAACCCCATTTCAGGCAGATATCCCTGATGCTCTGCAGGTTCGACCGATCCAGAAGGTCTTTTCTGGCGGCGCGTAGCCTTAGAGTTCTCAGGTAGCTGCCCGGTGTCGCGCCTTTGAAAGTCCGGAAACCGGTTTCCAAGGAGCGAACCGAAACGTTGGCGGATTGAGCGATCATCGCGATCGTGATCGGCTCGGCGATATTTGCGTGCATGAAATCGATGGCCCGGCGAACATGCCGGGGAGCGGGTGTAAACGCAGCCTGCTCCAGACGCTGAGAGTAGCGATGCGGCACCAGTCTGATCAGCAAATCAGCGAGAGCCTGGGTGAGGTTGACCATCGCTATCGGCGAACGAAGCAAGATACCGTCGCCGAGCATGCCGGAGATTATCGTCTCGACGAGATTCTTGACGAGATATCCTGAGGGAGTTGATCCCTCAACGAGGGGTGACAGGTCGAGCGATCCGACAAGGGGGGCTTCGAACAGCAGCCCGAACGTCTGGCAAATCTGGCCCCAGTCCAGAAAGAGCTTCTGCGATCGATGCCGCCCTCCCCGCACCAGGAAGCGATCCGCCTTGCGGCTTTGGCCAAGCAGCATCTGGCCGGGCGACGCTGTTGTCGTGATCTGCCGTCGCGTCATGCCGGAGAGACCCTCTCGCGGCACGTGAATGGTAAACCATTCCGGTGTCTCTGCGGTGGCCCGGAGGTTCCACTCTCCATTGCAGGCGAGATCGGCTACCGTCACCGCACCGTGAGACCGTGCATCCGCGGACCAACGAAAGCCATCAAGCCTGTGATCCGGCGATGCATCGAAGTGGGCAGGTCCGAGGAAGATCTCCTGCATTCCGTCGAAGTCGACTCCGGCCCATCGTGGAGTGCGTGCGGCGTTAGGGATCATGAAGGCCTGTGGATTTGCGGGGTGGGAGGCTTGAGAAGGGCGATCTCATTCTTCATCTGCACCGCCCGCAATGCGCTTGACGGCATCGGTCGCGGTTTCGAGCACACGCTCCGACATGCGTTGATCGGTCAAGATGCGCGAGATGGTGACGGCGCCCACCATCAGCGACAGGATGACCATGGCTTTGTCATGGGGTTTTGCGCCGTCCGACGTGGGGATCAATTCGTCGAGAATTTGAAGATGAGCTTCGATGCCGTTCTGGAATGGGGCGCGGACCTCTTCGCTAAGGCGCGCCGCGTCGGAGCCGAGCGCCGCCAAAGGGCAGCCGCCCCCTTTTTCCTCCCGGTGCCCGGGCGAAAGATACAGGTCGACAACCGCTTCAAGCGGATCGGGACTTCCGGCGGCAACCCTCGACCATCTGCGCACTGCGCTTTCCATCGCTCGCCCGGATGCCAGCGCGACAAGATCATCCTTCGATTCGAACTGCTTGTAGAACCCGCCCTGGGTGAGGCCGGCCCCTTTCATCAGATCCTTCAGTCCGATGCCGTCGAAGCCATGTTCCCGGAAGAGCCGGCTTGCGACATCGATCACTGTTTCACGATTGGCCTCGGCCTGAGCGCGACTGACTCTCATATCGATCTCCAATTAGATTTCATTTGACATCTATACCAGAATTAGAGTTAGATCGCAATCTAAATTAATCGATGCGCCGGTCAAGAAGGCTTAACTGACATGAATCGCAAAATCCTCCTCGCCTCGTTCGGCCTGCTGGCAGCTGCCGGCGCCACGGCATTCGTGTTTTTCGGGGCGCCCTCGAAAGGAAGCGCGCAAGCAGCCGATCCACGAATGGCGCCGCCATTCGTCAAACTGGTGCAGGCAAAGAAGCCGGAGACAGCCGAGCGCAGCTTCACCGGTACCATTGCCGCACGGGTGCAAAGCAATCTTGGCTTTCGTGTGCCGGGCAAGATCATGCAGCGCTACGTGGACGTTGGCGTGCAGGTCAAGGCCGGTCAGCCGCTGATGCGCATCGACGAGACCGATCTGAGTCTCGCCCTGACGGCGAAACGAAACGCGGTCGCTGCGGCTGAGGCGGTGCTGACCCAGGCGCAGGCAGACGAGAGACGCTACGCCGCCTTGGTGAAAAACGGATTGGCGGCGACGCCGCAGCGCTACGAGCAGGCAAAGGCAGCGCTCGACACCGCCACCGCGCAGCTTGCCGCGGCGGAGGCGGACGCCAAGGTCGCGGAAAACGAGACCGCTTATTCCGTCCTGGTTGCCGATACCGATGGAACGGTCGTCGAAACGCTGGGCGAGCCGGGGCAGGTCGTGACCGCGGGGCAAACCGTGGTCCGGCTGGCACAGGCCGGCCCGCGTGAAGCGCTGGTCTGGCTTCCGGAATTCCTCAGGCCGCAACTCGGCGAGACAGCCGATGCCAGCATCTATGGAAACGAAAGCCGGCAGGACAAGGCGCGGCTTCGCCAGATCTCCGACGCTGCCGATCCGCAAACCCGCACCTATGAGGCACGCTGGGTTCTGGATGGCGCAGCAGCGTCGGCGCCGCTGGGCGCGACGGTGACGATCAGGATCTCCAACGGCAGCGGCCAATCGCATGCCGCGGTGCCGGTCGGCGCCGTGTTGGACGATGGCAGCCGCACCGGCGTCTGGGTCTTCGATCAGGCATCGTCGACCGTGCACTTCCGGCAGGTGAAAATCGAACAGATGGGTGAGGAGGTGGCGGTGGTTTCCAGCGTCAAATCAGGCGAGCCGATCGTCGCTCTCGGCGCCCATCTGCTGCAGGACGGCGCCAGCGTGCGCACCAAGGTGGAACAGGCAGAGGCGGCAAACTGATGACCTTCAATCTTTCCGCGCTCGCCGTCCGCGAGCGGGCCGTCACCCTGTTCTTCATCGTTCTGCTGGCCGCCGCCGGCGCCTATGCCTTCGTCAAGCTTGGGCGCGCCGAGGACCCCTCCTTCACCATCAAGACCCTGACGGTGACAACGGTGTGGCCGGGCGCGACAGCGCGCGAAATGCAGGACCTGGTCGCCGAACCGCTCGAGAAGCGCCTCCAGGAACTCACCTGGTACGATCGTGTCGAGACGACAACGCGGCCTGGATACGCCTTTTTGACCGTCACCTTGAAGGACAGTACGCCGGCAACGGACGTCGAGGAGGAATTCTATCAGGCCCGAAAGAAGCTTGGAGACGAGGCCCGCAACTTGCCCAGGGGCGTGCTCGGCCCTTTGTCAACGACGAGTATTCCGATGTCAGCTTCGGGCTTTATGCGCTGAAGGCCAAGGCATGCCGATGCGCGAGCTTGTGCGCCAGGCCGAGGTGATCCGCCAGGATCTTCTGCATGTGCCGGGAGTCAAGAAGATCAACATCCTCGGAGAGCAGCCCGAACAGATCTTCGTCGAATTCTCCTATGCCAAGCTCGCCACCCTCGGCATTTCGGCCCAGGACATCGCGGCCGCCCTGCAGCGGCAAAACACCCTGACGCCGGCCGGATCGATCGATACGCGCGGGCCCCAGGTGTTCATTCGCTTCGATGGCGCCTATGACAGCATCCAGGCGATATCAGACACGCCGATCGCTGCGGCCGGGCGCACCTTGAAGCTCTCGGATTTTGCCGAAGTGCGGCGCGGTTATCAAGATCCAGCCACCTATCTCATTCGCCATGACGGCGAGCCCGCCATCATGCTTGCCGCGGTGATGCAGCAGGGCTGGAACGGTCTGGACCTCGGCAAGGCGCTGGAAGAAAGATCTGCCGCCATTGCAAAGACCTTGCCGCTCGGCATGACGCTCGCCAAGGTCAGCGACCAGGCCGTCAACATCGACGAAGCCGTCGGCGAGTTCATGCTGAAATTCGCCATGGCGCTCGGCGTCGTCTTGTTCGTCAGCCTCGTCAGCCTCGGCTGGCGTGTCGGCATTGTGGTGGCTCTGGCCGTTCCGCTCACCCTTGCCGTCGTCTTCCTCATCATGCTGGAGACCGGCCGGTTCTTCGATCGCATCACCCTTGGTGCGCTGATCCTGGCGCTCGGCCTCCTGGTCGACGACGCCATCATCGCCATCGAGGTGATGGTGGTGAAGATGGAAGAGGGGATGGATCGCATCAAGGCGGCCGCCTATGCCTGGAGCCATACTGCGGCGCCGATGCTCTCCGGCACGCTCGTGACGATCATCGGGCTGATGCCGGTCGGCTTTGCCCGGTCGACCGCCGGCGAATATGCCGGCAACATCTTCTGGGTCGTCGGCTTTGCCCTGATCGTATCCTGGATTGTCGCGGTGGTCTTCACGCCCTATCTCGGCGTCAAGATGCTGCCGGCGATCAAGCCGGTCGAAGGTGGCCATCACGCCATCTACAACACCCCGAACTACCGGCGCCTGCGGCGGCTGATCGAATTTACCGTGCGCCATAAGTTCCTCACCTGTGCGGTGGTTGTCATCGCCATGGGGGCCTCCGTCGTTGGAATGGGATCGGTGAAAAAGCAGTTCTTCCCGACGTCGGACCGTCCCGAAGTCCTCGTCGAAGTCCGCATGCCCGAAGGCACCAGCATCGAGACGACGACGGCAACGGTTGAAAAGCTCGAAGAATGGCTGCAGAAGCAGCCGGAAGCAAAGACCGTCACCAGCTATGTCGGCCAGGGCGCTCCCCGCTTCTTCTTTGCCATGGCGCCGGAATTGCCGGACCCGTCTTTCGCCAAGATCGTCGTGCTGACCCCCGACGCCCACACACGCGAAGTCTTGAAGCTTCGGCTGCGCGCCGCCGTTGCCGATGGGCTCGCCCCTGAAGCCTATGTCCGCGTCACGCAGCTGGTCTTCGGTCCTTACACGCCGTTTCCGGTCGAGTTCCGGATCAGCGGGCCGGATCCTGAGCAACTGTACCAGATTTCCGACAAGGCCCTCGAGATCATGAAGAGCGTGCCGGATGTGCGCCAGGCAAACCGCGATTGGGGCAACCGCACGCCGGTGCTGCGCTTCGTTCCCGACCAGGATCGGCTGAACCTGATCGGCCTGTCGCCGGCCGAGGCGGCCCAGCAGCTGCAATTGCTGCTGAGCGGAGTTCCGATCACCGAGGTTCGCGAGAATATCCGTAGCGTGCCTGTCGTTGCCCGCAGTGCCGGCGGCAACCGGCTCGATCCGTCCAGACTGGCAGACTTCTCGCTGATGAGCCGGGATGGGCGACAGGTTCCGCTCGATCAGATCGGCCACTCGGAAATCCGCTTTGAAGAACCGATCATGAAACGCCGCGACCGCACGCCTGTCATCACCATCCGTTCCGATATCAACGAGGCGTCGCAGCCGCCTGAGGTCTCAGAGCAGATTCTGAAGGCGCTTCAGCCGCTGATCGCCTCGCTTCCTGTCGGATATCGTATCGAGATGGGCGGTAACATCGAGGAATCGCTCAAGGCCAACGACGCCCTGGTGAAAATTTTCCCGGCGATGATTGCCGCGATGCTGATCGTGATCGTGCTGCAGGTCCGTAGCCTGTCGACGATGACGATGGTCATGCTGACCGGGCCGCTCGGTCTTGCCGGGGCGGTTCCGGTTCTGCTGCTCTTCGACAAACCCTTCGGCTTCAATGCCATTCTCGGATTGATCGGGCTGGCGGGAATTCTGATGCGCAACACCCTGATCCTGACGGAACAGATCAAGGAGAACAAGGCAGCCGGTCTCGACGATTATCACGCCGTCATCGAAGCGACGGTGCAGCGGACGCGTCCGGTCATCCTGACAGCCCTTGCCGCCGTGCTTGCCTTCATTCCTCTCACCCACTCGGTGTTCTGGGGGTCGATGGCCTACACGCTGATCGGTGGCACGGCGGTCGGCACGGTGATGATCCTGCTCTTCCTTCCCGCTCTCTACGCCAGCTGGTTCCGCATCAAGCCCACGAAAAATGAAAACCATGAAAATTCACCGAAGGAGGTGGAGTTACCGACGGCAATGGCTGCCGAGTGATGTTCTCTGGAGGAAGCGATGACTTTTGCGGATCCGACAGCAACTGATCTTGAGCAGTCGCGCACGCGGATTCTCGAGGTGGCGGAAAAGCATTTTCGGCGGATCGGCTATCATAAGACGTCGGTCGCCGACATCGCCGCCGAACTCGGCATGAGCCGCGCCAATATCTATCGCTTCTTTCCCTCGAGGACGGCGATCAACAGTTCCGTCTGCGGACTGGTTGTCAAAGAAGTCGCTGAAATCGCTCTGGCGATTGCACGATCGGATGCGCCGGCGAGCAAAAGGCTGGCTGATCTTTTGGCCGCCATTCACCGGCACAGCACGAGGAGACTTGCGGAAGACAGACCCATGCACCAGCTGCTCGTCGCCGCCATGGATGGAAGTTGGGCAACCATCAACGCCCATAATGAGGACATCCTGACAATCCTCAAAGCACTTGTCCGCGAGGGTCTGCAGACAGGCGAGTTCAAAGTCGACGACGCCGACGAAGCGGCGCGCGGCATCATCACCGCCTTCCTGCCCTTCTTCCATCCGGTTCTGCTTGAGCAGCGCGTTCACGAGGGGGAGGCCACCGCAGTCAGCGTCCACGCCCAAATCAGCTTCATCATGAAAGCTCTCGGCACATCAGACCGCCACGCCGCCGCGCCCTCCCTGAAAGGGTAAGCGCGTCGGCCGTTCTTCCACCTCACAGAAAGGACATGCCATGAAGATCGCAATTATCGGAGCCGGAAACATCGGCGCGACCCTGGCGAAAAAAAACTCGCCGCCGGCGCCATGAGGTCAAGCTTGCCAATTCGAAGGGGCCGGATACCATTCGCGATCTTGCCGGCGATATCGGAGGGACCGCTGTTTCGAAGGAAGAAGCGGTCCGGGGCGTCGAGGTGATCGTTCTTTCGATCCCATTCGGAAGCTATCGCGATCTCGGTGGGCTCTTCAATGACGTGCCCAAAGAGGTCGTCGTGATCGATACGACAAACTATTATCCGTTTCGCGACGGTGCGATCGCGGACGTCGATGACGGCATGCCCGAAAGCGTTTGGGTGAGCGAACAAATCGGCCGCCCCGTCGTCAAGGCTTGGAATGCTGTGCTGGCGGCAACGCTGGCCGAGAAGGGGCGGTCTGGCGGCACCAATGGACGCATCGCCATCCCGATTGCAGGCGACGATCCGGAAGCAAAGGCGATCGCTATAGAGCTGGTCGAGGCCACCGGTTTCGATGCGGTGGATTCAGGCGGCCTGGCGGAGTCCTGGCGTCAGCAACCGGGCACCCCGGCCTATTGCACGGAGCTCGCCGTAGGTGAGCTGGAAGACGCGCTGCGATCGGCGGATCAATCCCGCGCAGCCGATCATCGCGAGGCCCTGATCAAGGAATTCTTCGCGGCAGGTGCGAGCCTGACCCATGACGAAACGGTCGCTCGAAACCGAGCCGGGACTGCCGCGCCGAAATCTTGAATCCGTTGACGCTGATGCAGCTTGGTCATGTCGGCGCCGTTACGGGTTCGGCGCCATGCTCCGGCGCGTTTCGCGAGAGCGATCATCAAAAAAATCTCCGTAAAGCAAAAAGTGCTTGATTTATATTTCGATCGACATCTATAAGAATTATAGATGTCGATCGAAATCTTACGTGTTGGCGACAGGGGCGAAGTCACCCTACGGTTCAAGCACGTATTCAACCACTCGCGCCCAGCCAGGAGCATGCATGTCTGAAAATAGAGTTGTCGTTATCACCGGAGCATCCTCCGGAATCGGCGAAGCATCGGCCCGCCTTCTTGCACAAAACGGCTTCCGGGTCTTTGGGGGCGTGCGCAACCCGAAGCGCGTTAACGCCATTCCCGGCGTGCGCTATGGGACTGTCGACGTGACCGATGACGCCTCGGTCGCCGACTTTGTTCAATGGGTTTTGTCCGAGGCAGGCAAGGTTGACATTCTGATCAACAATGCCGGCGTTTCGCTGGTCGGCCCGGTCGAGAATACGTCGCCTTCCGAAGCGCAAACGGTATTCGATACCAATGTATTCGGCCCCCTGCGCATGATCCGCGCTGTCTTGCCCTCCATGCGCGCTGCTCGCAGCGGCCTGATCATCAATATCAGCTCCGTCCTCGGCTTCCTGCCCGCACCGTTTATGGGACTATATGCCAGCAGCAAACATGCGCTCGAAGGACTCTCGGAGTCGCTGGATCATGAGATTCGCGAGTTCAACGTGCGCGTCGTGCTGCTCGAACCCACCTTCACAAACACCAAGCTCGATGTAAACGCGGCCCAGACCGAGGCACCCCTGGGGCCTTACGCAGCGCAGGCTGACGCGACCATCAAGGCGGTCCAGGCCCAGATCAAAACCGCGCCGTCGGCTGCGTCGGTCGCGGAGAAGATATTGGCGGCAATCAACGGTCCATACAAGATGCGTCAACCGGCCAGTGGCCAAGCGACGCTTCTAAGCCGGCTGCGCAGGTTTATGCCGGCAAGCGCGGTCGACAGCAGCCTGCGCAAGACTTTCGGCTTCGGAAAGCGTGCTGCGTCCTAAGTCTGGCCCAAACTTCCAGGCGTCGCCGGCTCATCGGCCTCCTTGCGGCTGACCGCGGCGCTCAACCCATGCGTTCGGAGGCATAGCTGCCGGGGCTTGCCGGGAAGACCACGGTTCGATTGCCGTTGATGAAGGTGCGGTGATGGATATGGGCGTGGATGGCGCGGGCCAGCACCTGGCTTTCGACGTCGCGGCCGATCGAGACATAGTCGTCGGGCGACTGCGCATGGGTGATGCGGGCCGTGTCCTGCTCGATGATCGGGCCTTCGTCGAGATCGGCGGTGACGTAATGCGCCGTTGCCCCGATCAGCTTGACGCCGCGGCCATAGGCCTGCTTGTAGGGGTTGGCGCCCTTGAAGCTCGGCAGGAAGGAATGGTGGATGTTGATGATCTTGCCCGACATCTTCTGGCACATCTCGTCCGACAGGATCTGCATATAGCGGGCAAGCACAATCAGTTCGGTGCCGGTCTGCTCGGCCACCTCCATGATATGGGCTTCGGCCTGAACCTTGTTGGCCTTGGTGACCGGAATATGGTGGAAGGGGATGTCGTGATTGACCACCACCTTCTGGTAGTCGAAATGGTTGGAGACGACGCCGACGATATCGATCGCAGCGCGCCGATCTTCCAGCGGTAGAGCAGGTCGTTGAGACAATGGCCGAAGCGCGACACCATCAGCAGCACCTTCATGCGGCTTTCGCTGTCGTGGAATTCGTATTCCATCGAAAAGGGCGCGGCGACGGCGGCAAAGTCGGCGCCGATCTCTGAGCCGGACAGGCCCTCCCTCGGAAATGAAGGAGACGCGCATGAAGAACTTGCCGGTATCGAGATCGTCGAACTGGCTGGAGTCGATGATGTTGCAGCCCTTTTCGGCCAGATAGCTCGAAATCGCCGCAACGATGCCGCGCGTCGACTTGCAGGATACGGTGAGTACGATGTTTTTCATGCTGTCTCTTCCTTCGCGAGATCAGGGCCGAGGATGCGATCACGCCGGAGCTTTCGCTCCGGCGTGTCGAAGACATCCGTCGGCCGCTCAGATGTCGAGCGTGCTGTCGCGTTCCCACTGGGTGAAATGCGAGCAGTAGGCATTCCATTCCCGATGCTTGAGCTTCAGATAGGCAGCGGAAAATTCCGCCCCCATCGCCTGCTTCAGGCCCTCGTCGGCATCATAGGCGCGCAACGCATCCAGAAGGTTGAGCGGCAGGCGCGGCGCGTCCTTCACCAGATGCCCCTCGGCATACATGTCGATATCGTAGTGCCGGCCGGGGTCTGCCTGGCTGCGGATGCCGTCGAGGCCGGCGGCGATGATGATCGCCTGCAACAGGTAGGGATTGACCGCTCCATCAGGCAGGCGCAGCTCGAAACGTCCCGGCCCCGGCACGCGCACCATGTGGGTGCGGTTGTTGCCCGTCCAGGTCACGGTGTTCGGCGACCAGGTGGCGCCTGAGGTGGTGCGCGGCGCGTTGATGCGCTTATAGGAATTGACCGTCGGATTGGTGACCGCGGCAAGCGCCGAGGCATGTTTCATAATGCCGCCGAGGAAGGTCTTGCCCTGAGCCGAGAGCCCGAAGGCCATTTCCTTGTCCGCGAAGGCGTTGACCTTGCCGTCGATGTCCCAGACCGAGATGTGGGCATGGCAGCCGTTTCCGGTCAGTCCCTTGAAGGGCTTCGGCATGAAAGTGGCGCGAAGCCCGTGCTTTTCGGCGACCGACTTGACCATGAATTTGAAGAACGAGTGTTTGTCCGCCGTCTTCAGAACATCGTCATATTCCCAGTTCATCTCGAACTGGCCGTTCGCGTCCTCATGGTCGTTCTGATAGGGCTTCCAGCCGAGCTCGAGCATGTAGTCGCAGATCTCGGCGATGACGTCGTAGCGACGCATCACCGCCTGCTGATCGTAGCAAGGCTTCTCGGCGGTATCGAACTGATCCGAGATCACCGAGCCATCCGCGGAGATCAGAAAGAATTCAGGTTCGACGCCGGTTTTCACCCTCAGCCCTTGTTTCGCAGCCTCGGCGACCAGTCTTTTCAACAGCACACGCGCGCCTGTTCGACCGGCTGATCGTCCATGACGCAGTCGGCTGCAACCCATGCGACGTCCTTCTTCCATGGGAGCTGGATGACGGAGGAAGCATCGGGGACCGCGAACAGGTCGGGATGGGCGGGCGTCAGGTCGAGCCAGGTGGCAAAGCCCGCAAAGCCGGCGCCATCTTTCTGCATATCGGCAATGGCTTCTGCGGGGACCAGCTTGGCGCGTTGGCCGCCGAACAGGTCGGTGTAGCTGATCATGAAATATTTGATGCCTTTGTCTCTGGCAAAAGCAGCAAGGTCCAGTGTCATTCTCGTTCCCCTTTGGATTTCTTGGAGACACCTTGGTTATGGATGCAAGACGGCCGGGACGTGTGCCCGGCCGGTAGAAATCAATAGCCTCCTTACCCGGGATCCAGTTGGTGCCGGCGAGCGGCACCTGCGCCATGGCCGATGCCTCGATGGTCAGTGCGACGAGGTCTTCCGGCTCGAGGTTGTGCAGGTGGTTCTTGCCGCAGGCCGCGCGATCGTCTGCGCCTCGAGCGTCATCACCTTGAGGTAGTTGGCAAGGCGGCGGCCGGCCGCAACCGGGTCGAGGCGCTTTGCGAGCTCCGATCCTGGGTGGTGATCCCGGCCGGATCCTTGCCTTCATGCCAGTCGTCATAGGCGCCGGCTGTCGTGCCGAGTTTCTGATATTCCGCTTCCCAGTGCGGATCGTTGTCGCCGATGGCGACAAGTGCCGCGGTGCCGATCGCGACTGCATCGGCGCCGAGCGCCAGCGCCTTGGCGACGTCGGCGCCGGAACGGATGCCGCCCGAAACGATCAGCTGCACCTTCCGATGCATGCCGAGTTCCTGCAGCGCTTGGACGGCCGGGCGAATGCAGGCAAGTGTCGGCATGCCGATTCTCGATGAAGACGTCCTGGGTGGCCGCGGTGCCGCCCTGCATGCCGTCGAGCACGACCACGTCGGCGCCCGCCTTCACGGCAAGGGCGGTGTCGTAATAGGGACGCGCGCCGCCGATCTTGACGTAGATCGGCTTTTCCCAATCGGTGATCTCGCGCAGCTCCATGATCTTGATTTCGAGATCGTCGGGGCCGGTCCAGTCCGGGTGCGGCAGGCCGAGCGCTGGTCGATGCCCTTCGGCAGGTTGCGCATATTGGCGACGCGGTCGGAGATCTTCTGGCCGAGCAGCATGCCGCCGCCGCCGGGCTTGGCGCCCTGGCCGACCACGACTTCGATGGCATCGGCGCGGCGCAGGTCCCGAGGGTTCATGCCGTAGCGCGACGGCAGGTACTGGTAGACCAGCGTCTGCGAATGGCCACGTTCCTCATCGGTCATGCCGCCGTCGCCAGTCGTGGTCGAGGTGCCTGATATCGTTGCGCCGCGGCCGAGCGCTTCCTTGGCATTGCCGGAAAGCGCGCCGAAGCTCATGCCGGCAATGGTGATCGGCGTCTTGAGCGTGATCGGCTTCTTGGCGAAACGCGAGCCGAGCACCACCGTCGTGTCGCACTTCTCGCGATAACCTTCGAGCGGATAGCGCGAGATGGAGGCGCCGAGAAATAGCAGATCGTCGAAATGCGGAACCTTGCGCTTGGTGCCGGCGCCGCGGATGTCGTAGATCCCGGTCGCGGCCGCGCGCGGATTTCGGCGAGCGTATAATCGTCGAAGGTCGCGGACTTGCGGGGCGGGGTATAGGGGTTGTGATAGCTCATGGGTGTCCCTCGCCTCAATACGCGTCGGCGTTGTCGATGTTGAAATTGTAGAGCTTGCGGGCCGAGCCGTAGCGCTTGAACTCTTCGGGCCTGACGTCGGTCACCCCTGCCCGCTCGAGCAGCTCGGCAAGCTTCTCCAGATGCTCCCGCGCATCTCTTTCTCGATGCAGTCGGAGCCGAGGCTCTTGACCTCGCCGCGGACGAAAAGCTTGGCTTCGTAGAGCGAATCCCCTAGCGCATCGCCGGCGTCGCCGAGCACGACGAGATGGCCGGACTGGCCCATGAAGGCCGACATGTGGCCGATGCTGCCGTGAACGACGATGTCGATGCCCTTCATCGAAATGCCGCAGCGCGACGCCGCATTGCCCTTGATGACGAGCAGGCCGCCGCGGCCGGTGGCGCCGGCATACTGGCTGGCGTCGCCCTCGATGACGACGGTGCCGGACATCATGTTTTCGGCAACGCCCGGGCCGGCCGAACCATGAACCGTCACCCTGCCGCCGTCATTCATGCCGGCGCAGTAATAACCGACCGATCCTCTGACGGAGACCGTGACGGGACTGTCGATGCCGACGGCGACGGCATGGCTGCCGCGCGGGTTGATGACTTCGAATTCGGTGTCGTTGGCGCCTTTGGAAAGGGCGTGCAGCGCGCTGTTCAACTCGCGAAGCGGGGTGTTGGAAAGGTCGAATATGGGCATTGAATCCTCGTTGGAATCCTCGTTTGTCTGGGAGACGGTTTCAGCCGTCTCCTGTTTTCAGGCGCCC